>JAFXTS010000012.1 GCA_017535665.1 Bacteroidales bacterium | reverse complement strand
TGTTTAAGCCATTTCATTAACTCATCGGCCCCTTGTCGGTCGTTGGTGATTTTGAGGTGGTTTACTCCGAACATCTTCTTTTTGTCGGCATCGTGAAGCACGCAGTCGATCGTGCGTTTGGAGACATCTGCTCCGATAATGATATTTTTCATATTTTTGCACGCTTTTTGTTAACCATCTGGTTGTCAATCTAAAGCCTTTAACTTGACCTACGAAGTCTTGCATTATAGTTGGATCTGACAACCTAAAGGACGGAGGGACTAATGCGCAGAATAGAGCATATCTAACTCACTTCATAGTTCACCCTCCGTTCTTGGTTAACTTGTTAGACATTGATTTACAGTTTTTTTCATACGTTCTATCTGCCTTTTCAGATACAATAAAAAGAAACTGCAAAACTAAAGGCTCCACTTCGTTACGCTGATGTGGGGTTACTAAAATATCGTGCCTCTGGCACGCGGGGGAAAACGGAACTGACCGCCGCAAGGGTTTACGTGACCTTCTGCGGCGGCGGTCGTTTTTTGCATAGCGGAAAATAATGTACTTTTGCAACCATTATGAATTGGATTACTTTCGGTAAAGAAAAAGCCCCGACATTGCTGCTCATTCCCGGACTGGGGGTATCCTACGAGATATTTCTGCCCCTCGTGCGATTGTTGGAAGAGCATTTCCGCATCATCGCGGTGGAAGTGGACGGTTTCACTTTGGGCAAACCAACACGCTTCACCTCCGTTGATGACCAAGCTGTACAAGTGATTGCATACGTGCAGCAGCACCATGACGGCCGCTTGGATTGCGCCTACGGACTGTCGTTGGGCGGAAAGATATTGTCGCGTGTGTTGGAGCGCGAGGAGATCACCATTGACCACGCCATCCTTGATGCGGCACCATTGTTGCCCTTGCCGCGCTGGTTGGTCGGACCGCTGCGCCACTATCAGGCATTCAACGTGTGGACCTGTTACCGTTGGACGAAGTTTTGGCGATGGGTGTTCCATTCCCATTATTTTGACGTGCTGTTAGACGAGTGTAAAAAGACTTATCCTTACGGTGGCAGACAGGCCGTTTTGGATGGTTATAAATCTGTTTATACCAACAAATTAGAGCATATTTCAGGGAAAGACATTCATTTCTGGTACGGCACAAAGGAAGCCTTTGCAGCCAAGCCCCAAGCGAAACACCTGCTCACGCTTTGTCCCGAGGTGCACATCCAAGTCTTCGACGGCATGAACCACGGCCAACTGTTGGTTGACCATCCTGAGGAAGTGGCGAGGAGGATAATTAACCTGTTTGAATATTGAAGCGCCGCGAGGATTTTCGGGACCTTCTGCGGCTTTTTTTGTTTTTCCTGTATTCCAAAATAATGCGTATCTTTGCAATCCAATTCTTAACCAAAACATTATGATTGATTTGCTGATTCTTTTAGTGGTTTCGCTCGCGGTGTCGGCTGTGGGCTGGAAGTATTTCATCTATTTTTTCAGTCTCGGCTACGGCTACGGCGTGGCGGCACTGGCGGTGACGATGGGCGTGATGTACCACGCCGACCTCACTCTCTCCACCGTGGCGCTTCTTGTCATGCTGTTCATCTTTGGCATAAGGTTGGGCACCTACCTCTTTGTGCGCGAGCGCAAAGCTGCCGCCTACCGCAAGATATTGTACGACCCGTCGTTGCAGAAGAAAAAGCCTGTCGGCGTGGTCATCACCGTATGGCTCTTCTGTGCAATCCTTTATGTGGCACAGGTGAGTCCCGTGGCATTCCGGCTGGCCAATGGCTCGCAGGGCTCTGAACTCTGGGCGTGGATTGGCGCCGCCGTGATGCTGTGCGGCATTGGACTCGAAGCCATCAGCGATGCGCAAAAGTCCGCTGCCAAGAAGCGCAATCCCAAACGCTTTGTCGATACAGGCCTCTACCGCATGGTGCGTTGTCCCAACTACCTCGGCGAGGTGGTCATCTGGACGGGCGCGCTGCTCAGCGCCATCGGTGCCGGCCTCGTGTGGTGGCAGTGGATAATTGTGGGCATCGGCTACCTCGGCATCGTCTATGTCATGTTCAGCGGTGCCCGCCGTCTTGAACTACGGCAAACCGAAATTTACGGCAACGACCCTGAATATCAGGCCTACGCCAAGAAGACTCCCATATTGATACCCTTTTTACCCATCTATTCCGTCGCACGTTATGAATGGCTCCGTGCTTAATCTTTTTTCCGACAGGGGCACCCTCATCGCAAAAGATGTAACTCCGTGGCAGACCTTCTCTGGCAAGGGGATGAAATTTCAGTTGCAGTCCTTCGACTGGGCTGGCTGCGCCTGTGTATCGCATCTTACGATGCGGGCTTTCTTGGGTTTGATGAAGATGGAAACCATTATCTGCACGCCCTACACGAAAGATTTACCGCTATTCTCGTATGACCTCATTAACGCCATCGGTAAGCGTACCTTGCTGGTTGAGCTTTACGATACCCAATTGGAGCCTATCGATCTCTCTCCCCTACAGTCGGTAAAAAAGTCGTATCGTGACCTGAAGGAGAAGAGCATGAAGCCCAACTGGTACGACACGCTGAGACTTTCGCCCAGTACCTGCAAGGTGGGACCGGCCTCCAGACTATCGTCGTTGGCCACAGAGATGACCACCGCATACACCGACCTCTTCGCTACCGCCTGCACGATAGACCCCGTTGCCAAGACCGCCCGCAACCGCGAATACGTCGAAGGTCTCATCAGCAACGGCGGCCCCGCCATCAACACCATCCGCCAGATGCTCGGCTCCGAAGCCGCCGAGACCCTCTTCCGCCGGTTTCTGTTCGGGACGGAACGGTAAGGGTCTTCTCGGCACACTTCTCGTCATATTGAAGGGTGTAGGGGATTAGAGCTTTGAAGTGGTTGAATATTGTTCATTGTAATGAACAAATTTTAAATATTTTTAATTTTGTTCATTGTAGTCAACAAAATTTTACTATTTTTGCACGGAAAAATTATTGCGATATGGAACTGGTTTCAAGGCCCAATTATTACTCCAAAGTAGAAAAGTTTCTCGGGAAATGCATCCTAATCGTGCTGACGGGTCAGCGTCGCGTTGGAAAAAGTTATGTCATGAGGGAACTCGTCCAGCGGAAACAGACTGAAGATGCCAACGTCATCTATATTGACAAGGAAAAAGCCGCTTTCGATTTCATTGCAAACTACAAGGATTTGGTGGCTTATATTGATGAGCAAAGGGTGCCCCAAAAGCACACTTATATCCTTATTGATGAGGTTCAAGAAATCGAGGAATTTGAACGGGGGCTCCGGAATTATTACGATAGTCCTGAAATTGACATCATCGTCACAGGCAGCAATTCGGATACGCTTTCAAGCGACTTGGCTACGCTGCTTTCAGGCAGGTATGTCGAGATTTTCATCCAAGGTCTCAGCTATGAGGAGTTCCTGGTTTTCCATCAGTTGGAAGACAATGACGAGACTCTTCGAAAATATATCAACTATGGCGGACTTCCTGGCCTTCGTCCCATGGGGTTGGACGATCCTGAGGTCATCAGGCAGTATCTCCAAGGTGTTTACAACACCATCCTGGTGAAGGATATTGTTCGTCGCAAAAAGGTGCGTAATGTGCCATTTTTGGAGAATCTGATCAAATATGTCGGCGACAATATCGGAAAGCCGCTGTCGGCCACCAACATCCAAAACCACATGACTTCAAACCAAAATGAGGTTTCAAAAAACCTCATCCTGAAATATTTGAAGGCGACCACCGAGGCTTTCCTTGTACATAATGTCACCCGATACAATCTGCACGGGAAGAAGTTACTGGAGAGCAACGACAAGTATTATTTCGGTGATGTGGGGTTGCGTAATTTCATTGTTGGCGGGCGGCGGGCCAATGACATTGAGAAGATTGTGGAGAATCTGGTCTATCAGCACCTCATCCGCTTAGGATACAAGGTAACCGTCGGGCAGATGTATGCCACAGAGATCGACTTCGTTGGAACGAAAGGCGACGACACCATTTACGTTCAGGCCTCGTACCTTATCACCGAAGAGTCAACTTTTGAGCGTGAATTCGGAAATCTCAAAAAAATCAATGACAATTATCCAAAATATGTGATTTCAATGACCCCATTCATGGATTCCAGCAAATACGAGGGCATTCTTCACGTTCCGCTTGCAAAGTTCCTAAAGAAAGGGCTCTCGTGACCTTTGCATCTACGTTATGGCGTATTTAATTGAACCAAATATCTCAAATTATGACCGAATCCGAAGCCATCATTGCCCGCCACAGCGTGCGGCAGTATTTAGACAATCCCATCGAGGCGGAGAAAATCGAAGCGATACAGGAGTGTATCGACCGCTGCAACCGCGAGGGCGGCGTGCATATCCAACTGATTGCTAATGAGCCGAAAGCGTTCTCGTCGCTGATTGCCAAATACGGCAGATTCCGCAATGTGAACAACTACATCGCCGTGGTGGCGCCCAAGGGCCGGCAAGGCAGCGTGGCTGCGGGCTACTGGGGCGAACGTCTCGTGCTGGCCTTGCAGATGCTGGACCTCCGCACCTGCTGGGTGGGCGCATCCTACAAGAAGGATATGTCGCTGTTCCGGATTGGGGCTGACGAGGAACTGAAGTGCGTCATCTCCTTCGGCTACGGGGCCAACGACGGGGTTCAGCATCCGCAGAATAAAACCATCGCGGATGTGGCCGAGGACAGGTCTACAACCCGCAGTTTTCCCGACTGGTTTGTGCGCGGGGTAGAGGCCGCCTTGCTCGCCCCCACGGCCGTCAACCAACAGAAGTTCAAGTTCTTCTTGTACGATGATCACTGCGTGGAGGCCGTAGCCAAATTTTCCCTGATCGGCTACGCACATCTCGACCTCGGCATCGCTAAGTATCACTTTGAGGTGGGAGCAGGGGAAGATTTTGATTGGATATAAACCACTAACCTCAAATACTATGGAAACCACAGCACAAGTCGAAACCACCGAACTTATCCGCACCACGCAGAGCTGGGACGGTGCGCAACTCCCCGACTATCTGCAAGGCCGCCCCGAACTGGTGGTCCGGAAATACGTCTTCCCCGCCGGACAGAAATTGGGCTGGCACCACCATCCCGTGATGAACTACGGCGTGTTGGTGCAAGGCGAACTCACCATCATCGACAAGGACGGAACGGAAAAGGTCGTCCGTGCGGGTGAGGCCGTCGTTGAGATGGTCGGCACCATCCACCACGGCGAGAACCGAGGCACCCAGCCCGCCATCCTCTACATGTTCTACCTCTCGCAGGAAGGCCTGCCGCTGTCGGTGCCGAATCCGGAGATGGAGCAGTAAACTCTTCCCCTTTTCACATTTTGATATTCCACGAAATGCAGTTGAGCGCACCGCCTCTTCTGACGGCCTCCAACGCAGGAATACCGATGACTTCGCAGCCTGACAGAGCTTTTGCGATTTGCTCCAGCGCCTGTTCATCCTCTTCCGCACCTAACTGCGGCACAAGTACCAGTCTGCCCACCTGCAGGAAATTGATGTAGCACCAACTGCGCTCTCGATGTCGTTTTACCTTGTATTTCAAGGTGATAACTTCAAACTTTCTGTCCAGAATTTCTCGGTATCGGTTATAATAATCGACTGAAAAATCATCGTAGTTGGTCAGCAGGATTCTCCCATCGCCAGCGTAGTGCACAATGCCGTCGCTGTGACCGGTGTAATTTTCTTTTACATTTTCCCACGGCAGAAACAGGATGTCGCTCTGAAACGCATCGCGCAGAATGCGCTCCACTTCGGCAGGCGTTTTGTCCTTATTTTCCACAAAAACCTTGTCCGTCATCACAACGGTATCGCCGCATTTCACCACGTTGCCGCCGTCGAGCACAAGTTTGATAGGTTGGCGGTAGGGGAGCATACTGCTGAGGTGGTTTTCCTCCGACAAAAACACCCTTTCGGGGTCGGTTTGAAGGTGTTTATGATAATCCGTATCTTGCAGATAATCAGGAGTGTATTTATAAAATACCAAACGCTCTTCATCAATCTGTATGGGCATGAAGTCGCGGCACCAAATATCATTGGTTTCAGCAAGATAAAAGTATGGGACGCCGTGGCTCTGCAAGACTTCTGTGATTTTGGCGTTCAGCGTCGGACATTGCTTCGGCAACCGGCTTGAGAAATAGACGGTGTTGGTTTGGGGGTCGGTGATCATAGGATTATTTTTCATTATTTTGGGGAGAATTACTGGTGTTTTTTTAATAGGACCGTTCTAATATTTGTTTAGCACTCTGACATGCTCCCGGAGGGAGCAAATTTCAGTAACCCCGCATGCAATGTGGGGTATGAGTAAGACCACACCTGTTATAGCGTGCGGAAGGCACGCGCTTTCCATCCTTCATTCAATGAGAACGCGTACCTCTGGCACGCTATTTTCTTCTGTGTTAGGCCCACCCCACACTGACGTGTGGGGTTACTGAGGGCCCGTGCCTTTGGCACGACTAGATGCGACCTGTGATTTCAAATCGGAATCATACAGTAGTTTAGTTGTTGAGGAAGGGGCTGTTAGGGGGGCGGTCATTTATTACGAATTATTGATGGTATATAACCTAATTTATCTTTTGCAAAAAGCTGTGCTTGTTGATTGTCTTTATTCTGTAGGTATTTGATAATCATTTTTTCTTTAGCAGGATATTTGGTTTCTATAAATAGATCATCACATACTACGGCTCTCAATTCACAATCTCTAAAATTTCCAGAATTTTCACCAAGATTTATTCTTTCTGAAAACAAAACAACATCTGGCATTTCATTAGCAACTAATTCAACAGCATTTGTTTCCAATTCAGTAAAAGAGGAAATATTGCATGCTTCCTTTATAGCTCTCAGAACTTTGTTGGGGCCAACAACAGGATTTCCATCGTTAATCACTGCACTCCTAATCAAATAGGAATAATATGTGTTTTCTTTTTCACTGACAACAAAATCAACCCCAGCACGATTGCCTCCTTTAAATTTATCCATTTTTGTCAAACCATACCTATGTACATAAAAATGATTCTTATTATTCTTTTGTAACTCATTTCTATGAACTGAAGAATCCTCAAATTCACCTTCTTTATAATAATACACTTCTATTTCTTTAGGAAAAATGTTTACGCCTTTTATTACTAACTTTTTTGCAAGGAATTGAGTTGCCTCTTTTTGAAGTTCTGTAATTGTTTTTAGAACATTTTGCTCTATCAATTTTTCTTTCAAACTTTCCATAACTAAAATATTTTAATGATTACCATCTGCAAAGGTATATCGATTTTTTGGAGCGACCAAAGATTTTTTGTTAAATCATGTTAAAGTTTCTGAAAAAGTTATTTTCAAATTATTATTGAAATAGATTCGTAATTATTTAATATTGAGATAATTATTGATAATTTATACCATTTTGATTTACATCTTGTGAGACAAAACGGAATGTGCCAACGGCTGCCCATAAAAATATATTCCCATCATTTTTTGATGTGAATATGGCGTTTTTCACGTCATTAAAGGCTACAGCCCAATCACTATCTCTATCGGATAGTGGTCGGAGATGTAGGGCACGCCGTAGTTGCCGTCAAGCGTGCGAAACTGTTTCACCTTCACATTACGGACAAAAAAGTGGTCAATCAGGGCACTCGGTTCCTTGCCGTAGGCGTTGTAGGTGTCCACGTGACTGGTGCGCTTCGTCAACTCGCGGGCGGCTTTCAAGTTCACATCGAAGAAACTCTGGAAAATCTTGTCCTCGATGGTGGAGTTCATATCGCCGCCCACAATAACGGGGATATGATCAGATATGGAACTTTCTTTTAACGAACGAACAATCAGTTTCACCCCTTCGGCGCGGGCAGTTTGGCCCACGTGGTCAAGGTGTGTGTTGAGGTATTGGAACTCTTGCCCGCTCCGTCGGTCACGGAAAAGGGCGATGGTGACCGTGCGGTAGCAGGCGGCATCCCAGCCTTTGGTTGGCACATCGGGCGTCTCGCTGAGCCAGCGGGTGCGATGGGAGAGCAGTTCGAGGCGGGTGGTGTCGTAGTAGATGGCCATGAACTCACCGGCCTCCTTGCCGTCGTCGCGCCCCACCCCGATGCGGCGGTAGTGCGTCAGCACCGTGTCGAGATACTGCAACTGGTCAATCAACGCCTCCTGCAACCCGATGGCGGCAGGCCGCTCTTCAAGAATCATCTTCGCCACAGCACCCTTACGGTTCGGCCAGCCGTTCTCACCATCAATATTCTCCCACGAATTGTAGCGGATGTTGAACGAGATGATTTTCAAATCCTGTGCCTGCGAACCCCAACAAAGTCCACACAACAAAACGAATAACAGTATTTTGTATAAATGTTTCATATTTGATATGATTGATTTTGACACATTTTTTATATGCGGCAAAATTAATCAAAAATTGTTTACTTTTGCACCCTCTTTTGACCATCATCAATATGAAACGAACCTATTCCAAATCGTGCAGCATCGCGCTGATTGCGGCCATCTATCTCCTTAGCATAGCCGCTGGTATCTTTCTGTTTTTCAGACTCACTGCCATCGCTGTCCCGCCGTTATGGGCACTGTTCTGCGCCGATGTGCTCGCCACCATCGTCATTTGGCTGTTCGGACTGTTGTATGAAAACGTGTCGGTTTACGACCCCTACTGGAGCGTGTTCCCGCCCGTGGCATTCCTGCTGTGGGCATTTTACACCCACACATGGTCGCTGCCGGTCATCCTCGTACTGGTGGCCTCGTGGTACTGGGGCTGGCGGCTCACCCGCAACTGGGCCATCACCTTCAAAGGCATCGCCCACGAGGACTGGCGCTATACCCAATACCGCAGCAAGCATCCTGCCATCTTCCACATTATCAACTTCTTCGGTCTGAATATGGTGCCGACATTGGTGGTGTTTTTAGCCATGCTGCCTGCACTCCTGCTGTACAACCAAGGTCTTTCCGCCAACCTCCTCACTGGGTTGGGCTTCTTGGTGTGCCTTGCCGCCCCTACGATCCAACTCATTGCCGACAAACAGATTCATGACTTCCGTGCCGCCCATCCGGGGCAATATTGCAATGTGGGACTTTGGAAACGCGGCCGCCACCCCAACTATTTCGGCGAGATTCTGTTCTGGTGGGGAATGTGGGTGATGTACGCCTCGCTGCAGGGGTTCGACGGATTTATTGGGGGACCGATAGCCATGACCGCCCTGTTCCTCGGCATCAGCATCCCGCTGATGGAGAAGCGCCAGCTGAAGAACAAACCCGGTTATGCCGAATACCGGAAGCAGACGAGGATACTCATCTAATTGGGCACTGAAAAGGCATTCTTACTTCTTCCTTTTCGCCGCCTTCACATAATCTTCCCACTGGTCGCAGTGACGCGACAGCCAGCGGCCGGTCTCGGTATCGGGATACAACTCTGCCACTTTCCATACCATCGCCAGCTTGCTGTATTCCATCGCGGCCTGTTCGGGGTCGGTGAAAAGAGGAAATGCGGCTTGTATCAAACTGTCGGCCTGATTCCAAACCTGCGTTCTGTATTTCGCTTCAGCGGGGGCATACGCATCAAAGTAATCTTTGTACCTTTCGTCCTCCTCCCCATCAATCCATAACCATCCATAACTGGTTTTGCTGTAGTAAGTTAAAGCCCAACACCAGTTCATCGAGTTTTTCATGCCTAACGCATAGAGAATCATGCTTCTCGCGCGCACATTCGGGTCGGCAGAATGGTTCATTTTTTGCTCTAACTCTGCCATATCTTGGGCAAATGTGAGCTTATAATCGCGATTGTCGTCAATAGGCTCAAGGTTATATTTGGGATTGTAGTGGAAAGGATTGCGCCACATACAATTGTCGCGATATACATTCGTACGATACTGATAGTCAGACGAAACCTTCGACAGATACGTCACGGCCAGCGGGTAGTTCAGTTCCCGCAGGGCGTGGGTGCCGATGATATCCTGCCAATAATCGGCATCAAGGTAGCTGCATTGGGTCCAATATCGCTCGGCAGGAGTATGCGGAGATTGCACCGCCTGCCAATATCGAATGATCGTACCGGTCTGGAGCGAGTCTATCATCCAGAACATCTGGTTGCTGTAATCATGGTA
Organism: Bacteroidales bacterium; assembly: GCA_017535665.1. Taxonomy (GTDB): domain Bacteria; phylum Bacteroidota; class Bacteroidia; order Bacteroidales; family WCHB1-69; genus UBA1756. Next base: position 237,154 of record JAFXTS010000012.1, on the reverse strand, counting down.
GTTGTAGTGTATCTGGATATTCTTTTCTACCATCTCCGCCCATTGTTCGTCTGTGCGAGGTCCCGCCAGATAAGGAGCCACATCCTTGATAGGACTCATAAAAGGATGATGTACGTCTTGATTCAGCCGCTCATTAATCAAGTGATTTTCAGCGGCATTAGCATAGCTGATGGCTAAAATGGTATCCCCAGCCGAGAGTGCATTCGGAACGGCGCACTCCAACAGAATGCGCTCCCACGCGTTTCCAAAAAAGAAAGAATAGCTATACCAACGTCCCTCCTTGGGTTTGGATTGAATCTCCTTTTTCATCTCCTTCTCCAGCCATTGCATGTCAGCAAGAAAAGTCTCCGGAGCAGTGAGGTCGTACCGGGTAGTTTTGGCACGTAAGTAGATACGAAGCACTTCCGCCGACTGATTGAGAAATTCATTGCTGCTTCGCCGATGAATATATTTTTGCAAAACAGCCAGTCCCTCAGCACGCTGTCCGAGAAAGTCGTATGTACACGCTGCCACATAAGCCCACAAAAGCGGGTCGTTCACCTTGGGGTTATCTGCCGCCTTCACCGCCAATTGGTTCAACCACTTGGCCTGCACCACATACTTGTCGTCTTCGCCCAATACTCCATCTTCATAAGCACCCAAATACCACGTATGATATTCGTAGCTGTCAATCATTTCCTGGAGACGACCAGGGAAATAACTGGAATTGGGATTTTTATCCAACAATAACTCAAAAGCCTTTTGATAATTGTACCCCATCGCTTGTATGGATACTATATCATTGTTTTTCAAAAAGATAGACAGAGCTCTTTCCTTATTTCCCTTCTTCAGGTAAGCACCACCAGCATAGTTCTCGGCCATGCCGTACAACACATCCTGCGACAATTTCTTTTCCACACTTTCCCAATATCGCACACACTCATCAAACTGCTTCAACGAAAACAATGTCCGCATGGCTTGCAAGGCATAACGGGTGGCAAATCGTGATGAAGAATAACGCTGACACTGCACCACAATCTCACGCAAGGTGGCATGCTCTTCATCAAAATCAGCCGAATAATACCATGGGTCGCGCATCGCTGCCCGCGTTTCCTCCACCCGCTTGGCCAACAACAAAAAATCGAGTGCCTCTGTGTCATTTTTTAGCACAATGTATTTTACGAAAGCATTGTTATCCATCAATTTGCGCACAGTATCGGTGGTGAAAATGTCACTTTTCCCAGAAATATAATGCTCTACCCATTTCCATTGCTGGTATGAATATTGGTAAACCGCACTCTTCACATGCTCCAAAGGAATATCTGATGAGGTTTGCTGCTGCCACAACTGACAGTTGGACTGGGTCTCATCCCCATTATAATCAATGGGGGTGTCGTATGGAAAAATACGGTACAGCCATAGTTCACGAGTAGAAAAGCCTGGGTACCAACAAGCCTCTGCCACAGGAAGGGCAAATAGTAGGCAAAACAACAGACCACTAATGGCGGTAAATATTCTCAATTTCATCCTGACTAAAATTTGACAAATTGTTGAAATCCAAGTGATAAAGTATAACAGAATAGCGACTTCCTTTCAGAGAAGGATATGATTCAATGGCATTCTTCACCTTCATCACCTCCTCATATTCACTCACCTCCCAGCGAATGATGTCGCCTTTTTCCAACTGTCGTCCCTCCACTTTATGGTCCTTCAAAACCTCATAGCAGCCATCTTGCTTCCATTGGTATAACGCACTATTGGTGATGTCCACCTTGTGCAAAATCCCATTAAAATCTTGCCAGCTATTGAACCAGATACCCCACGAATAGGTTGGGTAAGCAAAATCCAAGTCTAAAACACACTCCTTGGGAACTCTTGAAAGATATTGTTTTACAGCATTATATGAAAGAATGGAGTTGCTTACACTATAGTTTTTCAAGTTGGAAGTGTTGTACAACATCAGCACTCCCCTGTCGGCCGGCACTTTGTCGAGCACATTCAGCTGGTGCAAGCGGATGGTCACACTGAGGTCAATGCCCATCCGATGCAATGTGTCGCGAGCAAAAGAACAAAGCTGGAAAAAATCCTCCTCGCTGACCGAAGTCCAGTCGCAGTCGAACTGCACCTCCTTGACCTCAACCTGCTGTACCTTGGCCATTTTCAACAACCTTCCCACAATCTTATAGGCGAGCTCCTGACACCTTACCTGCCGCATCGAATCACTATACCACCTCCAACCACTTACTCCACGAACCGTGATAAAAGTGGTGGGAATGATTTCAATGTCTTGGGGAAGATTCTGCTTGAAAATGGTAGTGGCCACCGGTTCTGCCGGATCATTATCCACATCAAAAAAGCGTACATACATCCGCTTTACCGCATTGTCATTCAAGAATTTCCACTCCTCTTTCGAAGGATTAAAGGTGGTTTTCCAATGGTAAATGGCATTCACCGCCTCCTTCTCTTCCCGACCCTGCGAATAAGCATTCACTATGCCAAAAAATAGCAGAATCAGGCATAAAAACGGGCCCTGATATCTTTTCATAAAAGAGATTTTAATTGTCAGCAATCAGCTTGAGCAGATATTCTCCATAACCGCTCTTTCGTAAAGGTTCCGCAATGGTGCGCAACTGTTCGGCATCGATGAAGCCTTGTCTGTAGGCCACCTCCTCAATGCATCCCACCATCTGTCCTTGGCGTTCTTCCACCACTTGCACAAACTGGGTAGCCTCAATCAGCGAGCGGAAAGTTCCGGTGTCGAGCCACGCGGTACCTCTATCTATTTTACAGACTTTCAGCTTTTTATGCTCAAGATAATATTTGTTGACATCCGTAATTTCATATTCGCCACGGGCGCTGGGTTTGATGTTGGCGGCCACCTCCACCACGGAATTGTCATAGAAGTAGAGTCCCGGCACCGCATAGTTGGACTTGGGCTGCTTGGGCTTCTCCTCGATAGAGACAGCATTCATGTTTTCATCAAACTCCACCACACCGTAACGCTCGGGGTCGGATACGTGATAGGCGAAAACGATACCACCGTCGGGGTCGTTATTTTTATAGAGATTATGCTCGAACGCACTGCCGTAGAAGATGTTATCGCCCAGCACCAGCGAGACCTTGTCGTTGCCGATGAACTCGCGACCCAGCACGAAGGCCTGTGCCAGCCCGTTGGGCACCTCCTGCACCTTGTACTCGAAACGGCATCCAATGCGGCTGCCATCGCCTAACAATCGCTCGAAATGCGGCAGGTCGGTGGGAGTGGAGATGATCAAAATCTCACGAATCCCCGCAGAAAGCAGCGTGGAGAGCGGATAGTAAATCATCGGTTTGTTATAAATGGGCATCAGCTGTTTGCTCATGGCCAGCGTAATGGGATGCAATCTCGTGCCAGCACCGCCTGCTAAAATGATTCCTTTCATATTTGACAATTAATAATTTACAATTAACAATTTACAATTATCGGGTAATTATTTCTTTTTTAAAATTAGAAGATTGATTTCGGGGATGGCTCCCAACCGGAACGGCATCGCACCGCCAATACCGGTAGAGACGAACAGCTTTTGTCCGTTCTCCTCATACAGTCCGCCCCATTCGTCGTACATCCACTTCACCGGCGAGAAGTCACCGATGCGGAACTGCATGGCATGGGTATGTCCCGAAAGGGTAAGCGGGATGTCGGTCTGCGGCAGCACCTCCATGCGCCAGTGCGACGGATCATGGCTGAGCAAAATGCAGAAGGTGCTGCTGTCGAGCGAAGCAGTAGCCTTCTTCAAATCGCCAAGCGGCTTGAACGGGGGCTTCCCGATGTCGCCCACACCCACCACAGCAATATGATCCTTCCCGTGCTGGATAATCACATTGCTGTCAATCAGTAAGTTCCAACCTAAATCGCGTTCTATCTTGATCAGCCGCTGACACTCCTCTGCCGAGTGAATGCTGTCGTGATAGTAGGCATACGTGCCATAGTCGTGGTTGCCCAAAATGGATATCACCCCGTCTTTGGCCTTTAGTGAGGAAAGCACCTCTACAAACGGCTGCACCTCCTCGGACTTGATATTCACCAAATCGCCCGTGAATACAATCAAATCGGGCTTCAGGGCATTCGCCGAATCCACCACCCGCTGCACATAGTCGCTGCCCGCGTTGTACGACCCGATATGGAGGTCGGAGATCTGCACGACACGGTATCCATCGAAACCTGCTGGCAGGATCTCAAAAGCCAACTCCTGCTCTTTCACCTCGAGTTTTTTCACCCCCGCCGTACAGGAGTAAACGGCAGCTGAAAACACCACCAACGCCAATGCAACACTAATACCCAGCCCTATCTTTCTGCCCTTCTTTGACCAATGGCCTATCACCTGCGAAATAATGTCGCCCACCGTAAAAATCGCCTTCGGCAATGAGAGACAGAGCATAATATAGAAGAGGATACGGCTCAACAGCGGTGTGTTTTTGCCTAAAAACATCAGCACCCCCACCAACAGCGTATAGATGAGCGGAAGGAAGAACAGCAGTACCCACCCTATCTTTTTCTTGCGCAAGAAAAAATACCAAATATAGAGGTCTGGTATCAGCAGCAGTGAGGCAAAGATGATGATAAGCGACAATCTCATAGGACGTTATCGTTTCTCAAGTTCCTCAATTTCCTTTTCAAGTTTCTTTGGCAGATGGTCCACACAGTGGTGACATTTCATCTCCAAGGTGTACATACGGCCGATGCAGTAGTTGGAGTGCTTGCAGCCGCTACGTTCTTCGCCGGCAGCGAGTTTGTTCACGAAGTCGGTGTCGTGTACCAGCGCACGGGCCATCTGCAGCCCGTCGAAACCGGCATCCAGCACCTCCTCCATCTTGCTTTTGGAGACGAGGCCGCCCACATACACCAGCGGGAGCTTCAGCGCGGCGCGGAACTTCTTGGCATCCTCCAAGAAATAGGCCTCTTTGAACGGTACTTCGGGAATCAGGATGTTGCCGAACATGCGGACACCCATCTTCAGCCACCAAAATTTCCAAGGATTCATATAGTGGGCAAGGGTCTTGTAGGGCATGCAGCCGCGCATCACGGCCATCGGGGCCTTGCTGACAAAGCCGGCAGTGAGCACCAGCGCGTGAGCGCCCAGCCGTTCAAGTTCCTTAGCCACCTCGAGGCATTCGTCAATGCCCAAGCCGCCTTTGAAACCATCATACATGTTGGTCTTTACAAACACGGCCATATCGTCGCCGGCAGCTTGCATCACCTCTTTCATCACCATGCGCATGAAGGTCATGCGGTTGTCGAGCGAGCCGCCGAACTTGTCCTTCCTGCGGTTGGTATAGGGCGACAGGAACTGGCTGATGAGGTAGCCGTGTCCAGCATGAATCTCTACGGCATCGAAGCCGGCCTCGCGGGCGAGGTTCACCGACCTTCCGAAGTCTTTTACCAAACCCTCTATCTCGGCTTCGGTGAGCTTGCGGTGGAAGGTGGGCGAGTAGAAGTTGAAGCCGCCGGAGGCACCCACCGGCAGTTGTCCGCAAGTGCTGCGGTGCGTCATGTTGCCGCAGTGTCCCAACTGGATGGAGGCTTTCGCCCCCGCCGCATGAATGGCGTCGGTGAGCTTGCGCAGGTCGGGAATGATCTCCTCGCGCATCCACAGCTGACCATCAAACGACACACCGCTACGGTTCACCGCAGCGTAGGCGATGGTGGTCATGCCGATGCCGCCTTTGGCCACGGCCGTATGATAGTTGAACAAATCCTCTGAGGGTTTATTGCCGTAACACATGTTTTCGAATGCGGCTGAACGAATCGTACGGTTCCGCAAAGTGAGCGGACCGAAAGTCACAGGAGTGAAAATTTTAGAATCTGACATGAATCGTATTTTTTTATGCTATATTATGCTAAAAATTGGCAGAGTGCACTAATAAATGAACGGAATGACACGTTTCAGCTTCTTCCCTTCCATCTCATCCTTGAATTCGTGTTGATATCTGTGATAGAGTGTGTTAGCACGGGGTACTAAGTTGGCGAAAGTCCAGATGAAGAACACCAGACCGGCCAGCGACCATGTGAGAATGGCGAAGCCCAACCACTCCATCAGTTCACCGCAGTAATTGGCGGAGGTGACGTAGTTGAACATGCTACCTTTGGGCAGATAGTGGTTGTGATCGTCGGGACTTTTGCGGAGGTGGCGGATGATGTAGTCGGAACGCAAATTGACAAAGAAGCCAGCGAAAAACAGCATCGTTCCGAGGATGAAATGCGGCGAGGTGAGCCACTGTGTATCGGTATAGTGAAGGCCAAAAACGCTATAGTTCACATTATAGGATTCGTAAAAAATCCAGTAGCCCTGCATGACCGCGTTGAGGCAGTTGAAGCATACGCCCATCAGCATGATACCGATAGGCATCTTGCTTTTCCCTTTCATTAAAAAAGGAAAAACAAAAACTCGTTGAAAGTAATGGAGTTCGAAAATCAGGAAGAAGACCAGCGGCACGAGGTCGAGGCGGTGGGGCGAGAGAGCCCACAGCACCATCATCGCGACGAACACTGGCACTTCCATAAAGAACCACGCCACCTTATTGTTGATGAGTTTGCCCCAACGGGCAGAGACCAGCATCCCATAGCCGGCCTCCACAAAATAGAGCGATATAAACACGATGACAGCAATGACCGTCATCACGACGAGAAAAATATTAAATACTGACATCCTTATTCAATAATAATTTCCATAGGCATACGAGCCTGAACCCCTTTCAGATGGCGCATCTGGCGCAAAGCTGCGAAAGCGGGATAAAGCTCGCCCAGTTCCTCACGATATTTGGCTTCGATCTGATTGTCGGAATCATTGGTTTCGGTGAACATTTCCAAGAAAGACTTTTTCTTCGGATAATATACCACCTCATATTTGTCGATACCGGCTTTCTTGGCAGCCAGCTCGATGGCATCCTGCAGGTTACCCAGCTGGTTCACCAACCCAATCTCGAGCGCATCTTTACCGGTCCACACGCGGCCCATACCGATGCTGTCCACATCTTCCACTTTCATCTTGCGGCCTTTGGCCACGCGGCTGAGGAAAGTGGCGTAGGTCTCATCCACGCTGTTCTGCATGAATTCAGCCTCTTTCACGTCCATCACGCGGTAGCCTCTCAAAGCATCGGCGTGGGCATTGGTGGCCACTCCGTCAACGGTAACCCCCAGCTTGTTGGCGAGGAAGTTGCCGAAACTCGGAATCATGCCGAACACGCCGATAGACCCCGTGATGGTAGTCGGCTCGGCCACGATGGCATCGGAGTTGCAGGAAATATAGTAGCCACCAGAAGCAGCATAGTCGCCCATGGAGGTCACCACCACCTTGCCAGCGGCTTTGGCCTGCTCAATCTCGTTCCAAATCACCTCGGAGGCAAGGGCGCTACCGCCAGGCGAATTCACTCTCAGCACAATAGCCTGTACCTTCTCGTCTTGCGCGGCACGGCGAATCTCACGACACAGCGACGTGGAACCAATGACGGTCTCACTGCCTTCGCCATCAATAATCTCGCCCACTGCATAAATCACAGCCACCTTCTTGCTACGTGACTTCACCGTTTTTTCTTCCCAAGCCAACTTGTAATCATCAATGCTCACCATGGTGATCTTGGTGCTTTCACTCAGACCCGTTTTGGCGCGGAGGGCCTTTACGTATTCGGTGCGGTAGTTCAACTCATCCACCAGTTTGTACTGGAGGGCGTCGGCAGCACGGCGTATCAACATGCTGTCGGCAATCCTATTAAGATCATCAGTGGTGATGTGGCGAGATTGGGCGATGGCCTCGGTAAAAGTGCCCCAGATGGAGGTGGCGAGGGCAAGCGACTGCTCACGGCTGGCTTCGCTCATATCGCTGCGGAAGTAAGGCTCCACGGCGCTTTTGTAACGGCCATGCTTCACAATGTCCACATCAATTTCCAACTTATCGATAAGTCCCTTGTAGAACAAGGTCTGCAAACACATGCCACGGAAGTCGATAGAGCCCTGCGGGTTCAGATAAACCTTGTCGGCGACAGAAGCGATATAGTAAGCACCCTGGGAATAGGTGTCGCTATAAGCATAGACAAATTTGCCTGATTTCTTGAACTCATCTAATGCTCTGCGAATCTCTTCCATGCTGGCCGGACTTGCCGATACAGAAGTGAGATTCAAAGAGATACCTTTAACTTTATTGTCTTTTTCAGCCTCCTTGATCGCACGCAAAACATCCTCAAGACCGATAGATTTCTGCTGTCCCAACAACGAATACGACATCTCGTTGGTAGAGCGTTCGGCAATCGGGGCATCTAACGTCAACTCAAGGATGGAGTTGCTGGGAATAGAGAAGTTGATGCTACTGACAATGGAGAAAAGGAAATAGATGCCCAGCACAATCATGATGACGTTGGCCAAGAAAAAGCCCAGACAGGAGCCCAGCACTGTGCGCCAGAATTTTCTTGCGCGGGTGTCCGGCTTGGGTTCTCTTTTACGACGTTGTCTCGGTTGCGGCTGCGGCTGCGGATTCATGGGCTGCTGATAACCAGCGGGATTCTGTCCCTGCTGCTCCGGATAAATGTTCTGTGTATCCATAAGATTCATTATTAATTGATAAAATTTCGCCTTTTACAAAAAAAACGTGCAAAATTACACTTTTTTATAAAAGGAAACCGTTGTTTCGCAAAAAATTAGAGTCTTTTCAAAATAAATAAAAAGATTGTAAGATTTCAATTATCTTTGCACCCTGAAAGGGAAAGTGATTTTTTTATTTAGTGTAATGTGATGAAAGATTATTTGAAAGAATTAAAAAATCCTATATATCAAACAGTTGGAGAAGCTGCTGAAGAGATGGGCGTAGTGGCATACGCTGTCGGCGGTGTGGTGCGCGACATTTTCCTGAACCGAAATTCCAACGACATTGACATCGTGGTGGTAGGTTCCGGCATCGAGCTGGCCCAGGCCACCGCAGCCAAGATCTCGCCCCACCTCAGCGTGAACGTCTATCGCAACTTCGGCACCGCCCAGTTCACCCACAACGGCACGATGGTTGAATTTGTGGGCGCCCGCAAAGAGTCCTACTCCCACGACTCGCGCAAGCCTATCGTGGAAGACGGCACCCTGCAGGATGACCAGAACCGCCGCGACTTCACCATCAACGCCTTGGCCATCGCCCTCAACGGGCCCGACAAGGGCTGCATCATCGACTCCTTCCATGGCATTGACGACATACACAACAAACTGATACGCACCCCGTTAGATCCTGACATCACCTTCTCCGACGACCCCCTCCGTATGCTTCGCGCCATCCGCTTCGCCTCGCAACTCAACTTCACCATCGTGCCCGAAACCTACGACGCCATCGTGCGCAACGCTCCCCGCCTCGAAATCATCTCGCAGGAACGCATCGCCGAAGAGATGAACAAGATCCTCCTCTCCCACAAACCCTCCATCGGACTCTCGCTGCTCGAAAAAACCGGACTTCTGTCCCTCTTCCTTCCAGAACTCGTCGCCCTGAAAGGGGTAGAAACCATCAACGGACTGAAACACAAGGACAACTTCCTGCACACCTTGGAGGTGGTGGACAAAATTGCCCTCGTCAGCAACAACCTCTACCTGATATGGGCGGCGCTGCTGCACGACATTGCCAAGCCCAAAACCAAACGCTTTGACGAGAAAATCGGCTGGACGTTCCATGGCCACGAGGTGGTAGGTGCCCGCATGGTGCCCAACATTTTCAAGCGGCTGAAACTGCCCTGCAACGAAAAAATGAAGTATGTGCAGAAACTGGTGGGACTGCACCTCCGCCCGCAAGCCCTTGTAGATGACACCATTACCGACTCGGCCGTACGCCGCCTGCTATTCGAGGCCGGCGACGATGTCGATGACCTGATGCTGCTCTGCGAAGCCGACATCACCTCGAAAAATATGAACAAGGTGAAGCAATACCTGCAAAACTTCGCCATTGTGCGACAGAAGTTCGTGGAGATTGAGGAAAAGGACAAAATCCGCAACTGGCGGCCGCCCATCGACGGGGAAATCATCATGAAGACCTTCCAACTCAAGCCCTCACGCGAGGTCGGCACCATCAAAGACGCCGTGTGCAACGCCATCCTCGACGGACTCATCGAAAACACCTACGAGGCGGCCTACGCCTACATGGTGGAGGTGGGGAAAGGATTAGGGCTGGAGGTGAAAACTGAAAATTGAGAATTGAAAATGGAAAACTGAAAATTGAAAGGTGAAAAGGAGTTGATATTCTTTTCACTGAACAATTTCTCAATGCTTCGTTACATCGTTACCAAGATGTAAACCATCGCGGCGATGAGGGCAAGTCCCACCCCGATTAAAATAAGGTTGAAGATCATGCCATGACGGCTCTTTTTCTTGCGCCCAGATTCTAAAGAACGGTGCAGGCGCTGGGCAAATTCTTCACTATTGTACTGGTTCTGTGGCTCGCTCATATTCTTCGTTCAATTGATCCATTTTCATTCTTACAATCTCATACTCGTCCCCCAACTTTTCCTTCATCTGCTCATCATCGCCAAACTCGCCTCTAAAGGCAAGGATGGCCAACGAGTCGATACGACGGGAGAAAATCCCGCCTATCTCGCCCTGGTAAATCGTGTCGCACCGACCGGTGGAGTCGCGATAGATGCGGTAGGAGGGCTGCTCCGCTTCCGTGAACTCCGTCTTCGGCCTGTTGCCGAAAATCTCGAACAGCCGCGTGAAACTCTTCGATCCGATGAACAGCACAATCAGCAGCGTCACGCCCGCGATCATCACGATGGAGAACATCGAGCGGCGCTTCTGCGTGGCCGACCGGCCAAACTTCCACGACTGCTCCAGCTTGCGCTCCAGCTTCTCGCGGTCGGTAGGCTCCTTGCCATCTTTGCCAGGCTCCTCCTCCGGCTTGTAATAGCGCGGCTCGTAATGGAACTGCCGGGGCTTCGGCGGATTGAAGAAAGAGAAGAACCCCATATTTTACAGTGTTGCTTTTTCTTCGTACTCTTCGTAACCCTCGATGATATCACCGACCTTGATGTCGTTGTAGTTCTCGATGTTCAAACCGCAATCCTGTCCGGAAACCACCTCCTTCACGTCGTCTTTGAAACGGCGCAGTGAGCCGAGCTTGCCGGTGTAGATGACGATACCGTCGCGGATCAGACGCACCTTGGTGTTGCGCTGCAGCTTGCCGTCCAGCACCATACATCCGGCCACATTACCCACCTTACCGATCTTGAACACCTCTTTGATCTCGAGGTTGGCCACCACCTTCTCGCGAATCTGCGGCGCCAACATGCTCTCCATAGCGGCCTTGATTTCCTCAATGGCATCGTAGATGATGGAATAGGTACGGATATCAATCTGCTCTTTTTCAGCCTCTTTGCGCGCACCAATGGAGGGACGCACCTGGAAGGCCACGATCACAGCGTCGGATGCCGATGCCAACATGACATCGCTCTCCGTCACCTGACCCACCGACTTGTGAATCACGTTGACCTGGATCTTGTCGGTGGAGAGTTTCATCAACGAGTCGGACAAAGCCTCCACGGAGCCGTCCACGTCACCTTTCACAATGACATTCAACTCCTTGAAGTCGCCGATAGCGATACGGCGGCCGATCTCGTCGAGGGTGATATGCTTCTGGGTTCTCAGACCCTGCTCGCGCAACAAGCGGGCGCGCTTGGTAGCGGTGGAACGTGCCTCCTGCTCAGAGTCGCACACCTTGAAGGTGTCGCCAGCCTGCGGGGCACCGTCCAAACCGAGCAAAAGCACCGGTGAGGCAGGCCCCACCGACTTCACCGGCTGGTTACGCTCGTTGAAGAGCGCCTTCACCTTGCCGTAGCAACTACCCGCCAGAATCGGGTCGCCAATCTTCAACGTACCATTCTGCACCAGCACTTTCGCCACGTAACCCTTGCCCTTGTCGAGCGAGGATTCGATGACCGTACCCACACCCGGACGGTTCGGATTGGCCTTCAGGTCGAGCATCTCGGCCTCCAACAGCACCTTCTCCAACAGCTCATTCACGTTGGTACCGTGCTTAGCATCAATCTCTTGGCACTGATATTTTCCACCCCACTCTTCTACCAAAATATTCATGTTAGCCAAACCTTCTCGAATCTTGTCGGGAGCGGCGTGCGGCTTGTCAATCTTGGTGATGGCGAATACCATCGGCACCCCAGCGGCCTGCGCGTGGTTGATGGCCTCCACCGTCTGCGGCATGATCGAGTCATCGGCAGCGATGACGATAATACACAAGTCGGTAATTCTGGCACCACGGGCACGCATAGCGGTAAATGCCTCATGACCAGGGGTATCCAGGAAGGTGATCTTACGACCGTCGGCCAGCGTCACCTCGTAAGCACCGATGTGCTGCGTGATACCACCGGCCTCACCAGCAATCACGTTCGACTTACGGATATAGTCGAGCAAAGAGGTCTTACCATGGTCCACATGACCCATGACGGTGATGATAGGATGGCGGGGCTGCAAGTCTTCCGGCTTGTCGGCATCGGCCTCCTCTTTATTGTTTTCGTTGTCGTCAACGCCCACAAATTCAACCTCATAGCCAAACTCTTCGGCCAGCAGCGAGATGGTCTCCGCGCTGAGTCGCTGGTTGATGGAGACGAAGAGTCCGACGCTCATACAGGTGGAGATGATCTGGGTAACGGGGATGTTCATCAGCGTGGAAAGCTCGTTGGCGGTGATAAACTCCGTCACCTTCAGCACTTTCTGCTGTGCCAATTCGGCCTGCTCGGCCTGCATCATCTCCTCGTGGCGCTCCTGACGTTTCTCTCTTCTGCGCTTCGAGGATTTGGTTTTTCCCTGGGGCTCGAGACGTTTCAGCGTCTCTTTGATCTGACGGTCGATGTCCTCCTGCGAAACCTCCGGCTTCACCTCCACCTTCTTGGCGGCTTTGGGGGCCTGCTGCTTCGGTGCCGACTGGATGCGTTTGCGCTTGCGTTTCGGCGGGGTGGGCTCCATTGGTCCACGCTTGGTGTCTTTGATGGTGGAAAGGTCGATCTTGCCGATGATGTTCGGCCCGTTGAGCTTCTCGACCTTCAGTTCCACCTTTTCGGGAACGGGTTTCGTGGGAGCGGCCGGCTTTTCTTCCACCACAGGCTGCGGTTCGGGCTCCGGCTCGGGAGCGGGTTGCGGTTCCACCACCGGCTCCGGTTCGGGAGCGGGGGCAGCCTTCTTCTCCGCCTTCGCTGGAGCGGCTTCCTTAGCAGGTTTCTTGCCCACCTCATCCACATCAATCTTGCCCACCACTTTCGGCTTGTACTCATTGATGTCGATGCCGATATGCTCAGGCTCCTGATGCGGCTCCTCGACCGGCTTCTGCGGCTCTTCCTGTACGGGAGCTTTCACCTCCTCCTTTTCGGGTTCGGGCTTGGCAGCCGGCTTTTTCTTTGGCTCGAGGTCAATTTTGCCCACCACTTTGGGCTTGTTGATTTCAACCTTGATGGTCTCCTTCACCAAAGTGTTGTCTTTGATCAGGAGCTGCTCGGGTTCCTCTTCCACCGCAGCGGGCTTGTTTTCGGGCTCAGTTTTGTTGGCACCAGGCTTGTTGTACGAGAAGTCCATGTCCAATTTCTGAGAATCCTCCTTCACCTTCTTTTCTCCACTCAGCTTTTTGACCAGCAGCTCGTACATCTCGGCCGTCAGTTTCACGTTACGGTTGTCCTCGATTTCCATCCCTGCCTTATTCAGCAGTTCTACAATAGTGCCCGTAGATACGTTAAACTCTTTGGCGGCGGCGCCTAATCTCGGTAATTTCTTTTCTTCAGCCATATATTGTTTTCAGTTTTTTTAGTTGTGAATTTGCCCCTCGTTCCATCGCCACTTCAGGGAAATTTATTCGGCCTTGGGAGCCTCCTCCTGTGCGGCCGGTGCCTCCTGCTGCGGAGCGTTGTCATCGATTTCCAACTCCTCTTTCACAGCGGCAATCACCTCATCCACAGTCTCTTCCTCAAGGTCGGTACGCTGAATAAGCTCCTCTCGGGTCAGTTTCAGCACGCTCTTCGCGGTGTCGCAACCGATCTTCTTGAAGGCATCGATCACCCACTGGTCGAACACATCGTTGAACTCCTGCAGATCCACATCGTCCTCCTCGGTGATGTCGTCGCGGAATACGTCGATCTCATAACCCGAAAGTCTGCCGGCGAGCTTGATGTTGTAACCACCCTTACCGATAGCCAATGAAACCTGGTCAGGCTTCATATACACATTGGCCATCTTGTTCTGCTCATCGATGTCGATAGAGGTAATCTTGGCAGGACTTAAAGCTCTGGTAATTAAAAGCTTCGGATTTGAAGTATAGTTGATGATGTCGATATTTTCGTTGCGCAATTCATGGATGATACCATGGATACGGCTACCTTTCAGACCGACGCAAGCGCCCACGGGATCGATACGGTCGTCGTAGGATTCCACCAGCACTTTGGCTCTTTCACCAGGAGAACGCACCACATTCTTGATGGTGATGAGACCGTCGTAAACTTCGGGAATTTCATTCTCCATCAGGCGCTCCAAGAATCTCGGGGAGGTACGGGAGATGGTGATTCTGGGTGATGAGGAGATGATCTCCACGCGCTCCACAACAGCGTTCAGGGTATCGCCTTTCTTGTAGTGGTCGGCCGGAATCTGCTCGCTCTTGGGAAGCACCAGCTCTACGCCCTCTTCGTCTGCCACAAGAATCTCCTTGCGCCAAACCTGCGTCACCTCGCCACTGACCAACTCGCCGATACGGCCTTCGTATTTCTTGTAAATCAGGTCTTTCTCATATTCCATGATTTTGGAGATGAGGTTCTGACGGAGGGCCAGAATCTCACGACGCTGGAAATCTTCCAGACGGATGTTCTCCATCACCTCCTCGCCGACCTCGAAGTCGGGCTCAATCTTCACAGCCTCCGAGAGGGCGATCTGCGTGTATTCATTCTCGACCTCGCCGTCCTCCACGATCTCGCGGTAACGCTGGATTTCCAAATCTCCGCGGTCCACATTCACGATGATGTCGAAGTTGGCATCCGCGCCGTATTTCTTCGTCAGCACCGAGCGGAAAATATCCTCCAAGATACGCATCAACGTCTCTCTTTCAATATTTTTGAAATCCTTGAATTCTGCAAAGGTCTCAATCAAATTTAAACGTTCTTCCATTTTTTGTTGCTTTAATATTTTGTTTTTATTCGTTCAAAAATAGAAAACTCCCACTAAATGAGTAGTGAGAGTTTCGTAAGTTGTCCAACCTGGATTCGAACCAAGACAGACAGTACCAAAAACTGTAGTGCTACCGTTACACCATTGGACAGTTCGAGGTTGCAAAGATACAAGAATTTTTAATATCTCCTTAATTTTGATTTTGTCTTTTTAGAATTTTTAAATCTTCTTCATAATTATCTGAATAATAATATTTTATGAATTTTAATAAAAGAAGATAAAAGCAAAAATTTTCGTCTAATGGTATGAAATAGAAAAGGGTAGGGGGCGATTTTGGGAAAAATGGAAGGGGCAAAGCCGCTACTTGAATGCGATTTTCCCCGCTGGATATGCCCTGATATCTACGACTGTGTAACCCACATCGCGCTGTTAGTAAGAATTGAAGAATATTTCCACATCTATCATTAATAATTGTACCTTTGCGTGTTTAAAATTTATGTATGATGAGAAAAATTGCTCTGCTGACCGTATTCATCCTCTTCACCCTCATAGGCCGAAGCGAAACCCTCCAGAATTACCTTATTCCAACCCCACAACGAGTTGATATTCAAAATAATGAAGCGCTTGTTTGGGACGAATACCAATTCTCCCAACTGAGCAACTATTTGGCACAGTTCAACCTCTCCAATTGGGAAACTCAGTCGTTTTTTGCAGGGATGGGAGGCCCCGTCATCAAGTTGTCGATGCAGCAGGATCCGAAATACCCCAGCCAGGAGTACCGCCTGCTGGTGAAAAACCAGTCGGTGACGATTATCGGCGGCAGTCAGGAGGCCATCTTCTATGGCGTGCAGACCATGCGACAGATTTTAGCCTACGGCCTCGCCGAAAAACACTTCATCCCCGAACTGCTCGTCTCCGACTATCCCGACCTCTCCCGCCGCGGCATGATGCTCGACATCAGTCGCGACAAAGTGCCCACCATGCAGACGCTCTATCAGATTGTGGACTTTCTCGTCACGCTGAAAGTCAATGAATTACAGCTTTACACCGAACACACCTACGCCTATACGCAGCACGAAATCGTATGGAAAGACTACTCCCCGATGACGCCGGAAGAGATTGCCGACCTGCAAAAATATTGCAACGACCGCTTCATCGACCTCGTGCCCAACCAGAACTCTTTCGGCCATTTCGAAAACTGGTTGAAATATGACAAATACCTGCCGCTCGCCGACTGCGTGGAGGACTGCAAAACCATCTGGGGCCCTTACAAGCTCTCCTCGCTCGACCCCTCCAACCCGGGTTCTTTCGAACTGGTGAAGGGCCTCTATGCCGAATTTCTGCCCAACTTCAACAGCACTTACTTCAATATCGGCTGCGACGAGACCGTGGAGTTAGGTCTCGGCCGCTCGAAAGCCGCCTGCGACAGTCTTGGCGTGGGGCGCGTCTATCTCAACTACCTGCTCAAACTCAACGATGAAGTGCGAAAATATGGCAAAGTGGCGCAGTTCTGGGGCGACATCATCCTCAACCACGAAGAGCTGATTCCCGAAATTCCGCAGGATATGATTCCGATGGTGTGGGGCTATGAAAGCAACTTCCGCTTCGACACCATTCTGCCAAAATTCAGAAAAGCCGGACTCGATTTTTACGTCTGTCCGGGCACGGCCACCTGGCGCTCCATCATCGGCAAGAACGATGTCGCCTTCGCCAACCTCTACAATGCCGCCACCAACGCTGTAGCCAATGGCGCCCGCGGGATGCTCGTCACCAACTGGGGCGACCACGGCCACTGGCAGCCCCTCTCGGTATGCTACGCCCCCCTCATGGTAGGCTGCAGCTACGCATGGAAGTGCGACTCTTCCGTGGTCTCACGCCTCTGCTTCCTTCTCAACGAATACATCTTCCAAGACCCCACCGGCAATACAGGAGCTGCCGTGATGCAACTCGGCTACGCCCACACCAAAGCCCGCATCCCTGAGGGCAACGCCAACGTGTTCCACCTGCTGCTGCACCGCCACGCTTGGAAGATGAAAGGCAACTACCAAACCAAAGAAATCACCCTCGCCAACCTGCGCAAAACAGAAGCCGAAATCGATGCCGCCCTCGCCACCCTCCATCACGCCAAACCCCAGTGCGCGGATGCGGAAGTGGTGATCGAAGAGCTGAACCAGGCCGCCAACCTCGCCAAACACAGCCTGCACCTCGGCATCGACCGGATGCAGGTCAAAAGCTACCAGACCCTCGACATCTCCCTTGAAAAGCGCAAAAAACTGGCCCACGAACTCCAGAAACTCATCGACAACCATAAGCGCATCTGGGTCATCCGCAACCGTCCCGGCGGCTTGCAGGACTCTGCCGGAAGATTACAGGAAATTCACGATTATTATTTAAGCAAATAAAAAAGATTCACTATGCTATTCACACCTAACATGAAATTAGCCGACATGGTCGCTTCGAACCATAGTCTTGTGCTGATTCTCCAACGATTCAACATCCAACTCGGCTTCGGCGAGAAAAGCATCCGCGAAGTGTGTAAGCAGTACGGCATTCCCGACAGCTTCTTCCTGCTGATTTGCAACGTATATACCCATCCGGAATACCTGCCCGCACAGGAGGAAATCGCCGGCACCGACATGTCGCCCCTCATCCCCTACCTCATCGCCTCCCACAACTATTACCTCGATGAACGCATCCCCCACATCGAAAACCACCTCCGCCGAATTGCCGACGCCTGTCTGCCCGTACATCGCGACACGCTGCAAAAATTTTTCATAGACTACAAAGAAGAGGTGGTGAAACACTTTCAATATGAAGAGGTTACAGTTTTTCCTTATATTGAGAAGTTGAACAAAGGTGAAAAGTCGAAAGGCTACTCCATCCACCAGTTTGAGAAAAACCACAGCAACATCGAAGACAAGCTCGGCGACCTTACCAACATCATCCTCAAGTACCTCCCCGGCGACATCATGCCCAAAGAACGTATCTCTTTGCTCTTCGACATCTTCCAGCTCTCCGCCGACCTCAACACCCATGCCGTTATTGAAGACAAAATCCTCATCCCATTTGTAGAAACATTAGAAAAATTGTAACACAATGAAAAAGAGGATATTACTAATAGAAAAATCGCCCATCGTAGCGGCTGGATTTGCCACCATCTTGCAGAAACAGGCCACTTTTGAAGTCTCCTCTGTCACCGACAACCTGAACCGTATCTCCGAACGCATCGTGGTGGATCACCCCGACCTCATCGTGCTCAACCCCTCCTTGGTGGATTACTCCAAACGCAACACCTTCCGCTCCTTAATACCTGATGCACAGAATATTCCCATCGTGGCACTGGTCTATCACTACTTCGACCAACAATGGCTCAGGAGTTTCAACGGAGTGATTGAAATCAACGAGGATGCGGAGAAAATCAACAACCAGCTCACCGATGCGCTCAACTCGTTCACCGAACCTGCCGAATCGAGCGAATTGTACGAACTTTCCGACCGCGAAAGGGAGGTGCTGGTTGAACTTTCGAAAGGACTTTCAAATAAGGAAATCGCTGATAAACTGCACATTTCGGTTCACACGGTCATCACACACAGAAAAAACATCATCAAAAAAACGGGCATCAAATCCGTGGCCGGTCTTACGGTGTACGCCATGCTCAACAACTTGATGGAATAATATGCAATTTTAGCGACCGAGTTACGTTTAAAATCCTGTTATTAAACTAAAATAAATATCTATAGTCATAAAATCGTTTTAGAAAACCATAAAAAATACATATCATGAAAAAAGTATTCATTTTGTGCGCCTCCATTTTGCTCTCAGTGGCAGCGATGGCGCAGAACGACATTGACGCTTTCCGTTTTTCACAGGTCAACTGGTCGGGTACGGCCCGTTTCATGGGTGCCGGCGGCGCTTTCGGCTCCATCGGCGGCGACTTTTCCGCTCTGGCCACCAACCCCGCCGCTATCGGTTTGTACAAGAAAGACGAAATCACCTTTACTCCGGTGGTCATCAACGCCATCGGCAGCAAGTCCATTTACAACGGCGAGGAGGTGGACGACGGCAGCGTGCGCTACAGCCTCACCAACTTCGGCGCCGTCTTCTCCTGGCGTTTGAACCCCGACCCCGAAAATCCCGTCACCAAGTGGCGCATGATGCAGTTTGGCGTGGGCTACAACCGCATCAACGACTTCAACAACCGCATCTCTTCTACCGGTTTGAGCAACGGCAGCAGCTGGACCAACAACGTGGTGAACATGTCGAACGGCGTCCATTACAACAACCTGAGCCACGACGGTCTGGCCGCTTGGAACACCTGGCTGCTGGATACCCTTCCGGGTTCCGAAGATGAATATGTGAGCTACCTTGCGGGACACAATTTGCGCCAAGAAAACTACACCAAGATCAAAGGCGGCATCGATGAGATGAACTTCTCCATCGGCGGCAACTACGACGACAAACTCTTCCTCGGCTTCACGTTGGGCGTTCCCTTCCTCGATTACGAGAGCGAGACCGAATACACTGAGACCGATGAGAAGGATGAGATTGGTGGCTTCCGTTACTTCTCCACTGTAGAGAAACTGCGCACCACAGGCGTGGGTGTCAACGCCAAATTGGGTGTCATCTACAAACCCGTTGACTTCTTCCGTTTTGGCGTTTCCATCCATACCCCCACCTATTATTCCAACTTGAAAGAGAACTACGAAAGAAGCATCACCGCTTATTACGACGACAAGAATTATGAGGATTCCTACGAGAATGTCTCCAAATACAAACTGGCCACCCCGTTGCGCGTGATGGGTAGCGTGGGATTTACCATCGCCAAGAGAGCGTTCATCAGCGCCGAATATGAGTTCGCCGATTATTCAATGGCCAACCTTTTCTCCTCCGAGAGTGCCCTCTATCGTTACAACTTCAAGGATGAAAATCAGGCGATTAAGGACAAATATGGTGCCTGCCACACCGTGCGCGTGGGTGCTGAGCTGGCGGTCACCAATGTATTTCACATCCGTACCGGCTACGCCTACAGCAGCTCCCCGTTCAAAAACAACATCAACACAGGCGACTCTCACAACATTTGCGCCGGCATCGGTTTGTACGGTAAAGTGTTCTTCTGCGATTTCGCATACGTGTGCCGCATCGCTCGCGAAAGCACGTGGTACTACAACGATGTTGCCCTCAACCCCGTGGAAGTCAACAATGTAAATCACAAATTCGCCGCCACTTTCGGCGTAAGATTCTAACCTATTTCAATACAGACTATGGCAAAAATTATCGGTATCGGGAATGCTTTGGTGGATGTGATTGTGAACATTCCCGAAGAGTCGCTCCTCCAAGAATTTGGTCTTCCCAAAGGGGGAATGGAGATGATCAATGTTGAAAAAAAACGGCAGATTCATGAGCGAATCAGCGCGATGAAGCAGGTGCGCGCCACCGGCGGATCCACCTCCAACACCATCCACGGCATCGCCCATTTAGGCGGCGAAACCGGCTACATTGGCAAGGTGGGAAATGATGAAGTGGGCCGTTTTTTTGAGGAGGATATGAAGAAAAATGGCATTTGCCCCCACCTGATTCACACCTCCGACATCGACACCGGCATCGCCACCACACTGATGACCGAAGATGCCGAACGCACCTTCGCCACCTATCTCGGCGCTGCCGCCTCCATGACGGCCGACGAGGTGGATGTGGAGATTCTGAAAGCCTACGACTGCATCCATGTAGAGGGCTATCTCATTTTCAATCACGACCTTATCTTACATGCTTGCCAGTTGGCCAAAGCCAACGGACTGAAGATTTCGATGGACATGGCCTCCTATAATCTCGTGCAGGCAGAGAAAACATTTGTGGGGGAATTGCTCCGCGATTATGTGGATATTATCTTTGCGAATGAAGAAGAGGCGGAGGCCTTTACGGGCAAAAGGGGCGAGCAGGCTCTGGAAGAGTTGTCACGCTACTGCGAGGTCGCGGTCGTGAAGTTGGGCGCGAAAGGCTCAATTGCCAACATCCGTGGCACGCACGTTTCGGCCGGCACCAACGGCAAAAAGCCCGTGGATACCAACGGTGCGGGCGACGCTTACGCCGCCGGTTTCCTCTATGGCCTGATGCACGGACTTGCGCCCGAAAAGACCATCCAGCTGGCCGCCGTCGTGGGCGATGAGGCCGTGGCCACAGTGGGTGCCAAACTCTCTGACCAACAGTGGGATAACATTAAATCACAAAAAAGCCTGTTTTGATTAGCTCTGCCAATTTTAAGGTTAATCTGGGCTTATATGTAACAGAAAAAAGGCCTGATGGTTTCCATAACCTGGAAACCATCTTTGTTCCTGTTGATACGGTCACGGACACCCTCACCATTGAACCAAAATCTGGCACAGTAGAGTTTAAAATGACAGGAGGGGATTTTGTGGTAGATGCAGAGAAAAATCTGTGTGTCAAAGCCTTCCGGCTGTTGCAGCAGGACTTTGACCTGCCGGGAGCGGTCATCCATTTGGAGAAAAACATCCCTTCTGGCGCGGGGTTGGGGGGCGGCTCTTCCGATGCCGCCTGCGTGCTTCGCATGACCAACGAGCTGTTCGAGCTGCACTTCACCGACCAAGAGCTATGCAACTATGCCGCTCGGCTGGGTAGCGACGTGCCGTTTTTCATCCACAACCGGCCGCAGTATGCCACCGGGCGGGGTGAAATCCTACAGGACATTACCCTCGACCTGTCGCAATGGACCATCAGCGTGTTCAAACCCGACTTTTCTATCTCTACCGCAGAGGCTTACGCGCACATCCACCCCATTTCGGGCCGAGCCCACCTCCACCAACTATTGGGAGAACCGGTAGAAAAGTGGCACACTCTATTCCCCAACGATTTCGAAGCCGCCCTCTTCCCACTCTACCCGATTTTGGCAGAGATGAAGGCCAAATTTTACGAGCTGGGCGCAGTTTATGCCGCCTTGTCGGGCAGCGGATCCGCCCTGTTCGCCATCGCCCCACATCCCATCAACCTTGAACCCTTTTTCAAAGGAAAAACCCTATAGCCATGAGTATATCATTTCCCCTTCCGACCCTCAAAAACGAAGCCACCACCTACACCTATTCGCTCCCCACGCTGTGCAGCGAAATCCGTTGCGTGAGCATCATCGGCACGGGCAACGTGGCACATTGGTTCGTTTATGCCTTCCAAAAGGCGGGCATCAAAATCCATCAAATCTATGGAAGAGACCTTACAAAATGCCAAAAATTGGCAGAGACATGTGGAGCGGAGGCTATTCAGGATTTATCCAAATTAAAGAAAAACAGCGATTTATATCTATTCTCTGTAAAAGATGATAGTTACGAAGAGGTTGTATCGCAAATTCCTTTTGAGTTGCCCTTGGCGGCACTGACCTCCGGCACGGTATCGGCGAGGGTTTTAGCGCCGATGGCCCCACGTTTTGGCACGATATATCCCTGTCAGACCCTCAACAGTGGGATGGATTTTTCCACCGTGGAGGTGCCGCTTTGCGTAGAGGGTGGTGACGGAGATACCGAAGCATTGCTGCTGCAGCTGGCCACCCAACTGAGCGAAAAGACCATCATTTTACATGAGGAAGATCGGCGACAGTTGCACCTGGCGGCCGTGTTTGCCTGCAACTTCACCAATGCGCTTTACGGCGTTGCCTTTGACCTCTTAAAAAATGCAAAAATCGAGCCCCACGTTCTGCTTCCTCTTTTACAAAATTCCTTAAAAAAGCTCAATACCATGACTCCGGAAGAGGCGCAGACAGGTCCAGCGGTTCGCAATGATAAAAATGTGATCAACAAACATTTAGATATGCTGCAGGATACTCAATATCGGGAGATTTACGAAATTCTCACCCAAGAAATCCATCGTCAGCATCTTAATAAATGATAATTTATGGAGAAAATCAAAGAAAAATTATCCCAAATTACTACGTTCATTTTTGATTTTGACGGCGTGTTGTCGGATGGAAAGATTTACGTTTTTCCCGACGGCGACCAGATTCGAGCCACCAGTGTGAAAGACGGCTACGCCATCCAGTATGCATTGAAGAAAGGGTATCATGTGGCCATCATCTCGGGTGGTTTTTCCGACACCATGAGGCTGCGCTACAAGACCTTCCCCGGCATGGACATCTTCCTCTCAGTTCCCGACAAGGTGGCAAAGCTCAATGAATATATGGAAGAGAAGGGCATTTCGCGCGAGCAGGTGCTGATCATGGGCGATGATATTCCTGACTACGACATGATGCAGCTGGCGGGAGTGAAGTGCAGTCCGGCCGATGGAGCCACTGAAATTCAAGCCATTGCAGACTATGTTTCGCCCAAGGGGGGCGGCTGCGGCTGCGTGCGCGATGTCATCGAGCAGACCCTCAAAGCCCAAGGCCAATGGTTTGGCGAAGGAGCTTGTATCTGGTAAATCCAACATTAAATATTGTGACAGGCGTGACAAATTGTCACGCTTTTTTGCTTTAAATATTAAAATATTGTCAGAAAAGAGGAAAAATTACCCATTTTCAATTTTGGCACGATGGTTGCATAATGTTGGGTTGCTTTGAAAAAAAAGATCAAAGTCTAACTGAATTAAAAACAATTAAAATTATACAATTATGGGTAAAATTATTGGAATCGACTTAGGAACCACCAATTCATGTGTAGCTGTCATGGAAGGCAGCGAACCGGTTGTGATCCCGAATTCTGAAGGCAAGCGCACCACTCCTTCTGTAGTGGCTTTCGTGGGCAACAACGAGCGTAAGGTCGGCGATCCGGCCAAGCGTCAGGCCATCACCAATCCTACTAAGACCATCTACTCCATCAAGCGTTTCATGGGTGAGACCATGGACTTGGTGACCAACGAGGTGAACCGTATGCCTTACAAGGTGACCAACAGCAATAATCTTCCGAAAATCATGATCGACGACCGCGGTTACACCCCGCAGGAGATTTCGGCTATGATTCTTCAGAAGATGAAGAAAACAGCTGAAGACTACCTTGGCACTGAGGTTACGGAAGCCGTCATCACCGTGCCGGCCTACTTCAGCGACTCGCAGCGTCAGGCCACCAAAGAGGCTGGCGAAATTGCCGGTCTTACTGTGAAGAGAATCATCAACGAGCCTACCGCAGCCGCATTGGCCTACGGTTTGGACAAAAAGAAATCGGAGTCGAAAGTGGCCGTGTTCGATCTCGGCGGCGGAACTTTCGATATTTCCATCTTGGAGTTAGGCGACGGCGTTTTCGAGGTGAAGTCCACCAATGGTGACACGCACCTCGGCGGCGACGACTTCGACCAGGCCATCATCGACTGGCTGGCTCAGGAGTTTATGAACGACTATCATATCGACCTCCGCAAGGATGCCATGGCGCTGCAGCGTTTGAAAGAGGCAGCTGAGAAGGCCAAGATCGAGCTGTCCAGCTCTTCTTCTACCGAAATCAACCTGCCCTACATCATGCCGGTTGACGGTGTGCCGCAGCACTTGGTAAGAACGCTCACCCGTTCGCAGTTCGAGCAGCTCACCGACCGTCTGATCCAGGCCACGCTGGAACCCTGCCGCAAGGCTTTGTCGGATGCCGGCTTGAAGACCAGCGACATTGACGAGGTGATCCTCGTGGGCGGCTCCACCCGTATTCCTGCCATCCAGCAGATTGTGGAGAAATTCTTCGGCAAGGCTCCCTCCAAGGGTGTCAACCCCGACGAAGTGGTGGCCATCGGTGCAGCCATCCAGGGCGGTGTGCTCACCGGCGAGGTTCACGACGTGCTGTTGCTGGATGTCACCCCGCTGTCACTCGGTATCGAGACTCTGGGCGGTGTGATGACCAAGCTCATCGATGCCAACACCACCATCCCGACCAAGAAGAGCGAGATCTTCTCGACGGCTGCTGACAACCAGTCGGCAGTGACCGTCACGGTGTTGCAGGGCGAGCGTCCGATGGCCCGCGACAACAAGAAGGTGGGCGAGTTCAACCTCGACGGTATCATGCCAGCTCCGCGTGGCGTACCGCAGATTGAGGTCTCCTTCGACATCGACTCGAACGGTATCCTCAAGGTGACGGCTGTTGACAAGGCCACCGGCAAGGAGCAGCACATCACCATCACCGCCTCCTCTGGACTGTCAGAGGCCGAAATCAAGCGGATGAAGGCTGAGGCCGAGGCCAATGCCGACGCTGACAAGAAGGCCAAAGAGGAGATCGACAAGCTCAACCAGGCCGACTCGATGGTGTTCAACACCGAGAAGCAGCTGAAGGAGCTGGGCGACAAGATCCCGGCCGAGCACAAGAGTGCCATTGAGGCCGCCTGTGCCAAATTGAAAGAGGCTCACGGCAAGAAAGACCTCGCTGGTATCGATGCTGCGATGAACGAGCTGACCAGTGCTTGGCAGACCGCTTCGCAGAACATGTACCAGCAGGCGGGTGCCGGCCAGCCCGGTGCGGGTGCCAACCCGTTCAACGGCGCCAATGGTCCTTTCAACGGTCAGCAAGGCCCGCAGGGTCAGCAGGGCGGCAACAGCAACCCGAAAGATCCCGACGTAACCGACGTGGATTTTGAGGAGGTAAAATAACGGTAACGTTATCCGTAGGGGCGAATCATAATTCGCCCCTACAATATATCCTAAAAAGGTGCTGATGATGAATCAGCACCTTTTTTTGTTACTTGGGGACAATTTGTCCCAAGGAAGGATACCACATTATGAGTCGTACCCAAAATGGGTACAGCTGAATTCTCTTCTACTCCAACGTAAACGTGATGGGCAGCTGGAAATAGGAACGGCACGGCTGCCCATCGTTCTCCCCGGGCTTCCATCTCGGCATGGCTTTCACCACCCGGATGGCCTCTTCGTCAAGAGCCTCGCACGCACTACGCAGCACGGTTATCGTAGAGATGGCGCCATCTTTTTCCACCACAAATTCAAGCATCACCACACCTTGCTGTCCCTTTTCACGGGCTTCTTTCGGATAGTGGCAATTTGCCGCAAGAAATTCCCGTAGTGCAGGCATCCCGCCGGGAAATTCAGCCCTTAGCTGCGGCAAACGCGCTTCCCCCACTATTAGTTCATCATCTGCAGACGTTTCATTGTTTGCGAATCCAAGCAGTATGTCCTTACAATTGGAACTGTCTGAAGGGTTTACATTTTGGGCCTGCGCGACCGACATGCCCGAAAGCGCCAGTCCCATCGCCACGCCAACAATGGCCACCTTCTGGGAAAGACTCTGCCGGTGCGAGAGTGCCTGCTCCAGTTGCCGCACCTCCGCCTCGCAGCGTGGACACGTGCCGGGACATTCCCCCTCGAAGGTACAATCCGGAATTTCCAAGTCAATGCCGTTGGCCGCCGCCACCTCGCGTCGCACCGACTTCAAACACGAACAAACTTGCTTTCCTTTCATGGTGAAATCAATTTGCTGATACAACATCATATCAGCGGCAAAAATACACATTTTTTAATAAAATTTATCCCGTCACACCCAAAATGTGAACCCTCACAGCAAAAATTTTCTTTTGAAAGAATGGTTGTTCATTTTCTTTTCGATTGCAAAAAGAAAATGAACCAAAAGAAATGCGCTTTGCCGCTGCGCAAATTCCGGCTAAAATCGGGGCTCGTTCGCTAAACGGCGAAAAACTTGATGAGCTTCATTTCATTGCGCTCATCTTCGGACAGTTCGCCGTTCTTCACGCTCACTTCCCCCGATTTCTTCACGCCTCCATTTGCAAGGCGGCGAAGAACCGATACCGCACCGCATTTATCTCGCATTTCGGAGAAATGCACTCTCAATAACCCCAGACAAGCGAACAAAGTGAGTGCAGTCTGGGGAGGGGAAACGCCACACTGCAAACCGCGGCACGCTGACAAAACGATAGAACCTGTCGGGGTGTATGCCGCGGAAGAACAACGAACTGTTCTTAAGATCCCAGATTATAAGAATCCTTGGGGGCCCTATGACGAAGTCAGGCCCAAAAGAGCAAGCTATCTTTTTATTTTATAAGATGGAAATTTCTACGAATAGCTCCCCGCTAACTTGTAACTTTCAACTACTTCACCGCTTCACGCAACATGGTCGTCACCTTCTCCATCGCAAAATGATAGGAGGATTTCAACGCTCCGACCGAGGTGCCCAATGCCTGCGACATCTCTTCGTACGGCATCTCATCATAATAACGCAAGGTAAAGACAAGTCGTTGTTTGTCAGGAAGTTTAATAATGGCCTGCTGCAACAACTGCTCGATTTTGTCGGAGGAAAAATATTTCTCTTCAGCGGCCACATTCAACAAATGGTCGGTGTATTTGTCGTCGGAAAGGTTCAGCATCTTTTTCTTCTTCTCTAAAAAAGATAAAGACTCATTGATACTGATACGCGTGATCCATGTCTTGAGGGAGGAGTCGCCCCGGAACTGGTCCAAGTAACGCCACACTTTGATAAAGACGTTCTGCGTGACATCGTTGGCATCTTCATGCACATACACATAATGGCGTACCGAGTAATACACATCCCTCTGATACTTTTCCATCAGTGCGCGAAAAGCCCGTTCTTTGGTCTTTTCGTCCTTGAATTGCTCAATGATCTGCGCGTCTTCCATTTTGGAATTGAATTATTTGCGTGCCATCACTTTCTGGGCGGCCTCTACGATATGCGGGGTGTCTAAGCCATATTTTTTCATCAGCTCGTCGGGTTTGCCGCTCTCGCCGAAGGTGTCATCTACGGCCACCATCTCCACCGGCGTGGGCATCTTCCGTGCCAATAACTGGCATACGCTGTCGCCCAAACCACCGTTCATCAGATGCTCTTCCGCCGTCACCACGCAACGAGTTTTGGCTGCACTCTGCAAGATTTTTTCACAGTCTAATGGCTTAATGGTATGGATGTCAATTACTTCTGCAGAAACACCTTTCTGTGAGAGTTCGTAGGCGGCTTCCATCGCATGCCACACGAGATGTCCCGTAGCAATGATGGTAACATCGGTACCTTCGTTCATCAAAATGCCCTTGCCAATCTCGAACGGCTGGTCGGCGGGGGTGAAGTTGGGCACAGCGGGACGGCCGAAACGCAAATAAACGGGACCGACGTAGCGGGCGGCGGCCAGTGTAGCTTGGCGCGTCTGGTTGTAGTCGCACGGGTTGAGCACCACCATGTTGGGCAGCATCTTCATGAGGCCGAGGTCCTCCATCATTTGGTGGGTGGCACCATCCTCGCCCACAGTGATGCCGGCATGAGAGGCAGCAATCTTGACGTTGAGGTTGGAGTAGGCGCAGGTCATACGGATCTGGTCGTACACGCGGCCAGAGATGAAGCCCGCGAAAGCACCGGCAAAGGGAATCTTGCCGCTCAGCGCCAAACCAGCGGAAATGCCAATCATGTTGGCCTCCGCAATGCCGGTCTGGATGAATCTTTCAGGAAATTCTTTGATGAAATCGCCCATCTTCAAACTGCCAATCACATCGGCACAAAGGGCAAAGACATCGGGATTTTCGCGGCCGGCTTCCACTAAACCCGCGCCGAAACCTGAACGGGTATCCTTGAAATCATTACAAACTACAGGTTGCATACCATTGATTTTTTTGTCGTGCAAAAATAAGCAAAATTATTGTTTTAAGACATGGGGTTTCTCAGGCTGTGGTAAAATCTTGCCATTCACCCCACGGTACTTCGCATCGGGATCGTATTTGATGCCGATCTTGTCCATCAGCTTTTCGCTTTGTACCTGATGGATTTGCAGTCCCAGCTCCCACGGATCGAAACCGAGCAGCAGTCCCGCCATCTCCTCGTACGTCAGCACCGGAATGCCATAACCATCGCGGTCGTAGGTCTTGTTCTCCATCTCGGCGATGGTGTATTGCCATTTGTCCATGAACATAGAACAGCCCGGACAGTTGCTTACAATGAAATCGGGCTCGTATGGCTCCATCGACTCAAACTTCTTCTTGGAGTTGGCCACCGAGTAGCCTCTATTTTCCTGCAACAGATAGTGGCGAAAGCCGAACCCGCAGCAGTGACGGCGTTCAGGATAATCCACCACCTCGCCGCCCCACGACTCAATCATGCCGGCCAGCACGTAGGGAAACTCCGCGTTGCCGATGCCCCGTTCCGGAAAAATTTTGGCATAGTGGCAGCCCACATGCTCCACCACACGTAGCGGCTTGCCCGTGAATCGGTTCACCAACTGATATTTCATGTGCTGCTTCAGCTCTTCGCGAAACTTGTAGATGATGTCGGAAGGATGCGCCAAATTGGTCGGCATCTCAAACTCGCGGCCGGTGGCTTTCCGAAGATTCTCTCGCGTCTTTTCCAACAACTCGGGATCGTGTTGCCACATATCAATCATCTCCGAAAAAATGCCGAACGAGGTGACGCACG
The DNA here is from genome assembly GCA_017535665.1 of Bacteroidales bacterium. Taxonomy (GTDB): domain Bacteria; phylum Bacteroidota; class Bacteroidia; order Bacteroidales; family WCHB1-69; genus UBA1756. The sequence goes on along the minus strand of JAFXTS010000012.1, from coordinate 207,694 downwards.
ACGGCACGTAGTTGGTGTAGCCTTTTTCTTTCATCAGACTAAAAAGGCGCGCCACAACGGTCATAGTGGTCTCCAACGGCACAAAGTCGCTGTGGTAGCCGATGCCCGTGCAGGTATGAGCATTTTCTTCATCGTAAATATCTTTGTGCAGCACATCGCGCATGATGCGCAAAAAGGCCGCCTCCGAGCCGGGGAAGAAGGTCTGACGGATGCAGCTCCTTTCGTAGAAAAAGTGGTCGTCAGCAATCTCCTTTTGATATTCGTTCCAAAAACGTTTTGTCATGGTCGGTGTTTTTTTTCTTGAAAATTAAAAAGTTAGTTGTCGGTCTTCAGGTTCTCGCATACAATCTCGGCGATGTCTTTCACCGGAAGGGTGGTGGAGTGTACGAAGGCCTTTTTGCACATCGGACAGGCGGTGGCTATCATGTCAGGCTTCTTGTACATGAGGTTGTTCACCGCAGCGTCGCGGATTTTCTTCTGCTGGTCGATATCGATGAGCGAATCGCCGAGGGTGATGCCGCAGCAGAGGCTGTCCTCGCCTTCCTGCTTGGCTTTCACGAGGTGGGTGGTGGCTTTCAGCACCTGGCGCGGCTCTTTGTAGATGCCGCAGCCGCGACCCAACTCGCACGGATCGTGATAGACGGTGCGCAGGTCATCTTTGCGCACTTTGATGCGCCCGCTCTTGATGAGCATCTGCAGATATTCGGTGTGATGTACTACAGGAATGTTCAGCTTGTAGTCTTTTTTGAAGGTCTGGTAACAGATGGGACAGGAGGTGACCAGCATGGTGATTCTCGACTTCTTGATGTGCTCGGTCACCTTGCGGCGCAGGTCGGCGGCCTGCTGGTTGTAGCCCTGCTGTATCAGCGGCCGCCCGCAACAAATCGAGCGGTCTTCATCCATGAACCAGTATTTCTGTCCGGCAGCCTCGAAGATGGTCTTCATCGACTGGGTGATGCCGGGGGTGAGGTGCGACATGCAGCCGCCGAAGTAGCCGATACGGCCGATGGCGTTGAAAGGCTGCACCTTGTCGAGATAGGTGTAATTGCCGGCGGTATCGAGTTCACCCTTGTTGCGCTCCTGCTGGCGGATGGCCATCAGGTCAATATTCACCGGACAGTCGGAAGCGCAGCGGGCGCAGAGCAGACAGTTGTCGGCCACATCGGGCTTGTCCATCTTATACCGCAAGTTACGCAGAAAATACACCGACTGCACGTTGTTGATACCCAGCTCGGTGTTCAACGGACAGTGGTCGATACACATGCCGCAGCGCGAGCAGGCGCTCAGCTCGTACATGGTATAACCCGTACGCACATTTGTTTCACGCACACCCCATTTGCGGAAAATAATCAGCAGGATTTCGGTGAAGATGTGCATGTAGCGCGAGAAGGGGAGTGTAACAAAGAAGGTGCCGAGCGCAATGGAATAGAGCGTCCACGAGGTCAGCTCGAAAGTGGCGGCAAATTCAATGGGAAACCAATTGCCGATGGTCTGGGTGAGGAAACCTCCGTTGTGGTATATGCTTGCAGAAAGCGACTCGCTGAGCAGACGGAGCGGGAAGATGCACCAGAGAGAGGCTTTGGCAAAACGGTCAAAAATCACGTGCTTGGTGGCCTTTTTCATGCCCAAGGCTCTCGAGTAGATTTTCTTCACCATCGCCAACAAAATGCCCGACAACACATACAGCAGCAGTGCATCCATGATGGTGGTCAGCAACATGGCGCCTTTGAAGGTGCCGTGCGAATGGATGAAGAATCGGTAGAAGATGGCCAGCCAAAATGGGTGTGCCCCATCGACGGTGGGGGTGATGTGGCTCTCCACAAAGCCAACCGCAATCAGCAAAAACCAGCCGAAGGCAATGCTTCGGTGCATATAGCCTAATACAAAGTTTTTGCGGGAAATCCTTAGGTGTAAAAGTCCCTCACAAAAACACTCCCAAAGGGCGGGAAGGATTTTCCATGAAAGGATGTTCTTGCGGATGACGGCGCGCTGCAAGCGGTCCAGCTGCTTGAACCAACGCACATATTTCCAAATGCAGATGCCAAAAAGAAAAATGGTACCCAGCACAAAAGGAAGTACAAACGGATTGAAATATTCAGACATGGAGATTTATTTAGTGTTGAGAATTTTGCGCATGTTCATCACTGCCGGCCGCAGGCTCACCCCGCGGGGACATACCAGCGTGCATTTGCCGCACAGCATACATTGTTCCAGCTCCTTGGCCAGCTTGTCGTACTGTGCCTGCTGGTACATTGATTTGATCTTGCGAATGTTGAAGCCCGTGAATTGCTGCGCGCTGCAGGTGGCCGTACAGGCTCCGCAGTTCATGCACCGCTTGAAGGAGGGAACAATCTTTTCCAACTGTTCCAACTTGTCGAAGTTGCAGTTGTCAAGGTTGACGACACGGGTCTGGGCGATAGAATATCCGAAGTTGATCATAGGGTTGTTTTTGAGCGTATCTCTATTCTTCCAACAGTTTTTGATGGAGGTCCATGCCTCCGGTTACTTCATAAATACGGCGGATTTCTTCCAGATTCTTTTGGTGAATCTCGCGCAATGCACCGGGACCTTCTCCATGGTAGTTGGCCCCTAACTTGGGCGCCACATCCATAATGTTGTTCACATACCATTCCCAAATCGGTCCTTGTTCGGGATGTTGTGCTGGATTCACCAAATCAGGATGCACACAATAGCCCGTCTCCAAAATGTTCCTGCCTTGAGCAGAGGCCATCCGACGCTGTTGCTCTCGGATATGGTCATTGAGATACCCCAATGCTTGAGCGTGTTTACGGAGAATCAGGATAATTTCGCCCGGTGCATTGCCACGCGGACAACGAGCCTTGCACGACAAACATTGGCCACACGACCAGATGGTTTCCGACCGCAGCAATGCCTCAATGGCATTCTCGTCTTTCCGCTGCACCGTATCGCAAATCTGCCTCGGGTCGTAGTCGAAGAACTCAGCGGCCGGACAAATGGCAGTGCAGATGCCGCAATTCATGCAGGCTTTCAGCGCCTCGCTGGCACGACTGTCCTGCATCAATAGATTGTATAAATTGCCCATTATCTTCTAATAAAAATCGCTGCAAAAATACAATTTTTTTATCGAATGCTAACCCACAATTCTACCAGTATCCGCTGCGTTTCAACGGATGTGGTCCAGAATGGTCTCAATCAGGTTCTCCGCACTGTCGGCAATGTCGGCAATGGAGGCCGGAAGCATGTAGCAGGGTGTGGTGAACAGCAGGTTGCGCTTGTCGGAAATAACTTCCGTAATCTGGGTGTTGACGTGCGAGGCGCCCATCTTCTCCACATCGGCGATGGTACCCGGGTCTGAGCCGACGGTCACCGTGACGTCGCCCAGCACCTTGGCCACCAATACGGGGGCGATGCAGAGGGCACCGATGGCTTTTCCCGCCTTGTGGGTGGCGACGATGGCGTTGCGTACCGAGTCAAGCACTTTCGCGTTGGCTCCGTCGAAGGCGTAGGTGAAGAGGTTCTTGGCCACTCCGAAACCGCCGGGCATCACCAAAGCGTCGAAATCCTCAGGGCGGTACTCCGAAATCTCGTGGATGTCGCCACGGGCAATGCGGGCAGCCTCCACCAGCATGTTGCGCTCACCCTCCATCGGTTGGCGTGTGAGATGGTTCATCACATGGTACTGCGGCGCATCGGGGGCGAAAATCGTATAACTGCAACCGTTACGGTCAATCGCCAACAGCGTCATCACCGCCTCGTGGATTTCAGAGCCGTCCAAATGTCCGCATCCGTTCAAAATTACTGCAAATCTTTTCATATCTCTAAAAGTTAATCGTTTCAGCGTGCAAAAGTAGTAAAAATTATGGAAAAACGCAAATGAAAATACAAAAAAGCGCACGGCTGGATGACCATGCGCTTTGCCTCTTCTGAGCGGTAAACGGGTCTCGAACCCGCGACCTGCAGCTTGGGAAGCTGCCGCTCTACCAACTGAGCTATTACCGCATTTCAGGCTGCAAAAATACGATTTTTTTCCATTCTGGCGGTAAATACGATTTTTTTTATTTGATCAAGGTTCGCCAATCAATTTTTTATTGTTATTTTTGCCAAATCTTATTTGATTGTTTGTAAAAGGTTTTGTATGCAAATTGTTGAAGTTAAAAATAATGGCGATTTGAGAGAGTTTGTGCGCTTCCCGCGAAGGTTGTACCACAAATGTCCATATTATGTTCCACCCATCGATGCGCTTGAAATAAAGGAACTTACACAGCATCCTGCCCTTGACTTTTGCACCTGCCGGCTCTGGCTCGCGAAAAATAACGGACAAACCGTCGGCCGGATTGCCGGCATCATCAACCACCGCTATAATGAACTCAAACAACAGAAAAGAATCCGCTTCGGCTGGTTTGATGTAGTTGACAATCAGGAAGTTGCTGCACAACTGTTGGCTACTGTTGAACAATGGGGGCGCGAAAATGGTCTCGACACCATTGCCGGCCCCTCGCGCTTTTCCAACATGCAGCGACAAGCTATGCTGGTGGATGGCTTTCAACACACCGCTTCTATCGAAGCCGATTACAATTTCGAATACTATCCGCGTTTTGTGGAGAACTTTGGTTTCGAAAAAGAGGTGGACTATATCCAATATAAGGTGAAGGTGAAAGAAGTGCCCGAAGCCATCGAGCGGCTGGCCACCGTCATCAGTCATAAAAGCAAAGTGAAAGTCCGCCAATATTCCTCCAAAGTGAAACTCAAAATGATAGGCGAGGAATTCTTCCGAGTTTTGAACGAAAGCTACCAGCATATTTTTAACTTTATCCCTCTTACTGACAAAGAAATTCGCTGGGTGGTGGATGGCAATTTTGGTATTGCACTGCCCAATCTCGTCTCAGTACTGGAAGATGAAACTGGAAGGTTGGTCGGCATATCGTTCTGCCTCCCTTCGCTCAGCCGTGCCTTCCAGAAAGCCAACGGACACCTCTTCCCCTTCGGTTGGATGCACATCGTTCATGACCTGCACCACAACAAAAAGGTGGATATGTATCTTACTGGCGTTCTCCCCGAATATGCCAACAGCGGCGTGCACATCCTCTATCATAAACAACTCAATGAGGCCTTCCTCCAAAATGGCTACGAATACGCCTTCACCTCCCAACAGTTAGAGGAAAATCCAGCTAATCATATCTGGACAAAGTACTATGAATCAGAACCTTTCTGTAGAAGGAGGTGCTATAAAAAGGAAATTTCTCAGTTAGGAGAAAATGAGTGAAAAAGGATATGCAGTAGTCACCGGTGCCTCTCGTGGTCTCGGAAAGGCCTTTGCTGAAGCATTGGCAGAACAAGGGTTTAATCTTGTTTTGATCAGTACTAATGACCAAATTTTGGCACAGTGTCAGTCTATTGAAAATCAGTATCACGTTGATTGTCAGTATATCATTGCGGATTTAACCCATCACGACAGTCTGCTGAAGGTCGCTGAAGAGTTGAATGAAAAGTATGAGGTTTTCTTTTTAGTCAATAATGCCGGATTGGGCGGTTCACAGAAGTTTGCGGAAGCCGATATTGCGTATTATGAGAAGATTCTTGATTTGAATGTGAGAGCCACGGCGGTGTTGACTAAATTGTTGATTAATAATTTGTTGAGACAGAAGAAAAGTTATATTCTCAATGTTGCCAGCATGGCGGCGCTGTCTCCCATCGGCTATAAATTGGCCTATCCTGCCAGCAAAGCCTTCGTGTATAGTTTTTCGCTCTCGCTGCGGGAGGAATTTCGGGGTGCGCCTCTCTCTGTTTCAGTGGTTTGTCCGGGTGCGATGGCGACGAGTCCCTCTATCACGGCGCGTATCCAGCAGCAAGGCTTCTTCGGCCGTCTTACCCTCGTCGCCCCCGAAAAGGTAGCGCGGAAGGCCGTGCGCCAAACCCTCAAAGGGAGAAAGGAGATCCTCGTCAATCCGCTGAGTGTCATTTTCTCTAAACTCACCCCCAACGGTATCAAAACGCCGCTGCTTACCCGCATCGTGCGGAGAGAAACCGAAAAGCATTGAATTATCCTCTGATGGGCTTCATCGCCTCCAGCACCTGTTGCTCAAGCAGCTCCTCATCCCACAACAGTCTTACCCGTACCGGCAGCGCAAACAACGGCATTCCTGCTACCAAATCCCACAAGGGCGTTCCATAGAGCCGGGCGGCGTCTTTCTCTGTGGTGAAAAGTGCAGTTTTTGGGGTAGAAGATGCTAATTTTTGGCAGAGTCTAACGATTTCTTTTTCACAAAACCGATGATGGTCGCTGAATGTAATGCTTTTTACATCAGTATATTGTGAGGTTAAATGGTGAATGAGCGATTCGGGATGGGCAATGCCGGTAAAGAGAAGGATGTGACTTTGGGCATCCAACTCTATCTGGCGGGCTGATTCCGTCAAGGGAAGGGGAGAATCGTACTGCAAGGTGCTGAAATAACAGTGCTGGTGCGGCTGCAAGTGCAGTCCGTTTCGGATACTTTCTGTTTCTTTTGTGCTCAAGGTGGGGGGACACTTGGTCACGATGATGCTGTCGGCCTCTTTCGCGGCGCAACTGAATTCTCGCAAGTTGCCCGCCGGCAGGGGGAAGTCGGCGGGGTAGGGGGCGGCGTAGTCGGTCAGCAGCAACTGCAGGTGGGCTTTCACCGCAAGGTGTTGGTAGGCATCGTCCAACAGAATCACCTCCGGCGGGGTGGCTTCCTGTAGCAGGCGTTCAATGCCCTCTTTGCGCGATTCGCAAACCGCCACTTTTACCTCCGGAAACTTTTGGTGCATCTGCATCGGCTCGTCGCCAATCCCTTCTGCCGTGCTGGACGAATCTGCCAAAATATAGCCACTGCTCTTCCTTTTATACCCTCTGCTTAATGTCGCAACTCGGAAAAAATCTTGCAGCATCCTGATCAGATATTCGGTGTGCGGCGTTTTTCCAGTTCCACCCAAAGCGAGGTTGCCGATGCTAATAATTGGCACATTTGTAGGGGTGAACCGCCGTTTCTTTTTATTGTATAACTTTCTGCGTAATAAGGCTATAGCACCATAAATGGCGCCGATGGGGGAGAGCAATATCAGTCGCAGTGTTTTCAAATCAGAACTGGTTAATCCAATCGGCCACCTCATACGAGGAGATGAGGTTCATGCACTTGAAATGTTTGTGTGGACATTTGTTGAACCCGAGTTTGGAGCAGGGCCGGCATTTCAGATAGGGGATTTCAAAAATCCGGCATTCGGGCGCTCCGGGAGCCGTATAGGGGTACATGCCTAATTCGGGTACAGTGTTGCCCCACAGTGAGGTGATGGGCTTGTGTAAGGCAGCGGCGATGTGCATCAGCCCCGTGTCGCCGGTCAGCACACAGTCGCTCTGCTCGATGATGGAAGCGGAGGTGTTGAGGTTGTACTCCCCGCAGAGGTTCAGCGCCTTACCGTTCATCTGTCGGGCGATTTCATCCCCTACGGCACGATCCTGCTTGTCACCCAACAGCACCATCGGCTTGAACAGCAGATTGCCAATCTCTATGATTTTGGTCACGGGAATCTTCTTGGTGGCGTGTTTCGCACCGATGGCCACGGCAATGTAGCCGTCTTCAAAACCCGCCGGCAGATCCTGCACGTCAAATCGGTCACTCTCGGGAATGAAATAGTCTAACCCTTTCCCGTCGTTCACCACCCCAAGGCGTTTTACCGCAGCAAAATACCGGTCCACAATGTGCACGGCAGGCAAGAAGTTGATCTTCGTGCGCACAAAAATCGCTTTCATAAAGTTGCATTTCGGGAACGAGCTGTGCGGACAGTGCAACTTACGGGCAATCTTCCTCGAACGATGGCTCTTCTGTAAATCTACAACAAAGTCAAAGTGCTCTTTTTTAAGAGATTCCAACAAAGTAGAGCCCCCTTTTTCATAGAGATGAACTTGGTCGATATAGGGATTGTTGTTCACCAAAATCTCATTCCCCTTTCTCACTAAAAAATGCACCGATACGCCGGGAATCTGCTGCTTGATGGCACGAACTACCGGTGTAGTGAGCACAATGTCTCCAATAGAACTAAATCGGATAATGAGGATTTTCTGGGGCGACGGAGGTTGTTGATCGTTCATATTACCAATCGTTTTCTTCAGTAGGAATGATGCTCCCGCCAATTTTAGTCTTGACAGGATTGGCATAGATGTTGAGCAGATAATTTTCCATTTTTTCTGCATTAACATCCTCAATGATAGATTGTTTGTGGATGTATTGTAGGAACTCTTCTTTCTGTTTTTCGGTGTAATACTCTGCAAATTTTTGGCATTGTTCAAGGGCATCGTAGGCAATGTAGTTGGTGGCATACAGGTGGTAGTTAGAGTAGATTTGTTGGTCGATGAGCTTCGCAACAGCCGTCAGTTTGTCGTTTTTGCGCAGATTGCGGTCTATCTTGGCAATTTCATCGTTGATGGGCTGCCCGATGACCAGGTGAACGTTCCCTTTGAATCCAAAAATGCCCTGACAGATGCTGTTGAAGTCTTCTCCCGGTTTCTTGACGTATTTTTCTTTTTCAGAAAGTGCCAACTCTCTGGCTTTCAGTTGGTCGCAAGGCTCATATTCGTATGAAACGGTAAGCGGGGTGATGTTCATCTCTTGCAGGATGTCCAACACATCGCGATTTTCATCCCAATAGGTCAGCATTTTGAGCAGTCCTTGCTGGGTAAGGTCAATGCCGTTCTTCGTTCTGCCATTTCTTTGCGCAATCCATACCGACTCCTTCTCCACGGTCATCCCTTGATGGATGTACTCCGACAACTCTTTTGAGTTGAGCAGCTTCTCGCGCAACGAAGCACTCCGTTTCACCAAAAACATCTTGTTGGCCTTCGCTATCGTGAGAAAAAGAGGCTCGGGCACGAGATTGTCGCCAATGGCAATCTTCGATGAATTGACGTTGTTTTGAAAGAAATAGAGCTGCAAGTAGGCCGAATCCATGATGATGTCACGGTGGTTGGCGATGTACAAGTAGGATCGGTTGGGGTCGATGTTTTCCAGTCCGCTAAAATGCACTTCCGTGGTGGTGCGGTCGGAAAAGTTCTTCAAAAACTGCCCCAACGCCCCCTTCTGAAAGTCGTACAATGTATTGAAATTCTGCTTTTTGAGTTCCTCAACGGAAAGGCCATAACCATATTGGTCAAGAACACGAATCACCCGCTTATCGCTGAAAATCTCCTGTATGGCAGCGGGCAGTTCCTGCTGATTGAAATGTCGGATGGAATCGAAGTGATCGGTCATACTATGCTCCCTAATTTCGGGTGCAAAGATACAACTTTTTTATGAATGGCGTTTCCTAAAAATCGTTTGACGGAATTGTGTCGGTGTTGATCTCAAAAATGCGGGTGATACGCTCTCTTCTCACAGGCTTTTTGACCGGTGCCGGCTTTTTGGCCACAGTGTCGGTTGCGGGCACTTCTGCTGGCGTGGCATCAGCTTTCGGTGTTGCGCCTCCGTTGTGGTGGGTAGTCTGAGAGGGCGTGCTTTCGGTCTGCATTTCCGCCACCTCTTCTGCCACAAGTTGATCGGCTTCTGCCAGACTATCCTGCTCCATAACAATTTCTGTATCAGGCTTGTCCTGTGTGGGAGGAGTGGACTGCTGTGTCTCGTTGCCCGTCAATCGTACCGCCACATAAACGCCAACTGCGGCAGCCACAACGGCCGCCCCCGTAAGTAAGCCGTGCAGGAGCATAAAACCTCCCTTCCACCCTGCTTTTTGGGTGAAACTCTGCCAATTTTTGGCAGAATAGGAGTACTCTTTGGAGTTGACTTTTTCTTTGATAAGTTGGTCGAAATCAGACATTTTAGTGGTTTCTTTCTGTGATGAGTTCTTTTAATTTATTGCGGGCAAAATTGAGATGCCAATAGGAGGTCCCCTCTTTCATGTTGAGCATTTTGGCGATTTCAGCGTGGGGGTACTCTTCGAAGACGTATAGGTTGAACACGCTTCTGGAAGTGGGGGGCAGCTGCTGGATGAGTTCGAGGAGTTCGTCGGTGCTGATTTTTGCAAGGGCTTCGTTTTCGGTCGGTGAGGTTTGGAGGTTCTCGGGTAGTTCGTCAAGGGAGGTGGTGGGAGTGAGTGTCTTGTATTTCCGTTGGTAGTCGATTGCAGTGTTGATGATGACTTTCTTAAACCATGCGTCGAAAGACCCGCCTTCTTCATATTTACCAATCTGTGTGAAGACCTTCAAAAACCCTTCATTCAACATGTCTTCCGCCTCTTCCCTGTCCTTGGCATAACGCATGCAGATGGACATCGCCGTGCCAAAAAACAGCTTGAAAAACAGGTGCTGCGCCTTTCTTTTTCCGGCTTTGCACTCAGCAATCACTGCTTTGAGCTGGTCGTCTGTGGGGTGTTTCGACATGGTTTAAAACGGAATTATTCTTTGAAACCTTGGGTCGTAGGATTATTTTTTTATAAATTTTCTCGGAAATCTTTTTTCTTGTTCCACTTGAGGTCTTGCAGCACAGAGGCTTTCACGTTGATAGTGAAGCTGAAACCGCGCCGGTAGCCGAAGGGTATCCAGTTGAATCGCATCTCCCAGCAGTGCAGGTCGCGGTAGATGTCAATAGAGGTGTAGGAGAACTTTTTCTGCTGGAAGTCGTAGCCCGTCGTGAAACCGATTTTCCACTTTTTGGTGACGTTGAAGTCGCCGCTGACATTCAAGGTCTGCACGATTTTGCCGGTATGCGACCGTTCTGCATCTTCGTCGGTGACGTTGTAGAGCGAGTAGTAGATGGGGTTCATATAGTGGTAGATGTTGTCCTTGACAGTATAGGTGAAGGTGTAACTGAGCGTGATGGACCACGGGTTGCTGAAGTCAGGCCGCTTGGAGGGCATTCCTAGTGTGTTTTCGGTAAAGATCTGTTCTTCCTGTGGCTCCTCCTGCTTTTTCTTATCCTTTTTCCCTTTGAAATAGTCGTTGTTGATGGTCCAGTTCAGACTAAGGTTGAGGTCGGAGTTGGAGAATCGCATCAGCCGGTGGTTCTCCTTCCATTCGGTGCGATTGACGCGTACGCCGCGCTCGTCATAGCAGTAGGGGTCGAAGTTGATACCGAAGGTGATATAGAGTTGCTTGAACAGGGTGGTACGTCCTGATATGGTCAATGGCGACCAACGGAGCGAGTCGGCGAAGAAGTCGTAGTGGAAGCCCACGGTCAGGTTGTCGAGCAGCACGATTTTCTTCATGCCGGTAATGGTGTCCTTGCGCGACCGCACCTTCATCTCCACATTGTTGGCGATGCTGAACTGGGCGATGGCCGAATTGCGGTTGTTCACCCCGCCATAGATGGAATTGGCGAAATAGGAATAATTGATGGTTTCACCGGTCAGCGGATTGATATATTGCCCGAAGGTATTGCCGCTCAGGTTAGGGGAGTAGGTGAAACTCAACAACGGCGTCATCACGTGGCGCAGCGCGGGGCCTTTCTCTTTTTTCGACTGGTAGAGGAAATAAATTTTGGTGGTGAGGGAGGTGGATAAGCTGAGGTCGTGCAAGGCATAAAAGTTGCGCTCCATGACGCGGTTGACATAGTAGGTGGAGATATCTTCCTGCATGATGGAGTCGAATTCTTGGCGCTCACGCTGGAGGTACCATTTTTCGGTGAAATTGATGGTGGTGTTCCAGTTGATGAGCTTCGCGATTTTGATGGGGATGGTGATGGGGATGGAATGCCGCATCCCGAATTGTAAGTTCTGCCAGGTCTCAGGCCGCAGGATCAGCGAGTCCTGCGTGTTGAGTTGGTTGGTGAGCTGCGAACTCCATTTCATGGAGATGTTGTCGTACCACTTCAGTTTAGACTTGTTCTTCTTGCGGAAAGGATAGAACTGGTTGACCGACATGCTCAGGTCTGGCAGTGAGAGGTTCACCTGGCCGGTCTTGGTGCTCTGGGTGTAGGAGGCGGTGATATCTACGAAAAACACACCTTTCGCGCTCGTCGAGAGGTTGAGTTTGGAGGTGTATTGGTTGGAAAGATAGTCTTCAACGCTGGAGGGATTGTATTTGTTGAAGGTGCTGCTGATGATATCCACATGGGCTGAAAAGCGGGTGGTGGGATGCGACTTGGCATCCTGCTTGTGCTCCCATTGAATCTTGAAGTCGTTGGTTTTGTAACGGGAGTTGTCGAGTTTTTCACCGAAGAAGTTTTGGGCAAAGCCTATGTGGAGGTTGCCGGCGCACTTGTATCGTACCACATAGTTGGAGCGCATCTTCACCGCCCAGCTGCCGTTGGTGTAAATGTCGCCCGCCAATACCAGATCGAAGTTGTCGCTGATGCCGAAATAGTAGCCGAAATTTTCCAAGTAGAATCCTCGGTTGGAGGTCTCACCGATGGTGGGCATGATGATACCCGACCGCCGTCCTTTCTTGATGGGGAAATAGCCGAACGGAATGGCAATGATGGTCGGCACACCGCCAAAACTCAGGTAGGCCGGTCCCGTTACGATTTTGTCATCAGGAATCACTTTCGCCTTGGTGAAGGCAATCTCAAAGTGCGGGTGGTCAAGTTCGCAAGTGGTGTATTTGCCCTTGCGGATGAACGAGGTGTTGTCGTCCAATTTCTTGATTTTCTCACCATGAATATAACCCTCTCCCTCCACCGTAATCACGTGACTGATAACACCTTTGGTGGTCTGGAAGTTATACTTGATTTCATGGGCCCTGAAAAAGGTCTCTCCCTGCTTGAAGGTAGGATAGCCATGCATGTTGCCCACCGAATCGGCAATGCCCGTAGCATACAACTCCTGGTCCTCAAACCCCATCTGAATGAAGTCGGCGCGCAACTCAATGTCGTCATAATATACCACGGCATTTCCGAAAAGGTAGGTGACGCGGTTTTTCAAGTCCACCACAATGGAGTCTTGCGCCTCGTAGGTGACTCTTTTTTCGATGGCATCGCGTGAAATTTTCTTATAAACGGTGTCAGAATCGCGCAAAACAGTCGAATCTTCCGAGGCAGAAAATGCGAGGCTGTCGGTGCTAACCGCTACACTTAAAGTGCTGTCAGGCGGCTCAGGAAGGGTTTCTTGTGCGGATAAAAGATAAGGTAAAACACTGATAATCATTGCGATAGTGAATCGCAATATAAATAACAATCGACCGTTGATTATTAATGGCATCAGTGACTTTCTGAGTTGTTTTTTTATAATATCTTTGTAACTTTGAAAAAAGCACCAAAATTACACAAATTTTGCCCATTATGAACAAAAAAATTTGCTTTTTATTATTCATAGCGCTCTCTTTTTGCGTCTCCCCTGTTTTTCCGCAGGCCAAAAACGAGATTAAGAAAATTGTGATTGACGCAGGACACGGCGGAACAGACCCTGGAGCGTTGGGTGCTAAAAGTAAAGAAAAGGATATTACGCTTGCATTGGCACTTGAAATCGGGAAAAGAATCAAGGAAAAATGTCCCGATGTGGAAGTTTTATATACCAGAACCACAGATGTTTATCCCACAGTAAAGGGCAGAGCCATTTTCGCCAACAACAAACATGCCGACCTTTTCATCTCCATCCATTGCAATGCCGCAGAAAACAAGTCTGCCCGAGGCGTGGAAACTTGGGTGATGGGTCTGGGCGTTTCCGACCATAGCTTCGAGGTGGCCCGCCGCGAAAATGCCTCCATCCTGCTCGAAGACGACTACAAGTCCAACTATGGCGATTTCGACCCCAACTCCCCCGAGTCGTACGTCATCCTGTCGATGTTTGCCAATGCCTACCTCGACCGCTCTACCAAATTCGCCGCCAAGGTGCAGCGTAACTTGGTGTCGGTCACATCCTTCCCCGACCGAAAGGTGCAGCAGGGCTCCTTCTGGGTGCTCCACTCCGTCGCCATGCCCAGCATCCTCATTGAGTTCGGCTTCATCTCCAACCCCACCGAAGAGGCCCAGCTGATGGACGCCGCCATGCAACTCAAAATGGCAGAGGCCGTCGCCAGCGCCTTCCAAGAATACAAGAACGAGATAGAAGGCAAGACACAAGCGGTCACCGAGAACAAAGACAAGGATAAGGACAAAGATCAAGTGAAAGAGTCTGAGAAAGATAAGAATAAAGCCGAGAACAAGGAAAAGGCCTCCGACGAGCAGAAAGCCAACACGTCAGCGGCCACATCGACTAACACCAAGGAGAATCAGAAACCTGCCGACAACAACAGCGGCATCCGCTTCAAGGTGCAACTCTTCGCGACGCCCGACAAGGTGGCCGTCACCGACAAACGCTTTGCCGGCCTCGAGCAGGTGGACTGCTATTTTGAAAATTCGATGTGGAAATATACCTCTGGCAATGCTACCACCTACGCGGCGGCACAGGAACTGCTGAAAGCCGCTAAAGCCAAGTTCCCCGACGCCTTCATCATCAGTTTCCAAGACGGCAAGAAAATCCCCGTTTCTGAGGCTCGCAAATTGGCGCAATAGTTTTTTTTGAAAAATACATCGCCGTATTACAATTTTAAGTATCTTTGCAACTCAAAAAACTGAAGTTATGGAAGAAAAACAACCCGTAAGATATTCCGATGAGGAATTGGCAGAGTTCAAAGCTTTGATAGAAAAGAAGTTAAAGGAAGCCCGCGAGGGTCTTGAGGTTTATATGGAGGCCTGCAATAACGCCGGCAACGACACCATGGACACCTCCCCGACCTTCAAAGTGCTCGAAGAGGGCAGCCAGGTACTGGCCAAAGAGGAAAATGCCCAGCAGGCCGCCCGCCTCTTCAAGTATATCAAGAACTTGGAGGCCGCCCTCATGCGCATCGAGAACAAAACGTATGGCATCTGCCGCGTCACCGGCAAACTTATCCCCAAGGAGAGACTGCTCAGCGTGCCCCATGCCACCATGTGCATCGAAGCCAAACTGGACTCTAAAAAATAGTCTCTGTCGTGAAGAAAAGTTGGAAACTCGCAATCACTACCATTGCGATCGTTGTTGTGTGCGTGCTACTCGACCAACTGCTGAAGCTGTGGGTGGTGCGCAATATGCAATTGGGTGAACTGCGCCCCCTGCTCGGCGAATGGTTCAACTTGCATTATGTGCAGAACAAAGGCATGGCCTTCGGCGTGAGTTGGGGCGATAATTTTGGGAAATTGGCCCTATCGCTCCTCCGTATCGGCGTGGTCGGCTACCTGATTTATTATCTTTGGAAAAAAATCAAGACCAACACCATCGGCATCTGGCCCGTCATTACCCTTTCGCTGATTGTGGCCGGCGCCATCGGCAATATCATTGATTCGGCCTTCTACGGCATGGCACTCGGTGTGGGCGACCCGCGCTTCATGTACGGCAGCGTGGTCGATATGATCTATGTTAGGCTGTTTATGCTCCCCGAATGGTTCCCCGGCTTCGGCGGTGAGTACTTCTTCCCCGCCATCTTCAACTTCGCCGATGCGTGCGTCACGGTGGGCATCTTCGCAATGATCATCTTTTATAAACAGTTCTTTAAGGACGAAAAGAAGAAAGAAGAACCCGCTGCCGAAGAAGCAACTTCGGAAACGTCACAGCCCGCTGCCGAAACTCCGCAGCAGAACTAAGCATTATTCTTCAATAAAAGAGGAAATTCTCCGAGAATCGCGGGTGACAAAAGCTCCCGGATAGTTGCCGATGACTTTCATCAGCACCCCGTAGGCGGCATGGCGAGTCGTGAAATTCCCGATTTTTACCTTGTGGTTGGGTTCTGAAAACACCGAATAGGCTTCGGCATGAATGCCATTGCTGGCCAGAAAAGCATTGAGGCTTTTCACCACCTCCTGCGCCTTGCTGCCCGATTCAGCCCCCGACAACGCCACCACCTGAATCACATACACATCCACCTTCCCTACACGACGGCAGGTCTCCTTGTACTTCTGCTCCGTCAGCGAAACACTCTCTTCCACATCGTATTGCACCGACTGTCCGAAAAGCAGCACCGGCACAAGGCAAATCCATAGAATGATAGCTTTCTTCATGGTTGAAAATGGGTTTATTTGGAAGCGTTCCCGTGTTTTTTCTTGTAGGCCGCGATTCCTTTGTCAAGGAACTGCTTGTACTTCTCCACATCCAGTTCGTAGTGGGTGGGACCCGCCAACACCGAACCGTCTTCATCGAGAATGAAGTAGCAGGGTTGGGAGTTCTCGCGGTAAACCTTCTGACTGATATACATGTTCTTTTTCCCCAACAAAGTAATCTCTTTGCCTTTGTCATCCGTGATACGGTCTTCGGGAAGCAGCTCAATGTTCTTGTCATCCACGTACATGGCCAGCATGATGAAATCGGTGGAGAACTTGGCGCGGATATCCTCGTCACGCCACACCTTCGACTCCACTTGGCGGCAGTTGGTGCAGCCGTGTCCCGTAAAGTCAATGAAGATGGGTTTGTGTACCTTCTGGGCCACTCGCAGGGCTTGGTCGTAGTCGAAGTAGCCCTTCAGTCCGTGCGGCAGATGCAGCTTGTCGGCGTAGTGGGGTTCCTCCATCTTCTCGTTGTTTTCCAATTCAATGATGGCAAACTTGGCCTCCTCGCGCACCACTTTGTGCAGGTCGAAATCGTGCGTCTCCACGGGCGGCAGCCATCCGGAAATGGCGTTGAGGGGCGCGCCAAACATACCGGGAATCATATATACCACAAAGGTGAAGACGAATATGGCAGTGGTGAACCGTACCCAACTTCTTTGCACCGGCATCTCCTGGTCAGCAGGGAAGCGGATCTTGCCCAGCAGGTAAAGTCCTAACAGCGAGAACAACACAATCCAGAAAGCCAAATAAATCTCTCGGTCTAAAATGCCCCAGTGATAGGTCTGGTCGGGCACGTTGATGAATTTCAATGCAAAGGCCAACTCTATGAAGGCTAAAATCACCTTCAGCGTGTTCATCCATCCGCCAGACTTCGGGGTTTTCTTCAGCAAACCCGGAAATAAGGCGAAAAGAGTGAAGGGCACTGCAATTCCCAAGGAGAAGCCCAACATGCCGATAATGGGCTTGAAAAACGAGCCACCGGCCGCGTTCAAGGCCACAGCACCGGCAATCGGAAGCGTACAGGAGAAAGAGACCAACACTAATGTCAGGGCCATAAAAAACACCCCGATAATGCCGCCCTTGTTCTCGCTCTTCGCCGATTTGTTTACCCACTTGCTCGGCAGTGTGATCTCAAAATATCCGAGCATTGAGATGGCAAAGATGATGAAGATGATGGCGAAGATGATGTTGAGCACCCAGCCGGTTCCCAACTCGTTGGCCATGCCCGGACCAAAGATGGCCGAAAAGACAATGCCAATGACCACAAAAATCAATACGATGGAGAGGCCATAGATGAGGGCGAGGCCCTTTCCCTTACCACCCTGTTTGGTGAAGTACGACACCGTCATGGGGATCATCGGGAATACACAGGGCATCAGCAAGCCGATAAAGCCCGAAAGCAACGAGGCAAGGAAGAATAACCAAAGAGGCTGTTCTTCCTCAGCTTTCTCCTCCACTTGCACCTTATAGGTAGTGGCTTTCTTCTGCTGGCTCACCTCTTTTTCCGCATTGTTGAGCGGTTTATCGTTTTTTTTCTCTACCTCTTCTTCCGTCATCACCTTGCCCTCTGTCTGCGTCACCTTCCCTTTGTAGGGCTGTATGGTGAACTTGAAGTTCTCTTCAATCAGCTGGCATTGTGTGGAACAGGTCTGCCCGTTGATGGTACCTGTAATGGTAAAAGCCTTGGTGGTGTCTTTTATCGTAATCTTCTGAGTAAAAGTTACTTTGTTATAGAAGCAGTAGTAGGTGGTCCCCATAGTTTCATCCACTCCGGTTTTGGGAGTGGGCTCCTGTGTTTTGCCTTTCAGCTTATAGCTGGGCGATGGGTCGAACTCTATCGTGGTAGGAATTTCAAAGCCGTCGCCGTGCTTGATAGCAAACAGGTGCCAGTCTTTGGCAATGGTCGCCGTGAATTTCAGCGTGGCCTCCGTGGCGGAGGTCTGAGTGACCGTATATTTCCAAGTGACAGGCTTATCGCTATTTTGGGCGAAAGCTGTAAAGAGGCCTACGAGGCAGAGGATAAGGGCGAGAAGGTGTTTTTTCATTTTATTTTTGATGAAATGATTCTTGATTAAGCTGGCAAAAATACACATTTTTTCCCAATGAGAGGGTGGCTATAGTCGTCCGTCGATCATCTCTTTGGGCAGGATGCCTTTCACATCATATACCACGCCGTTTTCGCAGCGCAGGAACTGCCGGATGTCGAGTTGGCGGAACTGTTGATGGGCGACGGCAAGGATGACGGTGTCGAACTGTTTTTCCAGGGCTTTTGTATCGCCGCTGGTGATTTCGATGCCATACTCTCTGCGGGCCTTTTCAGCGTCAGCCCACGGGTCGTAAATGGTAATGTTGGGGGTGTACTCCGTCAGGGTGGAGTAGATATCCACGACGCGGGTGTTGCGGATGTCGGGACAGTTTTCCTTGAAGGTGAATCCGAGGATGAGGATTTTGGCATCTTTCACCATCACGCCTTTCTTGTTCATCAGCTTGATGGCGCAGTTGGCCACGTAGTCGCCCATACCGTCGTTGAGGCGGCGGGCTGCCGACATCACGCGGGGCAGTACGCCATACACCTGGGCCTTCTGTATCAGGTAGTAGGGATCCACGCTGATACAGTGTCCGCCCACCAGGCCGGGCGAGAGTTTGATGAAGTTCCATTTTGAAGCGGCTGCCTCAATCACGTCGTGGGTGTCGATGCCCATCGCGTTGAAGATCTTGGCCAGCTCGTTCATGAAGGCGATGTTGACGTCACGCTGCGAGTTCTCGATGATCTTGGAGGCCTCTGCCACCCGGATGGAGCTGGCCTTGTGGGTGCCGTTCACCAGCACGCTGTTGTACAGCCCGTCCACAAAATCGGCAATCTCTGGTGTCGAGCCGGAGGTCACTTTCCGGATTTTCTCTACGGTATGCTCCTTGTCGCCCGGGTTGATACGTTCGGGCGAGTAGCCGGCGTAGAAGTCGCGGTTGAAGGTAAGGCCGGAGACTTTTTCCACCACCGGCAGGCACTCCTCTTCCGTCACTCCCGGATACACGGTCGATTCGTAAATCACAACATCCCCTTTGGAGATCACCTTTCCAACGGTTGTACTCGCCCCGATGAGTGGCGACAGGTCGGGATGGTTGTTGTGGTCCACGGGCGTGGGAACCGCTACGATATACACGTTGCAGTTGCGTATATCTTCCAGATTATCGGTGCATAAGAAGCCGTTATCGAGGGCTTTTTTCAGCAGGTCGTCATCCACTTCGCGGGTGGAGTCGTGACCGCCCATCAGCTCTTCCACACGATGTTGGTTCTGGTCAAAACCGATGGTGGGATAGCGGGTGGAGAACAGGCGGGCGAGGGGAAGTCCTACGTATCCTAACCCGATGACGGCAATACGTGTAGGTTGGTTATTCATCGTTCAAATTTTGCTGCAAAAGTACAAAAAAAAGAGACTGTAGGAACAGTCTCTTTTGAAATCTTATAAAGGTTCGTGTTATTTCTTTTTGACATCCTTGTTGGTAGCGTACTGGATCTTCAGAGCGTTCTTCTTACGAAGGGCGAGTTTGAGCTGGTTCACAGCCGTCATACGCGTTTTGTTGTCAATCTTGAGGTAGTAGGTGATCTTGTCAGGATCTTGGTCCTTCAGCAAACTGGCGTCGCGGGAACTCTGTACGAACTCGTCAACGGCCAACTTCAAACCCTCGTCGGTGGTGGAGGTGGCCAGCTTGTCGTTGAACTGGATGGACACCGAGTTGTCGAGGAGGGCAGCACCCTGAACGGTAGGTTCTCCCATATAGACTGTATAGGAGTTCTTTTTGTCCAACTTCTGATATTCCGTAGCGGTCGGCGGGATGAATTTTACCTTTGCCTCGCTCTCACGCATGGTGGTAATCACCATGAAGAAGAAGAGGAACATGAAGATAATATCGGACATGGAACCGGTGTTGATTTCCGGAGTCTCCTTTTTGCCGCTTTTTTTGAATCGTGCCATAGTTGACAGTTTGGTTTAATTAGAACTTGATTCTGAGATGTTCATCGGGATAGCCTTCTTGATGGCTTTAACCTTCTCTTTGTCAGACTCTTCCGCACTATCCTCCAATACCTTGAACGATTTGCCGTATTTTTCTTTCGACAACTCATCGCGGAGCTTGTTGACGGCTCTTGACAATTCGTTGTGTACTTTGATATAGGTTTCGTAGGTGGCGTAGTTCTGGCACTCCAGCGAAATCACACCTTGGGTGACGGGATAGTCGCCGAAGTCGGCCTCGCTAATCGGGGTGCTTTTGGTGTCTGGCAGGTCGGGTTCGTGACGGGCGTTGGCGAAAAATTCGTATGCAATCTCATGCAACTTGCTGATTTCACCGCCGTAGTTGGCAGCATTGGTGCTGTTCACGTCCGTTCTGTTGTCCGACAACATGATCCAGTTGTTTTCCGTCCATTTCGCGCCTTCCACCATGACAATGTTCTTGTTGGTGACCTTGACGCGGAGCAGGTTCCTCGTGTTGATTTCCACATCCACCTCCTTGATATCCTTCGAATATTTCGGCAACTGGCGCATAATACCCTGGTCGCTGGAAATATTGGAGGTCAGCAGGAAGAAGGTCAACAGCAGGAAGGAGATGTCTGCCGATGAACTTGTATTAATCGATGGAACTTTACGAGCCATGATGTTTATTTAAGTTTTTTGTTTTTGATGATGGTGCCGATAATCGGGGTGCAAATCATACCCAGAATAGCCAAGGCCAGCATGACGTAGGTCATATAGGCAGCCGCCTCAATGAATTTTCCGAGAGTCGGAGAAATTGACAATTTGGCGAAGACGATGTTGTTGACATCGGGTTGGGCTATCAGGAAGCAGATCAGTCCGATAATGGCAAGGCCTCCTAAAATGATCAAGATGGTGTAAGAGTTCTTGAAGTCGGTGCATACACCAAAGATGATGAAGAAGACAATAGCAATACCAGCAATGGCGAACATAATGTAAATGATAGTGAATGAGTAGGAGAGGAGGGATTCGCTGGTCTTGTAGGTAGTGAAGTTGTTCTGGAATTTGGTAAGAGCGTTCTTCTTGCTTTCTTTGTCGAATGCGCTGATTTTAAAGATACTGTCGGTAGCTGCCTGGAGCGACTTGACGGCCTTCAGCTGATTATCTTTGTCCAACTGTGAGCTCTTGAACTGAGTGTACTCATTGGTGAGTTCTTCAGTGATGTAGGCATTCAGGTCCTCGTAGTTATTCACTTTCTTGAAGGCAGCGACATACTCTTTGCCGAAGGTGAATTCATTACCCTCACCATTGACCGTCAGACTGGTCATGTTGTGGGGGAAGTTTTTCTTGAATTCCGGGAAATCCTTTTCTTTCAAGGATTTGAGGATGTTCATGTAGCAGAAGAAATCTCTGGCCTGTGCCTCTTCGGTCTCGCAAACCACTTGGTTCTTCTCTACATACTGGTTGATCTCATTATACAGCTTGCCGGGTTTAGCAGCGGAGCCGATATCATCGATGTTGGCAGCAAGGAACTTGTCCAAAAGGGCCTTGCCTTCATCGAAGCTTTGCAGGGTTCCGATGGCCTTGTAGCTCGTCACATTCGCCTTCTCAACGTCAGAGGATTCGTTCTCAACGGAAGAACTCCAGAGACCTACAAAGAAGAATGCCAGAAGAATGGCTACGCCAGCGGCAGCAAAGATGATTATGTTGATGATTTTTCTAGTCATAATATTTCTTTTAAGATTCAAGGAATGATTAATGTTTCACTATCCGTTGAAGCTCAATTATTTCTTGTTGTATTTGGTCATCATATCCATGAATTCGATGGTAGCCGTCTCCATGTTGTTGACGATGGCGTCAATACGAGAAAGAATGTAGTTGTAGAACAACTGAAGGATGATAGCGGTAATCAAACCGAACACAGTGGTCAAAAGAGCAACCTTCATACCACCTGCCACAACGGTCGGGCTAATATCACCTTGTTTCTCAATATCATCGAATGCCTGCACCATACCGAGCACAGTACCCATAAAACCGAGTGACGGGCCCCAAGCCATGAAAAGGCCGATCCAGGTGAGGTTCTTCTCCAATTTGCCGACGGCCACACCGCCATGAGCAACCACTGCTTTCTCAACAGATTCCATACCCTCATCATAGTGGGAAAGACCCTGGAGGAAAACGGTAGCAACCGGACCTCTCACATCCTTGCAAACGTCTTTTGCCTTGGCAACACCACCCTCGTTAAGAGCAGCATCCAACTTAGCTAAAAGCTTGCTGGCGTTAACATTGGAAAGGTTGAGGTAGAAAATACGTTCGATAGAGAATGCTATACCTAAGAGCAAACTGATCAAAACGCAGGTCATCCACAGAGGACCACCTTCTGCGAATTTGGTCTTCAAAGTGGAGTGCAGTGAAGTGCCAGCAGCGGTGCTGTTGTCTTCAATGCTCGGATTCTCAACCTGCTTCACCTCTGCCGTCGTTTCAGCAGGAGTTTCTTCAGCGGGAGCCTGCTCTTCTACTTTGGTTTCTTCTTTGGCACCCTTGGTCGTATTGGCTTTTTGAGCCCAAGACATTGAGGTCATGCCGAAAGCCATGATGCTAAAAACCGTGAATAGTGCAATCAGTTTTTTCATAATACTGTTCTAATTTGATTAATAATTTTTTATTTTTCCTTTTGTTTTTTATCAATAAAAAGAGCGGAGAGATAGGGATTCGAACCCTAGAAACGCTTTCGGCGTTTACACACTTTCCAGGCGTGCGCCTTCGACCACTCGGCCATCTCTCCAGGCTGCAATTTTTGCGGCGGCTAAATTACAAAAAAATTTTTTATCTCACCCCCCGCTATTATTTTTTTTATTTATTTCGATTTTGTCTTTTAAAATATTGGAAATGAAATAATTATTTAGACAGCCCTTCCGCAGCCACGCTGTCTCGCTTCAGTGATTAGTCCAAACTATTGGAAATATACTCGGTCAATTTTCCCAAACAGGTCACATAACTGCCAAATTCGTTGTCGTACCAACCCAGTATTTTGGCATGGGTGACCGGTATGTTGATTTCAGGCATATTGGCGAGGTGCAGGGATTCCAAAATCTCGGTGGAAATCTTGAGGAAACCGGTGCGGGTGTGGATCTCCTTGCCTTCAATGGTGATGGCAGCAGGCATACCGAGCAGGTCCATCGGCACGTTCTGCTTCATTGAGAAGTTGAGCAGATCTTTCTGTTCACCAGCAGCGGCACGGCGGTAAATGTCACGGATGTAGTCGCCCGAGATGTACGGCACGCCCTGCGGGTTCATGCGCGAACTGAAGGTGATGTTGAGCGTGATGAGCGACACCGACGGCGTGGGGATTCTGATGGAGTCGGCCATGAAACCGAAATGCACGATTTCGGGCAACACCTTCTCCAAGGTCTTCGCTGCACCCGTGGATGACAATATTATATTATTGAATACCGAACGGTTCTTGCGGAGGTCGGAAGCACCGGCGGTCGGCACAGCATCAAGCACGCTCTGTGTGTTGGTGGCCGCATGCACGGTGGATAACGAAGCTGTCAGCACGTGGCAGGTCTCGGGGTCTTCCAACAGCGGTTTGATCATGTGCGCCAAACCGGTGGTGGTACAGCTGGCCGCAGAAATCACCTTGTGCTTCGATGGGTCGAAGTTGGTGTGGTTGATGCCGTAGATCAACGTCGGGGTGTCGGTGGCGTCGAAGTCGGTCTGCTTGATTTTGAAAGGTGCGCTGGCAATCACATGCTCAGCACCGCCAGCCAGGTGACCTACGATGCTGCCCTTGCCGTCGTTGTCGGGCAGGGAGGGGTCGAGGAACTTGCCAGTGCAGTCCACCACCACGCGTACGCCTTCGGCTTTCCAGTTGATGTTGTGAGGGTTGCGCTCGGTCATCAGCACCTTCACGGGCAGACCGTCAATCTCCACGATGTGCTGGTCTCTGTCAACGATTTCAATCTTACAACGCTTGCCGGCGCGCCCGTACAAGAAGAAACTCAAGTTCCCATAGGTGGAGTCGGTGGTGAGCGACTGTACGAGGTCTTCCAAGTTCTTGCCCACCTCGCGCCCCACATTGAGCACGATACCGTCGAACTTGCGCGACAGCAGGTGATGCCATAAGGTTAATTTTCCAATACGTCCGGCACCGTTGATGCCGAGAAGATTTTTTTGTTGCAGAATAATATTCATATTGTAATGCTAAATTGGTTTCACGCCGCAAAATTACAAAATTGTTGCCACTTGGCGAAGCCTTTTCAATAAAATTTGTGTATTATTCTTTTCAACCCAAAAGATGGTATTTTTTGCCCGGTTCGCACACGATGACGCCTTTCAACTCTAACTGCAGAAGCAGCGATGCCAATTTGGAGGGTGTGTGTTGCGGCAGAGCCGCCGACAGGTCGTCAATCACGATATTGGGTTGGTTGGCGATAAGGTCGCTTGCTTCCTGCTCCTCAGGGGTGAGTTCCACAAACAGACTGCGTTGCACTGCCTTGGGCGCATCCATGTCCCATCCCATCAGTTCGGCCACGTCGGCGCCGGAGGTGACGAGGGCGGCCACATTTTTTCGGATGAGGGCGTGGCAGCCGCTCTGGGTGGGGGAGAGGATGCTGCCCGGTACGGCAAAGACGTCACGGTTGTACGAGTTGGCGATGTGGGCAGTGATGATGCTCCCGCCCTTCTCGGCGGTCTCCATCACGATGGTGGCATCGGTCATGCCGGCGATGATGCGGTTGCGCTGCGGGAAGTTCTGACGGTCGGGCTTGGTGCGGAAGGTGAACTCCGACACGAGCGCGCTGCCCTTCTCCACAATCCGTTGAGAAAGCCGCTCGTTGCAGTCCGGATAGATGATGCCGAGACCGCTGCCCAGCACTGCCACCGTCTTCAGACCGCTCTCCAACGCCTGCTCGTGGGCCACGGTGTCCACCCCCCGCGCGAGGCCGCTCACCACACACACCTCGTACTGCGCCAGCTCTTCAATGATTTTGCGGGTTACCTCCTTGCCGTAAGGCGAGATGTTGCGGGTGCCCACCACCGCCACCATCTTCTGCTCATTGAAGACGGGCGTCCCCTTATAATAAAACATGTAGGGCGTGTCGGTGCAGGAGGTCAGCCTTTTTGGGAAATCGGGTTCGCCCCAGAAGCAGAGCTGAATGCCGTTGCGCTCCATCCAACCCAACTCCTGCTCCACCTGCCGGCGGATAGCGTCGGTCAGCTTCGGCACAGGCGCACGGTTGCCCAAGAGCATACGGATGTCTCTCGCAGTGAAAATTTGCGTCGCACTGCCATAATGTTGCAACAGTTTTTTGGTGGTGGTCGGCCCGAGGTTGGGCAGAAATTGCAAGGCCAAACGATAATACAATTCGGACATAAGTAGTGATTTTTAGTGGGTTATGAGTTTGAAAGAGATGCCGGAAGTGTCCGACTGGAAAGAGCAGGTGGTGCATTACCACTTTTTGCCGCTTCCCAAAATCTCTATCATTTTAACGATGACTTCGGTGGCTTTGACCATGGATTCCAGCGGCACATACTCGTATTTGCCGTGGAAATTGTGGCCGCCCGCGAAGATGTTGGGGCAGGGGAGACCCTTGAACGAAAGGTTGGCTCCGTCGGTGCCGCCACGAATGGGTTGCACCACAGGTTTCACGCCCACGGCCTCCATGGCCTTCTCGGCCAATGTCACCACGTGGAAGACGGGCTCCACCTTTTCGCGCATATTATAATATTGGTCTTTAAGTTCGCAGGTGATACGTTCGCCGTATTTTCCATTCAGGTAGCGGGTGATGTTCTGCATGAACTGCTTCTTCTCTTCAAATTTGGCACGGTCGTGGTCGCGGATGATGTAGGTGAGACTGGCGTTCTCCACTGTGCCTTCCATGTGAACGAGCAGGTAGAAGCCTTCGTAATCTTGGGTGTATTGGGGCTTCTGGGCTTCCGGCAGCATGCTGTTGAACTCCATGGCAATCAGCTGGGCGTTCACCATCTTATTTTTCGCATAGCCGGGGTGAATGTTTCTTCCTTGAATCTTGATGTTGGCGCTGGCGGCATTGAAGTTCTCATACTCCAGTTCGCCGATGGCACCACCGTCCATGGTATAGGCGAAATCGCAACCGAATCCTTTGACATCGAAATACTTAACCCCTTGTCCAATCTCTTCATCGGGGGTGAAGCCCACGCGGATTTTGCCGTGCTTGATTTCGGGATGGGCCAGCAAAAATTCCATGGCCGTCACGATTTCAGCGATGCCGGCTTTGTCGTCCGCACCCAGCAGGGTCTTGCCGTCGGTTACCAGCAAGGTCTGTCCCTTGTAGTCAGCGAGTTCTGGAAAGTCGGTGAGGGCGAGCTCGGTATGGGTTTCGGCATCCAGCAGGATGTCTTTTCCGTCATAGTTCTCAATGATGCGCGGCTCTTTGGCACCGGGCATGTCGGGGGCCGTGTCGAAGTGCGCGATGAAACCGACTACCGGCAGCTCCATGTCGCAGTTGGCGGGCAGGGTGGCTGTCACATAGCCGTATTCGTCTTTCTTCACTTCCGAAAGACCGATCCGCTTCAGTTCTTCTACCAAAAAATCGCCGAAGACAAGCTGGTTCGGGGTGCTCGGATAGGTGGTGGAGTTTTCATCAGAGGTGGTGGCGATGGCCATGTAACTGGAAAACCGCTGCAATAATGTCTGTTTCATTATGTAACTATTTGTTTTATTATAAATTACTAATAAAAATTGCCAATATTTTATCTCTTTAGCAAGCGAGTGCAAAGATAGGATTATTTTCTTGAATTTTAGGTCGCTCAACATCTTTTTTGAAAAATTTTCCAAAACTTGTGGAGTTCATCGAAATATTGTATATTTGCAAGCGAAAAATTGGACAAATTTAAATACAAATATTATGAAGAACATCGTAGTGGGAATTGACTTTTCCCAAAATTCAGAAAATGCGCTGCGTCACGCAGTCGCCCTTGCTTTGAAATCGAATGCCATCGTTCATGTGGTGTGGGTGAAAACCCCTACTGCTTCCACCAAATTGGATGTCTCCAATGAGGAGGAGATGATGCATAAGGCCAATGAAAAACTCAATGAGATGGTGAAATGGGCTCGCGCTGAGGCTCCCAAGGCTCAAATTCAGCCTGTGATTTTGGAAGGCAAGGCCTACGTGAAACTCACCCAGTATGCTGCCAACCTGCCCGAAGGCATTCTGGTGGTCGGCTCGCACGGTGCTTCCGGTTTCGAAGAGATGTTTATAGGTAGCAACACCATGAAGGTGGTGGGTGTGACCAAAGTTCCGGTGCTCATCATCGGCCATCAGGTTAACGTGAAACGCGACCTCACCAAGATTTTGGTGCCTATCGACATGAGTTTCGAGACGCTCCAAAAGATTAAACCGGCCGCCCATTTCGCCACCCTCTTCTCCGCCAAGATTTCCCTGTTAGGCTTGTGCGATCCGAAGTATCCTGACGAAAGGCATACGATTGGTGTGCAGTTGAACCATGCCGCTGGCATGTGCGATGTGGCCAATGTGCGCTACGATGCCGCCACCCTCGAGGTGAATGGCGATGTGCCGACCGCCGTTGTGGATTGGGCTAAGAAAGAAGACGTGAACATGATTGTCATCATGCGTGAGGATGAGGACGATATTACCTCCTTCTGGCTGGGCAGCACGACCCGCCAGCTGATGAACCAGGCTCCCATGCCGCTGCTGGTCATTCCCAATGTGATGCATTCACCCATTGCCTAATATCTATTTAATTATCAATAAATTATGAAAAAAGTATTTCTCACAGTAATACTCGTGTGCTGCATTATGCTGTCGCCTCGGCTGTATGCTTGCACTAATTTTATCATCACCAAAGGAGCAAGTAGCACTGGTAGCTGTATGGTGACTTACGCCGCCGACTCGCACACCCTTTATGGCGAACTCTATTTCCAGCCCGCCGCCGACCATCCCGCTGGCTCGTTCCGCGAGGTCATCGAATGGGACTCCGGCAAACGCCTCGGCCAGATTCCGGAAGTGGCCCATACCTATTCCGTCATCGGCAACATGAACGAACATCAGCTCGTCATCGGGGAAACCACCTATGGCGGTCGTTCCGAGTTGTGGAAAACTCCCGGCTTAATTGACTACGGTTCATTGATTTACATCACCCTTCAGCGTGCCAAGACCGCCCGCGAGGCCATCAAGGTCATCAGCGGTTTGTTGGATGCTTACGGCTATTGCAGTGAGGGCGAGTCTTTCTCCATCGCCGACCCCAACGAGGCTTGGATTTTCGAGCTCATCGGAAAGGGCGAGGAGATGAAGGATGCCAAAGGCAAGACCGTGAAGGGCTGGTCGAACGGTGCTGTGTGGGTGGCCCGTCGCATTCCCGACGGCTACATCTCCGGCCATGCCAACCAGGCCCGTATCACCACCTTCCCGCTCCGCGACGGCAAGACTTCTATCACCAACAAAGAAATCGATAAGATTTTCCTGCCCGACATCAACACGGTGTATGCCCACGATGTCATCTCTTTCGCCAAACTGAAAGGTTACTATCCGAAAGATGGCGCCGACGATCAGTTCAGTTTCTGCGATGCCTACGCGCCCGTTGACTTCGAGGCTGCCCGCTTCTGTGAGGCTCGTGTGTGGATGGCTTTCTATCGTTGTAGTCCTGGTCAAATGGCTCAGTATGAGGATTATGCGCGTGGCGATAACCTCAATAACCGCTTCCCCCTCTGGATCAAACCCGACAAGAAATTGGAGGTGCAAGATGTGATGCAGCTGATGCGCGACCACTATGAAGGTTCTTCTATGGATATGACCAAAGACCTCGGTGCAGGTCCCTACGCTTGTCCCTACCGCTGGCGTCCGATGACGTGGGAGTATCAGGGCAAGGCCTATATCCACGAGCGTGCCACCGCTACCCAGCAGACCGGTTTTTCCTTCGTGGCACAGTGCCGTCCCAACATGCCCGACGGCTTCGGTGGAATCCTCTGGTTCGGCGTTGATGATGCCGCCTCTTCCTGCTACATGCCTATGTTCTGCGGCATCTCCAGCGTGCCGGACGAGCTCAAGGAAGGCAATGGTTCCATGGTCGATTACTCTCCCACTGCTGCTTACTGGCGTTTTACCAAAGTGAGCCAGCTTGTTTATACTCGCTACAGCGATATGATCGTGCATGTGAAAGAACTTCAAAATTCTTTAGAATCAGGCTTTGTATCGGAAATCAAGGCAATGGGCGATAAATTTGAAAAGTTGTACCAGAACAATCCGGCGCAGGCGCAGGCCGAGTTGACGAAGTATTCGCAGAATGCTGCCCGCAAGGTCTGTGAGGCATGGGATCAGCTTTATATCTATCTGTTGGTCAAGTACAACGATGGTAATGTGAAGAAAGAGACCAACGGCAAGTTCCTCAAAACCAACACCGCTATCCCGCAGTGCGAAAGCCCCGAACATCCCGAATATCCCGAGAAGTGGTATAAGATGATTGTGGACGATTGCGGAAATAATATCAAAAATGTTGGCGCACAATAGTATAAAAGTAAAATCACGTTTATTATCCCCATCGCCTGCACTGGTGATGGGGATTTTGAATGTTACCGACGACTCCTTCTACGATGGTGGCCGGTACACGAATGATGATGCTGTGTTGCGGCGGGCCGAGCAGATTCTGAGCGAGGGTGCCGACATCATCGATGTGGGGGCGGTCTCTACCAAGCCCGGTGCTGCCGATATTTCGGTGGAGGAGGAGTGGCAACGATTGGAGAAACCTTTAGCGTTGATAGCCAAGTACTTCCCCGATGCAGTAGTGTCGGTGGATACGTGGCGTGCTGACATCGCGCAGCGTTCTGTGGAGGCGGGTGCCGCCATCATCAACGATGTGTCGGGCGGCACGTTCGACGAGCGGATGGCGGAGGTGGTGGGACGCTTGCAGGTGCCCTACGTGCTGATGCACACCACTGCCAAGCCCGACAAGATGCAGCAGCAGCCGCTTGGCGAGGATATGCTGCTCACCATGATGCAGTTTTTTGCCCGCCAGTTGGCCATCTTTAAGGAGGCGGGTTGTGTGGACCTGATTTTGGATCCCGGTTTCGGTTTTGGCAAAACCTTAGAGCAGAATTATTTTCTGATGAAAAATCTCTCCGCCTTTCAGATTTTTGAGTGTCCAATTTTGGTAGGAATTTCAAGAAAATCAATGATTTATAAATTGTTGGAAACCTCTCCCGATGAGGCGCTTACGGGCACGGTGGTGCTGAACACGTTGGCTTTGCAGCAGGGCGCTTCCATCCTGCGGGTACACGATGTGCGGGAGGCGGTGGAAGCTGTGAAGGTTTTCAATATGTATCAAATGTCAAATTGTAAATAATGATGAGAGTGCGCAGATCTTTGTTGCTTTTGGTCGCTGTTTTGTGGATGGGATGTGCATGGGCGCAAGTGCCTGATGGCTACTATAATGCGGCGGTGGGAAAGAGCGGCGAGGAGCTGCGTACGGCGTTGTTCAACATTATCAAAACCCATACCCAGTTAGACTATGGGGATTTGTGGGGAGCCTATTATCAGACCGACAAGATGCCGTCGGGAAAGGTGTGGGACATCTATTCCGACCAGCCGGGTGGCACGGCGGCCTATTATTACACTTTTGGTACTAACCAGTGCGGCAACTACACGCAGGAGGGGAATTGCTACAACCGAGAACATACCGTTCCACAGAGCTGGTTCGGAGAAGCCCTTCCTATGAAAACCGACCTTTTTCACCTCTATCCCACTGATGGTTGGGTGAACAACAAGCGTTCTAACCATGCATACGGTGAGGTGAATGCGCCCACGTGGACCAGCACCAACGGTTCCAAGTTGGGACCGTGCAGTTATCCAGGCTGTTCAGGTACAGTGTTCGAGCCGATTGATGCTTACAAGGGCGACTTGGCGCGTAGTTATTTTTATATGACCGTGTGTTATATGAACAAAGATTTGGGACAGGATTCTGAGTCGATGTTCAGCGGATCGCAGTTGGTGGGTTGGGCTAAAAATATGTTGGTGGAATGGCACAACGCTGACCCCGTAAGTGAGAAGGAGATTAACCGCAACCAAGTGATTTACAATACTTACCAGCACAATCGGAATCCTTTTATCGATTGTCCCGAGCTGGTGGACTACCTGTTTGGGGTGCGGCAAAACGAGCCGTGGTATCCCACCTGTGTGGATTGGTCGGATGTGGAGATCGACCAGTATCATCTGGCGCAATATCAAGAGTGTCAGGCTTATCCCAATCCGGCGGGGGAGAGTTGTTGGGTTGAAAGCAATTATCTAGATATCAGCCAAGTAGAAGTGTTGGACTTTTCTGGTAAAGTGTTGATGGAGATAAAAGTAGAGGGTGACCGCAAGTGCCGGCTGGATGTGTCGGGCTTGTCGGCTGGCTGTTACTTTGTGCGGGTGACCACTGACCGCACAGTGGAGACGTTGAAGTTGGTGGTGCAGCCGTCCCGCCGATAGAGAAAGACGGCTTTTGCGGGCCGAATTTTCACCAAAAAAAATCATTTTCGTTCCTGTTTTTTCCGCATTTCAAAAGGGTGCAACTTCTTTCACATTGGCCTGTTAAAAAAAAATGCGAAAATCCTTTGAAAAGTGGTGCTATTCCGAAAAATATTCTTATTTTTGTCAGATTTTATATCATTGTGGAAAAGTTGTTGATAAACGGCAATTGTCCACTCTAAACTTATTGAAAATAAACAAGATAGAAAATAAAGAAAAGAAACAATAACAAATTAAAATCCAATTTTATGAAAAGGTTTTACACTTTTGAGCCTAAAAATTTCCGAATCTTTGACAAGATGAAGGGTTTTATTGCCGTCGCATTGCTCATGTTGATGGCTTTAGGTAATGTTGATGCACAGGTTTTCCGCCTTGTGTCGAGTGCTTCAGATCTTAACGTTGGCGACACGGTGATTATCGCTGCCCAAGGTTATGACTATGCATTGAGCACAGACCAGCAGAGTAACAACCGTAGACAAGCCGCCATCACGAAGACGGACGACAAGGTGACCTTGACTTCCGATGTTGAGATTATTGTGCTGGAGGCAGGTAACGTAACGGGTACCTTTGCCCTCAAAGCACAGGGCACCGCTGGTTACTTGTATGCTTCTTCCTCAAGTAGCAATCAGCTGAGGACGAAGTCCACCTTGGATAACAATGGTTCTTGGTTGATTACTATTTCTGGTGGCACGGCCAGTATTGTGGCTCAAGGCACAAATACTCGAAACACCATGCAGTATAATACATCTGGGCTATTTAGCTGCTATGGTTCTGCCTCGCAGGCTCCGATCTGCATGTACAAGAAAGTTTGTGCAGAAGTTGAAACCTTGACGGTTACGCCGGATATCACTTCCGCTCAGGCCACTTGGAGCAGCATGGCTACCTCTTTTGTGGCTGAGTTGAACGGCACGCCGGTTACCAACTTCACCCAGAATGGTAGCAATTGGACTTGCGATCTCACAGACCTCACCCCCAACACTAACTACACCTTCAGAGTGAAATCCGATTGCCAGACCGATTTCGTGGAGGCCAATTTCACCACGGGTTGTACGGTGTACACCGATAACACGGTGAACGCTACCATCTATGAAGGTCAGGTCTATCCTTTCCATGGAACCGACTATACCGAGGCCAACACCTACACCATCCCCATGACGGATGCGTATGGCTGCGACAGCACCATCACCTTGGTGCTCGAGGTGCTGCCTCCGCTGAACATCCATGAGGAGGACATCACGGCTTGCGACAGCTACACGCTGGAGAAGTTGGATGGCACTGAAATTATATGTACAGAAACAAATATATATTATGATACTTTGGTCGGAGGTGCACAGGGTGGTTTGGACAGCATCCACATTGTGAACCTGACCATCGGTCAGACCTACAACATCGACACGGTCATCACGATTTGCGAGGATGAACTGCCGTTCAACTTCGGTCCGTTCAACTTCCCCGAAGGAAGTCAGGCCATGGAGATGCCGATTCCGTTGCACTACACCTTCACGACCGCAGCAGGTTGCGACAGTGTAGTGACCTTGCGCCTCACCATTGGTGAGACCTACGAGGTGGATGTCGATTCTACCATCTGCGAGAACGCCCTCCCGTTCACTTGGAACGGTGTGGAGTTCACCGCCGCCGGCACTCAGAGCACGACCCTGCAGACTGTGTTAGGTTGCGACAGCGTGGTGAACATGACGGTGAATGTCAACACTAACACCGTTAGCGAGATTAACGCTGAGGTGGTGGAGAACGACCTGCCGTATGAACTGAACGGTACGGAATACACCACCACTGGCACCTACACCCAGTTGCTGGAGAACGCTAACGGCTGCGACAGCACCATCACCTTGAACCTTACCGTTTACATGAATGTGACGGGCGACGCTGAGCAGACCATCTGCGAAAGCCAGCTGCCTTACACATGGAACGAGGTTGAGTTCACCGCTGCCGGTACCGCAAGCGCACTTCTGGCTGGCCAGGGCTCACATGGTGAAGACAGCACCGTGAACATGACCCTCGTGGTGAACCCCGAATACAACGTTAACGATGAGTTGGCCGTTTGCGACAATGAGATGCCCTACACTTGGAACGGCGTTGAATTCACCGAGGCCGGTACACAAACCACCACTTTGCAGACCGTTGCAGGTTGCGACAGTGTGGTGACCATGACGCTGACGGTCAATCCTACCGCCACTGGCGACGAAGAGTTCACCATCTGCCCCGCTGACCTCCCCTATACTTGGAACGATACCACCTTCGGTACCGAAACCACTCCTGGCACTTACACCTATATCTATAACGGCCACACCGTTGCCGGTTGCGACAGCGTGGTGACCTTGACGTTGACGATCAACGCCAACACTGAGGAGACCGTTGAGGTGACCGTTCTGGAGAATGAGCTTCCCTATGAATTCAATGGTGACCTCTACTCCACTCCGGGTACTTACTATACGCATATTCAGAACGCCGTTGGTTGCGACAGCGCTATCACTTTGGTGTTCGACTACTATCCGAATATCACGGTGAATGTTGACAGCACCATCTGCTCCACGATGCTTCCGCTCACTTGGAACGAAGTAGAGTTTGACGCTGCTGGCAACGGTACCGTTACCCTTACCGGTGCTGGTTCTCATGGCGAGGACAGCACGGTGAACATGACCTTGAATGTGTTGGAGGCTCCTGTTGCTGAGATTACCTACACCATCTGCGACAGCGAACTTCCTTACACGCAGAATGGCGTCACCTTCGATGCTGCTGGTGCTCAGGATGTGGTACTGACCGCTGCCAATGGTTGCGACAGCACCCTGACGATGACCGTTGTGGTGAACCCCACCTATAACGAAACCGAGGAACTTTTCCTCTGCCCCATCGAACTGCCCTACACTTGGAACGACACCACCTTCGAAGCTGGTACCACCGTTGCAGGTCAGACCTATACTCATGTGTTCAATGGCACTACCGTAGCTGGCTGCGACAGCGTTGTTGAACTGACGCTCACCATGAAACAGCAGAGCGAATGCGAATTCGAGGTGACCGCCACCGCAGGTGCTCACGGTACGATCAGTCCTGCTGGCACCCAGACTGTTGATTATCATGCTACCCCGGCTTACACCATCACTCCCGATGCTTGCTACGAGATTGCAACGCTGACCGTGAATGGCGTGGCTGTTGACAACCCGACCAACGATTTCACCCTCGAACCCGTTGAGGAGAACACCACTGTTGATGTCACCTTCCAGTTGATCAACTATGAACTCACATGGACCAACATCGGCAACGGTGACGGTACTGTCAACGACTCTGTTGAAGGCGTCTTTGCTACGGCTTTGTGTGGTGATATGGTTCAGGGTTATGTGGTGAAAGCCGCCACGGGTTCACATCTTACCAAGGTGGTTTGGAACAACTATCCGATTGTGATTGGTGGTAACATTGATGAATGGACCATCAACATCCCCATGACCGTGGATGCAACCAATATTAACATTCAGGTTGAATTCACGCTTGATCAGTTCACGGTGACCGCTACCGAGAACGACAACACGATGGGTATCGTTGATCCGAGTACCGCTATTATCAACTACAACGAGAGCGCCAATATTGACATCGCTTCTGAGACACCTGGTTATCATATTGAAAAAGTGGTTTGCGGCAACGACACCGTTTTGTACGGCACCAATGCTGACACCCTTCTCACCTACACTGTCCAGTATGTCACTTCCGATACTTTGGTGGAAGCCTTCTTCGCCATCAACAACTATAACATCACCGTTGAGTCTTACACCAACGGTACCATTGAACCCGCTGAGACCATCACGGTTGAGTTTGGTACGGATACCACCTTCACCTTCACTCCCGATGCTTGCTATCATGTAGAGGAAGTTTTGGTTGACGGTGTTGCCGTTGATCCTGCTCCGACCTCCTACGATTTCGTGAATGTGGCTGACAACCATACGTTGGCTGTCACCTTCGCTATCGACAGCTTCCTCATGGTGGCCACGGTGAACGATGCTTCAATGGGTGAGGTTACAGAAGGTATCGCAGCTTGCGGTTCTACCTTCGAGTATGTGGTGACCGCTTATGACGGATACCATGTGGATCACATTGAGAGAGATGGTGCGGTGATTGCTACTTACACTAACCAGCCTGCTACCGCTTCTTGCTTCATCTCCAATGTGACGGCTGACACTCAGATTGACGTTTTCTTCGCTATCAACGAATATGAAGTGACCGCTACCGCTACGAACGGTACGATTGATCCTGCTACCAGCACCGTTGCTCATGGTGGTTCACAGACCTTCACCATGACTCCTGATGAGTGCTACGAACTCGCTTCAGTTATGGTTAATGGTGTGGATATGACGGGTGACGTTACGACCACTGCTTCCGACTATGTGGTGGTTCTGAATGAAGACTTCGCCGCCGCTGTTGGCAACCCCAATAGTGAACTCACGGTGGGTAATATTTTACCGGGTTGGACGGGCACCAAGGCTTATCCGAACGAAGGAATGTTGAAATTCGGTACCTCTTCATTGGGTGGTTCCATCACCCTTCCTACTTTGGATCTTTCTACTGGTGATTTCCATATTGAATTCGACGCCGCTGCTTATAACAACTCCAGCGAGCAGACTACGCTTATTCTGACTGTGAATGGTGTTGAGACCGAGGTGGATGGTTTGTTGAGAGGCGATAACAACATGCAGACCTTCTCCTACGACTTCACCAATGGTACGGCTAACACCGTTATCTCCTTCGAGTCCTTCCAGGACAACCGTTC
Organism: Bacteroidales bacterium; assembly: GCA_017535665.1. GTDB lineage: Bacteria > Bacteroidota > Bacteroidia > Bacteroidales > WCHB1-69 > UBA1756. The sequence continues at coordinate 171,474 of JAFXTS010000012.1, read as the reverse complement.
ACGTTTCTTCTTGGACAATGTGAAGATTACCACGGGTTCACCGGCTATCTCCACTTTGACGGTTACCCCGATTGAAGGTCCCACCACCGTTGAGGCCACCTTCTCACAGCAGCAGTTCGAAGTGGTTACCAGCGTGATTGAAGGTAATGGTGAAATCACTCCTACCACCACCTTCGATTGCGGTAGCGATGTTGAAGTTACCATGACCGCTGGTGATGGTTATCACGTCAACTACTATGTTGTGAATGGTGAAACCACCACTTTGAACACTAATGATGACACTCAGGTTACGATTGCAGTGAATTCTTCACGCAACGATACCGTTGATGTTGCTTTCGCAATCAATACTTACAACATCACCGCTTGCACGGGTACCAATGGTACGTTGACGGTGCTGAACGCTACTGTCAACCACGGTGACTCCGCATACGTACAGGTAGTGGCCGACGTGGCTAACGGTTATCATATCGTTGAGATTACCGACAACGCTGGCGGTTCTCTCACTCTTGGTGAAAATACCGACACCGACGTCATGTATGGTTTGGGTGATATTCAGCAGGACATCGAGGTTTGCGCTACCTTTGCTCATAACCTCTACCCGATTGCTGTTGTGAACAACAATCCTGAAATCGGTACCATTGTTCCTTCTGTTGACTCCAGCTGGACTTGGGGCGAGGATGTTCCGTTTGTCATCACTCCTTCTTCAGAATGCTACTACATCAGCGAAATTACCGTTGACGGTACTACGCTGACCGCTGGTACTGATTACACGGTTACCGGTGATACCTACACCTTTGTCAACGTGGTTGATGAGCACTCCATCACGGTGGGCTTCGATACCGTTGTTTACCAGATGACCGCCACCATCGACCCGGCCAGCTCCGCTACCGTAACCACGGGCGAGGCCAACTGCGGTCAGAATTGGGACTTCGTGATGGAGGCCGCTGAAGGTCAGCATCTGGCCATGGTCTTCGTTGACTATGTTCTGGATACTGTATTCACCAACCAAGAAGACACCTACACCTACACTGTGGAAGACGTTCATGCTGACCACAACGTGATTGTTTACACTGCTATCGACGAGTATGCTGTTAACGTCACCACTATTGGCGAGGGCGTTACCAACATCGACGGTGATACCACGGCTGTTTATAACACCACCCTTGACTTCACCTTCGCTCCGAACGCTTGCAACGAGCTCGTCTCCTTCACCATCAATGATGTTGAGTACATCGACAGCCTCTCTTCCTTGGCTTACACTTGGACAGCTACCGAAGATGCTATCATGGTGGTTACTTACGACAGCATCCGTTACATCATGGCTGAAACTCACACCGGCAACGGTACGGTCAGCTTCGACTCTACTGTCAACTGTGGTGAGACTTACACCTACGAAGTTCAGGCTGAAGAGGGATGGCACATCGAATCCTGCATCCTCTCTGATGGCGTTACCGATGTGGAGCAGATGACCCTGCCCACCACCAATGCCGACAATGCCACCACCGTGGATGTGACGGCTGACAAAGACTATGTCTTGAATGTCACCTTCGCTATCAATACTTACAATGTGACGCTTTGCAACCCGCTGACTGAAGGTACTGCTACCATCAATCCGGCTGTGGTTGCTCACGACAGCACCGTTGAGGTGACTGTGGTGGTTACCGCTCCTGGTTATCACGTACAGACCATCTTCAGCGATGAGTCTAATGTTCAGACCTATGGTGAGAATGCTGATACGAACGTAACCTATACGCTGACCAATGTGGTGAGCGACACCTGTATTGATGTTACCTTCGAACTGAACAACTACAACATTGTTGCTTCAGTTTCTGATCCTGACAATGGTGAGATTGTTCCGGAAGGTGATTCCGCAGTGCGTTATGGTGACAATGTCACTTACACCATTCGTCCGACCAACGACTGCCACTACATCAGCACCGTGGTGGTGGACGATACCACTGTGATTGACGTGAACGACAGCGTAGCGTTCGACTATACCTTCGCTGCTATCGACAACAACCACACCATTGTGGCTAACTTCGATATCTATCGTTATGAGGTGACCACCTCTGTCAACGATGCTACCATGGGTACGATTACCGCTACCGACTCTGTGGATTGCGGCAGCGCATTCGACTATGAAGTTACTCCGGAAGTGGGTTACCACATCGCTTCTGTTGAGGTTGACGGTGTTGCCGAGACCATCGCTGACAGCTCCACCTTCACTTCTTCTATCACCGACATCCACGCAGACCACAGCATTGTGGCTACCTTCGAAATCAACCATTATTTGATTGACGTGACCGCTGGTGCTAACGGTACCATCGTTTCTGGTGACACCGTTCTGGAGCATGGTCAGGATGTTACCTTCACCATCACTCCGGATGATTGCTATTACATTAGCGAACTCATCGTTGACGGAGAGGATCAGGCTTCTATGATCGTTCCCGAAGGCATGACCTACACCTTCGCTAACGTTTCTGAAGCTCACACCATCGAGGCTAACTTCGAAATCTACACTTACGACATGACCGAGACCCACACCGGTAATGGTACGGTTACCACCGCCGATGACATCAACTGCGGCGACGAATACACCTACACCATCACCGCTGATATGGGCTGGCACATCGCAAGCATCGAATTCGGTGGCAACACCATCAACAACACGATGGTTGAGCCGAACGACTTCAATGACACCATCATCACCATCAATCCTGTTCGTCAGGATACGATGCTGACCGTGGTCTTCGAAATCGACCACTACACGGTGAGCGCTTGCGCTGCTGTGAACGGTACGATTACCATCAACGATCCTGTTGAGGTTGACTCCAACATGAGCACCACCGCTACTATCGTTGCTGACACGCTGAATGGTTACCACATCGTTGAGGTTTCTGACAACCGCGGCGGTTATGTGGCTTACGGCAACAACACCGACGTTGAGGTGGTTTACAACATCGACAATGTTGATCAGGATATCGAGGTTTGCGCAGTCTTCGCTCTCAACGAGTTCCATATCACCGCTACTGCTGGTGCTAATGGTACTATTGATCCTGAAGGAACTGACACCATCTTCTACGGTGAAACCCTTACCTACACCATCACTGCTGATCAGCCGTGCTACTACATCTCTGCTGTTGATGTGGATGGCGAAAGCGTTTGGACTGGCTATACCGATTCTATCAGCCCGTACACCTACACCTTCACCGCTGCTGACTTCGACCAGGCTGTGGTTGAGCACACCATCAATGCTGAGTTCACCATGTTCGAGTACAACATGACGGCTACCGCCCATGAAGATACGATGGGCACGGTTACCTCCGCTGTTGTGAACTGCGGTGATGATTACACCTACGAAATCACTGCTAACTACGGATGGCATATTGACCATGTGGTACTCGATGGTACGACCACCAACTATGATGGTCAGCCCACTGAGGATGAGATCACGGTGACTGACATCCACGAACATCACAACTTGGATGTTTACTTCGCAAGAAATTACTATCCGGTGACCGCTATCGCCAACGAACATGGTTCGATCGTGGTGGCTGGTACTACCAGTGTTGAACACGGTACTGGTGTTTCTTACGAAATTACTCCTGACCATTGCTACTACATCAGCGAGATCCTCGTGAATGGTGAGGCTCAGGCCATCGATAATATCGAAGGCGAGACCTTCGCTATCGCTTCCATCGAAGATACCACTGTAATCGAAGCCAGCTTCGAAATCTACAGATACTTCATGGGCGAGACCCATACCGGTAACGGTACCGTCACCACCGACACGGTGGATTGCGATGCTGCTTATCAGTACACCATCACTGCTGACACTGGTTGGCATATCGAAAGCCACACTCTGGGTGGCGTGACCTACACGCTGAACCACAACAGCGACGTTCAGGCTCTCAGAAATGTGACGGCTGCTACGCAGGATACCACTCTCGAGGTTATCTTCGCTCGTAACAACTACACCATCGACGTGACGGTGAACGGCAACGGTACCACCACTCCTGGTGACACCACCGTTGAGTACGAAGCTACGGTTGATTACACCATCACCGCTGACTTCGGTCACCACATCGCCAGCGTAACTGTTGACGGCGTTGCTGAGAACGTTCCTGCTAACGCTGACACTTACGACTACACCTTCACCAACATCGACGCTAACCATACTTTGAACGTCGTGTTCGAACCCAATGTGTATGTCATCAATGCTACGGCTGAGGATCATGGTACGATCCTGCTCGAAGGCGACAACGAAGTGGTCTTCGGCGGCAGCGTGACCTTCTCCATCACCGCAGATCCTTGCTACAACATCAGCGCCATCTTGGTTGACGGCGAGGCTGACACCAACTTCGTGGCTGGTGTTCCCACCGCTGAATACACCATGAGCAATATCGACAGCAACCACACTGTGGTGGCTCAGTTCGAAACCACTACCTACGAGGTGACCGTCAACGTGACCGGCAACGGCACGGCTGACCCGACCAGCGGTACTTACAACTGCGGCGACACCGTGGCCTTCACCTTCACTCCTGACAACGACGGTGTTGAAGTGGAGAGCGTGGTAGTGAACGGTAACAACATCGGTTCTGTGACCTCATACGTCATCAACGGAATCTCCGCTGATTACACCATCGACGTCACCTTCGCCGACATTACCTACACGCTGACCTCTGTTGCTTACAACAATGGTACGATTGATCCTGTTGGTGACACTGTGGTGGCTTACAACGGTTCAATGACCTACACCCTTACACCTGATGAATGCCAGACCGTTTCTGAACTGTTGGTCAACGGTGTTTCTTACCTCGACAGCGCTAACTTCGATGGTACGACCCTCACCTTGGACAACATCCAGCGCGACATGACCATCCAGGCTTACTTCCAGGTGATGACCTACACGGTTGAGGCTACTCAGGCTGATGGCGGTGTGATCACCGAGACGGGTGTTTACAACTGCGGTACCGATGTTACTTACAACATCGTTGCTAACGATTGCTACACGCTGACCACTATCACGGTGGACGGCGAGGATATCACCTGCGAACTCACTGACACGGTGATCGTCTTCAACGCAATCGACACCAACCACACCATCACCGCTACGTTCACCATGAACACCTACACCATCACGGCTAACGTGAACGATGACGCTGCCGGTACGATTACTCCTACCGACACCTTCAACTGCGGTGAAACTCCGGTTTATGAAATCACCCCGAACGAGGGTTATTACATTGTAAGCGTCATGGTTGACAGTGTTGAGCAGGGTGCTATCGATAGCTACACCTTCAGCGCTCTCCATGCTGACCACACCATCGATGCTACCTTCGCTAAGTACACCTACACGGTTTCCGCATACGGTGCTGCTGGCGTTGAAATCACTCCTGAGGGTGACACCACCGTTGAATACGGCGAAAGCGTTTCCTACACGCTCACCGCTGATGACTGCTACGAAATTGTAAGCGTTATGCTCGATGGCGAGGACCTCGGTGCTGTGACTACTGTTGATGTGGACAGCATCACTGCTAACCACGTCATCACCGTTGAGTCTGCTATCAAGACCTACACCATCACGGCAACGGCTACTGAAGGTGGTAACATCAGTCCTGTTGGCGAGGTGATCGTGAACTGCGGTGCTTCCCAGTTCTTCAGCATCACTCCTGCTGAGGGTTACGTAATTGAAAGCGTTGAGGTTGACGGTGCCGACCAGGGTGCTATCAGCAGCTACCTCTTCGATTCTGTGACCGCCGATGCTACCATCCACGTCATCTTCTCCGCTATCGCTGATTCTACCTACACCATCACTGCTACTGCTGGTGCTAATGGTACCATCACGCCTGCTGGCGATGTGACCGTGAACTATGGTGCAAGCCAGACCTTCGTGATTGTGGCTGACGAGTACTACACCATCGGTGAAGTTTTGATCGACAGCGTGCCGCTGGCTAACCCGGTTGCTTCCTACACCTTCGTGAATGTGACGGCTAACCACACCATCGACGTTACCTTCGTGCCGGCTGAATGCCCGGTTCCGACCTATGCATGGACCACCGACATCACCGACAACTCCGCTACTTTGAACTGGACCGATATGGAAGTTACTTCCTACACCATCCGTTACAAGAGCGCTGAGGATACCGTTTACACCGAAGTTACTGGCATCACCGAAACCAGCTACGAGCTGAGCGGTTTGGATGACAATATGGTGTATGTATGGAATGTGAAGTCTGTGTGCATCGCTGACACTGCTGAAAGCAGCTGGAGCTCACAGCAGCAGTTCCGCACCGAAGGTACGCTTCCGGACACCACTGGTGTTGCTAACTACAGCCTTGACAATGTGAAGGTTTACAGCTATGGCAACGACATCTATGTGGTGAACAACAGCAATGTGATCATCAACAACGTTCAGGTGTATGACCTCAACGGCCGCATCATCTACAACGGCAAGGCTCAGGACAACCCGACCGTTATCAACGTGAATGCTGCCAACGGCATGTACGTTGTGAGAGTGACCACTGCTGATGCAGTTCGCAACTACAAGGTCAGCATCTCGCAGAGATAATCTGCTGACGATACGCAACCAAAAGAGGGTTTCGCAAGGAACCCTCTTTTTTTATTGGTTTTTACAGAGGTAAAAGAAAAAAGAGTAATTTTGCACGATGATACATTAAAAGTGATGGGAAAAATGTTCAAGAAATATTTATGGCCGGGGTGTACGGCGTTGGTCACGGGGGCGAGTTCGGGGATGGGTTTGGAGTATGCTCGGCAGTTGGCGGCTTCGGGATGTGACGTGGTGATGGTGAGCAACCAACAGCAGGAGTTGGAGCAGTGTGCCGCCGAACTGAGAGCCGCATACTCTGCCGAAATTTGGCCTGTATATTGCGACTTGGCTCGGAATGAGTCGGCGGACGAGTTGTTCGCTATTTGCCAAGAAAAGGGGCTGCAAATCGACATTCTCATCAATAATGCTGGAATGTTTTTCTTCAAGGAGTTGAAAGATGAGGTTTGTGAGGTGGGGGACAAGATGTTGTTCTTGCACGTCATCACGCCGACGAGGCTGTGTGAGCGGTTTTCGGAGGGGATGAAGCATCGGGGCAGGGGCTACATTTTGAATGTGTCGTCGGTGGCGGCGGGGATGTACGCGCCCGGCTTGGTGATGTATAGTGCAACGAAGTCGTATCTGCGCAGTTTTTCTAAATCTTGGTATTATGAGATGAAGCCTTATGGGGTATCGGTTACGGCGGTATGTCCGGGCGCGGTTTCGACAGGGTTGTACAAGGTGCTGCCTACGTTGGTGAAGATTCTGGATATCGCTGGCAAGTTCGGTTTGGTATATTCGCCGCAGAAGTTGGTGCGCAAGGCGTTGAAGGCGATGTTTCGCCGTCGTCGTTGTGTTACGCCGGGGTGGTTCAACTTGCTGTTTGCGCCTGCGGTGAATGCGCTGCCTAAGCGGACGGTGAGCCGTGTGTGGGGAAAGGTGAGGGGGAATTGAAAGTTGAGGATTCGTGAGATTTGAGAGATTTGAAAGATTTGAGATTCCGAATATAGAATTCGGAAGGGAGGGTTGAAGTTGTGGGGGGTATTGAAGATGGTGCGGCAGGGATAGGAGCAGACACGAGCGTAGCGAGTAATGCGTATAGCCCGACGGCGACCGCAGGGAGCCGGGCCGCCCTAAAAAAGATTAAAATAAAAGTGGATTTAATGGTTCGAAAGGTGGAAGCTTGCGACCTACAGTTTTATAAACTTGTAGGAGAGAGAAGATTCCAGATTCTTGATTTTCAGGAAATAAACACCGGCGGGGAGGTCGGAAAGATTGAGCTGGACAGTGTTTTCGGAAGGCAGCCAATTGCGGAGATTTTGCCCCATGGCGTTGAAGAGGGAAATCTCCTCAATGGGTTGCTCAGATTCAACATTCAGCACGTCGTGAGCAGGATTTGGGAAAACTGAAAAAGATTGATTGATAATATCTTGCACACCCGTAATACTACCTTCGTATTCGATTTCGAAGCCATCGCCTTGGTTTTGTTCATCACTTTCGAACACGAGCACCAGCCGGCGTTTATCGAACGAAACGATGGTATCGGGCATCGAGCCGGTATAGGTGGCCAGCAGATTTTCTTCTGAAGGAGATTGGTAGAAAATATAGAGGAAGTCGTGGCCCTCTTCGAGGTTGAACTTGGTGAAATGCAGGTTGATAAAGGGACGGCTGAGGATGGTAATTTTGTACTGGCAGGCGGTGAGAGGCAGATAGTCATCATCGCCGCTGCCGTCGTCGAAAGTGCCGGAAAGAGCGCCGCTGTTGAGGTAGCTGACGCAGAACTGAGGCTGTTGGGCGCTATAGCTGGCGAAAAAGCGCTGTCCGGCGCCGGTGCCATGGAAATGAACTAAGATTTCAGCACAATCCCAATCGACTGACAGTGTGCCTGTTGTGTCGGTCAGGATGATAATAGGCTGCCAGCAGTTGTCGGGATTGATATAGAGGGTATCGTTCGCAGAGAGGTCGTATCGGACTGAGAGTTGGATGCCATTGAGGTTAGGGACATCGGGTTGGATGTGCCATGTGTAATCGGAGGGGACATTGGCGTTGAGGAAGGAGCCCGAGTGGGAGGTCAGCGTGGTGTCGCCAACGGCAGTTTGCGGAGTCGGATACGCATATTGGTTGGTGTCGGGGTAGGCGTTGATGATGAGTTCCTGGGCGAGGTTGAAGTGGGTGCCGGCGGTGTTGAGGTGGGTGGTGATGAAGTAGCCGTCGTGGCTGCCGCCCCATCCGAAGTTAAAGTGGTAGTAGTAGTCGCTATCTACGATCTTATAGCCGTCGCAGATGAAGCCGTGGCCGTTGGTGTCGGGCACGCTCCAGCCGGCATAGTAGAGCGGAATTTTTCTTTCCAAATGACTGATAATCAAACTGTCCCAATCGAGCGTGGTAGAGTCTCTGAACACGTATTGGGTTTCGGGCGAATATTTGAAGTAGGTGCGGAGGACGTAGGCGGCGCTGTGGTTGTACATGCCGGAGCCGTTGACCCCGTAGTGCATGTCCACGCCCACGCCGCAGTGGTAGATCAGTTTCGAGATTTCGGTGTTGATGGAGGTGGGGTCGTCGCACATGGCGGAGTAGTCGTAGGTGGTGTTGCCGAAGTCGGCTGACTGGGGGCCGTAGTTCTCGTCGGTGTAGCTATAGGAGCCGGTGCCGGTGTGGGGCCAGCGGAAGTAGTACATGAGCTGCCCCATGGCGGTGGCCACGCAGCCGGTGACGCAGCGGTTATTGGGTCCGGCGTAGTCGCGGGGGCAGTAGTAGTTGTAGAACTCTTCTTGGCTCCATCGCGAGTGGGTGAGAGGTTCGATGGCCTCGCCGTTGCGGGGCAGGGCGCGCTGGTTGAGGATGTGGTTCCAGGCGGGGTGTTCGGTGCCTTCGGGCGATTGTTGCAGGGCTGCGATTTGGTCGGCGTAGTTGTCGAGCCACATCTGGGCGGGCGGGATGACCTCGTTGTCGAGGTAGAGTTGGTGGTCGGAGAAGGCGAGGACGGGCGGGGTGCGTTTGTCGCCGGAAACCACGACATAGCTGTCGGTGGAGTTGAAGATATAGAGCAGGTTATGGCCGTCGCGGGAGGTGGTGTGGGCGGCACGTGCCAGTTGGCGGTCTTGGCTTTGCAGGAAGGCGGCGGCGACGCTGGCGGCCTCTTCGGGGGTGACCGACTGTGCCCGCAGGGTGGGCAGCGACAGAGCCAGAACGAGGGTGCAGAGGAGGAATTGTTTCATAATGGGATGGGTATTGCGGTTTTTCAATTGTATGTTGTCAGCTTTCGGAAGATTGGGAACACTTCGGACTATAAATTATAGTGCAAAAATACACTAATTTTTCAATCTCACAATAAAAATACTCTATAATTTGCTATAACAACTTTAATACTTACTATTGTTATAATTGAAAATGCAATAATTATTTACTCTCTTCGTTTTAGCATTGTTTTTCTTTTAAACTTAAACAAGAACAATATGAAAAAAGTCTTTTTCTTTTTGGTAATGATGGGCTTAACGGTTGCCTTGAATGCCCAAGAGGAACTATCGTGGAAACAGACTCTGCCAAGACACGACATTCAATTGGGGTTCGGCGACCCTGCTATCATTTTTGCTGCTAGCGGCAAGGTGGATTTTAGTTTGCCCTTTTGGCTGAATTATCGTTATACCCCACCAACAACTTTTAGTGCTGATGACTGGTTCTATAACGATGTTCGCAGGAAGACCGTTGCCATTCCCACCATCAATTTTGAGTATCGCTATCGCTTCGCCAAGTGGTTTTGGTTTGGTGGAGCCGTCTCCTATACCGCCCTTTTTGATCGTCGCGAGGATCGCATAACGCACGAGTTGTTGTCGAAAACTACCGACCACTATATTAGCATTATGCCTTCTGTGCGTTTTTCATGGCTCAACACAAAATACATCACTCTTTATTCAGGTCTTTCTGCAGGATTGATTATGGGGTTTAGTGAGGCGTATGAGCAAGTTGGTTCTACGTTAGCAGATCACCCGTATCATTATGTGACATTAGATTTTGCTGGACAACTGACTGCCGTGGGTATTCAGGGTGGCAAGAACTGGTACGGCTTTGCGGAAGTCGGGTTTGGTGTACAAGGATTTGTCAAGGCCGGCTTTGGTTACAAGTTTATGAAAAAGGAGAAGAAAGCGAATAATATCGATTAACCGTCAATAATGTAAATAGATATGAAAAGAATTGCTTTAATACTCACCCTTTGTGCCATTGTTTGCAGTGGATGTTGGAAAGACACCATAACATGGAGTAAGAGCGAGCAGATTTTGAATTCATGGGAATATTCCACAAAAGGCATTCTGGAGGAAACTGTGAATGTGGCATTCCTTAGCAATGCTTGGATTAACGGCAACGACAGTGTGCGCAGAGTGATTGAGGACAATTATTTCCCCACCTCACGTATCCGTCATGAAGGCGGTAACGACTACGGAATCTACAACGGCACGCAATTGGTTATGCTCATCAATACGGGTGGAAAAACCATTGATGCCGCTGATGCCGACTGGTTAGTTACTCGGTATGAATATTATCAGACTTTCTTTGATGTACGTCCCGAATTCTTCTCTTCCCAGGGACATACGCGTCTCAACATTCGCAGTTTGGGTAACAACGAATGGTCGGTGGCTTTGGATAGCCTCACCTGCTTAGGCAGCACTTCCTATCTGACCCTTTCCGTGCCAGGGGATGAAGTGCCTGTAAGTCTCTTTTCAAAACCCTTTACACTATCTGGTGGAGGTACGCTCGTTTTTTCCGGCAGCGCCTTCAATAATGGGAACTTTGTACAAAGTCCCGTAACCATGCTTTACACCCTTTCTACTCCCATGCAGCAGAAGGTTGGTAATGTCAACACTTTCGATAATGGTGTCGTGGATATAGTTGTTTCGAAAGCGGGTGAAGAAGATCGTGTGTTACACGCTGAATTACAGAATGGGAATTGGAACATACTGTATCAAGGTACGGAAACAATGATTATTGAACATTAACGAAAGGTCTTGTTTATAAAATTTTGAAGTTCTCCATCCCTGCTTGGGGAGGGAGAACATTTGACCTCATCCTCGCCATCAGCCGCGGCAGAGATGCGCACATCTTTTACTGGACTATTTGGGTGGATTTCAATAAAAATTAGAAAATTTTTCACAAATTTGATTTTATTGAAATATTTGTTGTATTTTTGCAGCCGACTTGCAGAAATAATCATTAAGTGATGATTTCCGCATTTGAAATTGCAAAAAGATACAATGGCGATGGGCACAAATTTGCAGGATTGGGTTGAAAGCGAGAAGATGAGGGGGCGGTACATCTTTACAAAAGAGGATGTACTGGCATTGCATCTGCCTATCACAAGGAATGCCCTACAGAACAGTCTGAACCGCCTTACTCGGCGCGGCATCATCATGTCCCCGTGGAAGAATTTTTATGTGGCGATTCCCACAGAATATAAGTTGAAGGGTGTCGTGCCGCCCTCGTTCTATATAGACAGACTGATGCACTTTCTTGGCCGCGACTATTACGTTTCATTGTTATCGGCAGCGGCATTGAACGGTGCCACCCACCAAAGTCCAATGGTGTTTCAGGTGATGGTAGATGGGAGACCTGTTCGTTCTGGGGTGAAGAACGGAACCATGCTGGAGTTCACTCTCTGTCAGAATCTTCCACTCAAGTTCACCAAACAGGTGAAAACGCAAATGGGGTATATGAACGTGGCGGGGGCAGAACTTACTGCCTTTGACATTGTAGCAGAAGAAGAAAAGGTTGGAGGTTTGGGACGAGTGGCAGAACTCCTGATAGAATTAAGCGAGACAATCTCGTTGGGTGACGACAAGTTGGCTCTATTGAAGTATTTCAGCAGTCCAACTATCCAGCGGTTGGGTTATCTTTTGGAACAGATAGAGAACCAAGACCTCGCTAATGACCTATATGCCCTGATGAAGCGTTCAGAAAAGCGAATGCGCAGGGTGCCACTGAAGCAATCAGCACCTTTCACCAACGATATGCCGAAGAACAGGCGCTGGAACATTATTGAGAACTACAAAATTGAAATTGACGAACTATGATCCCCCAATACTCCATTCAAGAGTGGTCCGAGCAAGTGCCGTGGAACACGGATGCGATGGTTGAACAAGACCTGATTATTTGTCGTGCTCTGGTCAGCATCTTCAGTGACGAGTTTCTCGCTTCACAACTTTCCTTCAGGGGCGGCACTGCCCTTCACAAATTGTACTTGCATCCGCAACCCAGATATAGTGAGGACATTGACCTTGTGCAGATTACACCTGGCCCTATCAAACCTATTATGTTCCGTTTGGGAGAAGTTCTGGACTGGTTGCCGAATAGGAGTACGGCACAGAAGAAACACAGCAACAAGATGTTCTTCCGTTTTGATTCGGAAATTCCTCCTATCCAACAACTTCGTTTAAAAATAGAAATCAATTGTTTTGAACATTTCAATGTATTGGGGTTGGTGAAAGTGCCGTTCAAAGTAACCAACAGTTGGTTTTCTGGCGAGACGGAACTAACGACTTATCAGTTTGAAGAACTGATGGGGACGAAGTTGCGGGCATTGTATCAGCGCAAGAAAGGTCGCGACCTCTTCGATATATACAAGGGACTGACCTTCCGAGAATGTGATAGGGGAAAGATTCTGGAATGTTACCAAAAGTATATGGAGTTCGTGGTCGAACGAGTCCCCTCTTACAAGGAATATGTGCTGAATATGCAGGAAAAGATGAAAGACATTGAATTTCTAACAGACGTGGCACCCTTACTACACCCTGATGTGGCATTCAATCCACAGGAGGCCTATAGGTTGGTTTATAACAAACTGATTGACAAGATGGATGGGAAGCGGGAGTAATGCCATCCAGCACCTCGCCCCAGCGGTTACTCCCTCACCACCTTCCGTACCGCCATCACCTTGCCGCCATTCACCAATCTCACAAGATAAATGCCCGTGGCATAACGCGACAGGTCGATTTGCACGGCCTGTAGAGACGCGCCATGGCACGTCTCTACATTTTGCAACAACCGCCCGTACACATCCAACACCTGAATCTCACCAGCCCCTAATTGTACATTGTTCATTGTACATTGTACATTGACCATTCCCGTGGTGGGGTTCGGGTAGAGGGTGAGGAGGCCGTCATTCCAATCTTCCACCGCCTCATCTGTATAGAAGAAACAATTTGTGGTATCTGAACACCCATTCAAGGTAATGATACAAGCATAATAGGTGTCAAGCATTGGCGGGTATAGGAAACCCTCATAGGTTTCTCCCTCAATGGGTTCATAGTTCTCACAATACACCCACTGGTATTCTGCAGCTGGATCTGCGAATCCAATTTCCCAATAGCCATCGGTATCCCATAGATCATAATGAATCGTAGTCACGGTCAGGTGCAATGTAACCACTGAGTCGCAACCGCACTGATTTGAAAGTTGAAAATTGAAAACTGAAAGGTTGGGTGTACCGACCTCGAAGATGGTGTCGATGTCGCCGTTCACGTAATGATATGGGAGTTCGTTTTCGCAGAGGGTGAGTTCGATAGTATCGTTCAGCGCGGAATAGTCGCAGAGGGTGGTGAAACAGATTTCATCGCTGTAGGCCGTGCCCACCTCGTTGGTGGCATAAATGCGGGCGTAGTAGGTGGTGTTGGGGGTGAGGTCAGGGATGGTGCTTGTGAAGGCCCCCATGCCGAGAGAGTCGGTGGTGTGCAGGTTGGCGATGGTCGGGTGCGGGGTGCTGCTCCAACAAACGCCGCGGGCGGTCACTTCCGCGCTTCCTTCGGCCGTAACCTCTCCGCTGAAGGTGGCGGTAGTGACGGCAATGTCGGTGGCGGTGGCCACAACGGTGGCGACATTGCCCAGGCAGGAGGCGAAGAAGTTGTAGATCTCGTCGGTGAAATCCACATCCCGATACGGGCCGTGGCACCACTCGTGCTCACCGCCATTCACCTTGATAAGGACGGTCTTTGTGCCGAAGGTGCCGTCGCCGTAGTAGAATTTCTCGAACAGTCGGCCGTCGTCGCAGATGTCGGGGAAGATGGTGTGGATGGCGGTGTCGGCGCACTGGTTGTAGCGGCGCCAGAACGCGATGGTGGAATCCACGCCGAGTCCGACATTCACATTGACGATGTACTGGAAACTTCCGCTGTCGTAGGTCACAATGCTGTCGGCGGTGCCGTGGAGGTGCATCACACTCACGTGGCCGACGGGCGTGTAGGAGGTGATCTCGTTGCCGATGGTGCCGCAAACGGGCGCGATGGCCTTGATGCGGTCGCCATGCTCAATCGCCATCCGGTGCGACATGAAGCCGCCCATCGAAACTCCCGTACAGAACACATTGCTCTGGTCGATGTTGTAATGGGCGATGAGGCTGTCTAAGATGGCCATCATCAGGCCGGTGTCGTCCCGTCCTTCGCTGGCCACAATCGTGTCTCCGTCCACCACGGCGCTCACGCCCGAGTGCCAAGCGTTCATCGTGAGGGTGGTGTCCATCGCGGTGAAGGTGTCGGGCAACGCCTGCGGGGTGACGGTGATCCATCCTTGTTCGGCGGCGATGCGGTTGAAATCGGCATTGTACAAAACCTCGTACATGTTACCGCCCAGTCCGTGAAAGATGAAGACCACCGGTGTCGGCGTGCTGGCATCGTAGGTTTCCGGCACGTATTCCAAATATTGGCGGGTGGTGTCCTCCCAGCTGATGGTTTTGAGGGTTTGGGCAAAACAGGAGAGGCAGATGCAAATTGCCGTTAGAAATGCGATGGATTTTTTCATTGTAGAATCGTTGATTAAAAATTGTAGAGACGCGCCATGGCACGTCTCTACAATGTTGGTTTATTCTTTCACCGCCTTCCATACCGCCATCACGTTTCCGTTGTTCACCAATTGGATGAGGTAAACGCCGGTGGCGTAATGTGACAGGTCGATTTGTACAGACGCGTCATGGCACGTCTCTATGGTACGTAACAACCGTCCATATACATCATACACCCGTATTTCGGTGTTTTCCCATTTCCCATTTCCGTTGGTGAATCTCACATTGACAATGTCGTTGGTCGGGTTGGGATAGAGGGTGAGTAGGTTGTTGTCGTAGGAAGGGATGCCATCGTGAATGGAGACATCCACGGAGGCTTCGGCTTCGCACGTACCGTTGGTGACGGTGACCGAGTAGGTGGTCGGCATTTCGGGCGTGACAGTGATGGAGGAAGTCGTCTCACCAGTGCTCCACAGGTAAGTCCATTGCGGGTCGCTTGTCACCGAAAGGGTGGTGCTTTCTCCCAATAAGACATCCGTGTTGCCGCTGATGCTGATGGATGGCATCGTAAAGAGGGTGAGGTGCAAAGTGGCCGTGCAGTCGTAACCCAAATCTGAAGTATAAACGTGTTGGTAATCGCCGCTTTGAGTATAGGTCGTGCCGAACCATTCATATTGCTCGCATTCGCTCACGGTGGTATCGGTATAAACCATTTCGCCGTTATAGACGATGTTGGAGCGGGCACCGGTGTAGGTCTCGGAGCGGCGCAGGCAGGTTCCGTTCATCACCACCTCAATCTGATAGAAGAGGGCGCCGTTCACGTTGTCGTAGTCGGTGTAAGAGGTGAGGGTGGCGGGCAGGGTGGCAATCTCCTCCAAGTTGTTGTTGGCAGTGCCACGATAAAGCTTATAACTGGCGAATTCCATTCCTTCGTAATGGGTCCAGATGAGGTTCCATGTGTTGTTGATGCCTTGGTTGATGGTGAGGTGTACGGTCTTGTGCAGTTCGCTCATTGGGGTTTCGCCCTGACAGACGTCCATGGCCGTCACTTTGTAGCGCCATGCGCGCACGGTCGGGTCGGCGGTGACGTCCTCGTAGGAGTTGCCCTGCGAGGCGGGCACGGTGGCCAGTAGCTCATACACGTCGGCTTGGTCGTTCTCACGATAGATGCGGTAGTTCTGTACGTTGGTGTTCTCAATCTCTTCCCACACAATCAGGTTGTGTCCGTTCTCCACACCTACCATGCAGATGGCAGGTGTTTCGGGAATCAGCTCGCTCACGCCGAGATGTTCAATTTCGGAAATGCTGGAACAGCCGTTGATGTCAATGAGTTCCACCCAGTAGTAGCCGGGCGTGGTGACCTCGATGGTTGGCGTGGTGGCACCGGTGGACCAGTTGAAGGAGGTGTAGTTTCCATCCACAGAGAGTGTTGCACTGCTGCTCTGGCAGGCGGTGATGATACCGTCAACCACCAGCTGCGGCGTGGTAACAGGTGTTACGTTGAAGGTCAAAACAACGGTGCTGTCGCAACCATGGGCGCTGGTGAAGTGATAGGTGATGACAGCGTTTTCAGGAGTATTCTCCATAAAAGTGGTGTCAATCAGGCCGTTTGTATAGTGGTAGGGTAGTTCGCCTTGGCAGATGGTTTCTTCGAGTTGGGTTTGGTAGGTGGGATAGATGGTGAGGTGGAGGGTGACGATGCTGTCGCAGCCTGCCGCGTTGGTGAAAGTCTGCTGGTAGTCCCCGCTTTCGGTGTAAGTCTGATCGTTCCATACGTAGCTGTCGCAGCCTTCGTCAGTAAATTCGGAGGAGGTGGATGGATGGATGGTGAGGTGGAGGGTGACAGTGCTGTCGCAGCCCTCGGCGTTGGTCAGCACCTGCTGGTAGTCGCCGCTTTCGTAGTAAGTCTGGTTGTTCCATGTGTAGTTGTCGCAGCCCTCGTCGGCAAACTCATAGCTGTTGGAATGTTTGATGGAGAGATGGAGGGTGACGGTGCTGTCGCAACCCGCTGCATTTGTCAAAATTTGTTGATATTCACCACTTTCATTATAGGTCTGATTATTCCAGACGTAGCTGTCGCAGGCTTCATCCGCGAACTCGTAGCTGTTGGAGTGGTGGATGGTGAGGTGGAGGGTGACGGTGGAGTCGCAGCCTGCCGCGTTGGTCAGCACCTGCTGGTAGCTGCCGCTTTCTTCGTAAGTTTGGTTGTTCCAGACGTAGGTGTCGCAGGCTTCGTCGGCAAATTCGTATTCGTTGGTATGATTAATGGTGAGGTAGAGGGTGACGGTGCTGTCGCAACCGTTGGTGGCGGTAAACACCTGCTGGTAGGTGCCGCTTTCGGTGTAAGTCTGGTCGTTCCACGTGTAGCTGTCGCAGGCCGTCAGGCGTTCGGTTGACACTTTCGAGCGGTTGAGGGTGAGGTGGAGGGTGACAATGCTGTCGCAATGGAGGGCACTTTCAAAATATTGTACCTTGTCGCCGCTGGTGGTGTAGGTCTCATCGTTCCATGTGTAGCTGTCGCAGGCAGTGGCACTAAATTCTGTTTCAAGTACATCAAGGATGGTGAGGTGCATGGTGACGGTGGAGTCGCAGCCGGCGTGGTTGCGGAACGTCTGGGTATAGTCGCCGCTTTGTCGGTAGGAGATGCCGTTCCAGTTGTGTACCATGCAGGCAGTTTGGTCAAACTCGTACTCGCTGCTTCCGTTAATGGTGAGGTGTAGGGTGACGGTGCTGTCGCAGCCGTTAGCGGCCACGAAAAGCTGCTGGTAGTCACCGCTTTCGTAATAGGTTTCGTTATTCCATGTGTAGCTGTCGCAGGCAGTGGCGCTGAAGGAGGATGAGGAATGGTGAAGCACGGTGAGATTCAGTGTGACGGTGCTGTCGCAGCCGGTAGAAGTGTATTCGTAAGCGGTGTATTCGCCTGTTTCGGTCCGGGCTTCACCATCAAAGAATACGGATTCGCCCTCGCAGATGGCAGTGTCGATGAGGATATTGTAATTCTCGTTGGTTTGCAGGGATATGTAGGCGATATAGTCGATGTTGTTTTCATAATAGGTGAAGGTGTCGAGATACAGTCCCGCTTCTTCAGGATAAACGTATTCATCGCCGTACCAGAAGTCTTCGCCGAGGCAGATGGTGTCGCTCACGCGGTTGACGATGAGGCCGCCGTACTCGTAGGCACCGATGTCGATGCGGCCCTGTTTAATACGGAGTGAGCCGGCGAGGTCGTACATCGGCAGGTTGAGGGAGGTGGTGTTGGCGATACCTTGGTTGATGCAGGCGGAGCCGGCGGCAAGCGTGTAGTCGTAGTGGTAGTTTCTGACCGCACCTGCTGTGTCAGACGGGTTCATGAAATTCGGATAATAGGCACCTGGTTCGTCGCCGCTGTTGAGGGTGTCCAAGGTGATGTTGGCCGTGCCGTCCACGCCGCCTTCCACCGCACAATAGGCGTAGGTGGCATTCGTTCCCGAAATGTTCACTCGATTGTTCTTGGTTTTGTTGCCCCAGATCACGCAGTTGGTGAACTGGTTCGTGCCATTGTTGCCGTTGCTTACGCCTGCCCCCGTGGTGGAACTATTGTTATTGTATAAATTCTTCACGATGTGACAGTTGGTAAACTGCGCTCCGTTGCTCGCATACACGCCGATGCCGGTATTGTTGGCCACATTCACGTTTACATACAGACCGCCGTAGGCATACAGACCTGTTCCATCGTTGTTGATAATGGAGGTGTTGAACACCTGTGTGTTGCTGGAGCCGTTGTAGATGCCGTAGCTTCTGTTTCCGCTGATGGTACATCCGCTGATTTTGCCGGAACCGCTGTAGAGGTAGATGCCGTATCTGTTGTTGCGGATAATGCTGTTCTCCACGTCGCAGTTGCCGGTGTAATAGATGCCATCGCTTGAGTTGTCCTCCACCACGCAGTTGGAAATGGTGAGTTCAGCCCCGCTGATTCCATACGTGGAATTGTGGGCGGAGCGGCAGTTCCGGATGGTCAGTTTTCTGCCGTCGAAGCCCTTGGCACCGTTATGGGTGAAGGTACAGTTTTCAACCGCACTCTCCTCAACGTGGACACCGCTGCCCAGATTGTTGGTGAAGGTGCAGTTCAGCAGGTCGGTGTGGGCCAAGAGGTAGCCGCCGCCGAAGCTGGCATTGCGGTCGTAGCCGTTCTGTACGGTGAAGCCGTCGAACAGGCTTTCGCCATTGCGGAAGTCAACGGTGCTTTCGTGCGCCTCGGGTTCGCAGTCGCTGCACGTAAACTGGAGGGCGAAACCAGTCGTCAGGGAACCGCTTCCTGAGGTGAACTGCACCACCAGAACTCCGCTGGTAGAGGTCAACGACACAGTGCCATCGTAGTTGTAGTTGCCGAGTTCCCTTCCTCCGACACCGTCATATATTTTCAGACGGGCAGAATAATTGTTGTTGTAATTTCCTGAAAGTGTGATGGTACTGTATGGATTGTAGGAACGGATGATGATTTCGCCATTGCAGTTGGGCGAGAAGTTTCCGTTCGGACCACCGTCGTCGTAGATGGTGCCCTCGCACGCCGTGATGTCCATGGAACCCGTTGCGGGCATATTGAGTGTTACGGATTCTGTATAATAGGTAGTGTTGGAGGTGGCTGCGAACGGGCAGGTTTTGTCTAACACGCGGTAAAGGCGGTCGCCGTCGAGGATAGTGGCATTGTTCTCGAAGTCACGCTGCGAAAGGTCGTAGTTGTACGGCTCGTTGCCTGCGAAGCTGCCATAGACGGCCACATTGGGATGGACGATGTAGGGTCTTTCGCAGGTGTAGGTGCCTTTTGCCACCCATACGGAGGCCGGCGGGGTGCACCCGGAGGCCAAGACCATTGCATATTGCAGGTCGCTGGTGGCGTTGCTCCAGGAGGAACCGTCCTGCAACCCAGCGCCCGTGGTGGTTACATATATTATATTGCTGGGCGTTTCAGGGTGTAACGGGAAAGCCATATCGAAGGCGGACTCGAATGCACCGATATCCACACGCGCCTGCTGGATGCGGTCGTTTCCGTTGAGGTCGGTTTCCATAGTGGACAAGCTGTTGTTTCCCAAACCGATACAGAAGGAACCCTCCTGCAACGTCCAGTCACCGATGGCATTGTTGGCATCCGCGCCTGCTTCGGCGGTGGGGTTGGTGAAGTTCGGATAACCCATTCCGGTGCCGTTGTTCTCTTCCTGCAAGGTGAGGGCGCCGCTGTAGTAGCCGGGGAATGCGGAATTGACGAAGGTGAAGTACTTGCCGTTGGCAGCGGCGATATGGTTGGCATTATTGCCCACTTTGTTCCCCCAAATGATGGAGTTTTTGAAAGTGGTGCCGTTGTAGGAATAGACGCCGCCTGCGTCGGTCGCCGCCGCGTTGCGCACGATGTCGCAGCTATTAAATACAGAATTGTTCCCGTCATAGATGCCGCCGCCGTTGCCCCCCGACACGTTGTTGCCAATCAGGCATTGGGTGAAGATACCAACTCCGTTATTGCTATTGTAAACATTCACGCCGCCGCCGTTGCCCCGTGCCGTGTTGTTGCTGATGATACAATTGCTGACGGAGACGAATGTTGAGTTGTTCGTGTTGCGCACGCACACGCCGCCGCCGTCAGACGCGCTGTTGAGGGTGATGCTGCTGTTGGTGAGGGTGTTGTCATTTTCCAAATAGATACCGCCGCCATACACGTTCCAGTTGTTGCCGGCCCCGTCATAGACGGTGGTGTTGTTGCGCATGGTACAGTTCTCGATGGTGCCATTGGTGCTGTAAACACCTACGCCCCACACCTTGTGTCCGCTGCCGGTACCCGAAAGGGTGATGTTGTTGTTGTAGATTTCGCAGTTCTCCAACGTGCCGCCGTTATTATATACGGCCACACCCGAGCGGGTGATGTTGGAGGTAGTGCCCGATATGGAGGCGTTGTTGGCGGTGATTTTGCAGTTGCGCAGGGTGCAGTTCTGGCGGATATAGGCCGCCCCGCCTTCACCCACATTGTCCACGGTACCGCCCCTGATGGTGAACCCGTCGAAAAGGGATGGTCTGTCGGCAGTGAAGTCCTCGCTCTGGTACAGCACGCGGCGGGCGTTGCTACCGTTGAGGGTAGAGACGTTGGAAGGATTGCGGTCGTTGAGGTCAAAATAGGGTCCTTCGTTGCCGTTGAAACCGCCGTATGCCCGCACGTTGGGCCTGATTTCAAAGCTGTTGGCACCGGACGTGTTGCCAGTGTATGTTCCTTTCTTCACATAAATGAAAGGGGTTACATCCGTATAGGTGTTCGCTGTGTCCATAGCCTCCTGCAATTCCATAGCGTGCTGCCACGATTCTCCGCTGTGCGAACCGGCGCCCGTGGGAGTGACATAGATGATCTTGCGTACGGTCAGGTTCAGGGTAATCAAGCTGTCGCACTCTTCATCCACATAGAAGCGGTGGGTGTAAGTACCCTGTTCGCTGATGCTTCGTCCGTAGAAGTCGTAGCTGTCGCCTTCATTCACAATGGCATCAAGGGTGCGTTGCAAGGCACAGCCATTATCACTACAAAATAAAATGTTATTACGGAAAGAGAGCGTAGAACAAGAACTGTTGTCGGGATCGATGGTTTTCCATGTGTTGTGGCAAAGTGCATAACCAGAAAGGTTACTGCCATAGAAAACAGTGTTGCGGTCATCTGTATTTCCGCTGTTGTTCAGCACAGCCACCACTACGTTGCTGCTGCCGTCCCAAACGAATGTCCGGTCTAAGGGAATGTTGATCCACCCTTCCGACATATTGACCTCACCATAGAAAACCTGCTGCATTTCAGAGGTGGGAATAAAGCCAGCGTTGGTGGTCATGCTTGTGCGTGATGTGTGTGCCAACCAAATGGTTATGGGATCTTTGCTTTTGCTGCTTCCGCTGTATTGGAAGGAGAGGGATTGAATGATACCGCCTGCAGTTAGACCTTCGGAGGACAGTTCATCGGCTGTGTAGAGTTCTTGTACGTATGTGTAATAATTATCGCTGCTGCCGTATCCGATAGGATATGTGTTGTTGGTTACAGCTCCGTTGCCAATCTGGAAGCATTCTGTATTCCCTTCGCCCATAATGACAGAAACTTTCTTCCATAAACTGCCGTTGCCGCAGTCCGACTGGAAGTAGAAGTCCCAGCCGCCGCGTCCGAGTTGTGAAACAGTCAGGGTCGGCTCACCGCTCACCGTCACCATTGTGCCGGTGCCTTGTTCAAAGCCCGAAAGTCCGTATTCCACCCGCCATTCCGTCTCCTCGTGGCCGGGGTGCCACGTAAAGACGATCTCATGGCGAGAGGGTGTCTCGTAGGTGATATTGACGGGATGCATACAGCCCTCGCAGAAGCGGATGTTACTGAGATAGTTGCTGGTGTAGCCGTAGGATGAGGAGGTTGGGAGCTCAGAACCTTGCCAGAATAAGGTGTTGTTGGCGTTTCCTGTATGCTGGTAGAATCTGTTGTCGGAGTAATTAGTACTGCCTGCCGTTCCTGTGTTATCGGTGAATGCCACTACTACGTTGCTGGTGCCGTCCCACACATAGGGAACCTCAAAGTTGAAGGTGGCCCAGCGGTAGTTTTCACCATCTTCTTTCGCTTGGAAAGTGAAATTGGTTTCGGGAAACACGTTGGTGAGCACGCCCGTGTTGAACCAGTCGCTGCTGTTGGCAAAAGCGGTTTTCTCGGTATTGGCCATATAGACTGCCATCTTTCTTGTTGCGGATGAGGCGTAGTTGTATTGTACGGAAAGGGCATACATCGGTTCACCGGGCATTACGCCCATTTCACGAAGGGCATCGGCGGTGAATATCTGCTGTGATTGGGAATAATTATAGGATCTGTTTATCGCAGAGACCAGATTTCCGCTGGACAGATCGTTGCCGACAAACTCGGCGCAGTCGTCGCTGCCCATCACATTCACGGAAACCATCCGCCAGTCGCTGTGGTTGCTGCCGCCGCACTCGGCCCGCACATAGAAGTCGTAAGTGCCGTGCTCCAGATTGGCGATGACAGTGGTCGGATTGTCGGTCACGGTCACAGAAGTACCACTGCCATGCTCAAAGCCGCTGAGTCCGTACTCCACCGTCCATTCGTTCTCTTGATACATTCTGTCCCAGTCCAAACGCACCTCCGTACGCGATACGGTGGCAGCGGTCAGGTTGGTGGGTGTCATGCAGGAAGTGATGGCGCAGAACCTAATGTTAATCAAATAGTTACTCAATTGTCCCGTATTGCTGGTGGAAAAATCCGTTGTCGATCCAAACCACGAGAGGCAATTGTTCTCATGGTGGGCTTTTCCATAAAACGGGAAATCCCGATACTCATTAAAATAGGTGTCTTCTTTGGAGATGACGAAAGCGATGACGAGGTTGCTCTGTCCATCCCATGTGATGGTGTTCTCAAAGTGAAGTGGCATCCAATACCCGGGTTCTGCATTGGTGAGAAGGGTTTGTGCTTCAGGATAAACAGGGGTGAGATCTTCAGAGTCAAACCAGTCGGTTGTGCTCTCGAACCCTGTCTTGGAGGTTTGTCCCATATAGATGCCCACTGTTCGTATGTCGGGATTGTAGGGGAATTGCACCCAGATGGTGGATGGCGCGTCGCCGGCAGAGAGTCCGGAGGCGGCTAACTCGGCGGCAGTGAAGATTTGTTGCGACACGCATTGGCGTTTCTGGTAGTTTCCCGAACTTGTCCATCCCAGCGTGGCAGTGCCGTTGCCGATGACATCGAAGCAGTCTGCCATGTAGGCAGTCCGGAAGGTGAACGGTTCCAGCGTTATGGTTTCCCCGTTCATACAGGTGTAGCTGAGATAGACATCATAGTAGGTGCCGGCTTCCAAGCCTGTAAGGAGTGCTGTAGTGTCGTCAGGATTGAGGATGGTGCCGGTGCCGGGTTCAAATCCCTGCGGTCCGTATTCGAGCTGCCAGTTGAAAGCATGGTGGAGAAACAGATCCCTCTGAAGCACCTCCCACGAAAGGGATGCGCTCTGGTGGCTCTTTTCAAGGCACATCATGTTTTGCACGAGGGGCACGCAGGAAATGGGCTCCACTTGCAACAACAGGTCGTCGCATCTCAGAGAGGTTGACAAATAAAGGGTTAATGCACCTGATGTGGAGATGAAGTTGGCGCCGGTTTCCGGATTCTCGGCAAGCAGCTCGCCATTGGAATCTTCCCCGTCATAAACCGTGAGATCGAAGTTGGAGGCACGAGCCAGTACATCCAATTTCAGCTGGTCGCCTTCATTGGCAGGATAAAGGGTCAGATAGTTCTGGTAGTTGTTGGAAAAGTTGACGCAGGAATAGTTGTTCAAACCGTTGGCGTGGGAGATAAGGGTGGGTTGGGAAATGGTTCGTGAGGTCGTCCCGCCATAGTTGAACAAAAGCGTGTGCGCATTTTCATTTGGATGGGCAAAAATGACGGTGTGGTCACGGTCGATCCAGAATCCTGAACTGGGTTGGTCACCGACGATGCCACTGCTGACATAATAATCGTCGGTTTTGATGCTGTCCACCTTGAAGTAGCCGTCGTAAGATCCGCCCCAACCCCAGTTGAAATGGAAGAAGTTGTTGGCATCGTAGCCGTCGCATACGAAAGCGTGTCCCGTCCCGTTCTGTCCGGAAAAGGTTCCGGTTCCGCTGTAAAAGACAGGCATTTGTGCATCTAATTCGGATTTCAGCATCTCCATCCAAACACTGTCGGAATAGACGATGGCGGTGGCGTATTGGGTGGGCCATCCGTATCCAGTTGAATAGCGGTAGCTTTTGATGGCGATTTGGGCATCGTAACCGAAATGATTGATAAAGGCTGCGCGGGCAGCATAGTCGGAGGCACCGCTTTCATAAACACTGTAATTCATATTGGCGGCTATGCCGCAATCGCGCATCAGGGTGGCCACAGCGTTCACCTGCGCGGAAGAAGAACTAAAGTTCAAATAGTCGGGCATCAAATCAAATTGGTAGGTGCTGCTGGCAAAATCCGATGCGATTTCTCCGTATGTAGAGTTTTCATAACTATGTGAACCATATCCGTGCAATGGATATTGGTGGTAGTTGATGATCTGCGCCATGGCGGTGGCCACGCAGCCGGTAACGGCTTGGTCGTCACCTTCGCCGGGACAAAGTTCGTTGTAATAAGGCGACTGGTTCCACGTGGTGGTGAGCAATGGGGCTATGGAGCGGGAATTGCCGCTGCGCACAGGTTCACGCCCCTCCACCAAGTCCGTCCATGCCTGGCTCACTCTTTCCGGAGCAGACAGGTTGTGCTCCCTCACGTAGGCAATCTGGTCGGCATAGCCTTGCAGCCATGCGGCGCAGTTGGCGGGGATGTTCTGCGGGTTGAAACTCCCAGTGGTGGAGTAGCCCAGCACGGGTGTCACCGCATCGTCGGCCGCCACAATGACGAAGCCGCCGCCCACATTATAGACGTAGAACAGGGTAGTGCTTCGGTCGTTGCTCCATGTATAGGCCAACGTGCAATCGGTGCTGCGCGTCACCGCCGGCGATTTTTGCATCATAAAATTAAGAGCGACAATCCGTGCCTGTTCTGGCTCTACGGGTGAGGCCATCATCGTGATGGCACAGATCAGCATTGCGAAAAGGGTCGTGATTTTTTTCATATTAATTAATGTTGATAAATGAATGCAGAAAATGTTATGGGTTACCACTCTAAGTATTCCCATTCAGAAGCAGGAACGCTGATGTGGAAGCTGAGGGTTTGTCCGTTGACTAACGTTCCGTTCAGCTTATAGGTGAAAAGATCTTCAGTCTTATTGATGGTCAAAGTTCCGCTGGTGAAGATTCCCGACGGGTGTTCTTCATCGCCTATCCAACCGTTGACACCTGTGTCGTGGTGATAGTCTTGCCCCACGCCGTAGGTGTCATCATAGTTGTGGACATTGAAATAGTAATCGGAGGTGAACTCGGTAAGGTTGTAGGTTCCGTTCATACTGCTGCTCTCCACATCGGCAATGATGGAATAGAGGGGATTTTCTTCCGCATCGAGTTCGGTGGTCTGTGCATCTGCATAGCCTCGTCCGTTTTGGTCAATGCCGAGTTTGCTTTGCAAATGGTAGGTGGTTCCATTGATGATTAAAGTGTTGGCTTCGGCCTCAGTGGGTGTTGGGTCTGGGGTGGGCTCGGGTTTTTCAATGGGTTCGTCTTTTTTACAACCAGCAAAAAATAAAGAGATCATGGTTGCAAACACTAACAATTTTCTTGTTTTCATACTTTTTATTTTGATGAATATTAAAAGAATTAGATTGTTTTTCAGGGTGCAAAGATACAATTAAATTGTTGAATTATAGCACATATATAAAAAATGTTAGTTGTCAGGCATTAATCTTATTTTGAGGAATATTATCATTTGATTTTTTTGTAATTTTGCAGCCGCAAAAGAAAGGGGTGCCGCAAGGCTGAGATCACACCCAATGAACCTGATTCGGATAATGCCGACGTAGGGAGATTTAGCGCGATTTTCGTTTCCCCCTTTCAATATTTATTGTTTAACCAAAATAATATTGAGAAGGATGAAAAAAATGAATTTGAAAAGCAAGACACTGATTCTGATGTCTTTACTGATGATGACGGGCCTCCGGCTCTTCGCACAGGATGTATCTGCCGACACCACGCCCACGGTGCTTCCGGGTGTGCAGATTTTGTGGTGGGTGCAGCCCGAACAAAAGGAGGCTGCCTTTTCCGTCTCTTCCCTCAACAAAGAAGAGATTAAAACTCACATCGGCAATGGTAGTGTCAACAACATTTTCGACCGTATCCCATCGATGATCACCACCTCCGACGCCGGTACCGGTATCGGTTACAACTACATGCGTATCCGTGGTATCGACCAGACCCGTATCAACGTCACCGTGAACGGGGTGGCACTCAACGATGCAGAGTCGCAGGGCTCATGGTTCGTCAACTTGCCCGACTTTGGTTCGAAGGTGCAGCATTTGGATGTGCAGCGCGGAGCGGGAACCTCCAACAACGGTGCCGCCGCTTTCGGAGCCAGCATGAACTTCTACACCCTCTTCCCCTCCACCAAACCATACGCTGAAATCAGCAGTTCGGCAGGCTCGTTCTACACCTTCCGCAATGCCATCAGCGTGGGAACAGGGCTCATCAAAAAACGCTTCTCCGCCGACGTGGCCTACTCGAACGTGATGAGCCGCGGCTACATCGAGAACGCCTCAGCCCGTCTCCACTCGCTATTCTTCACCGCCAACTATATTCTTTTGAATGAAAAGAAAAACAAGGATTATGGTCGTCTCCAGTTCAACTTGCTGTACGGCAACGAGAAAACGGGGCTGGCGTGGAATGGTGTGCCCTCTGACATGCTTGCCACCGACCGGCGCTACAACAGCTGCGGCCTTTATACCGATGATAATGGCAATGTCCAGCATTACGACAACGAGACCGACAACTACCAGCAAACCCACTACCAGCTTCATTATATGCTGAACCGCGCCGCTGGCTCACGCGGTTTTATCGATTTCAAAGCATCCCTCCACCTTACTCGCGGTATCGGCTATTATGAAGAGTATAAAGAAGATAAGAAGTTCAAGAAATATAATCTCCAATCTATTTTAGGAGACTCTACCGCCAACTATGTTTCAGATTTCGTGACCCGCAAATGGCTCGACAACTACTTCTATGGAGGTGCCTTCAACTTGAAACACACCATACGGGGTGGTGCTACTGCAACCAAACGTCACACTTACACTTGGATGGTCGGTGGTGCCGCCAACCGCTACGACGGAAAACATTACGGCTCTCTCGAATGGATGCAGTATAACTATGGAGTGGATAAATCATGGCACTGGTACGATGGTACCGGCAGCAAACAGCAGTACAATCTCTATGGTAAGTTCATCTATAATTTGGGTTTCGACACGGAGAAGATTTTGGGCGGCCTTAACACCTATGCCGACCTGCAGGTGCGGGGCATCCGCTACGACATCACCGGCATCAACTCCGACCTGATGGATATAACCCAGAATCATAAATGGATATTCGTCAATCCTAAGGTGGGTGTGGATTTCAATTGGAATAAGAGAGAGTCCAAATGGAACCATGACCTCTATTTCGCCTTTTCTACCGCCAACCGCGAGCCCACCCGTGCCGACCTCACCGATGCCGACAAGGTTCAGCGCCCCAAACCGGAGACCATGTACGACTTTGAGTTGGGTTACCTGCTGCACGGGCCGAAATACGACTTTTCTGCCAACGCCTATTTCATGTACTATATCGACCAGCTGGTGCTGACTGGCGAAATCAACGCGGTGGGCGCTGCCATTATGACCAATGCCGACCGCAGCTACCGTACAGGTATTGAGCTGGTGTCCTCCTACCGTCCTGTAAAATGGTTCGCATGGGAAATCAACGGTACCTTCTCGCTGAACAAGATTTTGGACTATACCGAGTATGTGGACGATTGGGATAATGGTGGACAGATTGCCAATTATCTGGGCACTACCACCATCTCATTCTCGCCCAGCATCGTGGCTAACAACGAGTTCGTGTTCACGCCGGTGAAGAATTTCGACATCTCTTTCATCACCAAATTCGTCAGCCGTCAGTACATCGACAACTCTGCCCGCAAGGAGTACTCGATAGATCCTTACTGCGTGAACAATTTGCAGTTGAGCTATACCATCAACACGAAGCCGATTCCTGAAATCGGACTCTTCTTCCAGGTCAACAACATCTTCAATGCGAAATACGAAAGCAACGCATGGTTGTATCGCTACTATTATGGTGGCGAGGAGTGTCGCGATGATGGTTATTTCCCGCAAGCCGGCATCAACTTCATGGGCGGCGTGAAACTGAAATGGTAAGGGAAGTTGAAAACTGAGAATGGAAAGTTGAAGGGTATTCCAAATAGATAAAAACAAAAAAGGCACTCTGTTCAGAGCGCCTTTTTTTATGCACAAGAAAAATGTTATTTCACGTAGTAGGTCAAACGCATGGTGCTCCTAACGCGTTTGCTCTTTGACCAGGTGTTGTAAGCACCGCCCCATGAGTAGTCCTCGTCGTTGGAGTTGGGGGAGGTGATTTGGAACACGCCCATGTTGCTGGTCTTCAGGCCTGCCAGTTTGCCGCCGGCGGCTTTCACGATCGTTTCAGCACGGTTCTTGGCATCCTTGGTGGCATCTTCCAGCATCTTGATTTTCAGGTCGGCCAGCTTGGTATAGTAGTAGCTCGGGTCGTAGATGTTGATGTTGATGTCTTCGTTCATCAGTTCAGCGAGGTTCAGCTTTTCGAGCGTGGCAATGTCCTTGCTCTCAATGCGCACCTCTTGGGAGAAGCGATAACCCTTGAATTCATAATAACTGCGTTGTGCGACACGGTCGTAAACGTACTCTTCTTCACGATCGGTGGAAACAGTCTTGAACTCCACATCCTTCAAGTTGATGCCATTGGAAGTCAGGAAGTTCTTTACGATTTCAGATTCTTTTTTGATGTTAGCATAACCTTCTTTCATATCTTTATTGATAATGGAGAAGGAGAAACTCTGAACCATCAGGTCAGACTCAAAGTCTTTTTCGGCGAGGCCGACGACAGAAATGGTGCGAACAGGGGCTTTTGCCTTGAAGAAAGAGAGGCCCACTGCAAGTGCTCCGCCTACAAAACAGAGTCCGACGATGCACGCGATGATGATTTTGTGTGTGTTTGACATGGGATTAAAGTTTTAAATTTAAAATGAAAACGAAACGTAATATCTGAAATTGTATCGAAATGAAAATTTATTTCACCCCATTTTCTTCCTTCCACTTTTGGAAAAAATCGGGGGTCTGAAGCACCAGGTTGCGGTCGCGGTCGATGAAGACCTGCACCGAGTGCCCAGTTGCCGCCAACTGATGGGTTTCCAGATCAAAAACCTCGTAGTCGAAGACAATCTTGGCGGCGTCGGTCGGACGGAAAGTGATGACCACCCGTGCCTGATGCTGGTACTGGAGGGGCTGTTTGTAGTTGAGTTTCAACTCCACCAGCGGGGCGTAGTAGCCGTGGTCGTAAATCCGCAAATATTCCAGGTGGTACTTCCTGCCAAACTCTTCGCGGGCATCCTCGAAATACTGCACATAGGAGCCGTGCCACACGATGGACATGGAGTCCACTTCTGAGAAGCGGATGTCGATGATTTTTTCGGCAGAAAGTACGGGTTCTTTCATATCTTATTGTGAGATAAATACTTTCATAGAGCATGTGGCCACCAGCTGCTTTTCGCACGTCACCGTAGCATCCACCACTAAGGCACTGCCAACGCCGGCCACCACGTGGATAGTGGTGACAAGAGTTTGTCCCACCTTGGGCAGGAAGTGAAGCTGGAACTGGTTGATGCCGCCGATGACTCCGATAGGCACGTTGACTCCTCCGGCGCAGAATCCTACGCGGGCGGCACTGGTCTGCGCGATATTCTCCATCAGTCCGGTCTCGCGGAGCCGGCCGTTCTCCACGAAAATGTTGTCGGGACGGATCAGCAAGTCGGTGACAAAAACATTGTCTTCACTTTTTAATATGTTGTCTATCATTACGATAGGCGGTCTTTGCGGAATGTAGTCTTGTGCGTGGATGGGAAAGTTGGGCATGGTGTTTTATTTTTGGCGGAAATAAATTTCGATGGGAACGCCGTGGAAATCCCACTGTTCGCGGATGCGGTTTTCGAGGTAGCGTTTGTACGATTCGCGCACGTACTGGGGCAGGTTGCAGAAGAAGGCGAACGAGGGGACGGCGGTGGGGAGCTGTGTCACAAACTTGATGCGGATCATCTTGTCGCGGTTGATGGGCGGCGGAGTTTTCTGGATGATGGGCAGCAGGTAGTCGTTGAGTTCGGAGGTGGGGATGCGACGCTGGCGGTTTTTATGCACCTCCACAGCGGTCTCTAACACCTTGTAAATGCGCTGTTTGTTGATGACCGAGGTGAAGATGATGGGCACGTCGTCGAACGGCTCGATACGTTTGCGCACCAGCTCTTCGTATTCTTTATGGGTGTGATTATCTTTTTCGATGAGGTCCCACTTGTTCATCACCACCACGATGCCTTTTTTGTTGCGGGCACAAAGACTGAAGATGTTGAGGTCTTGTGCGTCGAAGCCGGTGGAGGCATCGCACATGAGGATGCACACGTCGCTGCTTTCGATGGCACGGATGGCGCGCATCACGGAGTAGAACTCAAGGTTTTCTTCCACCTTTTTCTTTTTGCGCAGACCGGCGGTATCCACCAAGTAGAAGTCGAAGCCGAAGCCAGAGTAGCGGGTGAAGATGGAGTCGCGGGTGGTGCCGGCGAGGGGGGTCACGATGTGACGATCTTCACCGAGGAAAGTATTGATAATGGAGGATTTACCCACGTTGGGCTTGCCCACCACGGTAATCTTCGGCAGTTCGTCGATGATGTGGTCCTCTTCGTGGGTGAAGTGTTGCACCACGGCATCGAGCAGGTCGCCGGTGCCACTGCCCGACACGGCGGAGATGGGGAAGATCTCATCCACGCCGAGGGCGTAAAATTCGGTATAGTCGAAAAAGTTGGAGGGACTGTCGATTTTGTTGACGGCCAGGTAGAAAGGTTTTTTGGAACGGCGCAGGATGGAGGCGATCTCCTCATCCAACGGCGAGAGGCCTTCGCGGCCGTCCACCACCAGCACAATCACATCCGACTCGTCGATGGCCAAAGCGGCCTGCTTGCGGATCTCTGCCTCGAAAATGTCGGAAGAACCCACCACGTAGCCGCCAGTGTCGATGACCGAGAACTCGTAGCCGTTCCAGTCAGACTTGCCGTAGTTGCGGTCGCGGGTCACACCGGCAATGCTGTCCACGATGGCCTCGCGGCTCTGGGTGAGGCGGTTGAAAAGGGTTGATTTGCCGACATTCGGTCGTCCGACCAGGGATAGTATGTTGCTCATGTTGGTTCCTATTTTCAGGTTTTCACGTAGAGACGTGATGCATCGCGTTTCTACAATATTATGTTACAATACGTTGGCCAATTGTTCTTTCAATTTCTCCACCTCGTCTTTCATCCGCACCACGATCTGTTGGATGTTGAAATCGCAGGCCTTGGAGCCGATGGTGTTGACCTCGCGGCCCATCTCCTGCACGATGAAACCGAGTTTTTTGCCCTGTGAGTTGGGCTCGTTCATGGTTTGCAGGAAGTAGTTGCAGTGCTTGCGCAGGCGCACTTTTTCTTCGGTGATGTCGAGTTTTTCGATGTAGAAAATCATCTCCTGCTCGAGACGGTTGGGGTCGTACTGGCCTTTTTGTTTGAGATCTTCTAATCCTTTAATAAACTTTTCTCTCTGATTGACAATGCGTTGTGTTTCAAAAGGCGTAATCTCGTCAATCATGGCATCGATGAGGCGGACGCGCTTGTCGAAGTCGGTGGCCAGCACCTTACCCTCTTGGGTGCGGAAGTCGTCGCAGTGGTCGCAGGCCGTGGCGATGGCCTCCGAGACTTGCTGCCAGAGTTCGTCGCTCAGTTCCTCCTTCGGGGTGGTGATGACATCGGGCAGGCGCAGCATCTGCACGAAAAGGTCGCTCTCCACAGGGTTCTGCAAGTTGAACGACAGTTTGACCAGTTCGTTGTAGTAAGCACGGGCCAGCTCAGTGTTGATGCTGATGGTGGGGGTGTCGTTTTTCTCCACATAGAGCGAAAAATCGATTTTTCCACGCTCTAACTTTTGCGCGATGAGCGAGCGGATTTCATGTTCTTTGTCGCGGAAGAGGGGAGCGATGCGGGTGTTCAGGTCCAGCTGTTTGCTATTCAAAGTTCTGATTTCCACAACAATACTTTTGGCAGAGGCGTTAATATTCGCATTGCCGAAGCCAGTCATTGATTTAATCATAATGGCAATTTTTTATGAAATAATCTACAAACCCCAATTTAGGAATTTCGGCTGCAAAGATACGATAAAAAGCGGTGATTTGCTTCAAATATTTTTGAAACTTACATTTTGTCCTTCTGCAAATCTATCACCTCACCATATTCACCGCCCGGCTCGTCGGTAAAGTGCAGGTTGGCAGGTACCGCCGCACAATGCGCCGCAATGTCAAGAAGGTCGCTGTTGGGGTCGGTGGCCGTCACCTGCAAATCTTTCTTCACCAACGCCACCAACAAGGCGAATTCGCCCTGCCCGCAGTTGTGCACCAGCAGGGTGCCGCTATCCGGCAATTCCGCAATGCGTCGCTCCCACTCCTCAAAGTGCTTCATCTGCGCCCGCGCATGACGCGCCACCTCCGTGCCTTTGTACAGGTAGTTCGACCGCACCAAGTAGCGGAAATAGTCGGCTGTCTCCACATCTTTGCAAATATTCTGATACTCAGAAATATACATCTTTCTGAAGGCGCGGGCGGTTTCCAACAGGGTGTCGTGCTGCCGCAAGGTGTGGTCGGGCGCAATACGCGGCAATATACTCACGGTGACTTTGCCCTTCCGCAAGATGAACTCGTTTTTCGGGAAAATATGCCCGATGCCGTGGTTCACAACCGGTACAATGTCTAAGCCCAGCTTGTTGGCCAACCAGAATGCCCCTTGGTGGAACCGCAATATGGAACAGTCGGCCGAACGGGTGCCCTCTGGAAACACCAGCACCGAATAGCCCTGATTGACAAGGGCTTCCAATTTCGACAGGTTCTCCTCAATGCCGTCGGCGATGGGCAAAAAGTCGGCATAACGGATGATCCAGCGGTAGAAGGGACAGTTCCACACCCACTTGTTGGTCAATACCACAATCTTCGGCGACAGCATCAGCGTGTAGAGCAGGTCGAGGTGTGCCTGGTGGTTGGCGATGATGACCGCCGGCTTCTCGAACGTTTCGCCCGCCGGATTGCGCACCTCGCATTTCACCTCGAACATCCACTGCGCCAGCTTCCGCAAGATGCGAGTGAGCATCCGATGGAAATGCGCCTTCACCCGCGGGCTGCGCGGGAACAACAAGCGGCAAATGAACGCCCACGCCGAAAGGAAGAGCGAAATCAGGAAGAAAATCAGGAAGGCCGTCCACGTCTTTAGCAGGTTCCACAGCGTGATGGGGGTGGGACGTAATTTTCCTTTTACAGAAGTTAACCACCTGAAAATCAACGGCGGGAAGATGTAGGCCATCATCACTACCGACACCATTCCGATAATGGTGACCTCGGCCAACGATCGCATGGCGGGATGTTTGGCAAAAATCAGCATTCCGATGCCGATGAACATGATGGTGGACGACAGGATGATGGAGTTTTTGAACTGCGCCAGCATCTTCTTGCCCGTGCGGTATTCGTACATCACGCCTTCGGTCACAAAAATGGCATAGTCGTCGCCCTGTCCGAAGATGAACGTGGCCAGTATGATATTGACAATGTTGAACTTAAGGTCGAAAAGTCCCATGATGCCCAAAATCCAAATCCACGCTACGGTCAGCGGCACAAAGGCGGAAAGGGCGATTTCAATTCTTCCAAAAGAGAACAACAGAAAGACAAATACGATGAATCCGCAGATATATAATACATAGTCGAAATCACCCGAAAGGGCATTCACCATCCGCTGGATGACTGAGGTTTCGGCGAAGGCGAAAACATGGTCATCGATGTGGTTGAGCTTTTCTTCCACCACATCATGTTTCTCTTTTTTTATCGTTAAAATATCATAAACTAATGATTTATCATTATCAAAAACCACATAACTTGAAGCCACATTCTGGGTGATGGGCGCAAAATAGTTCAGATTTTGAGGCT
Source organism: Bacteroidales bacterium (assembly GCA_017535665.1). Lineage (GTDB taxonomy): Bacteria > Bacteroidota > Bacteroidia > Bacteroidales > WCHB1-69 > UBA1756. The sequence goes on along the minus strand of JAFXTS010000012.1, from coordinate 136,465 downwards.
GATATTCCTTTTCTATTATCTCATAAAAATCGTTAAATGGCTGCCATCCGGTGTTGGCTTCGGCGGCTTTGAAACGGAGTAGGAACGTGTCGCGGCGATTTTCCCAAAAGGCATTCCATCTGTCGATGCGCTCTTTTTGCATTTTTTGGGAAGGAATAAAAACGCTGATGCCGGCGGATTTCTGTACCAACGAGTCGCGAACCATCCCTTCCAGCACGGGCGCGGCCTTCTCGAAATTGCGCAGTGCCGCCTCGGGCGTTTCACCCTCCGCCACGCAGAAAACGGTCTGCACCGTTGTGTCGGCCTCGGCCACCAACTTGCCGAACGCCTCCTGCTGCTCCTCGGTCATGTAGTTGATTTTGTGCATGTCGGTCTCGAACGAGGTCTTGAAGCTGAAGACGAAAAAGAGGCCGGTGAGCAGAATAACGATGACGATGAGCCACGGGTGCTTTTCGGGGTGGAACTCGGCGACACGGCGGAACGAAAGCTCGCCTAACTTCCAGTTACTGGGGCGTTTGCCCATAAAATGGGGCAGGAAGATGAGCACAAACAGGATGGTGCCCACCAGTAGCAACGCCGCAAACAAGCCGAGGTCGCGCATGGCATCCGAACTGATGAACATCAGACTCAAAAAGGCACCCACCGTGGTGATATTGCCAATGAGCAGAGGTGTAACCACCTCACGGATAATAAGTTCCTTATTTTCTGTTCTTTTAAAATGCGAGAGGAAATGGATGGGATAATTGACGGCAATGCCGATAATGATGGAAGCGACTCCCACGGCTACGAGCGAGATGGGGTTTTTGATCCAAGCAATCAATCCCAATGCTAACAGGCCGCCAAAGGTTATTGTACAGAGTATCAGCAGGATGCTCTTGAAGTTGCGATAATAGTAGATGAGCAGGGCAACGATGAAGATGAGCGACAGCAGGATGGCGATGAAGCTGTCGCGCTTGATCTGCTGCGAGTTGGTCTGCGACACCAGCGAGGCCCCGAAGACGGTCACTTCCACTTTGCCCTTAAACTGCGCCTTCACCTCGTCCACCGACTGGTGGATTTGCTCGATGAGTTTGGGGTTGTTTTGCGTTTCGCTGATGGGGAATTTGGAGGTCACCACCACAATGGCTTCGGTGCCCTCTTTATTAAAGATGTAGCCGTCCTGTTCGTGGTACTGGTCGTTGGGGCGGAAGCCTTCGAGTTTCTGAAGCACCGGTGCGGAGAAGAAGAGCGGGTCGGTCATGACCACATCGGCGGTCATGGAGTTGTAGATAAACTGGTCGTTAATTAGTTGTTCCTCAATACTTTCTGTGGTCATCAGCGAGTCCATGCGCTGGTAATCTGCCTCTGTGAGGAAGTAGGGCATGTTCTTCACCACAAAACTGGCGATGTCGGCCACCTGCTGCTGGTTGACCTGATAGGTGAGGTCTTTCATCAGGTGCTCCTTATCGTGGGCGCGGAGGTAAGTGGCGAGCGTGTCTGCGGCTTCGGTCAGGAGCGAATAGTCCTCCTCGCTGAGCGAGTCTTTCGGTTGCGACAACTTGACATTCAGTAATATGCGGTTGTCGGCCCCGATATGTTGGTAGGCGTAGTTCACGCGCTGGTTGTCGCCCTGGTTGGGGAAGAAACTGCTGATGTCTTCCACAAAGCGGAGGCGCAAAATGCCGAACACAAAAACCGTCAGCAGCACGCCGAGAAACGCCCACAGGGCGATGCGGTGTCGCTCGAAGAAACGGTAGATGGAGACGAAAAAGTTGCGCATTTTTGGGGGTTAATGGAAGATTTTATGGAAAAGCATGGCGGGGTAGCCATACACGATGGCCACCAAGCAGAAGATGGTGTTGAGCACGCTGATGCGGAAGAAGTCGGCGCGGGGACGGAAGTGGCTCACCCGTTCTTTCTGTGGTGGATAATAGACCTCGATGGGGATGGGAAGGATAGGAATGCCCCGCCACGCGCTGCGTACCAGAATTTCCAATTCTGTTTCGTATCGTGTTGAAAACCAGTGCATTTTACCCATCTTTTTCAAAGGATAAACGCGATAACCCGATTGTGTGTCGGGGAGTTTGTGGGCGGTTTGCAAGCAGAACCAGAAGTTGGAAAAGCGGTTGGCGAAGGTGTTTTTCTTGGGCATGTTCTCCTGCACCATGCCGCGGCTGCCCACGATCAGCGTGTCGGGGTGCTGGCGGATGGTCTCCGCAAACTTCGGCAGGTCGGTGGAGAGGTGCTGCCCGTCGGCGTCCATCGTCAGCACATAGTCGTAGCCGGCCGCCAGGGCCATTCGGAACGCCTGCCGCATGGCATAGCCCTTCCCTCGGTTCGGGGTGTATTGTATCTTGATGATGCCCTCTCCTAACTGGTTCAGGATAAGTGGAGTAGAATCGGTCGAACCGTCGTTTACCACCATCACCGTAGGACAATATTGCTGGGCTTTCTCCACTACCGATGCCAATGTTTTCTCGTTGTTGTAGGTGGGAATGACCACGCAAAGTTTTAAATCCGAAAAAACATTTTGCATAGCGAAAAAGTTCTGTATAATCTTTTATTAATTAGGGAATTGCGACTCCGGACAGAAGGTCAGGGTGGTTTTGGTCATCGTTTCTTGCTCGTGACTGACCGTGCATTTGGCCTCATAATGTCCCTCTTCTTCGGCGGGCTGGTAGGAAAATTCGAAGGTGACCTTGGGGGTGACGGCCGGGCGGATGAGTTGCATGAACTTCACGCTCTTCATGGAAGCGATGACAAAGTTTTGTTGCTGGATGATGGAGAAAAGGTCGCTGGCCATCTGTAAGATGCACACTCCCGGAGTGATACCGTCGCCCGGAAAATGACCTTTGTAAATTTTATGCTGGGGATTCAGCGTGATGGTAAATACGGCGTGCCCTTCTTCTATTTTTTGTGAGTCAATAATAAATAAATCCTGATAGAACATCTCCTACGCTTTAGCAACAAAATAAAAACCAATCATGATGATAATCACACCAATCCAACGGGTGAGGGGAACGGTCTCGTTCAGCAGCAGCACACCCGCAAGGAGTGCCAAAATGTAACTGACAGAGGTGAGCGGATAGACCTGGCTGAGGTCGTTTTTCTTCAGAATGACAATCCATAAAATCATCGCTCCGAGGCCACAAATGCCACTCATAGCAAGCGGCCAATTGACCAATACTTCCCTGAAAAATTTCTTTGACCATTCGAAAGCCCCCATGCGATCCAGTGCCAGTTTCAAGAAAAACTGGGTGGCCGTCAGGAGGACAGCTTGCAGCAGAAGCATTAAAGCGGTGTGGAACTGGAGCATGGTGCTAAAAGGGTTAGTGAAAAATCTTTTTTATGGAAATGGTTGATAACCAAAATGTTGTTAATGGAAGAGGGTTTGTTCTGTCCCGATTGATAGATGAGATGTTCGGGAATTTGCTGGTGTTTTAGACAGATGGCGGCGCAATAGACGCCGTAGCCAGAAGCGCAGAACGACTCTCCGAAGAGGTGTTTGTACCAAAGGGCGGTGGTGTCGGGGAAATTCGATTGGAGCAGGTGATGGTAAACAGAGTCATTGTTGTCGTCGCCGCTGAAGCCGCACATCACGGCATCGATGTCGGTTTCCGACAGGTTGTGCTGCTGGAGGAAGGAGTGGATGAGGGAACTTTGTTCTTCTGGGTTATGGGTATAGAAAAGGTTAGTGTCGACGATGCGGCAGAGGCATTCGGGGGAATAGGTATTGGTGAGGAGCAGTGACACGGCAGCGCCGCAGGCGAGGGAGCCCGTCATGCCGGCTTGTTTCAGCGAGGCGAGGTCTGCGGAGGCGGAACGCCAGTAGCCGATTTTGGCGAGCATCTTGAAATAGGCGGGGGTCATCTCGTCGTAGCCACCGATGAGGGCGGTGGAGATGCGTTTCAGCTGGAACTGCATAATGGCATCCAGCAGTGCGCTGTCGAACGAGGTGCCTCGGTGCGAGTAGGTGCTGTTGTACCCGTGGCATTGCAACTTGAGGGCCACCTGCGAACTGATGGTGTTGTGGGTGCTCTGCATGAACGGGGTAGGGGGAAGGCACTGCTCGTCGTTGTCAATCAGTGCGTTAAGAAACTTCTCGGTGTTTTCCACGCAGCCTAATCCCGTACCGGTGATGATGGCGTCGGGGTTGGTGCAGTTGCCTTTTTGGAGGGTGTCGAGGGAGGCGGCCACAGCGCGTTTCAGCAGACGTCCCATACGGCGGGCTTCTGCGGGCGAAATGAACTGCTTGTAGTCGGGGTCGAGGGGTTCGTTGAACACGGCGGAGGGCAGTATGGGAGCATCCATCCACTCTTCGGTGAGTGGATGTTGCATGGATATTTGTGAAGCTGCCCGTATATAAGTGTCCATACTAATCGATTTTTGAAAAGATGCAAGATGAGTCATTGCCGCCGAAGCCGAAGGAGTTGCAAAGAACGTGCTTGAGTTCCACATCCGTCATCACATGGGTGACGGGTGTGAAGTTGAGTGACTCGATTTTTTCGGAGAAGTTTAGATTGGCGGGTACGAAGTTGCGGGTGAGGGCGAGAATGGAGATGACGCTCTCGATGGCGCCTGCCGCGCTGGTGGGATGGCCTGTATAGGCTTTGGTAGAGGACACCAGCGGCACCTTATCTCCGAAGACGCGCATCATGGCCTTGCCTTCACTCTCATCGTTGTTGGGGGTGCCAGTGCCGTGTGCGTTGATGTAGCTGATGTCGGAGGGCTGCAGCCCCGCTGATTGCAATGCGGCCTGCATGGCGCGGAAGGCGCCTTCTCCTTCAGGCGACGATGCCGTTTGGTGGTAGGCATCGCACCGGTTGGCGTAGCCCGACAGTTGGCAGATGGGACGGATGCCTCTCTGCTCGGCGTGCTTGCGGGTCTCCATCACCACGTAGGCAGCGCCCTCGCCGAGGTTTAGCCCGTGACGGTTCTTGTCGAACGGTCGGCAAGGTTCCGAATCGAGGATCATCAGCGTGTTGAAACCGTCGAGGTGGAACTTGCTCAGGCATTCGGTGCCGCCGGCGATCACAAGGTCGGTGCGGCCGCAGCGCAGCATGTCGGCACCGAAGATGATGGCGTTGGCTGCCGACGAGCAGGCCGTGGAGATGGTGGTCTGCATGGTGATGCGCCCGGGATACTCCTGGGCAATCATGTCGGTACAGGCACCGCAGTCGTGCAATGCAATGTATTCATTGCGCTTGTCGTTCTCTAAAAAGTCCTTGTAAAACTGCTCGCTCTTCTCCATGCCACCGACAGTGGTGCCGGAGATGAATGCAATTCTCTGGTTATCAACTTTTTTAAGATTTGACATCTCGACTGCCTCTCGCAGGGCCACCCGCCCCAACAAGGAGGTACGGGTGATGGAAAAGTCGGGCGCGATGCCCAACATCCCCCGCAGGTCATCATCGCTGAACGGTACCTCGGCGACAGGAATCTCCGTGTGTACCGTCTTCAGATAACGCATCTTGCCCACCCCCGACTCCGAGCGCAACAACCTGTCGGCAGTCGCCTCGATGCCGTGGCCAAGAGCGGAGATGACTCCTATGCCTGTGATGACAATGTCACTCACCACCAATTATTTTGTTCTGTGTTCTTGAATGTATTCCGCCATCACGCGGACAGACTTGAAGATTTCCTTGCCCTGGTCGGCACTCTGCAACTTGATACCGTAGTTCTTCTCCATCAACACAATTAGCTCCAACGCATCAATGGAATCCAACCCAAGACCTTCACCAAAAAGAGGTGCGTTTTCGTCAATGTCCTCGGGTTTCATGTCTTCCAAGTTGAGAACTTCGATAATTTCTTTCTTCAATTCTTCAATTAATTGTTCCATAAATATTTATTATTCAATAAGTTAAATATTAATTTAATAGACCTATTTTAAACGGCAAAATTAAACAAATTTCATTTATTTACCAAATATATTTCACAATCCAACTTATTTGTGTAATTTTGCAAATCCAAAACCTAAAAACTACAAGTATGAAAATCGTACAAGAATTCAAGGAATTTGCCTTAAAAGGCAATGTGATGGACATGGCTGTCGGTGTGATCATTGGCGGTGCGTTCGGCAAAATTATCAGTTCGTTGGTCGATGACATCATCATGCCGTTGATTGGTAAGGTGGTCGGCAACGTGGATTTCACCAACATGTATGTTGCTCTTTCCGGACAGGAGAAGGGGCTGGCTCTGGCAGATGCCAAGGCTGCTGGTGCTGTGTTCGCCTATGGACAGTTCATCCAAAATGTGATCGACTTCTTGATCATCGCTCTCTGTATTTTCTTTATGATCAAGGGCATGAATACGCTGAAACGTAAGATGGAGAAGAAGAAAGAGGAAGCACCCGCTGCTCCGCCTGCTCCCTCTAAAGAGGAGTTGCTTCTTACCGAAATCAGAGATATTCTCAAAGAGAAGAATTAATCGCTATAGTTCCTTGTCCTGCGGCCTGATAGTCGCAGGAAAGGGCTTTTGCACGACCCCACCGTTGCACAACTTCTTGTGTAGCAGTGGGGTTATTTTGTGTAAGGTTTGAAAAGAAAGAAGGGGAAAAGGGACGTTTTCTAAAGGTTTCTGTGTCTTAGAAAATGGTTTGGAGGGTCGATTCGGTAAGGAGTGGCATCTGCGCATCGGAGGAAAGAGTGGCGGCAAAGAGCAATGTCTGGCACACGCCTTCGTCGAAATCCACCCACCCGGCCAGCACGTGGCGGGCAGGAGTACGCTGCAGCACGTCATTAACCGCCTGGAGGATTGTCCCGGGCTGGAACTTCTGCGCCACATAGCAGGAGCTTTCTCCCTTGATTTTGTGACGGATGGCAATCTCGCCGGTAACAATGTTGGCGAGGGTATAGACAAACACCGCCGGACTTGGGAAGTAGCTGTCGGCCTCCTGGATGGTAGCTTGGTAAGTGCGGTCGTCATCGAGCGAGCCGGCCGAGTTGAAACACACCACCGCCCAGTCCTCTTTCGGTTCATCGGGCGACAGGTGCAGGTGGCTCATCACCAGTTCGGCGGTTAGGAAGCCCGACTTGCAGAGCGGGTCCATCTTGAAAAATTTGGGATAATCGCACCCTAACTTTTTGTATATTTCAGATAACCAGTGTTTTATATCTGTATCAATATTTTCGATGATGGTGTTGCCGTTGCTCACCACTTGCTGGTTGGTGATGCGGGCGTACGACATGAGTCTGAGTTGTTTTTCTTCCATCTTCTCCCTATTATTCGGTCTTAAAATTCTTTAAAATGGCCGCATCGTTTTTGGCGAAAAGCAGGGCGGCGTTGCTGCCTCCGAAGCCAGATATCATCTTGATAAACAGCGGTTTGTCGGTCTTTTCTTGCGTGGTGGCGACCTGTATGGGGGCCACCGTACCCGGGGTGGTAAAGCCCCGAGTGGGCAGGATAGTGCCGTTGTTGATTTCCTGGCAGGAGATGATGCTCTCTACCACGCCGGCGGCGCCGAGGGTATGGCCGAAGTAGCCTTTGAGGCTGTTGACGGACAGCTGGTCGAGGCCGCAGCGTTGCAGCGCCACCGACTCCATGTCGTCGTTGTAGCGGGTGGCGGTGCCGTGGGCGTTGACGAAGGCGAGGTCGGGGGTGGCGGTGTCGGGCAGAATCTGCTGGATGGCTTTCACGAGGCCTTCGGCGGTGCGTGAGGGGGCGGAGATGTGGTTGGCGTCGTTGCAGAGTGCCCCGTTGAGCAGCCACAGGTCGGTGGGTTCGGGCTGGTCGGCGCGGGCGAACACCAGGGTGGCGGCGGCCTCGCCGAGGTTCAGGCCGGTACGTTCCGCATCAAACGGGCGGCAGGGTTCGGGCGAGAGGGCCTTGAACGACTGGAAGCCGGAGATGATGAACTGCGAGAGCACATCAGCACCGATGACCACGGCGTAGCGGTAGCGGCCCTGTTCCAGCTGTCGCTGGGCCACCACCTGGGCGGCGCAGCCCGAGATGCAGGCATTGCTCACCACGATGGGTTCGTTGGGATTGCCGAAGTATTGGGCAATAAGCTGGGCGGAGCGCCACAGGTAGGGCCGCTCGGGCTCGTAGCCTTGGAGGTCGCGCAGCAGTTCGACGTTTCCTTTGGTGGTGGAGAGGATGAACAGCACCTCGTGGCTGGTGGCGTCGATGCCGGCGCGGTGGATGGCGTCGGTGGCTGACAGGAGGGCGCACTTTTCCATCTTGGTGTAGCGGATGTTGTGCGGGTTGGGCAGTGCGAGGAACTGTTTTTCCAGTAGGGCGTTATTGATGACCGATGCGCAGAACGGTTCCGGCAGCGAGAACCCTTGTTCGTAGGGCTGCTGCCCGCTATGTCCTGCCAGCAGATTGCGCCAGTTCTCCTCGGTGGTGAACCCCAAGGGGGAAACGATGTTATCTCCGATTTTCTTAATCACGTGGTTTTGTTTTGGATTTGCAAAAATACAACAAATTTCTGGAAATAAAACCATTCCATTCAATACCCAGCGAGGCCACCTTGCGGCGGCCTCGCATATTAATAAATTGTTTTTGTAGGGCTGACCTAATATGACGGCAGGGCTGCCATATAATGACAGCCCTACTGGTATTTAAAAATTTTGTGTAATTTTGCAGAATAAAATTCTCATGTTTTACCCCAAATCCCTTATAAAATGAAAAAAACAATCTGTATACTTGCCTTATCCCTGATGGGTGTAGCGACTTTCGCGCAGACTGTCACCCTCACTTTTACGGGCCGTGATGCAGTCAACCAATACGTGCAGCTGGACCGCGTGGTCATCACCAACCAGACCAAAGGGTGGCAGGAGACGATTTATTGGCCCGACACTACGCTGATTATGCAGAATGTTACGGGCATTGACGAATCTGTTGCCAACGGCGGTTTTGTCCTGTCGCAGAACAACCCGAACCCGTTCACCGGCACCACTGACGTGAACCTGACAGTGGCGGACGCGGGCGCAGTGACGTTGGAAATTGCGGATGGAAACGGCCGCATCGTAGGGGCGAATAATTATTCGCCCCTACCGACAGGCACCCACCAATTCCGCATCATCTTGTCCGCCGCCGGCACCTACGTGATGACCGCCCGCCAGAACGGCAAAACGTCGTCCATCAAAATGGTGTGCAATGGTGCGGGGAACGGCAATAGGATTGAATATGTTGGCACCACCGCCGTAGAGACGTTGCGCGCAACGTCTCTACAACCGAAATCCACCACCACCAACCCCTTCACCTTCGGTGATCAGATGGAATACGTGGGGTACGCCACTCTCAACGGAACGGAAATTGAAAGCCCGCATATTACACAGGCGCAGGATAGTTCACAAATGTTTGCCCTGTTGTTTTCTGAGGATCTTTCCCTTGACGGTCAGCCCTGCCCTGGCACCCCCACCCTCACCGACATTGATGGCAATGTTTATCACACTGTTTGGCTTGGTGCACAATGTTGGATGAGAGAAAATCTGAGAACTACACGTTTTCCAAACGGGGACACGATAACGGATGCCACTGACATTTACGAGATGATTGATGCCACAGAACCATATCTTTATGCTGCATATTCTTCTGCGGATAGTGTCGCTATTTATGGATACGAATACAACTGGCCAGCAGTGATGCATCAGGAGACATCCTCTGATGCCAATCCCAGTGGCATACAGGGCATTTGCCCCACGGGATGGCATGTTCCATCTGATGCTGAATGGGCGCAACTGATTAGTTATGTGAGATGCATCCCAACATTTCAATGTGACGGGAGCAGTAGCGATATTGCCAAATCTTTGGCTGCAACTACGGGATGGAATAGTTACATCAATAGTTGCAGTTGCTGTGTGGGCAATCATACAAATATGAACAACACCACCGGCTTTTCAGCACTTCCTATTTTAAACTCAGGAACTACTGACCCCTATAATACCAATTATGCCTTCTTCTGGACTACCACTGCCTATAATGAGAATATCGTTTGGGCATACGGAATCGCTAGTAACTCTACCACTATACTCAAGTGGCCCAGAGACTTGACGTATGGTTTTTCCGTCCGCTGCGTGCGAGACTGAGGGGAACGGAAAATTGAGAATTGAAAACTGAAAACGGGGTGAATCCGCAAAGGTGGGATGGGACTGTTTTTTCCCGATTAAAAAATATGAATTGAGGCCACCTTGCGGCGGCCTCAATTCTGTCGGTTACATTATTGCCATTGTAGAGACGTTGCGCGCAACGTCTCTACAGGGCATTATTTCTCCTGCATCTCTTTTTGCAAACGTTCGTTCAGCAGGGGCACGATCTTGTTGAAATCGCCTACCACGCCGAGGTCGGCCACACCGAAGATGGGGGCGTCCTTGTCGCGGTTGATGGCGATGATGAGGTCGGACTCCTCCATACCGGCCAAGTGCTGGATGGCACCCGAAATACCGATGGCGAAATAGAGGTTCGGACGCACGGTCTTACCGGTCTGTCCCACCTGCACGTCGTGCGGCATCACGCCGGCATCAACCATCGCACGGGAGGATGAAACCTGCGCGTTGTTGAGGGTCTTGGCCAAGGCACCGAGTTTCTCGAAGCCCTCCTTGCAACCCACACCACGACCACCGGAAACCAGAATCTTGGCCTCGGTGATGTCCATCTTGCCCTTGTCGGCTTTCACCTTCTTGACGAGCTTCACGGCGAACTTGCTGGGATCGAACACCGGCTTGAACTCCATGATTTCGCCCTTGCGGGAAGTGTCGCGGGTCATCTTCTGCATCACGCCCGGACGCACGGTGCTCATCTGCGGACGGTGCTCCGTACACATGATGGTGGCCATCAGGTTGCCGCCGAAAGCGGGACGGGTCATCATCAGCTCTTTCTCTTCCGAAATCTCCAACTTGGTGCAGTCGGCGGTGAGGCCGGTTGCCAAACGGGCGGAGAGGCGCGGACCGAGGTCACGGCCGATGGTGGTGGCACCAAACAGGATGATGTTGGGCAGATACTTGTCGGAAATCTGCGCAATGGCCTGTGAGTATTGCTCCGTCAGATAGTCCTTCAGCTCGGGGCAGTCGGCATACACGACTTCGTCGGCGCCGTACTCGATGAGGGTCTGACATTGGTTCTTGATGTTGTGGCCGAGGAACATTGCCACGACCTTCTCGCCCAGGATCTGTGCCAGTTCGTGGGCCTTGCCGAGCAGTTCGAGTCCGACGGGCTGGATGACGCCGTCGCGCTGCTCAACGAATACGAATATGTTCTTATAATTTGATTTGTCCATAGTTGTTCCTCCTTAAATGATGAATTTTTCTTTCAGTTTGGCAACGATGAGGTCCACGGCCTCTTCGGGGGTGACGTCGAACACCTCGCCGGCCACTTTCTGCGGTTTGGTGAACGATCTCTTCACGCGGGTGGGTGAGCCGTTGAGACCGAGTTTCGCTTCGTCCACGTCAATCTTATCGACGTTCCAGATTTCGATTTCCTTTGCGTCGTATGCGTCGAGGATGCCCTTGACGGTCATATAGCGCGGTTTGAAAGCGGAGGCGAGCACGGTGAGGAGGGCGGGCGTGTGGACTTCCAACATCTGGTAGCCGTCTTCGTCTTCTTTCTTCACGGTGAGTTTGTCCTTGCCGTCGTATTCCACGCCGGCCACATAGGAGATCATCGGGGTGTGGAGGTGTTCGGCAATCTGCGGACCGACCTGGGCGGTATCACCGTCGATGGCCTGGCGGCCGGTGATGACGAGGTCGTGTTCGATGACGCGGAGGGCGCCGGCCAGTGCGTTGGAGGTGGCGAGCGTGTCAGCGCCGGCGAACTTGCGGTCGGTGAGGAGGATGGCGCGGTCGGCACCCATAGCCATGGCCTCGCGGAGGATGGCCTCGGCCTGCGGCGGTCCCATCGTGATGACGGTGACATGTGCGCCAAATTGGTCTTTCAACTGGAGGGCCACTTCAAGGCCGCCCTTATCGTCAGGGTTCATAATGCTCGGCACACCGTCGCGAATCAACGTACCCGTTGCGGGGTTGATCTTGATTTCGGTGGTGTCCGGAACCTGCTTGATACAAACTACGATTTTCATATCTATTTTTTATTTTCTGATTTCTAATTAATTAAGCGAACAATTTGGCGGCGATGACCATTCTCTGGACCTCGCTGGTGCCTTCGTAAATTTCGGTGATCTTGGCGTCGCGCATCATTCTCTCCACCGGATACTCGCGGGTGTAACCATAACCGCCGTGGAACTGCACGGCCTTGGTGGTCACCTCCATTGCGGTCTCAGCGGCAAACAGCTTGGCCATGGCCGCATCAGCGGAATAAGGGATGTGCATGTCTTTCTTGTAGGAAGCGGAACGCACCAGCAGACGGGCGGCCTGAACCTTGGTTTCGAGGTCGGCCATCTGGAACTGGGTGTTCTGGAATTTGGCGATCGCCTTGCCGAACTGTTTACGCTCTTTGGTATATTTTACCGTCTCGTCCATAGCGCCTTGTGCAATGCCGAGGGCCTGGGAGGCGATACCGATACGGCCGCCGTCGAGGGTCATCATAGCGATTTTGAAACCCTTGCCGAGTTCGCCGAGCAGGTTTTCCTTCGGAACTTCGCAGTTCTCGAAAATCAGCTCGCAGGTAGCGGAGCCGCGGATGCCCATCTTCATCTCCTTCTTACCGATGCTGAAGCCCTTGAAGCCCTTCTCCACGATGAAGGCGGAGATGCCCTTCGTGCCTTTCGACTTGTCGGTCATGGCCATCACGATGAAAACGGAAGCCTCGCTGGCGTTGGTGATGAAAATCTTGGAGCCGTTGATGATCCATTTGTCACCGGCATCCACTGCGGTGGTCTGCTGCATGGCGGCATCGGTACCGGCGTTGGGTTCGGTAAGACCGAAGGCGCCGATCCACTCACCGGAGGCGAGTTTCGGGAGGTACTTCTGTTTCTGCTCCTCGGTGCCGTGCTCCAAGATGGGAGCCATGCAGAGGGAGGTGTGAGCCGACACGATGACGCCGGTGGTGGCGCACACGCGGGAGAGTTCCTCGACAGCCATCGAGTACATCTGGTTGGTGCCGCCCTGTCCGCCGTACTGTACGGGAATCGGAATACCCATCACACCGAGTTTGCCGAGTTTCTTCACGGTCTCAATCGGAAATTTCTCTTCTTCGTCAACTTCCGCAGCAAGCGGCTTGACTTCGTTCACTGCAAATTCGCGAATCATCTGCAGGAACAACTCTTCTTTTTTTGATAAACTGAAATCCATTGTATGTTTTTTATGATTTAAATTTTTCTGAAAATGCGGCTGCAAAAATAATAAAAAAATATGAAAACGCAGCCATTAATCGGTTACCGTTTTACCACTTTACCCACCGCCATCACATTTCCATCGGTCATCCATTTGACAAGATAGATGCTGCTGGCGAAATCTGAGAGATCAATTTCGGTGGTCTCGCCGGTTACAGGCACGCGCAACAACAATTTCCCAAACGCATCAAATAATTGTATTTCAGCATTATCCAATGAAATGCCATTCGTTGGATATTGTACTGTGAACTTGTTGTTGGTGGGGTTGGGGTACAAGGTGATAGGAGTGGTAAAGAGAGGGTTGGCAATGCCGTTGGTGTGCAGGGTGAGGTGCAAGATGGCGGTGCTGTCGCAGCCGAGAGGTGTGGTGAAGGTTTGTTGATAATCACCTGATTCATAATAGGTAATGTCATTCCACGTATATTGTCCGTCCTCGGTTTCTACGGAAAATTCTGTGACAATATCACCGCAGAAGAGTTGGGTGACAAAGAACACGCCCGTGCTCTGAGGTGCGTCGGTGCAGATGTACTCAAAGCAGTGCCCATTCACCTCGAAGGAACACTCTTCGGGGTAGTTTCCGAGTTTCCATCTCAGGGCCAGTTCGCCAGAGATGACGGGCAGGGTGATGGTGGCGTCGCTGCCATCGTCGAGGGTGATTTCTGCAATTTTCGTCACACGGTTGAATACTTGTATCGTATTGCCCTGCCAGCTGTCGCCGTAGCTGTCGTGGAGGTGGAAGGTGATTTCGCAGCCGTCGGCAAAGGTCACCCATGTGGAGGCGGTATTGCGGCAGCCGGCCGTGTCGGTTACCGTTACGGTGTAGTATTTGGGAACTGCAGGAGAGACGGTGATAGACTGATCGGTACTATTATTGCTCCACTGGTAGCTCACGCCTTCGGGTGCGGTGAGGGTGACGCTGCTGTTGGCGTCGGCCATCACGGTATTGCCGGAGATGGAAATTTCAGGATAGGGATAACAGAGGTCGGGTTCGAGGTTGAAGATGGCTCCTTGGTAGGTGTTGAACACGTAGCTGCCGGGGTTGAGGTTGGAGACGGCGAAATAGCCGTTGTGCGAGCCCGACCAGCCCCAGTTGAAATGGAAGTAGTTGTCCTCGTCGTAGCCGTCGCATACGAAGGCGTGGCCGCCGTCGTCGCCGGAACCGCTATAATACACCGGTCTGTCGGCGTTGAGTTGGGTTTTCAGCGCATTCACCCAGGAAGTTTCGCCGCTCTTGTATTGGAAGGTGCTGCTGGTATAGCCGAAATAATTGTGCATGGCGCTCGGCACATTCTCGCTATTGGCACCACTGGCACTCGGACTGTACATCATGTTGACGCTTACGCCGCAGTGATACAGCAGTTTGGCCACTTCTCCTATCTGGTTGCTGGAACTGCTGCTGTTGAGGTAGTCGGGCATCAGGTTGTAGTTGTAGGTGGCTTCGCCGAAATTGGCATACAGAGAGCCATAATCGGCATAGCCATAGTCGCCGTAGTTGGCCACGTAGGTGTGGCTGCCGTGCCCTTGTGCGGGCCACTGCCAGTAGCGCATGATTTGTCCCATGGCGGTAGCCACACAGCCGGTGATGGCCTTGTTGTTGCCTGTTCCGGGGCAGAGTTGGTTGTAGTAGGGACTCTGGTTCCAGGTGGTGGTGAGCAGGGGACCGACGACCACCTCGCGGCTCGGGGCGGCAGGTTCGTTGGCGAGCAACTGTTGCCATGCCTCCTCCATGGTGGGGTAGGCGCGGGTGCTGGCCCCCGCAGCGATATCGCTCACCGCATCGCGGTAACTGTCGAGCCATGCGGCCACGTTGGAGGGGATATTCTGCGTATCGAAATGCCCTGTGGTGCTGTAGCCGAGCACCGGCAGCACGCTGTTGTCGGCCGCCGTCACCACAAAGCCGCCGCCCTCGCTGTTGAAAATATACACGCAGGGTGTCTGCTGCGCATCGCTGAGCTGATAGGCCAGCTGAAGCGCGTTGGCACTGCGGGTCTGTCCGTGCTGCGACAGGAAATTTGCCGCTGCCTGACGAGCCGTCAGCGTGTCCACTGGACTGGCATTCAGCATGAAAGTGGCGAAAATAAAGGATAAAGCAAAAAATATAATTCTTTTCATAAGGGTAAGAATGATGGAACAATACAATCTGCAAAAATACAAATTTTTGCCATGTAAAATGAAATTTGAATAATACAGATTCCAAAGAATTTTAAAATCCTCTATTTCTTTATGCCAACGGAATTATGGAGACCCGCTGCGGTTGGCTCACTTCCTCAAACACATATCCGAAGCCTTGTCGGCTTTTGAGGTTCACAGCGTATGGACCGAGCTTTTTGCGGAGTCGGGTGATGTTGACATTGACCGTGCGGTCGGTGACGATGATGCCTTTCCAAACGGTATCCATGATGGTTTGACGGGAGAGAACCTGTCCGCGCTGGCTGAGGAGAAGCACAAGGAGGTCAAATTCGGTACGGGTGAGGCTGACAGACTGTCCGTTGACGGTCGTGGTTTTGCGGTCGAGATTGATTTGGAGGCCTTGGAAGGTAAGAAAGCGTTTGCCGAGTCGGGCTTCCACAACATTCATTACGTAGTTGCCCAATTTCTCACATTCGGCGATAATGTCGTAATAGATGGAGCCGATAGCGTAGGAATAGGCTTGATTGTTGATGTCGCGTATGTTTTCTGCTTTGAAATTGTCGTGCAGAGTGTTGATTTCATGTTCGATTTCTTGCGAGGCATCAATGTTGAGATTTTCACGCCGGCCGCTGACAACGACCATCATCTGGGTCAGGGCTTCGTTCACCAATTGCAGCATTTCGTGCAAACGCGCGTACTGTTGGGCGGTGAAATTCTCATGAGACTCATGACGGTGCTGAAGGGTTCTGGCCATCTTGAAACAGGCATCGCCAATGGATTCCAACTCGTTGATTTGGCGGAGCATGTCGCGGATTTTCCATTTTGTGTCATTGGAAAGATGTTCGTTGCTCACTTTCCCCAGATAAGTCGCAATTTCGATCTCCATGTTGTCGGCTATATTCTCGTACTTGACGATGCGCTCGTATTGGCGTTCGAACTCTTTTTTGTTTTTCTCATCCAGCAGGGAACGGGTCATGCCGAACATGCGGTGTATGCGTTCGGCAAAAAGCACAATTTCTTTCTGCGCTTGTAAAACGGAGATTTCTGGCGTGGACATCAGTCCGCCGCTAATGAACTGCAGTGCATTCACATTCTTTTTCTGGCTCCTATCAGGCAATAGCCGGCAAACCAGCTTCTCTATCTGGGGGATAAATCCGATGAGAATGGCGGTATTCAACACATTGAAGCAGGTGTGGAATAGGGCGAGAACAATCGGCAATCGCTCTGCCTGTCCCGACATGGAAGGATTGTACCCCGCCATTTCACACGTCAAATCAACGAAGGGATAGAAAACGCAGAGCACCCACAGCACCCCGAAAACATTGAACAACAGATGCGCCAGTGCCGCCCGCCGAGACGCAATGCCAGCACCCAATGCTGCAATATTGGCAGTGGCTGTAGTACCGATGTTTTCACCCAACACCAAGGCAATGCCCATGTAGATGGGCAGCACGCCTGTTGAGCAGAGCAGAATGGTGATGGCCATCACTGCCGCCGATGATTGCACGATGCAGGTGATGAGAGTGCCCACGGCCAGAAAAATGAGGATGGTGATGTAACTGCTCGTATCGAAGGAGGCAAAAAATGCTATTACATCTGCATTGTGTGCCAAGTCCATTTCTCTCCCCACACTGCTTAGCATGACCAACGACCAGAACAAAAACGCCAGACCAAACAGGAGTTCACCCACAAAACTGTGCCGCTTTGTATAGATGAGTACCATGCCGAGGATGAAAGCCGGAAATACCGCGTAAGTCAGGTCAACATTGTAGCCCAGCGTCATAATCCATGCGGTCAGCGTAGTGCCAATGTTGGCCCCCATGATGATGGAGATGGCCTGGGCTAACGTGAGCAGCCCCGCTGATACGAATGAAATGGTCATTACGGTTGTCGCCGATGAAGATTGCACGGCACAGGTGACAAAAGTGCCTGTGAGCATCCCCAGGAGTCGGTTCGATGTCATTCGTCCCAAAATATGCCTCAGCCCCGAGCCAGCTAATTTCTGAAGGGCATCGCTCATCATTTTCATACCAAAAATGAGTAGTGCAAGCGATCCGAGAAGTCTGAAAATCAATTCAATAGTCATAGTGTCAATAGGACTGAAAAATCCACTGCAAAGGTACGAAGAAAGACTCACATTTACTGTAATTAGGAGGTTACATTTCGGTTACGATTTCAAATACGGCTTTATAACCCTCTGACCATGTCTTTTTTTTATTTTTTTGTATTGATAATCAATGTAATTGGATTGTTTGGACTTTTTCTATAGATGGAGTGGTAGAGGCAGGCTGGAAAGGTGAAAAAAAGAGCCGTGGCACGCCACAGCTCTGTAACTATCGAAAAAGGGATTTCAAGAAATTACGATTACCGCACATACTCGTGCATGTCCAAACTCATGATGGGATCCAAGTCGGTAAGGTTCTTCGTTTCGATCTCGAGGAAAACAGTGGCCGCCACTCCTGATGAGCGGTCGGCACCGCAGCGCACATCAATCACACCGGGGAAGTCGGCCCGGAATTTCTCATCGTTAAACTTCTTCCCTTCCGCATCCGCCGGCATTTCCAGCACCGTGAAGGCGTAGGTGAGCTCTTCTTTCCCATTCCACATCTCCTCCTTGGAAACACGGCGACCTTTCAGGAAGGAGAGCATCGGATGGCATCCGCTCACAAAGACTTGCAGCTCGTTCAGACAGAACCCCGTGAAACGCAGCGGGTTAATCTCGATGGGAACGGCCTTTTGGCCATCGTAACGGAATTCGATATGCATCGGGAAGTTGGTCAGATGCAAGGTCTTGTTGATGTTGGTAAGGAACTGGGTGAAGGGTTCCTCGTAGCGGTCGAAAAGTCCCTTGTTGGTGAGGTACAGACGGTCGGAGGTGTCGGATTCGTTCATAAATTTGTGGTGGAAAATGTTCAGTATCACCGGTTTCTCATTTTCATCGTAATAGGCATCCACCGCATATTCTTCGCCGTGAATGTACTCCTCAATCAAGAAACGGCTTTTGCCGACCACAAACTCCGGAAAGTCGTTGCCGGTCTTTGAAAATTCTACCAGGAGATTGTCCACCGCCTTTTGGTATTCCTCGGCATTATGCACCACAAAAACGCCTTTGCTCAAAAATCCCACCGACGGTTTGATGACGCAGGGGAACTTGATGCTTTGGGTGTCGGCCTGCTTCATCTCGTTGATGTTCAATTCTTTGAAAAAGAAATCGGGATAAATGTCGCGACAAATTCTGCGGAATGCCGATTTATCTTTTACGATAGAGATGCTATCTAAAAAGCGCTGGTTATCAATATGGTCGTAAATCCATCCGAGGGCATTTTCGGATACGGTGTACAATTTTCCCACCTTTTTATATTCCTCGCTAAATTCTTGGTCTGACAACACCTTGCCCTTCGTGATACGCAGTTCAGACATTTCATTTTTTAATACGGGAATCTCATTTTTCTCCAAAGTTTCCACCATCAAATCCGATACAAACGGTTTTTCTAAAATAACCATAACGTCTTGTTTTATAGATTATTAAATATTGATAATTATCTTTATAAAATAAAGTGCAAATTTATAAAAATATCAGATATTTTGCGAAATTCCGAATCAATGTTGCAACTTCCTCCGATATAAATACTTTACTTTGATGAATGAGCCTTTGAAAATCGCCAATTTAGGGTATTGTAAGGCTATGGCGAAAGGTGGAATTTTGCCGCCGAAATTTTAATGCTATCAACTATGGGACTTCTCAGTAAATTTTTCAGTAATGCGAAAAAGCCGGAAGGCTTCTTGGGTAAGATAATGGTGAACGGAATGAATGGCGGGGGCCATGCCGCGATGTCCAATTGGGCATTGGAATCCGTAGAGATTGCAGCCGATGAACAGATTTTGGACATCGGATGCGGCGGTGGGGCCAACATCGCCCGCCTACTGCAACGCGCCCCGCAAGGAATGGTCACAGGCATCGACTTTTCACGGGTTTCTGTCCAAAAATCGACAAAAGTGAACACCAAAGCCATTCAGGAAGGACGTTGCAAAGTGTTGGAAGGAAATGTTGCCAACCTTCCCTTCGAAGAGGGCTCGTTTGACTTAGTGACCGCTTTCGAGACCATCTATTTTTGGCCGGATATTGAACACTGCTTCAAGGAGGTGAAAAATGTGTTGAAGACAGATGGGCGTTTCGTAATTGTCAATGAATCAGATGGAAAAGGTGCGATGGATGACAAATGGGAGCGCATGATTGAGGGGATGCATAACTACAAGCCCGAAGAAATTAGTTTTCATCTGTCGAACAGCGGTTTCCGCAACACCAATATCCTCCTCAATAAGGAAAAGCATTGGCTGATGATAACGGCCGTGAAGTAATAATACATGCTTTTATTCGTTATATAAAAACAAGGGTTTATCAGTGTTATTCAAGTTATGAATCACTTTTTACAATCATTTTTGGAAATTACGAATGGGATGAGCCCTTACCTTTTGCTGGGCTTCCTTATTGCTGGCGTACTGCACGTGTTTGTGCCTAAAAAATTCTACCACAAATACTTGTCGCAGAACAACCGGATGTCGGTGGTGTATGCGGCGTTGTTGGGGATTCCGTTGCCGTTGTGTTCGTGCGGCGTAATTCCTACCGCCATCGGACTGAAGAAAGAAGGAGCCTCCAAAGGAGCGGTGGCCTCGTTTCTGATTGCCACGCCGCAAACGGGCATCGACTCCATCTTGGCCACCTTCTCGCTGATGGGCTTGGGGTTCGCCATCATACGGCCTGTGGCCGCCTTGATCACCGGCATTTGCGGCGGACTGTTAGTGAACCGTTGGGTAAAAAACGACGAAGCAACGGCTGTTGTATCAGATACTTGCACAATAGAACGAGGCAATCCATTGTGGCGCGTGCTGAAATATGCCTATTTCGACATGATGCAGGACATCGGTCTCAGGCTTTTCATCGGTTTGCTATTGGCGGCACTCATCAATGTGGTCGTTCCCGACGAGTTTTTCCTCACTTTCGGGCATCAGCCCTTGCTGCAAATGTTGGTGATTTTAATCGTGGCGGTGCCGATGTACATCTGCTCCACCGGCAGTATTCCCATCGCGGCCGCGCTGATGCTGAAAGGGCTCTCGCCCGGTGCCGCCTTGGTGATGCTCATGGCCGGCCCCGCCGTCAATATCGCCTCCATCTTGGTGGTGCGCAAGTCATTGGGGAGACGTTTCACGTGGATTTATCTGCTCACCATCATCGGTTTTTCCGTGTTTTTCGGACTGCTGATTAACGCGCTTGGAATCAGTGCTTTCGGTATGACTGAAAACTGCGGTATGCATAGCGCCTGCTGTCATTCGGAGGCCGCTTCGCCCAGCGTCTTTCAAATCATCTGTTCGTCATTATTATTATTGTTCATTATAATTGCATTGAGTATGAAATTTTTTAGCCGATTCAAAAAACAACAGGATATTCCGGAAGGAACGGTAGTATATACCGTGGAAGGCATGCATTGCAGCCATTGCAAGGCTTCTGTGGAACAAGCGGTGGGAAGCCTCGAGGGTGTTACTTCCGTTGAGGCTAACCCCAGGACCAAAACGCTTGCCGTAGCTGGCACTGCCTCTGTGGAAGAGATCCGCAAGGCTGTGGAAAGCGCAGGGTTCGTGTTCAAGGGGTGATACACAATTCTTTGGTATGAAACCAATCCTCACCCTTATCATCATTTTGTGTGCTTTTTGCGCGCAGGCTCAAACTTTCATCGGCACTATGACGGTGGACAGCTATACCCGAAAAAATGTGACCGTAAAACTGCAAACCTCATCTTCTTCTGAGACCTGCTCCATCACGTTGTACGATGTTAAGTTCTCTTGGTTGATGCCTGTAACTGTGGATGTTACAATAAAACCTGTTACAAAGAAAAACGGGCAGATAAAAGGAAACAACATTGTGCCCACCAATGACGGAAAACGGTACGAAAAGTACACCGTGCGACAACTGAAGGGCACGGTCAGCAATACGAAATTGCAATTCTCTTGTCAGATGGGCAGCAAACGGCTGTCGTACGAAGGAAAGAAGAAATAGGGTAACCTTACGGAGCCGGATGGATGATGACCATCAGGTTATTGACGAACATGTTGATGGCCATTGCCAACAGGATGACACCGAAGAATTTGCGGATGATGAAGATGAGGTTGGCACCTAAGAGTTTCTGAATCTTGTCCAAGAAGCGGATGACGAGGTAGTCGAGGATGAGGTTCAGTAGCAGTCCGAGCAGGATGTTGACCACGGCGTAGTCGGCGCGGAGGGAGAGCAGGGCGGTGATGGCGCCGGGGCCGGCGATGAGTGGGAAGGCTACGGGCACGATGCTCGCGCCACCGCTGTTGGGCTCGTTCTTGATGATGTCGCGGCCCAATACCATCTCCACGGCAAGGATGAACAGCACGAAGGCCCCTGCCACCGCGAAGGAGGCCGAATTGATGCCGAAGAGCCGGAAGAGCGCGTCGCCCGCGAAGAAGAAGAGCAGAAACAGCCCCAACGCCGTGAGGCACGCCTGCGCCGCCTTGATGTCCTGGTTTTTCTCCCGTATGCTCATAAAAATCGGGATAGAGCCCAGAATATCAATGATGGCAAACATCACGATAAAGGAGCTGAAAATCTCTACAAAGTTGATCTGATGAAACATAATGGTTTGATTTACTGTTGCTTGGATCGTTGTAATTCTCTCCTATTTCTCCCAATATAAGTGAAATAGAGCGCTAGGTCGGTGGCGACCAGCACGGCGTTGAACACATAGAGCCAGATGACGATGTCGTGGCTGTACAACGCCTTGTGAATGATGCCAAAGATGTAGCCTAATATCACCAACGACATGAAAAACGGACTTTTGCCGATCACCACTTTCGTGCGCAATGATTTGGCGATGGATACCGGCCAACTGACCGCGAAACAGAGCAGGAACAAGACTTCCCAGATGCTGAAATTTGCCATGATTTTATTTTTTTAGTTAGATATTATTTTTACAAATATAGTGATAATGTGAGCCGAAGCGCTTGAAGGCAGCCTCTTCCAGCTGATCCTGAAACTGAGGATGCGCCACCGAGATGATGAGTTTGGCCCTTTCCTGCAAGGAGCGTCCGTAAAGGTTCACTGCCCCGTACTCGGTGATGAACCAGTGGATATGGTTGCGCGTGGTAACAGCCCCCGAACCCAAGTCCAAGGCCGGCACAATTTTGTTGATGCCTTTGCGGGTGGTAGAGGGCATGGCGATGATGGCCTTGCCGTCTTTTGCCCGCGATGCACCATACACGAAATCAATCTGTCCGCCCACGCCGGAATAGATTTTGTCGCCCAGCGAGTCGGCACACACCTGTCCCGACAAATCCACCTGTATGGCCGAGTTGATGGAGGTCATTTTGGGCTGCTGAGCGATGATGAACGGGTCGTTGGTATATTCAACGTCTTTCATCAGCACCTGTGGGTTGCCATCGATGAAGTTGTAGATTTTTTGCGAACCCATCACAAAGGTGGAGACGATTTTACCACGGTCCAATTTCTTGCACTTGCCGTTGATGACGCCTCTCTTCACCAAAGGCAGGATACCGTCGGAGAACATCTCGGTATGGATGCCGATGTCTTTGTGGTTGCCAAGGCACGACAGGATGGCGTTGGGGATGGAGCCGATGCCCATCTGGAGGCACGCACCATCTTCGATGAGTTCGGCGCAGTAGCGTCCGATGGTTTTCTCCACCTCGGTGGGTGCGGGCGCGTTCACGGTGAGTAGCGGGTCGTCGTCTTCCACAAAATAGTTGATTTTGCTGATGTGGATTTGGGAGTCGCCGAGAGAACGGGGCACGTGCTTGTTGACGACCGCGATGGTGAACTCCGCGCTCTCCATGGCGGCGAGGGTGGCATCCACCGATGAGCCGAGCGAGACATAGCCGAACTTGTCGGGCGGGCACACCTGAATCATCGCCACGTTGCATTTGATATATCGCTCACGGTAGAGTTTCGATGTTTCGCCAAGGAAAACGGGAATGTAGTCGGCCAGTCCTTTCTGGACGCTCTCGCGCACGTTGGCCCCCACGAAAAAGGCGTTGTGCTGGAAAATCCCCTCAAATTCGGGGTTGACGTAGGGCGCGACGCCTTCGGTATGCAAATGGTGGATATAGACATTCTTCAGCTCCCCGGCGCGTCCGCGCTCGCAAAGAGCCTTGACTAAACATTGGGGTACATTGGATACCGAACTGATGTGGACGTGGTCGCCCGACTTGATGACCTTGACGGCTTCTGCCGCCGTAACTGCCTGATACTGTTTCTTCATTTCGTCATAATTTTTTATTTCATATCAAAAACAGCAGCAGAAAACAAAATGAGAATGGCAAGCGCACAGACGCTTCCCTCACAATTCCCAAGCTTTTGTTCCCGAAAGCTGCGGACATGGAAACGGGCAGGTCTTCTGGCTTGTTCCACTTCCGGCGTCTTCCCGATAAAATAGCAGTGACGTAGGTGCCGGAAGCACATTTCGGAACTCACAGCTACGGGCATAGCCCCTGATTTTCACAGGATTCCCTATTGATCGGTGAGAACCCGAATCCGGCGGCAAAAGTACGATTTTTTGTTGAATTCTTGATTCGTTTTGTTTTACAACCCCGTCTTGATCTTGCTTCGGTCGTCGCTGTCGGGTTTGGCCGCGCCGGCCTTCCGGTAACCGTTGAAGTTGTAGCTGATTCCCAACCAAATAAATTCTATGGAATTTTTATTGTCGGGGTATGTCAAACGGTAAAAAGTTGTATTTTTCTTCCCCCACCCAAGCCCCCACCTCATTTTTTCGTTCTTAAAAAGAAAAGACTATGCGATTCCGGCTGCTTTTCTTCCTTCTTTTTATAGGGTTGATGATGATGGGAAACGCCCAGCACATCACCATGAAAAACTACCAGCAAAAGGTGCCGCCCAGTGGGCTGGTACGAATTTCACAAAACGCGTATAGGGACCGCAATCCCATCTCCAACCTCGACTGGCTCGAGTACCTCTATTGGTTGGAAAAGATTTATGGAAAAGAATCGGAAGAATACCAAGCCGCCCAGCCCGATATGCAGATCCTTCTCCAGCAGCTGCCCGACAGCATCGCCACCTATTATTTTCGGAATCCGGTGTACAACTCGTTTCCCGTGTTGGGCATTTCGCCCCAGCAGGCCCGCGCCTACTGCCAGTGGCGCACCGACCGCGTGGCAGAATGGATGTTCGTCAAGTTGAAACTTTTACCCAACTACAGTGACTGGTCTCGTGAAAATTGTTTCACCATTGAGAATCAGAAAATTCCGAAGGATTTGAAAATCCTCTACTTCTTTCTTCCCACTGAGAATACGGAAACCCGCTACGGGTTCGTCTGCTTCGCGGAGTGGCGGTAAAATCAGGATTGTTGCGTGCCTTCCGCACGCCCACACGATGCACGGCTCCCTACCCCAGACTGCGGCCTAAAGGCCTTGTCTGAGGTTACTGGAATTTCGTGCCTCTGGCACGACTGCCTCATGCGCTTCCTTTTCTAAATCAAACAATAAAGTATAGCGCAATTTTGTCACCCATATCAGACAAATCGTCAGCCTTGACGGACAGATTGTCGCCATTTGATCATCAAATGGGCGGGGTACCATTTTGGCACGCTCTTTGCAAATCCTATTAGCGGTTCGCCGAGGCGAAAGCGGAGGCGGCCGAAAAAACAAAATGTCTAACAAATTAAAAATGGAGGTGTATTATGCTACCAGTAATGTTTAAAAACAGTTGGTTTCCGACAGTGTTTGAAGATTTCCTGAACAATGATTTTATGCCTCGTGCCAATACAACCGCACCGGCAGTCAATGTGAAGGTAGATGACAAGGCCTACACGATGGAGGTGGCCGCTCCGGGTATCAAGAAGGAGTTCTGCCGCGTGAGCATCAATGACGAAGGCTACCTGCATGTCGCCATCGAAAACAAGGTGGAACACAAAGAGGAAGAAAAGAAACATCACTACCTGCGTCGTGAGTTCTCGTACACCAACTACGAGCAGGCTTACACGCTGCCCGAGGATGTGGACAAAGACAACATCGAAGCCAAGGTGGAGAACGGCATCTTGACCGTCACCCTGCCGAGAATGCAGAAAGAGGTGAAGAAACTCGGCCGCAACATCAACATCGGATAATCTTCAACCCAACACCCAACGGAAAAGCCGCAGCTGAACAGTTGCGGCTTTTTTTTCGCCAAAATATTGTATCTTTGCATCTTCAACTTTCACCAACATTTTCGATATGGAAAAACACAGAACCGTATTGTACCTTCATGGCTATGGCAGCGATAAGAACTCCTACACGGGCAACACCCTCAAGGAACTTTTTCCGCAGCATCGTTGGGTGCGGGAGACCTTCGACCTGCTCGACGTATTCGCCACCCGTGATAAACTTCGCACGCTGATCGATGCGGAACAGATTGATACTGTGGTATCTTCATCGCTCGGCAGTATCTACAACCTCTTTATCAAAAATCCCATCAACCCCAGCCGTGTCATCAACAAGGTGCTTATCAATCCCTGCTGTTTTCCCTCGAAAGTGTTGGGCAATATCGCTCCTCTCACGCAGGAACAACTCGCCGTGTGCAGGGCTGTGGAAACCAATGTCTATCAGATTCATCGTGAAAATACCCCGCAGAATCTGTTCGGAATTTTTGCCAAGAATGACGAACTGCTGCAGTACCACGACTTCTTTGTGGGCCGCTATGGCAATGCGGGCATCAACGGTCGCATCACCTCCACCAACGCTCTCTGGGTAGAGGGCGGCCACCATCACTTGGATCGCGAAGTGCTGCGCCATTCGGTGGGCGAGGCCTTCCGCTACTTCGACTCCATGGCAGTGGAAGAACCTGCCGCGCCCCAGTCCGAAAAGCCGATTCTGTACATTGATATGGACGGCACCTTGGTGGATTTTGAAAGTGGCATTCAGCGACTTACCACGCTGGAGCGACTTCAGTATGACGCCTACTTTGACGAGGTGCCCGGCATTTTCGCCCGTATGGAGCCGATGCCCGGTGCTGTGAATGCCCTCGCCCAACTGTCGGAGCGGTACGATGTTTATATCCTCTCCACCGCCCCGTGGCGCAACCCGACGGCCTGCAACGACAAGCTGCATTGGATCCACCAACATTTTGGGAAAGAAGAAGATAGCTGTCTATACAAACGGCTGATTTTGTCGCACCACAAGGATTTGAATAGGGGAGAGATTCTGATTGATGACCGACCTCACAAGAACGGGGCGGAAAAATTCCCCCGCGTGCTGCATTTCGGCGTGCCGCCCTACGACACGTGGGAGGCGGTGCTGAAGGCGTTGCTGTAGGGACGCACGGCGTGCGTCCGAATTAAAATGCAGCGTTGATACATCCCGTTTTAAGATTCGTTTTTGCAGGCTGTTGTCTATTTTCTTTGCTTGCGCCCAAAGAAAATAGACGAAAAGAAATGCGCTTTGCCGCTGTGCAAATTCCGGCTAAAATCGGGGCTCGTTCGCTAAACGGCGAAAAACTTGATGTGCTCAATACATTTCGCACATCTTCGGACAGTTCGCCGTTCTTCACGCTCGCTCCGCCCGATTTCTTCACGCCTTCATTTGCAAGGCGGCGGTGGACTGACTCCGCACTGCATTTATCTCGCGTTTCGGAGAAACGCAATCTCAGTAACCCCTGACAAACGGAACAAAGTGGAGTGCAGTCTGGGGTACGGCGACCACCCGCGATAAAAAGCGTCTCGAAGAGACGCGACTATTGACCGCCGTCCAATACCTGCGCCTGTCGAAGGCACCGCGGATTGCAATGGCTGAAAGAATTTTCTCCCCCCACCCCCGCTACTTCCCGAATGGCAAGGTCAACTGCGCCCCCACCTCGAGGTGCGGACAGTCAATGGATTCGACGGGCGGAGCAATCAGCCTGCTGATGCGATATTGGACGTAAACCGACACGATGTCGTAGCCCAATCGCGCCCGCACGCCCCACTCCAAACGGTTGACCACATGCTGATCGTCGCGCTCGCGCACACGGATGCCTTTGTCGCCAATGGTCTGCCGACAGCCAAAATTCCATCTGCCGTAAATGCCCGTGTCGAAGAAAACACCATAGCCGAACAGCCCGCCGGCGGCCAAACGGAACCGCTGGTAGATTTCAGCCGTAAGATGCCCCATGCTCAACTCATAGAAAGGCCACAACTGTTCGGTATGAATGACTTTGGAATGAAAAGCCGGGTATTTGAGCCGGTACCAAGTGCCGCCCAACTCCAAGTTGCCGCCCAGACTGTACCACTTGCAGAAGTTGTGCTTGTAGCGGATGCCCACCACAAAACTCACAGAAGAACCGCCTTTCACGATGTCTCCCATATTGGTGCTCATTCTTCCACCGGTAGGCACCGGGAAGCCCAACGAAAAATAGGGTGCAAAGTTGTAACGGGCATTCACCCCGCGCACCCGTGGCTGGTCGGTGGCGGCAGTATGAATTTCGCTAGAACGCCAGTAGATACGCTGACTGTATTGTTCTTTTGGAAAAGGTTCGAGATGGTCTTTATCAGAATGATATTCAATGGTATAGCCATTGTAATGCGCCCGCAGAACCCATCCATCAATGTTCCGATAACTCGACTTTTGAACCTTGACAATGTTCTCGCGCTCCTTGATGAGAACGGTTCTGTATTCTACCAGCCGTCCATCAGGCTGCGCGATATGATAGAGCAGATTTTTGTCCCGGATGCACTCGTCAGGCACCACAATAAAAATTGCGGAGTCGGTTTGGTACAACTTGACCGTGGGCGATTTCGGGGCGGGAGAAGCCTGGGTGAAGTAGTCGGCTTGCGGCACTCCGTAGCCGTATTGGTAGTCGTAGTAAGGATAGAGGCTTCCCGACTTCTCGATTTCTGCCAACAGCTGCTGACAACTCCATTCGCGGTGGGTTTGCCACGCGCAGGCGGCGAAACCTGCCGTGAGGGGGCTGGCGAAGGAGGTGCCGGAAGCCTTGGTATAGAGGTTGTTACGTGATGGGTTGGCCACATCCACACGGGTAGCCATGGCGCTCACGTTGGGCTTGAGGCGCCCATCGGAGGTCGGTCCCAGCGAGGTGAAGGAGGAGGGGTTGCCGTCGCGGTCGATGCCGCCCACGGCCAGCACACCCTCCGCATCAGCAGGGGTGATGATGGTGCGCCAGGTGCGGTCGTCGCCCTCGTTACCCATCGAGTTGCACACGAGGATCCCCTTCGCAGCGGCCATCTGCGCGGCCTTCGCCACCAGCGAGGTGCCGTCCATCTGGTCAGGGTTGTAGCGGTCTTTGCCGTAGCCTAACGAACTGTTGATGATGTTGGCGCCATTGCGGTCGGCCCACTCCATGCCCATCTGCCACCACACCTCCTCAATGCGGTTCTCGAGGCCGGTCTCGGTGCGCGCCAGCAGGAACTCGGCGCCAGTGGCCAACCCTAACGGTCGCCCGTGCTCGTCGATGCCCGCAATGCAGCTCAGCACCATCGTGCCGTGCGAGTCCCAGCCATACACGTTCTCCTTCTTCAGCGGGAAATTGTAGGTGGCCACAATGCGATGTTCGTCGCGCAGGTGCTGGAACGCCGGATGCGTGTCGGCCATCTTGAAACCGCCGTCCAAAACAGCAATACGGAGCCCTTTTCCATCAATTCCCTGCTCGGCAAAAGCCTCTCCTTTCATCAGATAGAGCTGTTCCGTGAGCTGGGTGGGGGTGGAAGTGTTGTCCTCAGCAATGTCGGTTTCGACCGTGGCGGGCAAGAAATCACCGTCAATGCGCTGCACATTTTTCACAAAAGGCAACGCAAGAATATCTTCTATTTGGAAAGTTTTGACTGCCAGTGCGTTGAACCATCTGCTTTCGCCCATCACCTCCTCCGAAAGAGCGGCAGTTTGGCTCTTGTACTGTCCGTTAAGCGGGAAGTCGGTGGAGTCGCAGGGCGGAAGCCCCTGCTGCAGGCGTCGTTCGATGGCTTTGGGATGAAAGTACGTGGCGGGGTCGAAAGAGGTGTTATTTTTATCCCTAAAAAATATCCAATAACACTCTTGCGCGGAGGTGGAAGGAAGGGAGAAAATGAAGATTAGTAATGGGAGGAAGACAATTCGTAAAATTCTCATTTTTTGATTTTTGAACGAACATTGATGACATAGTCGGCGATGGCTTCAATATCTTTGGCATCCAAAATCAGAGCGACACTGGGATTGTACGGGAGAAAACCATCGTAGATGATATAAGGGTCAAGCATCCCTTCTTTGATGGCCAGTTCAAACATCCTAATGGGAAGATTTTTCTTGAGCTGCTTCTTGTTGTAACTGGCGTATGT
Source organism: Bacteroidales bacterium (assembly GCA_017535665.1). Taxonomy (GTDB): domain Bacteria; phylum Bacteroidota; class Bacteroidia; order Bacteroidales; family WCHB1-69; genus UBA1756. The sequence goes on along the minus strand of JAFXTS010000012.1, from coordinate 106,807 downwards.
GCAGAAAAGTGCCTCTTTTTCTTTCAGCATCTCATTATTGTTCATGCTTTCGGCATAACCGGGTTCGTATTTCCAAACGGCATATACCAAGGCGTAGGCCAACCAATCTTCGTGAAATTTGATGATGACGACATCTTTATCTCTATCTTCGTCATAATCGGTGGAGATAGCGAAAAGGGGATCCAGATACCAGTCGGTGTAATTGACCTTGTTCAATTTATAGATGCTGTTAAACATCATATTGATATTCTGATTGTTACGGTCTAAAATTTTGGTGATGGTAATCTCTTTGAGTGCACGTTTCAATTCGCCCGTGTAAACGCAGGCGTGCGCCAGTCCCCAGTGGGCGAGGTAGTCGATATAGTTGGCTTCGATGGCCTGTTCGAACCAGAGCACTGCGCTGGTATAGTCTTTTTCGTAAAGATAGGTCTCCCCGATGTAGGTGATGGCGACATAGAGGCTGGGATCAATGGCCAAGGCATCCTGATAGGCTTTGCGGGCGCCGGTGAAATCATAATCGGCGAAAAGCTCCTCGGCCTTGTCGAACATTTCCTTCGCTTTTCCCTCTGGCTCAAATGCTTTCACCTCGTAGGTGGAGTCGTTTTTAATGCGATAATAACTGGTGCGGAGAACCTTTTGTGAGAAATCAGTGGGGGTGAAGTTGCCTGAAGCGAGTGAGTAGGAGATTTGGGAGTCATCCATAATTTTGACGATTTCCGACGGAGTGTGAATGTTGGGCGACTGTGCAGAAAGGCATAAAGTGGTCGCCAGACAAAGGAGAAAAAGTGATAATTTTTTCATGATGTGAATGGGTTAAATTTTTAATAGGGCAAAAATACATTTTTTTCTTTTTATAAAAGAAGAATATTTGATTTTTTATGTAACTTTGCCGAAAATAGAATTTTCTTCTATTGAAATTATAAACATAGTATAAATCAATAATTTACAAAATATGAAAATTCCAGCATCTGAATTACCGCTGACTCCTGACGGCAGAATCTACCATTTGGGTATCTTTCCTGAAGATTTGGCCGACTATATTATTGTGGTGGGCGACCCGGGGCGCGTGCCGGATGTATCGAAATATTTCGACACGGTGGAGTTCACCCACCAGAACCGTGAGCTGGTGGTACACACGGGCACTCTGCGCGGAAAGCGCATCACCGCGCTCTCCACGGGTATGGGCACCGACAACATCGACATTGTGATGACCGAACTGGATGCCCTGGCCAATATTGACCTGAAGGCGATGGAGGTGAAGCCTGAGCACCGCACGCTCAACATTGTGCGTATCGGTACCTGCGGAGCCCTGCAGAAAGAGATTGATGTACACTCCTTTATCGCTGCTGAGTACGGCTTTGGCCTGGACGGCCTCATGCACTTCTATCAACATGGTGAAGGCTTTGATGATGAGATGGTGAAGGCCTTTGTGGCACATACTGGTTGGAACGAAAAACTTCCCTATCCTTACTGTGTCAAGGGTAGCAGCGATCTTTTCAACCGCATCGCTTTCGACATGGTGAAAGGCGTGACCGCCAGCGCCCCCGGCTTCTTCGGACCGCAAGGACGTGCCGTGCGTGTGCCACTGGCTTACCCAGACCTCAACTCCAAAATCGACTCCTTCCGCTTCGGCGACCGCAAAATTACCAACCTCGAGATGGAGACCTCCGCGCTCTACGGCTTCGGTCAGATGATGGGCCACAATATGCTCACCATCTGTCTCGCCATCGCCAACCGTGTCACTCACGACTTTTCCAAAGATTATCATCCCTACATGGAAAGACTTATCCAGACTGTGCTCAACCGTATTTTCTAACCTAAATCCAACCTGATATGAAACGCTCGCTATATTTCTTTGCCACACTCTTCCTCGCTGCAGCGGTTTTTACCAGCTGCCACCGCAAAGCGGAAGAACCCGAAAAAGCCCCTGAAAAGATTGTTTCTTTGGACCTCTCCGACAGCACGGCTTTCCACGAACTGGTGCACTTCTACATCACCAACGACATCATTCCGAAAGAGGCTGTGCTCTGCGACCATGAAAAGAATGGCGGCATCCACACCTTCGCCTGCCTTGCCGAAGACCTCGAGCTGTGCGCCCCCGACTACCTGCAAGACTCGCTGCACGGCACTTTCTTCCAGGAAGTGGTGTATAATCCAGGCTCCTCAGGCGATAACAACATCTATATCTGTCAAAAAGATGAAAAGGGATTCCATCTCCTTAAATCGTTTGTCGGCACCACCGACCCCGACCTCGGTCCGCAAGACGAAATCATCAACGGATACAAAGTGCTTTACTTCCAAACGGAAGATGCCGCCTACAAACTCTACTACGACGGCAAAGATTTTGTCACTGAGCCCGTCACTACTCCATCATTAGCTATCAAATAATTACTATGCAGTTTACGCAACCGCTTTTTCTTATCGGCTACGCCGCCATCCTGATACCCATTCTGATTCATCTTTTCAATTTCAGAAGGTATAAAACTTACTATTTCTCGAATGTGAAGATGTTGCAGGATGTGGCGCAGAAAACCAAACGCGAGTCGCGGGTGAAGCACCTCATCGTGTTGCTGCTGCGCTGCCTCGCCATCATCGCCCTGGTTACCGCCTTCGCCCGTCCCTACTTCCCCAGCCATAATACCGATCAGAAAAGCGGCAACCTCGTCACTATCTATCTCGACAACTCCTTCTCCATGGAGGGCAGCACCCCTGAAGGGACTCTCTTTTACGACGGCATCGAGAATGCCCGCCAGATTATTAGCCACTTTGACTATGCCGACCAGTTCATCCTCTACAACAACGATTTCACTTCGCGGCAACGGATGAAACTCACCAAAGAGGAGGCGCTGCAAGAACTCAATGGTTGGAACATCTCGCCCAACAGCAGAACTTGGAAGGAGATTATTCCTTTTGAAAAAAGTGCTTGTACCGAAAGTTCCGATCGCAATATTTATCATTATTATATTTCTGATTATCAAAAGAATAATTTTGATTTCAAGGATTTTGCGAATACCACTGGCGGGGCATCCTACCTCATCCACAAGCCAGCGAAGAGTATCAGCAATGTGTCGATTGACAGCTGCTGGTTCCTGTCGCCGGTGTTTCGTGCCGGCCAGCAGGTGACGCTCACCGTAAGGTTGCGCAATTGTGGCGACGGCGAGGTGGTGAAACTGCCGCTGAAACTGCATGTGAATGGCGAACAGAAGGCTATGGCCGCTGTGGATATCGCCGCTGAAGGCACCGCCGAATACCAGCTTAACTACACTTTGGCTGACGATGCCGTGCAGTGCGGCATTCTCTCCATTGACGATGCGCCCATCACCTTCGACAACACCCTCTACTTCACCTACCGCGTGTCCGACAACACCCGTATCACCGTCATCGACGAGAAAGAACAGAACCGCTACCTCAATGCTTTGTACGGCAAAGATTCCATCTTCGAGTACAACGCTATGCCCGCCGACCGCATCAACTACGGCAGTTTTGCCGCCAGCTCGGTCATCGTGCTCGATGAGGTCAAGAGTATCTCATCGGGACTGGCCGACGAGTTGGGTAAATACATGAAGAGCGGCGGTACCGTGCTGGTATTCCCCGCTGAAGAGATGGACAAATCCTCATGGAACAACTTCCTTTCGGGCATCGACGCCAGCCAGTACGGCTACCTCACCCAGCAAGAGTTGAAGGTGGGCACCATCAACTACGAAAGTGTCTACTTCAAGGGCAGCCTCGATGCCAGCAACGAGCGTATCGACATGCCCACCGCCACGCAATATTTCACCTTCAGCGATTTCCACACCGACGAAACCGTGATGTCCTTGGAGAACCAAGCTCCGCTGCTGACCGTCAACAAGGTGGGCAACGGCCGCATCATCCTGTCGGCGGTGGCTATGAACGACCGTTTCGGCAACATCCACAAGCACGCGCTTTTCTTCATCCCTCTGCACAACATCGGCATCCGCACGCTGATGCAGCAAAAGCTGTACAACACCATCGGCATCGACCATTCGCAGAGCGTGGCCAAACTCGCCGAAGGCTCCGAAAATGTGCTGTCGCTGAAAGCACAAAAGGGTGGAAAAGAGGTCATCCCCGAACAGAAAAACCTCGGCAGCGAGACCATGCTGTTCTTCAACGACCAGCTGTCGGAGGCAGGCATCTACGATGTGATGCACGATGGCGCGAAACAGGATGCCGTTGCTTTCAACTACGACCGGAAGGAGTCGCAACTCACTTACTATACCGACAAAGAACTGCGCGATGCGGTGAGCGACCAACCCAAGGAGAGCCATGTACAACTCATCACCGGCGACTCACAAGACATCAGCGGACAGATTGTGCAGACCATCCACGGCCGGCCGCTCTGGTTTTACTTCATCCTCATAACCTTAGGCTGTCTGCTGGCTGAAGTGGCCATCCTCCGATTGTGGAAACATAGAGAGAAACCTCAAAAATAAAGGATATAAATCTTTAAAATAATATAGTATGAAAATGACAGAATTAGAACCCCAAGCGATTTTTCATTATTTCAATGAAATCTGTAAAGTTCCCCGTCCCTCCAAGAAAGAGGAACGCATGACCGAATGGCTGCTGAAAACTGGCAAAGAACTCGGTTTGGAGAGCAAACGCGACAAAGCCGGCAACGTGCTGATTTCCAAGCCCGCCACTAAAGGCAAAGAGAATGTCACCCCCGTGATTTTCCAAGCCCACATGGATATGGTGTGCGAAAAGAACAACGACACGAAGTTCGACTTCGAGAAGGATGCCATCCAGGCCTACGTCGATGGCGAATGGCTGAAGGCTAAAGGCACCACCCTCGGCGCCGACGATGGTATCGGTATCGCCATTGCCCTCGCTTTCCTGGCCGACAAGAAAATCAAACACGGTCCCATCGAATGCCTCTTCACCGTGGACGAAGAGACTGGCCTTACCGGTGCTTTCGCCCTCGAGCCGGGCTTCATGACTGGCAAGATTCTCCTCAACCTCGACTCTGAGGACTGGGGCGAGATCTTCATCGGTTGTGCCGGCGGTAAAGACACCGTGGCCACCTACGAGTGCGAGTACGAGGATGAGATTCCGGAAGATTCTGTCGCTTATAAAGTGACCGTGGGTGGTTTGCTGGGTGGCCATTCTGGCGACGACATCAACAAAAACCGTGGTAATGCCGTGAAACTGCTCAACCGCATTTTGTGGAACGCCTATCAGGAATACGACGCCCGTATCGCCGACATCAACGCTGGCAACCTGCGCAACGCCATCGCTCGCGAAGGCTGGGCTATCGTGACCATGCCGAAGGGCAAGGCTGCCGCTTTCCGCAAGTATGTGGCTAAGGTGGATGCCGACTTCAAAAACGAGTTCCACACCAGCGACCCGGGCGTGTATGCCGAGTGCAAGAAAATGACCAAGATGCCGGAGCGCATTATCAACGAGATGCTGCAGATCGACGTGATGAATGCCCTCTACGCCTGTCCTCACGGTGTGCTGGCCATGTCGCAAGACATCCCCGGCTTCGTGGAGACCTCCACGAACCTCGCTTCCGTGAAGCTGATCGACGACAAAATCGTCATCACCACCAGCCAGCGCAGCTCGGTGGAGAGCCGCAAGCAGGATGCATGCGACCACGTGGCCTGTGCTTTCTACGCCACTGCCGCCGATGAGGTGACACAAGGCGACGGCTATCCGGGCTGGAATCCCAACCCCAACTCGCAAGCCCTCAACTTGTTGGTGAAAGCTTACAAAAACATCTTCCACGAAGAACCCGCCGTCAAAGCCATCCACGCCGGACTCGAATGCGGTCTTTTCTCCGAGAAATATCCCGAACTCGACATGGTATCTTTCGGCCCCACCCTCCGTGGTGTTCACTCTCCGGATGAAAAACTGGAGATTGCCACTGTTCAGAAATGCTGGGACCTCATCCTCGAGTTCTTCCGCCTTCTGAAATAACCTATTTCTAATCAGAGGAGGATTTGCTACAGCAAATCCTCCTCTTTTCATCCATTAATCTTTCATGAAACACCTTCTCCCCCTCCTTTTCCTCCTTCCCTCCCTGCTCATCGCGCAAGTCTATCCGCAACATAAGCCGGACAAAAATCTCAATGAGTTGAGCACGGAAGAGTTGAACCAGTTGTTCGATGAGGCCAATTTCAGTTACAAGACCAAAGCCGTGCAGGCCCATGCCGACACGATGTGCAAGAAGTTGAACGGCACGCTGCTTGTCGCGCAGAACGATGTGGTGCTCGCCCACAAGGCGGCCGGCTATAAGGTGCTGGACAAGAAAGACCAGCCCCTCTCCGAAAACACTTGCTTTGAGTTAGCTTCTGTCTCTAAGGAGTTTACTGCTGCTGCTGTATTGTTGCTGGTGAAGGAGGGTAAAGTCGCTCTCAACGACTATCTTGGCAAATACTTCCCCACGTTGCCCTACACGGGCATAACGGTACACAACCTGCTGTGCCATACCTCCGGACTGCCCGAGTATTTCAACTTCAAAGAGTCGTGGTGGCCGCAAGGACGGCTTACCACCAACCAGGATGTGGTGAATGTGTTGGTGAAATACCAGCCCAAAAGGATTTTCGCACCGGGCACCAATTACAAATACACCAATACCAATTATGCCCTGTTGGCATTGATTGTGGAGCAGGCTTCGGGTAAAAAATTCGAGGATTTCGTCAGAGAAAATATCTTTGAGCCTGCCGGAATGACCTCCTCTTTTTATATCACTGAAAGGGCTTCCAAGATTGGGTACAGCATCGCTACAGGTCATAAGGCTGACCGTATTCCGCAGGTTATCAAAGGGTTGGATGGTACTTTTGGAGATAAGGGGATGTACTCCACCATTTACGATCTGTTGGCTTGGAAGAAGGCCTATTTTACCAACTATACCATTCTCCCCAAAGAGATGGTGGAGATGGCCACCACAGCACAGAACCAACTCAAAGGCAGCAATTTGCCCTCCGAAGACTATGGTTATGGGTGGCATCTTGAAGAGAATCCCTACTACGGACACATTATCTATCATGGGGGACTATGGCATGGCTTCAACCATGTGTTGCTCTATTATCCCGAAAAGGACATTTTCATGGTGTTTCTCAGCAACTACTGCAACCGTGGTCATCGCGGACAGACTGCCAATGTGCTCCATATTCTTTGCGGTGCATAAATCATTCTTTTTCTTCTGAAAAATCAAGTATTTTATAATCAATTATTTAATAATTGAAAAATTTTTTCTATAATCTGCTGAGGGTACAGATATTTTTTCTAATTTTGCACACTTGATATTAGAATAAAACCGTTTTCAGATATGAGCGAGAAAAAATCACCTAAAGTTGACCTCGAATCCAGGTTAGTCAACTTCTTTTTGTTGGGTTGCGCCATTGGTCTGACCCTCTCACTGCTGGGCCTTGACATCTGGGCCAGCGTGAAATCCAATACTGGAGCTTCTATCTCTACAGAGGCAGAGCCCGCTGTGGAGGACCTTCAGATGCCGAACACTGATATCGAAACTCCTCCGCCACCAGAACCCGAACAGGCTCCTGAACAGGAAGAGGTGGTTGAGCAGATTTTGAAGGAGACGCAAGAAGAGGTTGCTACCACGTTTGAGTTCAGCATGGAGGCAGATGAAGAAACTGCTATTGAAGGCGACGATGAAGAAATCGATGCCAACACTGAGGTTGTTGAAATTGAGGAACCCATCGAGCGTGTACCGCAGGTGAGAGCTGAATTCCCCGGCGGTATGGCTGAGTTGAGAAAGTACCTTTTCGACAATTGTCAGTATCCCGAGTCTGCCCGTCAGGCCGGTTGGCAGGGCGTCGTGATGTTGGAGTTTGTGGTGGAGAAAGACGGTCGTATCGGTCAGGTGAATGTGTTGAGAAGTGTATGTCCGGCTCTTGACGAAGAGGCTATCCGTGTTGTGAAGGGTATGCCGAAGTGGAAAGCCGGTGAGAACAACGGTCAGAAGTGCCGTTCCTTCTTCCAGCTGCCGATCACCTTCTCGCTGCAATAAGCAGTCTCATACTGAAAAGCTACTGCCCCGTAAGTTATTACGAGGCAGTTTTTTTATGTCTTTTTACGAATGAATAAAAACTTGTTTTAGAAACCCCACAGGTCGTTAACGGCCATGTCGTCGGAATAGAAGTCGAGGATGTCGTAATCCACCTCATCGAGGTCATTCTCATCGAGATTTTCGGAGATGAACTGCTCGGTGGCGGCATCCACCGGTGTGGTGGCTTTGGGCGTGGGGGTGCTTTTTGCCACGGGCTTGGCCTCGGCTTCGGCCGTGGGCGTGTAAGCAAGTGCGTCGTCTAAACTTAACGTGTTGCTGGCAGGGGCGGGGGGCGTGGCTTTTACGTGAGCCACCTTTTCACCCGTCAGGTTTTCAGGACTTTGCAGCATGTTAAAGACATAGATGCCTGTGCCCATCAGCAGTCCCGCGCAGGCGGCGACGGAAGCGATGCGCACCCAACGGCGTTGCAGGAACAACTTCTTGCTCGGTTCAGCAGCCACTTTCGCCAATACCGCATCCGGCAGTTGTGCAAAATAATTCTCAGGAACGGGATAGCCCTCGTTGGTGCGGTGCGCCTCCAAAAGAGCCTGCATCTGAGCATCCTCTTCGGCAATGCGCGCCAACACCTGGTCGGGAAGACTATCGAAATAGCCCTCCGGCACTGGTGCCTGACGATTCTTGTATTGGTCTAATATCTCTTCCATTGAATTTTTGTGAAACGTTCTCTTGACGTGAGGGTTGCGTAAAAGTTTAAACGAATTTGAAAAATTTTTCAAAAAAGAAATAAAAATTACTCCAAGTCTAAATGCTTGATGGAATCCTTATCGACTTTCACCTCGCCCCACACCTTCTTGGTGATTTTGAGGGCTTCGGCGGTGGTGAGCTTGTCGGTCTGTTCGAGGATGCGCTGCACGAAGATGCACTGGCGGATGTCGGCCTGGTTGTTGACTACGGCTTCTGCGAGGGCTTTGCAGGTTTGGTAACCGCATATACGGCAGTCCACCTTGGGCAGGTCGTTGGTGATCTCAAACACTTTTTTCATCTTGCGCATGGCCACGGAGATGTTGTCGTCGAGCTTGTCCATAGAGCGGGGCTGCACTTCACCCACGGCCATATTATCTTTCAAGTAATCCTTGTAATTGAGGATGTTATTCTCTTGCGGGGTAACGGTTTTGGGCCGTTGTTTGGCGCGTTTGCGCTGTCGTTCGGCGATAAGGAAGCGGTTTCCGGCGCATAGGATGCCGCCGGCGCAGCTCTCGTCGCAAGCGCGCAATTCCAGGAAGTCGATGTCGTCAAGATCCTCATTTTCCAATTTGTCGAGGAAGGCGGAGACGTTGTGAACCTCGTCGATGGCGAGGTTGCGGCCGGTAGGGATGTCTTTGATTTCGCCGCCGGTGAGCGACCACAGGATGCTGTTTTTGGAGAGGGGATGGAAGTCGAATTCGTCTTCACGAAGCGTATAAACGCCCTGCTTGATGACGCGGAACACCTTGTTGTACAGGTAGTTCATGTTGATAACGCCATCAATATTGGACTTTTCTTCGCCGACGGGACTTTTCACGGCAGCAATCTTGGCGGCGCAGGGGGCCACGTAGAAGATGCCGATGTCTTCGGGTGCGACACCGCGTTCCACAAGCACTTCGCGGATGTACAGGGCGGTGACATCCAACGGGGGCTTGGTGAGCAGCAGGTTGTCCACCAGGGAGGGGTATTTCACCTGGATAAGGCGCACGATGGCGGGACAGAAGGTGGAGATGATGGGCTTTTCTGCCGATTCGTCTTTCACCTTGTCGTTGATGACCTCTTTCAGCACATCCACGCTCTTCTCCACCTCATACACATACTTGAAGCCGAGGTGGTAGATGGCGGAGAGGATGGCGCGCTGGCTCACTTTTTCGGGAAACTGCGCGCTGAAGATGGAGGGGACGAGCAGCACGGGACATTTGAAATTGTAGATGGTCTCGAAGTCGTCCTGCTCGATATAGATGGCGTTCATGGGGCAGGTCTGGTAGCACATGCCGCAGTCGATGCAGCGGTTGGCATCGAGAATCGGATGGCCGTCCTCCACATGGATGGCGCAGGTGGGGCACACGCTGGTGCAGTGCGAGCAGCCGATGCAGAGGTCGTATTTGAACTTGAGGGCGTGGTGGATGTGTTCCATGGTGGTTTAGAAATAGTTGACGATTTCTACTGTAGTTCCTTTGCCGACCACCGAGTTGACGGTGAGCTTATCGGAATTGCTCTGCATGTTGGGGAGACCCATGCCGGCACCGAAACCCATCTCGCGCACTTCGGGCGAGGCGGTGGAGTAGCCCTTCTGCATGGCCTGGTTGATGTCGGGGATGCCGGGACCTTCGTCCACCAGCTTAATGCTGACGCTGGTATCTTCCAAATCCACATAGATCACTCCCCGGTAGGCGTGGGCCACAATGTTGACCTCGGCCTCGTAGAGGGCCACCACGGTACGTTTCACAATCGCCGGGTCCACGCCCAGCTGTTTCATCATTTTCTTCACTTTGCTGGAGGTGGTGCCTGCATTGGTGAAGTCTCCACCTTCCACATTATATTCAAAATGCATAATTTCAAGATTTTAATAAACTCCCGGAAGCCCAGCATTGAAAAGGGTTCCTGATGTGCGATACAAGGAAAGGTCGGTGGTGATGAGCAGCATGTCGTTGTCTTCGGCCAGCTCCATCATCTCTTCGGTGACTTTTTTGCCCCGTACGAACATCACCACTTTAATGTCGGACATCTCGCACGTTCTGATAGTCTGCGTGTTACACAGTCCGGTGATGAGCATTACCGACTTGTCGGTGCGCAGGGTGAGTACGTCGCTCATCAGGTCCGAGGCAAAAGCACAGTCGATATCCCTGTCGATGAATGCCTCGCCTTCAACGACAGTGCCTGAAATTAAGGATGTAATCTCTTGAATTTTCATAAAATAGAAACTCTTTAAATCGGTTGCAAAGATACAAAAAAAAGAGATATTCGCAGCATTGCAGCGAAACAAACTTTCTTTGCATCATCCGTTATGACAATGAATATTTGTTTTAAAATATTAAAATATTCAAGAAAAGTTGTATTTTTGCAGCGTCTTTTGAATAAACAAGATGGTATATTTGGCATTCAGGGAACAGTGGCACGGGGTCGGATGTTTCAACATCTATCAGATACGTGCTTGGGATCCGGAGTTCGACAGGAGCAACCTCACCCGTTGGGTGCAACGTGGCTATTTGTCGAAACTGCGGCAGGATTGGTATGCCTTCAGCGATTTGAGGAGCAATCCCGAAATGGCACGTTACATCGCGCAGCGAATCTATTCGCCATCCTATATCAGCTTGCATTACGCTCTGTCGTTCTACGGCATCATTCCCGAAGCCGTGACACGCATCACATGCGTCACATCAAACCGTACGACGGCCTACAGAAACGACTTTGGAGAGTTCAGTTATCAGACAGTGAAGCCCACACTTTTCTTCGGCTTCAAACAGATGTCCTTATCGCCACAAGGAAGCTATATGCTGGCATATCCTGAAAAAGCCATTATCGACATGCTGTATCTCTATCCCCAGTATAACACCTCTGAGGCGATACTTGACCTGCGTTTCGATGAGTGGTGGATGCAGGAGGAGCTGGACAAGGAACGTCTTATGGACTTTGCTGAAAGAAGTGGTAGCAAGGCCTTACAAGCACGAGTAAAATTACTACTAAAAACATATTCGAATGATTGATCTGTCATCTTTACTGGTTTATTACCCTATGCAAATCGCCTCCAATGCCTCCTTTCATAAGCACATTTTGAAGGAACACATTGAGTTGTTGGCTTTGGAGCATCTGTCGCAATCCCCATACGCCCCCCAACTGGTCTTTATCGGCGGCACTAACCTGCGGCTTGTTCTTGGAATTGACCGTTTTTCAGAAGATTTGGACTTCGACTGCAAACAAATGGGTGCAAATGAATTTGTGACAATGACCGACTCTCTCGTTGAATACCTTCGGATGAATGGTCTGCAAGCAGAGATACGCGACAAGGACAATCCCCGGTTGATCGCCTTCCGCCGCAACATATATTTTCCGGAATTACTGTTTGACCTAAATCTCAGTGGACATCGCGAGGAGCGATTCCTGATGAAAATAGAGGCACAGGATCAAGGTGTGGATTATAGTCCAAATACAGCGATGGTCGGTCGCAATGGTTTTTTCTTTCCAATATCTGTGCCCTCCAAAGGTACAATGCTTTCAATGAAAATTGCGGCACTGCTGGCACGTTCCAAGGGACGCGACTTCTACGACACCATCTTTCTTTGGCAGCAGACGGATCCCGACTATGATTTTCTCCGTCAACGGTGCGGAATAGATACTCCTGAAGCATTGAAAGAAGCCCTGCAAGACAAATTAGAGGCTACTGACCTTGAACAAAAGAGGAAGGATTTTGAGCATCTGTTGTTCAATCCATCGCGCAGTGCACAAATACTGCATTTTCGGCAATTTGTGGAGAATAAAATGCAATAGAAAGTAGTCTGCGAGTTTCTGCGCAGAAAATAGAATTGAATTATAGAAATTAGGAAAATGCAAACTTCAATCATAACCAAGACAATTGCGGTTCTTGCCTCCGTGCTGCTCCTGCTGTCGATGGTCTCGTGCCGCACCATGCAAAACACTCCCGAACAGGTGTGGGGGTACTACATCTACGAACACGGATGGAGTTACGACACCAAAGAAGGACATATCACCGCATACGAAACTGGCACCATGGATTTCTACCCTGATGGCTCAGCGTTGGATTCCGCTCGTCAGAAATATGTGATTGTTCTCAACAATGGTGGAAAGGTGACGTGTGTGTACAACTATATCAGTCCGAGCCGTTGGCGATTAGACGGTGAGGACTTCTATTTTGCCGGCATTGAGGAAAGTTTCCGTATGGAAGTGGTGGAAATGGATCCTGGGGTGTACTTTTTAGAACCCGACCGCGCTGAAGAGCTGGTCAACACGATCATCCGGAACGTGCGCAGTGGCATCGCGCGCGAGGTCAAATTCCACCTTGCTAAACTTACGGAGCGAGAGTTAGTATGGAGTTACACTTATCCCGACGGTCACACTGATACCTGGGTATTTTATAGGAATGAATTCTGCATACGATAAAATTGCGATTTTTGAAAAAAATATGAAATACGAAATCAACCCGCAAGAGACCAACCGGGCGTTCGCCTTCGAGATGTGGCTGAATGCGCCGATGCCGATGGTGACATTGGTGAAAACGATGGATGTAAGCCGGTTGGCGCGACTCAGCAAAAAGAGCGGCATCAAATTCAACACCCTGATGTGCTGGTGTATCGGCAAGGCGGCCACCGAAACCGAGGAGCTCTACCTGCTGCCTGAGGGCGGCAAGCTGTTCCGTTACGACCAGATCGCCATCAACGTGGTGGTGCGCAACCGCAAGGGCGGCATCAACTCGTGCGACATCCCCTTCTCCGACGACCTCCAGCAATTCAACCGCGACTATCTGGAACTGACCACCTGGGTGGCGGAGGAGTGTCAGAGCAGCTTCCTCGACGGCTACATGATTGTCGGCACCTCTGCCATGATCCAGACCGAGCTCGACTGCGTGGTGAACCAATACACCGACAAGTTCCTCAACCCGATGGTGATGTGGGGCAAGTACCGCAAAAGGTGGTTCAAGGCCACGCTGCCCGTGTCGTTCCAGTTCCACCACGTGCAGATGGACGGCGGCGACGCAGCCCGTTTTTTGGAACGGTTGCAACAAACCATCTATCTGAAAGGGTAAAAATCGAAAAAAAATTTCACTATGTCACGAAATGGCATAGTAACCCTATATCTTTGCAGCCGAAAATCCAGAAAAAGCAAAAGCAGTATGAAAGGAATTGTTGAATTGTGTTATGACGTGCCGCAGTGGAAAAAGTATTTGGAAACCAGCGATGTGGCATTCAGCGAGGTGCAAAAGGTTCAATTGAAAGACGAGCTTCACGACTTTTTGAGTGATGCGGTTTTGGAGCTTGTAGAGGAGAACAAGTTGCACCTGATAAAAAGGCTGCAGGATTTTCTGACCAATGAGGAGCTCTTTGCCGGAAGCAGCAAAATTTTCCGGAGGATGACTTCTCTACCGGAAGAGATTGCTTTCGATACGGATATCAACAGTTTTTTGGAAGAGGAGAGATTGTTGGAGGCAGAAGAACCCTGTCGGTTGCATCAGGCCGGCGGTGGGGATTGTTGAATTATTAAGATGTTAAATTATTAAATTATAATTAGTTATGAAAGAAGAAAAAATTTTGAAATTACTACAAGCAAAGAACAAGAATCTTCAATTGCCGTCAGGAATGGGATTCTCAATTGAAGATAAAACATTGACAATCACGATGAAAGAAAAGGGTATGATTGCCAATATGCAAACTGATGCATCCGCATTCGAGGGGTGGGCAATTTGTCTGAAAGCATGGTTACCAGAATATATTAGTGAAGTAAAAATTGAAGGGGAAAGGCCATCCGTAAAAGAAAAATCAAAAGAAGAGAGGCACTATAATAGGTTTCTGTATCGTCTGAACAAATTCATAGAAATATATCATTCTTGGGCCAGTACCACAGATGATTTCAATCAAGAAATTAAAAAGATTTTTAACGTGAAAACGGATTTATACATTAATGTTCCAAGGCAAGATGCGTCAACAGGTGCCACTCATTGTGAAGCGCAACTTGAACGGGCATTTCGAAAAAAAAATGAGGGCTCTTATTGCGCCCTTAATCATCAATTACCTGTCCGCATATTTAGCAATAAGGAAACCAAAGAAACGAACGCCATCACTCCAGGAGGTTTTATTGACATTTGGGGCATCAAAGACGACTGTTTGAAGATTTTCGAATTAAAACTACCAGTAAATAAAGAAATTGGAATTATTTCAGAGCTAATGTTTTATGTGAATGTGATGACGGATGTGATCAATGGAAAAATCAAAATTCCTTTTTCAAGCGAAGACAAATCATATAGATCATTTGGACAGTTGTTCAAATTTCAGAAAAATAAAAAATGCAAAAAGATTGAAGGCGTTTTTTTAGCTGACAACTTTCATACGATGATTGAAAATAAAAAGGAAGAAGTGCTACAAATCATTAATGATGGTGAATTCGTGAGTGAGACTTCCCAGTTGAGTGTGTTTTTTTCTTTTGACAAGCCTAATGTGAATGATTATTGCCCTACATATTTAGAAATCAATAAGCCGAAGAAAAACATGACATATAAAGAATGCCAAAAAAGGAGGCAGCTCAAATTATTAAAGAATGCGGATGGAATATTTGAGGATGCCAAAGGGTGCGGAGAATTTGATAATAACATGTATCCGTATGTTCTTCTTCCAAAAGATAGTGAGAAAAACTTGTTTGCTGGAATTCGCTGTAAAGATTATGATTGTACAAAATATTTTGAAAATGAACATATTTCATGGTGGGGTGAGAGAAAATCTAAACCCACAGGGCATCTGTTGTCTTCCCAAATTCATTGCTTAAATCATCTTTTTGCTTTGAGAAAAGATGATGTTGCCATCAAAGCAATTATTGAAAATGCAACAGGTTTGAAAATAAAGAAAGTATATCAAGCCCCCATTGACCAAGAAGATGGTTTTATCTCATTTGAGTTTGTTTGTAAAAACAAGACTTTGCTGTACGAAAATCATGAAACTCGAGGTGCAAATTGCACATCTGTAGATGCGCTGGTGTATGTTCAGACAACAGATGAAAAAAATCTACTCATGCCTATTGAATGGAAATATACAGAAAGATATGAGAAGAAAAATAGAGCAGATGACAAAACTGTTAAGGATCGGTATTTGGGTTTAGTGGACGAAAAATCCAATCTTAAAGAATGGTCAGAGGAATTTTATTATAATCCACTTTATGAGTTTGCAAGGCAGACATTGTTAGTTGAACAGATTATTGCTCAGAAACCCACATGTGGCACAACAACAATTAAGGCTGACGATTATGTTCATCTGATTGTCAGGCCCAACGAGAATAAGGAGATTATAGGTGATATTCAGCAATTTAAGAATTTTTTGAAAGACGAGGGAAAGAAAAGGATTTTTGAGATTGACCCACAAGACCTGCTTTCCCCCTTGAAAGGAAACGATGACTACAAAGAACTGATGGAATATCTTCAAACTCGCTACTGGAAATAGTCACTCAGAATCACTGCCCTTTTACAAAATTATGCTACTAAAATAATTCTAGTAGCATAATTTTCCGGCGGTGGTGGCAGCCGTCGGGTTCACCATCTGCCATCTGATTTTCGGGGTGGTGAATTTTGTGTAAAAACGGAATCAATAATTGCCCTTGTGTTTTCCGAAATTATAGTATTTTTGCCACCCTAAAAAACAACAGTCATGAAGATTTTCAAGAAAAGAAATTGGACGTTTTATCTCATCGAATTTATCGCTGTTACGATTGCCTTCTTTCTGGTGGATTGGCTGTGCTCGGGCCTCAGTTTGCGCCGCTCCATCATTGGCGGACTGGTGAGCGGTGTGTTATTTACGGTTATATTTTGGTTCTTTGACCAAGGGACTGAACAAATTAAGAAATCGTCCAAAGAGGATAAATCCGAGGAATAATTTTGAACTTTAACGATCTAAAACAATGGAATACGACACTTTGAAAGGACTCCGTCACAGCGAGCAGCTGGTGGTGGAGCACAAAGACACCGCCGCGGTCTATGGCTCCGGCGCACTGGAGGTGTTTGCCACCCCCGCCATGATCGCCCTGATGGAGAAAACCTGCCTGATGGCCGTGTGCGACAAAATCGGCGAGGGCAACACCACCGTCGGCATCGCCGTCAACATCAAGCACTTGAAAGCCAGTCCTGTGGGCGCCACCATCCGGTGTGAGGCCGAACTGGTGGAGGTGGACCGCCGCCGTCTGGTCTTCTCGGTGAAGTGCTTCGAGGGCGACACCCTCATCGGCGAGGGCGTTCACGAGCGGTTCGTGGTGG
Organism: Bacteroidales bacterium; assembly: GCA_017535665.1. Classification (GTDB taxonomy): domain Bacteria; phylum Bacteroidota; class Bacteroidia; order Bacteroidales; family WCHB1-69; genus UBA1756. Next base: position 89,825 of record JAFXTS010000012.1, on the reverse strand, counting down.
AGAGCGCAAAGTTCATGGCGAAACTGTAATATAGGAATCCTGTGCACCATAATTTTTGAACCATGAAACTATTGCGTGAAATCATCGGTTATGTATTGGGCGGCGTGCTCTTTGTGGCCTTGATGCCGACCGTGATGTGGCTGGCCTCCGGAATGCAGAAACTGGAGCACATCGGTGCCGTGAGGGCCTCCATCACCGGCGTGCTGATGCTGGGCGGACTGTCGCTGAGCGTGTGGACCATCGTCTATATGAAGCGGCGCGGCAAGGGCAACCCGATGGACGCTTTCGGGCACGAGGTGGCGCCCCGCACGCAGCACCTGATGACCGACGGTCCCTACCGCCTCAACCGCAACCCCATGCTCACCGGCACGCTCACCTACCTCGCCGGCGCCGTCGTGTGGCTGTGGACCTGGCAGGCCGCACTCGTGTGGGGCCTCTTCTTCGCCATCATGTTGCCACAGGTCATCAGCGAGGAGCGCCGCCTCCGCCGCGACTTCGGCGAGGAGTACGAGGCCTACTGCCGCCGGACGAGGAGGTTTTGAAATTCTCCCGCAGATATCGCTAATTTACACAGAAAAGTCTGCGAAACAAGATTTTTCTCGTACCAGGCCCGAAAATAGTTTTAAATGTTGTACCTTTGCGGCAAGTTTTTTTGATTACTACGTATGGATACGACTACTAACTTACAATTGGCTTCAAACGATGAAATTTTGATTTATCAGTCAGAAGACGGTACGGTGAAGGTGGATGTGCTGTTTCAGGACGAGACGGTGTGGCTGACACAAGAGCACATGGCCTTGCTTTTCGGAAAAGGTCGATCAACGATAACAGAGCATATTTCTAATATCTTTTCGGAAGGTGAACTACAAGAAGAAGTGGTGTGTCGGAAATTCCGACATACCACTCAACATGGTGCAATAGAAGGGCTTTCGCAGACAAAAGAAGTGAAATATTACAACCTCGATGTCATCATTTCCGTGGGTTATCGGGTAAAATCGCGACAAGGCACGTTGTTCCGTATATGGGCCACTCAGCGCCTACGCGACTATATCATCAAAGGTGTAGCATTGAACGATGAACGTTTCAAAAGGGGTAATTCCATGAATTATTTCAAGGATTTGCTCGAACGCATCCGTGAAATCCGTCTTTCTGAAAAAGTTTTCTATCAACAAATTAAAGATATTTACAAAACCAGCATTGATTATGACCCCTCTGATGAAATAACACTCCAGTTTTTTAAAGAGGTTCAAAACAAATTGTTGTGGGCTGTAAGTGGAAAAACCGCCGCAGAATTGGTCTATTATAGAGCGAACGCCACTTTGCCAATGATGGGGCTTACCTCTACAGAGAAGACGGGGAAAGTGCTGAAATCAGATGTGGGTGTGGGCAAGAATTATTTGAATGAGGATGAGATGAAGATGTTGAAACTCATTGTAGAACAGTTTCTTGCATTTGCAGAAGCGCAAGCACTCTCCCACACACCTATGTATATGAAAGATTGGGTGGAACATTTGAAAATGGTGTTGACGATGAATCGCAAGTCGATACTGGAGGATGCCGGGCGCATCTCTCATCAAATGGCATTGGAAAAAGCAGAAATTGAATACGATAAATTCAAAAACACACAACGTCAGATGGAACACTTGGAGAGCATCAAGGAATTGGCAGAGGACATAAAGAGGCTAAAAGGTGAAGAGTAATGAACAACGAAACGAATCCATTAAATGGCGCAATTCCGAAAAGAAAGAGTAACCGGGAATCGTGTATTCTTCCGCAGATCTCGCCCATCGGCCAGAAAGGTGATGCGGTTGGATAACAGATAAAACTAGTTTTCAGAAACGATTAGGATAGAAACCGTCACCTACTTGCAGAGATAGAAGTAGGTGTTGTCGCACTGCGGGTTGACCGTTTGATGGAAAATCCTGAGAATCTGCTCTTCTGTTACATTCCGGTACTTTTGAATGTCCTCCTGGAAATCCTCCACACGGCTGATAGACTCTTCCACTGCTAAGATGGAGGTGCGGCTTTCGAGTTTGATTTCGTTGTTGAGCAGGGTGGATTCGTTTTTGTTCTTCACCTTCTGTAAGTTATGCTCGAAGTCGGGACCGAACTGGAAGTTGTTGTATAGCAACTCTTCGAGCTGACGATTGGCCTCGTGGATGTCCACTCCATCGGTGGGGCGCGCCACAAGGGCGAGGATGCCGGGGCCGTCGGTGCCCGACACGGTCACGGAGATGTCGGTGAACAGTCCCTTGCCGGTCACCAGTTCGCGGTAGAGGTACGACGACTGGGCGTTGCCGAGCAGGTCGGAAAGCAGGTCGAAGGCGCAGAAGTCGGGATGCAGACGTGGCGGCATCTTCCAGCCTTTCAGCAGCATAGGGTAGGGGGCATTGCGATGCACGGTGCGGGTGCGACCGGCCCGCTGCTGCGGCTCACGGGGGAAATCTTTGCGCGGGGCTTCGTGCGACGGAATGCTTCCGAACCACTTTTCCACCAAAGGCACTACCTCCTCGAAACGAACAGGCCCTCCCACCACCAAAATTGCATTGGCGGGCTGATAGTACCGGCGATAGAAATCGCGTACAATATCCATGGTAACCGATTCAATGTGAGAGATTTTCTTCCCAATGGGCATCCATTTGTAGGGATATTTGCGATAAACAAAATTGCTGAAATCGCTCCACAGGTCGCCGAAGGGACGGTTGAGCGACACCTCCTTGAACTCTTCAATCACCACCTGTTTCTGCGTGTCGAGGCCGATAGGGTCGAAGGCGAGTTCCAGCATTCGGTCCGACTCGAGCCACAGGGCGGTTTCAAGATTGTCGGCTGGGAGGGTCAAATAATACTGCGTGTGATCCTGCGAGGTGTAGGCATTGTTGATGCCGCCCACCTTCTGCAACGGGTTGTCGTAGTTGGGGATGTGCTTCGAACCGCAGAACATGAAATGCTCCATCAGGTGGGCGAGGCCGGTCTGCTGCGGATCCTCATCGCGTGAGCCGACACGGTACAGCACGTTGCACGCGGCAAGTTGGGAGGTGAAGTCTTCGTGTACAAGAAGTCTCAACCCATTCGGAAACGTGTGTCTTTTAAAAGGTATAGGCATGGGTTAGATCTGGGGGGATGGGGTCACCACGAAAGTGACCTTCTTTTCGATTTTTTTGCGGAAAAACCATAAAATAATATAGTACAGTGCCGTGAGCGACAGGGCCACCAGCACATTCAGCCACTCGATAGAACTTACCATATACATCAGGCAGAAGGAGGCGAAGAGGATGATGAAGGGCAGTAAGTAGCAGATCACCACCGCTTTCATGGCGAGTGTTTGGCGCATTTCCACGGTTACGGTGTCGCCGACGGCGAGGTCGGCGCCGTTTACATTCTGCGCCACCACCACCTTGTCGCGACTGTCGGCTGCCCCACAGATGCTTTTGGCATGACAACCCGAGCAGGCTGAATTGACTGTCATTTTTACCGTAACATTCAATCCTTCAATAGATTGAACAATACCTTCGTGTTTGACATTATTCTCCATCTTCTCTGCGTTTAAGTTCTTCATCCACTTCGGCTGCCAACTCAAAATTCTCGTTTTCTTCTGCTTGGTGCAGCAGCTGTTTCAACTGTTGGGTGGTGGCTTGGGTGAGGTCGAAGGGCACGCTGCCGCCATCGTCCAGTTTGAAACTGTCCACCTCGCCCTCGTCGTCGCGGCGCAAGTCGTCCCAGAGTTCCGAAGGTTTTTTCACCCTTTTGCCCTTGAACTTCCCGCTCTTGGTGTAACAGGCGGCCTCAAAAACCTCCTCCGCAAAACAGATCGGCACGCCGGCTTTGAGGGCGATCACCACCGCATCGGAAATCCGCGATTCTAAAGCCCAATTCCCCTCGGCATTCGTGATCAGGATATGCACATAAAAAATGCCTTTTTTCAGATGATGTACCCGTACGCCAGTCACTTCCGCATTAAATTGCTGCAAAAGGCTCATTATCAAATCGTAAGGCATGGGCCGAGGGATGGCAATCTGATTCAACTCCATGAGGATACAGGTGGCTTCATTGCGCCCGATGACCACCGGAACGAACCTTTCGCCATTCTTCTCCTTTAAAACCAAATTGTAAGCCTCCCCAATCGGATCGGTAAAATCTTGGTTGGCAATCTCGACTTCAATATCCATTTTTGCGGTTTTTGTGGGCGCAAAAGTACGATTTTTAATTCTAATTTGAAAAATAATCTTTCATAAAGTCCCTAATTAAGGGGTGATATTTTATTATAAATTATTGATAAATAATCAATTAAAATAATTTTTCAAAAAATATGAATAACATTTAAAAAAGATGTATTTTTGCAGTCTGTTGATTTGACCAACTATTGGGCGTTGGTGTAATGGCAACACTACAGATTCTGGTCCTGTCATTGAAGGTTCGAGTCCTTCACGCCCAACCAAAAGACCTGCCGAAACGCAGGTCTTTATTTTTTTCAATTATTTTGATTAGGGTGTTATACAATGAAAAAAAACTTGTAAATTTGCAGCCTTAAAATTATAAATATAGTAAAAATGGCAAATACCGAAAAATTAGGCGATTTGAAAGAGAACGTGGAAAAAGAAAATGCAAAAAAACAGACCACTGCTGACAAATTAGGCTCTGTTCAGGGCGAAAAAGGCAAGTTGGCTGCTTGGTATGCGAAGAACAAGAAAATCATCGATATCGTTTTCTTTGCAGTGATCATTGTGATTCTGTTGGCCATTGTTTATTACCAGTGGTTGGCTCCGAAATGGAACAATGACGCTTCACAGAATGCGCAGCCCAGCATCGCGCAGGTTGTGCAGAACTCCACTCTCAGCACCGACACCGCCACGCTGAAAGCCGCTTTGGAAGGTGATGACGAAAACGAAGGCTTCCTCTCTGTGATGGAGAGCTACGACCATCCCGGCATCAAGACCGCCCGCGCTGCCAAATTCAGCCTGAAATATTATGCAGCCCTTTGCTACCTCAACCTCGGTCAGGAAGATGAGGCTCTGGAGACCTTGCTGAAAATGAAAAAACGTGACAACTACCTCTGGTACGAAGCCCAGATGCTGATTGGCGACCTGTACGACGATCAGGACGATGTGGACAATGCCAAGAAGTATTTCGAGAAGGCCGCCAAGGGCGAGACCGACTTCGTGGCTCCGATCGCTCTCTGGAAACTCGGCATGCTCTGCGAGCGTGAGGGTGACTGGGACGGCGCTTTCAAGAACTATGCGGAGATTCAGAATGAGTATCCCGAAAGATACAACCAGATGGGCGTTGCCAAATATTATGAACGCGCTAAAATCAAAGCCGGAAAATAATGGATAAGAAAAAAAATCTTTCAGATATTTCCGTTCCCAAAACCAATAATGCCAATTTCAAAATTGGCATTATTGTTAGTAGGTGGAACGAACAGGTTACGGGCGCGTTGAAAGAGGGTGCCATGCAGACGTTGTTGGAGGCCGGTGTGGCCCGCCAGAACATCCTCGATTTCGAGGTGCCGGGCAGCTTCGAACTTCCCAGCGCAGCCGCCATGCTGCTCGATGCCAACGAGGATGTTGATGCTGTCATCTGTCTCGGCTGCATCATCCAGGGCGAGACCCGCCACTTCGAGTTCATCGCGCAGGCGGTGGCCAACGGCATCGCTAAGGTGGGCATCGAATACACCGTGCCGGTCATCTTCGGCGTGCTGACTTGCAACACCGCCGAGCAGGCCGCCGACCGTTCGGGTGGCCAACATGGTAACAAGGGCGTGGAGGCCGCAGCATCGTGTCTGCAGATGCTCCATACCCATAAAATGATGTATAGCAAGAAATAATATGAGAGTAGTTTTCATGGGGACTCCCGAATTTGCGGTGGGTGCCTTGGAGGCCATCCACCAGTCGCACCATGAGGTGCTGGCGGTGGTGACGGCTCCCGACAAGCCCGCTGGACGCGGCCTCAAGCTGAAGGCTTCGGAGGTGAAGGAGTATGCCCTCGCGCACCAGCTGCCGGTGCTGCAGCCCGAGAAACTGCGCGACGAGAACTTCCTCGCCCAACTGCGGGCGTTGAATGCCGACATCTTCGTGGTGGTGGCCTTCCGCATGCTGCCGGAAGTGGTGTATGCCATGCCCCCGTTTGGCACGTTCAACATCCATGCCTCGCTGCTGCCCAACTACCGCGGTGCCGCCCCCATCCACTGGGCGGTCATGAACGGCGAGACGCGCACCGGGGTTACCTCCTTTTTCCTCAACCACCAGATTGACACGGGCGACATCATCGACACCACAGAAGTGGAGATCGGTCCTAATGAGACCACTGGTGAGTTGTACGACCGGCTGATGCGGTGCGGTGCCGAGCTGGCGGTGCATACCCTCGACCTCATCGAACGCGGAGAGGTTCAAACGCGCCGGCAGGAAGAGACCGCCGACCTCAAACCCGCCCCCAAGATTTTCAAGGAGGACACCTTTATCGACTGGAATATGCCCGCCCGCGACATTTTCAACAAAATTCGTGGACTTTCGCCCTTCCCGGGGGCGTGCACCCGCATCACCAACAAGAAAGGCGAGGTGGAGCTGGTGAAGATTTACGAGGCTGAAATCATCCCCTTAAACTCTGTAAAACAAACGGGTACAATTGAGATAGAACAACCCAATTCTTTCCAAATTTATGCTAAAGATGGCAAAATTTCAGCAAAAACCATCCAATTTCAAGGCAAATCGAGGCTGAAAATTACCGATTTTTTAAGAGGATTCCATCCCGAAAACTACGAATTGATTTTCGTATAAATCTGATTATTAATTATTTATAAAATCCCATTTTTCTCATTTATATTTTTTTTATAAAAATTGAGGAAAAAATGCGGAAGTATGAAAAATACTCTTATATTTGCGCTGTAAAAGTTAATATATTAACCATTTAAATTTTATCAAATGAACAAGAGCGAATTGATTGATGCCATCGCTGCAAAAGCTGGCCTGAAAAAAGCTGATGCCAAGAACGCCCTCGAAGCTTTCATGGCTACCACTTCAGAAACCCTGAAAGACGGCGGTAAAGTTTCCCTCGTTGGTTTCGGTACTTTCTCCGTTTCCGAACGCGGTGCAAGACAGGGTCGTAACCCCAAAACCGGTGCTACCATGACCATTCCCGCAAAGAAGGTTGTGAAATTCAAAGCCGGTGCTGAAATGGGCCGCTAAGCGGATTTCATTCACACAAGTTCAAGCCCCATGAAAATGGGGCTTTTTTTTCTCACCTTTAAACTCACAGACTTATGAATTTCATTGAAGAATTGAAATGGAGAGGCATGATTCACGACATGATGCCCGGCACGGAGGAGCAACTCAACAAGGAGATGACCACCGCGTATGTGGGCATTGACCCGACGGCCGACTCGTTGCATATCGGTCACCTCGTGGGCGTGATGATGCTGAAGCACTTGCAGGAGTGCGGTCACCGTCCCATCGTGCTGCTTGGTGGCGCCACCGGCATGATCGGCGACCCGTCGGGCAAGTCGCAGGAACGCAACCTGCTCGATGAAGCCACCCTCCGCCACAACCAGGAGTGCATCAAAAAACAGCTGTCGAAATTCCTCAACTTCGATGGCAAAGAGGCCAACGCCGCCATCCTCGTCAACAACTACGACTGGATGAGCAAATTCTCGTTCCTCGAGTTCATCCGCGACATCGGCAAGCATATCACCGTCAACTATATGATGGCGAAAGATTCGGTGAAGAAGCGTTTCAACGGCGAAGGCGACGGCATGTCGTTCACCGAGTTTTCGTACCAGCTGGTGCAGGGCTACGACTTTATGTACCTGAACCAGAATTACAACTGCAAGTTGCAGATGGGCGGCTCCGACCAGTGGGGCAACATTACCACCGGCACCGAGCTGATTCGCCGCAAGACCAACGGCGAGGCCTTCGCCCTCACCTGTCCGCTCATCACCAAGGCCGACGGCGGCAAGTTCGGCAAGACCGAGAAGGGCAACATTTGGCTCGATCCCGCCAAGACCTCCCCGTACGACTTTTACCAGTTCTGGCTCAACTGCAGCGACGAGGACAGCAAGAAATATATCCGCATCTTCACCCTCTTCAGCAAAGAGGAGATTGAGGCGATGGAGAAGGAACACGAGGCCGCACCGCACCTCCGCGTGCTGCAGAAGGCCTTGGCGAAAGACCTTACCATTCGCGTGCATTCCGAAGCCGACTATAATGCTTCGGTAAGCGCATCGGAGATCCTGTTCGGCAAGGGCACTGCCGAAAGCCTGTCGGCCCTGCCGGAAGAGATGTTCCTCTCTATCTTCGACGGCGTGCCGCAGACCACCCTGTCGCGTGATGCCCTCAACGCCGGCATCAGCATTGTGGACCTGCTCACCGACCACACGCAGATGCTCGCCAGCAAGGGTGAAGCCCGCCGCGAGCTGAAAGGCAACGGTATCTCGGTCAATAAGAACAAAGTCAACGACCAGTTTGTGGCCGACGCCGGATGCCTTATCAATGGCAAGTACATCCTCTTACAGAAAGGCAAGAAAAACTACCACATTGTGAAGGTAGAGGCATAAAACAAAGGGCGGCCAAATGGTCGCCCTTTATTATAATATTGTCATTACAGATTTTCCCTCCTCTATTTGGAGAGATAAACCGTCATGGAGGGGGATTCCACCTTCACGAACTCCTCGCCGAAGGTACCCGACTCTTTCAGGTAGTCGGTGAGTTCTGTCTGGGTGAACTGGTAACTGTTCAGTTTCTCGCCCTTGTGTTTCACCAGTTGTTCGACCGACAGGTCGATGGTGCGGTTCGACTCGCGGAAGGCGGGGTTGAGCAGGGCGAACCCCTTGGCCTTGAAAGTGAGGCGCAGGTCGGTGCTGGCGTCGCCAGTGGAGACGTTGGCCTTGTTTTTGCCGGCCGGCAGTTCGATGCAGTTCACCTTGTAATCGTACGTGACGGTGTATTCGCGCGAGAGGGTCACGAAGACCCACAGCATCGCGCTGATGGCCAAACAGAGAATGAAAGCCAGCGGGGGCATCTTCAGATGCCCCTGCTCGTTGGTGATTTCTTGTCGGATCTGTTCAGCGGTTTTCATCGCACACTATTTAAGGGCGGCCTCGTTGAAGGTGATGGCCGACTTCTCCACTTCGATATGGGTGTTGTCTTCCACGGCGATGACGAAGGTCTGGTCGCGGATTTCCACAATCTTGCCGTGAATACCACCGGCGGTCACCACTTTGTCGCCTTTGGTGAGGGCGTCGCGGGCAGCCTGCAGTTTTTCACGCTGCTTTTTCTGCGGACGAATCATGAAAAAGTAGAAAATGACGATGAGCAGCACAATCATACCGACGGTGGGAAGCCATGACATGGGGCCTGTCGGTTTTTGGCCTTGTGCTTGCAATAAGATAAGAAGAAGATTCATAATGATAAAAATTTATGGTTGATAAAAAGATTTACTGTTTGATAACGTGTGCTTTAACGGTGAGTACGGCGGGCGACGGATAGGCGTTGGAGGCCACGCGCACCTTGTTTTCCACATCGCCCATCTTGGTTTTGGAGTCGAAGGTGACATCGATCTTGCCTTTCTCGCCGGGCTTGATGGGAGCGCGGGGTGGGGTGGAGGTGGTGCAGCCGCACGAGGCGCTGGTGGATGAAATCACCAGGACCGACTTGCCCGTGTTGGTGAAGGTGAAGGTGTGGGTGAGCTTCTCGCCCTGCATCACCGTGCCGAAGTCGTAGGAGGTGTGGTCGAACTTGATTTTCGGACCGTTGGGGTCTTCCTTGGAGGTCTGTCCGCTCTTGGTGTCGGCAGTAGCGGGGATGTTGACCACTGAAGGGTTCTCGCTCTCTCTGCAACCCGACAAGCAGGTGGCTGCGAGCAGCATAACAACACCTAAAACTATCTTTATCTTTTTCATTATTAATAATTTACTAATTCAAACTGCGATCCAGAAGGCCTCTTCCTTGTTTGTTGAGCCGTCCCTCCTCGCGCAACTCGCGGGCGATTTTGTCCACCAAACCGTTGATAAACAGTCCGCTCTTTTCGGAGCCGTACGAGCGGGCAATCTCGATGTATTCGTTGATGGTGACTTTGGTAGGGATGCTGGGGAACTCCATCAGTTCGCAGATGGCCATCTTCATCAGAATCATGTCGGTTTCGATGATGCGGTCGCTCTCCCAGTTCTTGAGGTTGGCCTCAATCATGCTCTCGTATTCGGCATCGTTCTTGATAGTGAGTTTATAAAGATTTTTGAAGAAAAGCACATCCTCTACCTCATCTTTGTAGAGCGGTGACATTTTCACCTGCTCTTGGGAGGCTTTCCAGAAACTGATGCCCTGATACACTTGCAGCAGTGCGTCGTTGTAATCATCGAACCAATGCACAAACTTCTCTTCAAAATACCAATGGAGCAGTTCGCTTTCGGCGAATATTTTTTCTAAGATAGTGAGAATGAGTTCTTTGTCGGCTTTATAGCTGCTGTCGGGGGCGCTCATATAAGCCTGATATTCGGGCAGGGCTTCAATTTGATTGAAAAGATTGATAATCAATTCTTTATTCTCTACCCAGTTGATTTTGAGGGCGCGCCAGCGGCGGTTGAGTTGCTCGGAGGCTTCCATCTGGGCGATCACGCGGTTGTCCACAAAACGGGTGTTGGGGTTCAGGTCTTCCTCGGTGGGGAAGATCTTGTTTTTGCGGTCTTCCTGCTTGGTTTCGATATAATGTTTGATTTCAGGGAAGATGGAGTAGAAATATACGGAGAGCACTTCGCACTGCCGGATGGAGTCTTCCAGTTGCTTTTCGCCCATATACATATCCACATCGGGGTTGGCCTGATGGGCATAGATGGCCTGCATCACCTTGATTCTCAAATACCTTCTGCTAATCATATTCTTTGACAAATTAGGCTGCAAAAGTACGCAAAATCTTTTATTCTTACTCCATTATTTCAAGAAAATCACGTAATTTTGCACCCTCAATTCAAAAATAGTCTATGGGAAATGAAGTACGGATGGGAGAATTTCAGATTCTTCCGCCAGTGGTTAAGAATTTACTGATTATCAACGCGCTTTTTTTCTTGGCCGATGTGGTGCTCCGCTTTAAGGGGATTGACTTGAGCGATTGGCTGGGATTGCACTATTTCCAAGCGCCCAGTTTTGCGTTCTGGCAGCCGGTGACCTATATGTTCATGCATGGCAACTTCGGGCATCTTTTTTTCAATATGTTTGCCTTATGGATGTTCGGTGCTGCCATAGAGAACTATTGGGGCACTAAAAAATTCCTCATCTACTACTTCGTCGCAGGAGTTGGGGCAGCAGTGGTGTACGAGCTGTGGCAATTTGTTGACTTTACGTATATCAAACACCTTCAGGACTATTCCGGTGTGCAGATTGCGCAGAACCAGACCATCTCTGTTGAGAAATTTTTGGATCATTTCACGATGGTCGGTGCTTCAGGAGCGGTGTACGGATTGCTGTTGGCTTTCGGTATGCTGTTTCCCAACTCGCTCATCTATATCTATTTCCTTATCCCTGTGAAAGCTAAATGGTTTGTGATTATTTATGGCGGAATCGAAGTTTTGTATTGCATCTTCGCTTCCAGCGATGGCATCGCCCATATCGCCCACCTCGGGGGTATGCTCTTCGGTTTGCTGTTGATTTTGTTTTGGAGAAAGAGAGACCGGAGGAGAGATACTTTTTACGATTATCCCTATTAATTTGTGCTTTATGTATAACGTACCCGAAGGCGCTTTCCCCAACTGGCGACAGAGTTTCCGACAGTTTTTTCGTTCCAGAAGTGCGTTGAGCATTCTCATTCTCCTCAACGTCGGTGTGTGGATCACCCTCACCGTCACCGATTTGGCGGTTTTTCTCAGCACTTTACTGTTTAATGGCGGTTTGCGGCTCAAGCCCCTCTTTTATGAGTACTTGGGCTACCCTGCCAACGTCAGAACAGCCCTCATTCACCCATGGTCGGTGGTCACCAGTTTGTTTCTGCACCACAATTTTTGGCAGTTGCTTTTCAACATGCTGGTGCTGTGGCTGGCAGGAAGCATTTATTCGCAGTACAAGAGCGGGAAGAGCTTGCTGGTTCATTACTTGGTGGGAGGCGTATGCGGGAATCTGGTATTCCAATTGGCCTACAATATTTTTCCAGCCTTCCATCACATTTCTACCCACGCATACTGCTTTGGCTCTTCGGCGGCAGTGTTGGCAGTTTTGCTGGCGGTTACCCTCTATCAGCCCAATCACCCCGTTCGCATGCTGTTCTTCAAGACCATTCGTCTGAAATGGGTGGCGTTGATTCTGATAGGACTCATGGTAATTCCCTCTCTCGACAGCGACCTCAAGCATGTAGGCGAGTATTTTTGTTACATGGGAGGAGCCATGTATGGGGCGGCTGTTGGTGTTTGTCTTTCGAAGGGAAAGAAATGGTTCGCACCTAAAGCCAAACAGAAGAAGCAGAAATACTACACTTCGTATCAAGCGGCGGCAGACGCACAGCAGTCGGCTCCATCCACTCCCAGCACCTCTGCACAAGACAACAACGATGAGAAGCGGGTGGAAGAAATCCTCGCAAAAATCGCCAAAGATGGCTATGGAGCCTTGACGAAAGAGGAAAAGGATTTTCTTTATCATTATAAAAAGCATTGATTCCCAACAGATATTCCCTATGGCACAGAAAGAGTTAGTTAAAAAGGTTTTCTTTTGGATTGTGTTGTCACTCAACATAATAGCTGCATTGATATTGCTTCTTTCGTGGCTGGCGGGCTTGGTGCATCCCTCCATCTCGCGGCTGGTGGTGTTCTGTGGCTTAGGCTTTCCCTACCTGCTGTTGATCAATATCGCTTTTGTAATCGCTTGGCTGTTTATTGACTATCGGTTTTGTTTGATTTCTATTGCTTTTATTCTTTTGAATATCAATACAATAGATAAGCATTTCCAATTTCGTGGGGCGGATGTTCCTGAAAACTGTCCCAACTCCATCAAAGTGCTGAGTTACAATGCCAATTTGTTCGGGTTGTATCAGGACAGCGACATGGGGCGGCGGCGTGCCGATTTGCAGGAAATTATCAGTTATTTGCAGGGCGTGAATCCTGATATCGCTTGTTTCCAGGAGTTCTTCTGGGATAAAAGTGAGACCTTAAATTTCCATACGAAGGACCAGGTGCTGGCGCTCATGAATATTGAGGAGACGCCGCAGCATTGTTACCTCTATTTCACCGACACTTCGCAGAGCAAATATTACTTTGGGGTGGCAATTTTCAGCAAGTATAAGATTGTGGATGCGGGTCCGGTGCTGGACGATGAGAGTTCGAATGCGATTATCTATGCCGACATCAAGTTCCGCGAGGACACGGTGCGGGTGTATAACGCGCACTTGTCGTCGATTCACATGACGGCCACGGACTATGCCATCAGCAAGCAGCTCACGACCAATGCAGGGCAGGATCCGATGTTCGAGAAAAATGCGAAGAAGCTGTACCGCAAGGTGGCCGATGCTGCCGCCATCCGGCAGGCACAGGCCGACTCGTTGCGCAGTCACATCGATGTGTGCCCCCACCCGGTCATCGTGTGCGGCGACTTCAACGACACGCCGGCCGGCTACTGCTACAACACCGTTGCACGTCATCTCGACGACAGCTTCCGCAAGAGCGGCAAAGGGCGCGGCGTGACCTACCACGGCAGTTCCATGCCCAACTACCGCATCGATTATATCTTGCACTCTCCTTGCTACCTTTCATACGGCTATACTGTGGGCAAAGAGATGGGCATCTCCGACCATTATCCCATCGTTTCCACCATCTCTTTATTCAAGAAAAATTAATCGCAGATTATTGGCAAAAATGCCGTATTTTTGCCGCTCATTTGTAACAACCAATTTTATTCATTTCAATTCTTAAAAAATTATGCAAGAACAAGACCTTCTCCGCACGGAAAATGATGAAAATCAGCTTTCTAATGCGACCCCTGGTGCTTCTGAGGAAGTCCAAAACCCAGTAATCGAAGATGCTACGGAACAGCAGTCTGAGCCGGCTGTTGCCCCCGAAGAAACGGCTCAACCCGCCGCTGAAGTTCCGGCAGAGGAACCGGCACAAGCTCCCGTAGAGGCCGAACCCGTACAGGAACCCGTGGCCGCCGAGCCCGCTCAGGCACAGGAGAATGAGCCCGCAGGCGCGCAGGCCATCATGGACGAGATTGAAAACGCCAATGCGGAACCCGAAACCGACGAGGAAACCGACACGCCGGAAGAATCAGTCGAGCAGATTGAAGCCGAGTATGCACAGCTCTCATTGGAAGATGCAGTGGAAGAGCTTCACCGAGTGGCCGCCGACCCCGACTACAACCGCGTCAAACAACGCGTGGGGGTGCTCCGCTCCAAAATCATCGCCCTGCTGAAAGAAGAGAGAAACCAGAAACTGGAGCAATTTCTCGCCGAAGGCGGACAAAAAGAGAATTTCGAACCTGAAAAGAGCGACATCGAACGCAAATTCGACAACGCCCTTCAGATTTTCAAAAATAATAAGAACAAATTTTTAGAGAATATCGAGGCTGAAAAACAGCGCAACCTCGAAACCAAGAACGGCATCATTGATGACCTTCGCAAACTGCTCGAGGAGAACGAGGCCACCCCGAAGAATTTGAAAGAGCTCAACGACAGCTTCAAAGAGCTGCAGGAGAAGTGGAAAAATGTGGGTCCTGTTCCTCAGAACGAGTCGAACAACCTCTGGCAGAACTATCATTTCTATGTGGAGAAATTCTTCGACATCCTCCGCATCAACCGCGAACTCAAAGACCTCGACCTGAAGAAAAACCTCGAACAGAAAATCAAACTCTGCGAGCAGGCTGAGTCGCTGCTTTTGCAAGATTCTGTTAAACAATCATTTAAAGAATTACAAGACCTCCACGAAAAGTGGAAAGAGATTGGTCCCGTGCCGGAAGATAAGAAAGAGGAGCTCTGGGAGCGTTTCAAGAATGCTTCCGACCAGATCAACCAGCGTCGTCGCGAACATTACGAGCAGATTTATGCCGAGCAGCAGAACAATTACAACGCGAAGGTGGTGTTGTGTGAGAAGGCTGAAGAGTTTACCGCCCAGCCCGCCACCAACGCCAAGGAGTTCAACGCCATCAGCGACCAGCTCACCGAGCTGCTGAAGGTATGGAAGACCCTCGGCGCCGCCCCGCCAAAAGTAAACGAAGAGATTTGGAACCGCTTCAAAGGCACGCTCGACAAATTCTTCGAGAAGAAGAAAGAGTTCTTCGGCAAGATTAAAGACGAGCAGCAGACCAACTACAACATGAAGGTGAACCTCGCCATCCGTGCCGAGGCCATCGCCAAGCGCACCGACTGGCGCGCCGCCACCGATGAGATTCTGCAGCTCCAGAAAGAGTGGAAAGAGATTGGCGCCACCTCACGCAAGCACTCCGAAGCCATCTGGAAACGCTTCCGCACCGCCTGCGACCAGTTCTTCGAAGCCAAATCCAACTATTTCAATAATGCACAAGAAATTGAGGCTGAGAATCTTAAAAAGAAAGAAGATCTCATCGAGCGTTTGAAAAACCACGCTTTCGGCGCCGACCGCAACGAGAACCTCGAGGCCATCAAGGCTTACCAGCGCGAATGGACTGAAATCGGTTTTGTTCCGAAGAAAGAAAAAGACCGCATCTATGCCGCCTACCGCGAAGCCCTCGACCAGCGTTTCGCCGACCTCAAGATCAGCGCGGAAGACCGCAAGCGCGACAACTACCGCAGCCGCATCAACAACATCCTCAGCGATCCCAACGCCGATCGTCTGCTCGACAAGGAGAAACGCTTCCTGATGAACAAGTTGGAGCAGCTGAAGAACGATATCTCCATCTGGGAGAACAACCTCGGCTTTTTCGCCAACTCGAAGAATGCTGACCTGCTGAAGGCTGAGTTCTCGAAGAAGATCGACGCCGCCAAGCAGGAGGTGAAAGAGCTGGAGTACAAGCTCAAGATGATGAACGAAAAACCGAAGGAGGAGTAGTGACCACCGCCGCCGACCTGATTCGACAGCACTTGAATGACGACATCTATACGCTGTCGGCCCGGTCGCGTTGGCACGAACCTTACGACAAGCGCTGGCTGCTCCAGCAGATCCAGTCGCGACAGAAAGCCAAGTCGAAGTTGCCGTCGTGGTACGGCAACTTCGACTTGCTGTTTCCGCCCCCCTTGTCGGTGGAGCAGTGCTCGTCGGAGCTGACCGCCAGCTACAAGGCGGCCCTCGCGCACGGCGGCTCCCTCATCGACATGACCGGCGGGATGGGCGTGGACGCCGCCGCCTTCGCCCGCCGCTGCGCCGCTGTCACCTTCATCGAACGGCAGCCCGAGGTGGCCGAAGCCGCTCGACACAACTTCCCCCTCCTCGGCCTTCGCAATATCGAGGTGGTTTGCGGCGACTCCACGGAGCTGCTCGCCGCCCTGCCGCCCGCCGACCACATCTACCTCGACCCCGCCCGCCGCAAGGCCGGACAGAAAGTGTTCCGTCTTGAGGATTGCGAGCCCGACCTGCTGCAGCTGTTGCCCCTGCTGCGCGCCAAAACCCAACATCTGCTCGTGAAACTGTCGCCCCTCATCGACCTCACGCTGCTGCAGCGGCAGCTGCCCGGCATCACCACCCTCCATATCGTGTCGGTACACCACGAGGTGAAGGAAGTGCTGGCGGAGGTGCGCTTCGACCAGCCGGCGGAAGTTCCCGACGTGGTGTGTGCCGAGCTGGCAGTGCCGAGTCGCAGCATCACCTTTCATCCCACAGAACAAAAAAACAACAAGACCGAGCTGGCCGAAAGCGTGGAGACCTACCTGTACGAGCCCCACCCTACGGTGATGAAATCGGGCTTGATGGATGTGTTAGCTGTGCGGCATGATCTTCGCAAATTACATCATAACAGTCATTTATACACCTCCACAGAATTGCATTCCGATTACTTCGGGCGCATCTTTGCCGTGCAGAGTGTGTTTGGAATGGGGAAGCGGGAACTGAAAGAGGGGCTGGAAGGCGTGACGCAAGCCTGCATCACCACGCGCAATTTTCCCCTCAAGGCGGAGGAGTTGAGGCGCAAACTGAAATTAAACGATGGGGGAGAGGTCACCCTGTTGGGCACCACGGTGGCCGATGGTCGCCACGTGCTGATTCGCTGCGAGAGTGTTACTCCACCTTCAGCGACTTGTAGCCGATAAGTCGGTCGTACGCGCCGCCTTCATCCAGCAGATAAAGCAGAATGACGTACTCGTTGCCGGTTTCCCAGTGGTTGCCCTCAATGTAAGTCTCGTCGATTTCCGTTTTTCCGGTGGGTACAAACACGTACTGGTAGTTGTAGAATCCTTGTTTGAGGTAGAGGCAGGTCTCCCACGACTGGATGGCGGGGTTGTATTTCATCTCGGCCTCCGGCACGATGCGCCAGTCGGTGAGCTGGCCGTACACATATACCTTGCCGCCCTCCAACGAGTAGTCGGAGCGGAGGGTGAAGAAGGTGTGGACATACTCCTCGCGGTTCTCGCCGTCGAAATCCTCGGTCTTGTAGAAACACTTGCCGGCGGCGGTAGTCCCCGACACGTAGGGACCGAAGGGACGGGCCATATCCTCCACTACGTAGGCCACGTTGCGGCCTCGCTCCAGTCCGCACGACACGATGCGGGTGCCGTTGTATTTCAGACTTTTCAGGTCGAAGGCGCGGAACTCGGAGCCGCCGTTGAACACGTTGCTGTTGTCGTCATAGTCGAAGCTGTACTCGCCTGGCTTGCCAGCACGGTAGCGAAGACCCATGATGGCGTTGTCCCAACGTCCGTTCTGTAAGATGGTGGCATGGAGGTGCTGTGCAGGGTTGCGCACTACCCAGCTGCCGGTGTTGGCCACAAAGTCCACCTCCTGCTTTTCGTGCATCACGTTCACGTCGGAGGCGCGATGCACCGTGGCGGAGATGCCCGCCTGCAACGGTTCAATCACCATGAAGCGGCGCGTCAGCACCGGGTGATCCGGTTCGTCTTCATACACATATAATATATAGTTGCCCGACCGCGTGATGCGCATCATGTCGCCCGGAAACTGGAGGCGGTAGTGGACATAATTCTGCAAGGTATTCAGCGAATAGCTATAGTCGGTTATCTCATCTTCCTGAAAACCATCAAGATACTCAATCTGATTCATGCCATCGGGCTTCCAGTCGTGTGAACAGTGGATGAAGGTATATTTGAAGTAACGCCCTTCGCCCTGCAAGTCGTCGAACGCGAGGGTGAGCTGCTCGCCGCTTTTCAAGGTGAAGATGGGGAATCCCATCTGATAGACACCGCTATAGAGCTGCACGCTCGTGATGTCATGGTCATAAATCTGGTCGAAATATTGGATATTGCCATAATCCTGGGCCTGAGCAATGATGGCCGCAAGCAGCAGGATGAGGATGGAGAGAGTTCTTTTTATCATGGTAAAGGGGGATTACTCAAACCGGATGGCATTCACGGGGGTGATGCGCTTTGAGACGAAGGTGGCGGGAATCAGCAGTACCAGCAGACAGATCAGCAACAGCACGAGGTTGACGGCTGCGAGGAAAATCCAGTTGAAGGAGATGGGCACGTAGGGCACGTAGTAGGAGTGTTCATCCAATTTGATGATATGTAAATATTTCTGTAATAGGCAGATGCCAATTCCCACTATGTTCCCGATGACCATTCCGACCACAATCAGGCGAAGGCCTAACCGCACAAATACGCCCCGCACGTCGGTGGTGGTCATGCCCATAGTTTTGAGGATGCCGATGGTGGGCGTGCGCTCTAAAATGATGATGAAGAAGGTGGAGATGAGGGTGATCATGCAGATGATGAGGGTGATGGTGAGCAGCACCATCACGTTGGTGTCGAACAGGTCGGTCCAGCTGAAGATGGCGGGATACAGCTGCCGGATGGTGTGCGCCTGCAGGTAGGGACCGATATGCTGGTGAACGTACTCGCCCACCTCATCGAGTTGGTCGTAATCGTTGATGAGGATTTCCATACAGCCCACCTGCTCGGATGTCCAGCCATTGATTTTCTGCACATGGCGGAGGTCGCCGATGACGAAATGGTCGTCGTATTCGGGCATTCCGGTGCTATAGATGCCGCTGACGCGAAAGGCGCGGTCGAACTTTTTACCCTCGTTCCAGAAATAGCCGAAAACCTTGTCGCCCACCTTGAGTTGGAGCCGGTCGGCGATGCTTTGCGAAACCAATAGACCCTTTGTGGTGGTGTCGCCCGACAGTTCTAACGGCTTGCCAGCCACCATGTTGCCTTGGAAGGCCTTCCAGTCGAAGGTGGCATCCACGCCTTTGAGGATGATGCCCTCCACCTGCTCGTCGCTTTTCAGCACGCCGCACTTGGTGGCCGCAAACTGAATATGGGCGATGTCGGGGTTTTGTTGCAGCTCTTTCAGCAGGCTCGCATCTTTCGTGATGGGGCGTACGTCGTAGCTGGGGTTGTTCTCATAATCTTTATCGTAATAGGTGATGCGGATATGGGAGCCCATATCAATCACCTTTTGCTCAATCACTTGGCGGTAGCCTGTGGAGATGGAGACGGCTAAAATCACCACAATCAAACAGATGGCAATGCCCGCGATGGAGAGTCGCACGATGGGGCGGCTTTGGCTTCCTTGCGAGGAGCGCAGCAGGCGCGATGATAGCAACTGTTTGATAGATGGCATTTTATTTAGAATTTATAATTCACGCCCACCTTGATTTCCATGATGGAATAGACGTTGAGTTCGTCGTAAACGGGGAAGAGGAAAAGTCCGTAAACGGAGAAATGGTCGGAGAGTTTCTGCTTGTAGCCTGCGCCCACGAGCACGCCGTTGGTGTTCTGTCGGCCCTCAACGCCGCCCGGGAAACTAAGCCACTCGTACTCGGCATGGATGATCAGTCGGTCCCAAGCGTAGCCTTCTATAAAGGCGCGTGCCCCGAAGATGTGGGTGAAATTCTTCACCCCGTCGTAACTCTTATAGTAGTTGAGGTGGTAGGTGCCGCCGATACCGATGCAGATGAAGTCGATGCCGGGACAGATGCCGAAATGGGGCGACAGTTGCATGTTGAGTTGCGAATAACTCACGCCAAAGCCCACGTTGCCGCCGACCACAAACTTCACCTTCCGTTCGGCAAGGGGACTGTTGTCGCGCGCCATGAGACTTTTTGGCAGCGGCACATTCTCCACATCCGACTGCGCCATAACATCAGCTGCCGAATATGCCAGCAACAGCATGCCAAAAACCAAACCGATGATTTTATTCATATTGCTAAAATTGGGTTACACGAATTTTCTCCGCACCAGGTCGCAAAGTGCCAGGTAAGCCGAAGAGTCAGTATCCCACGCGTAGTATTTTTTCAGCATATCGATAGTTTGGAATGCCTCGTCGATGTTGGGGCAGACATTCAGCTTTTGGATGGCCTTGCTAAAATCTTCGCCTTTTCCTTTGAAAAGTTCTTTGATATATAAAAATTTATCATTCAATGAGATAGCCTTTGACAAGTCATCAATGTGGGAGTGCTGGAATTGGGAGGCTAAAGAGTTGTCCTCTTTCCCGAGCAGGTCGTTGAGCGAGCGTTTGGGCTGTGGGGCGGGGGCGGGTTCTTCGGCGAAGAGTTCAGCGGGGGCAGGCTGGGGATGAACTTGAGGCTGGGGAGCTGGAGTGGGTTCGTCTTTGATGACAGGAACAGGAGCGGGGGTAGGGTGGATGGGCTCTGGCTTGGGTTCGGGTTCGCGGATCGGTTCCGGTTCAGCAACAGGCTCCGGTTCTGCAACAGGCTCTTCCACTTCGAGGTAGGACAAGATGTCGGGAACTGGTTGCGGTTCGGGTTCGACGACTTTGACGGGCTCGGGTTGCGGGGTTGGTTGGGGAACTGGTTCGGGCTCTACCATGCGAACTGGCTCGGGCTCCGATTCGGGCTGTACCATCTTGATGGGTTCGGGCAGGGGTTCGATTTTGACCACTCGAACAGGTTCCAGCTCGGGTTCGGGTGCGACGACCTTGACGGGTTCGGGTTGCGGAACAGGGGCCGGCTCTGCGACGCGAACCGGCTCGGGTTCTGGAGCGGGTTCGGCAGCGGTGTGGGCGCATTGCAGCACGTTGAGGTAGGCATCGCGCAGCAGTTGTAGGGTCAGGTCGCGCTCAAGAGGGGTGACGGGAAAACGATTTTCAGCGATAAGTGCCAACTTATGAGCGATTTGCGCTAAATCATCGTAAAAATTCGCATTTTGTTCAAAATTATTCATATTAAAAGAGGCTAATGGTATTTATTTTTTATAAATTTGCGTTCGCAAAAAAATCGGACAAAATTACAATTTTTTTTTCAATAATTTCATCAAAATGTATAGAGAAACCAAAGTTAATCGGAATACGAATAGGGGATGGATAGAAGTAGTGTGCGGGTCGATGTTTTCGGGAAAAACGGAGGAATTGCTGCGCCGGATCAAAAGAGCGAATTTCGCCAACCAGAAAATCGAGCTTTTCAAGCCCGCCATCGACGTGCGCTACGATGAGGAAGAGGTGGTATCGCACGACTCGCATTCCATGATTTCTACACCGGTGCACAACTCGGCCGAGATTCTGCTGTATGTGAATATCGAAGATGTGGAGGTGGTGGGCATCGATGAGGTGCAGTTTTTCGATGATGGAATTGTTGAAGTGTGTAATAAACTGGCTAATAGTGGAATACGAGTTATTGTGGCTGGACTGGATATGGATTATTTGGGACAGCCTTTCGCCTGTATGCCGAAGTTGATGGCCATTGCGGAATATGTCACCAAAACCCATGCCATCTGTGTAAAATGCGGCGAGCAGGCGCAGTTTTCGCATCGTCTGGTGGCCAACTCTCAACAGGTGCTCTTGGGCGAGAAAGATAGTTACGAGCCGCTGTGCCGCCACTGCTATAATGAGGTGATGAAAATAGAAAATGAGTGATAGGTAAAACATTTTCACTTAAAATTTCATCAATTTAAAAATAAGTTGTATCTTTGCCGCGCAAATTGTGCATTATAAAATACTTAATATGAAAGTGATGAAAAAATGCCTTGTCAGTGCCGCCCTTTTGCTTTTAGCGGTTGTTATTTTCTCTTCTTGCGAGAAAAATTGTCTCTGTAAAACCACCCGTGTCACCGCTACCACCAATGATTCCCGCACCGACGATATGGGTAAAATGACTGAAAAGAAATGCCTTGAATACAACGGCACCGTCAACGATGGCGAAGGTGTGGTGCGTACCATCGACTGTCATCTCGATTAATGGTTGAAAATTAAAAACTTAAATATTTTATCATGAAAAAAGTTCTTTGTATTTGCTTTGCTTTGGCTATCGTAGTTGCTATGATTTCATGCCAAAAAGAGTGCGTCTGCAAAAAGGATGTCAGCTACCTCGAGAATCCTGACACCACCACTGTCGTCGTTGACACGACCAACACCGACAGCACCGCTACCACCGTCACCACCGACAATTCCGCTACCATGGACTCCATCATGCTGAATGCTCATCATATCTATGACAAGCGTGAGTGCGAGTACCTGAACATCTCCGACACCAACGTCTATGAGGTGACCACTCTCACCTGCTCCATGGTGAAGAAAGAGAAATAAAAATTATTTTGCAACCTTGAGGCCGTCTGTTTTCAGATGGCCTTTTTTTTCATATTGCCATGACAGATTTCAAAGACCAGGACGACCTGCTGCGGTCTAAACAAGTGTTGGAGGTTTTCGCCATCGCTTCAGAATATTGTCTGTTTATCGACAAGATTGAGCAGACCACCCCCGACAAGGCATTACTTTTCTTACAGAGCATTCTACCGGCCCTCTACTTGAAGGGCGCAATGCTGCCGAATGTGGAAGTGCAGGACGAGTCGGCCAACGAGCGCTTCGTAACCGAAGAGGAGTACGAAACCCTGCGCTACCGTCTCGCTCAGTTTTTCGATACCCGCGACTTTTTCTCCACCGTTGACCTCAGCGAGGGCAGCATCGAGTCGGTGCCCACCTCCCTGTCGGAGTTGCTTGCCGACATCTACACCGACCTCAAGGATTTCCTTATCCTGTATGCCAAGGAGAGCCGCAGCGCGAAGGAGAATGCCGTGGCCGCCTGCCACTACTACTACCATCTGGGCTGGGGCAGCCGCATCGCGACCGCCCTCCCGCAGATCCACCACCTCGTGGCTGCCGACATTCTTGCAGAAGAGGAGTAGGGCGAGTGAGACATACCTAATGATTGTGACCAATAAATTGATGTAATCTATTGACTACTAATATATTAATACCCCCCCCATTTCATCAAAATTTTCATAGAACTATTGCTCATTACAAAATAATGCGTAACTTTGCCGAATCATTTTAAAACCAAAACGTCATGCAGCGCAAAGTTTTGTTTTTCACCATATTAGTATGGGCATCCCTCGTGGGTTTCGCCCAAGAGAGCCCATCGTCGGTGCAGAAGAGGAGTCTCCCGCTCACCACCCGCTTCAAGGACTGCGAGGAGGCCATCACCAGTCTGACAAAGGAGCTGCACGAGTGTGACTCGCTGCTTGCTCTCCAGCCCGACAGCCGCCCGCTCATCATCGAGCGCGCCATCTGCTGCAACCTCCTCGCCGAATACCACCTCCAGGATCTTCAGCAAAAAGACGAAAAAGAGGAAAACGATGCCTTTATGCCTCGGCTTCCTGAAGACTCGGTACAGCTCGACGAAGAGCCGGAGCATGACTTGTCGTATTACTACCAGCAGATTATAGGGTACTACCAGCAGTCGTTGCAACATGCCGATGTGCTTCAGTCGGAGCCGATTGCGCCGTATCGGGAATACATCACCTACCGGTGGCTGTCAGACTATGTGCCCACCCTATACAACCTGCTGGCCTGCAACTACGGACAGTTTCTCTACTATGCGAAAAGCGATGTGTATTACCCCTTCTCCTTGTATCAGTCCGTGCTGTACGCCACCCCCGAGGAGTTTGTGAAAGGCTCTATCGTAATGGTGGACAGCGCCTCATTAGACTATCTTTATTTTCGTCTCTCACAAGAGGTTACGAAGAGAAATCTGGAAGACCACTTCGACCTGCCGGTCATCCGCTGGACCCTCGAACGGCTGCAAAAACTGTTGGATAAGTCGTCTAAGCAGCAGCTGGAATGGGTGGAAGCCACCCTGTTGCAGTTGGCCACCACCTATCGCAACAGCGCTGCCTACAGCGACATCTGCTACCAGCTTGGCAAGTTGTATGGCGGCGACCTTAATGATAGGTGGATTAACTATGACTCCAGGCACTACCAGTTGGACAAGGCCTATTACTGGTACTCTGAGGGGTCGGTCTCATCGATGGGACATCCCGATGATTTCACCAGAGAGTCGCGAGAATCCTGTCAGATTATAAAGAACGCAAACAGGTTCTTTGAGCTGAATATGCGAGATCCGTTTTCTCCCAGCCCGCAGCTGTTGCAGACGGTCAGCTACAATTGCGATACGATTTACTTTGCGGTAACCCAAGGGGTTCATGGTCCTGGAATGCTCTTCCGGCAGAAAGACCTTCTTTTCGATACTATTATTGCGGTGGAGCGGCATGGACTATTCTCTATCGACACTACGCTCTTCGTTCTCCCCTCTTTGTCTGAGGGAAGATATTCGATCTGGATTGACACGCTGCCTTTTTTGGCACAGGGAGAAAAGGAACATCTCTGGCATTATAAGAAGAGAGACGAACACCGTCCTCGTCGTTACGTGACCAACGTGAGTGGTACGGTGAAAGCCGTTTTTAGCACCCCCAACACCTTCACGGGCATTGCCATGGATTATCGCACCGGTGCCCCCGTGGCGCACCAATCTTTCAAGTTGACCCATGAAGGGTTTTATTATGATGTGTTTTTGAGAATGGTGTCCTCAAAAAAAGACGGGCGGGCGTTTGTTAAGAATCCATATATGAAAGATCGTGTTTTGGATGTTGTTCCCACGAGTTTCAATTCGCTTTCTGATGAGAGTACCAACAGGAAAGTCGCCTGCTTTTATACCGACCGTATGGTTTATCGTCCGGGGCAGACGGTGGAGTTGAAGGCCATCTTTGCGAAAGAGAATGCCCGAAAACAGTTGGTGCCTTTCCGCCAAAAAAAGATTGTGCTGTATTGGATCCATCAGGGGGATAATCTTCTTCGTACCGACACTCTCAAAACCAACTCGTTAGGCTCTGTCGCCTCCCAGCTGAAGCTGCCTGACGAACTCCAGCCGGGACAGGTGAGGGTTGCAGCGAGAATCTTACACCATTATATAAAACATCGTCGTTATAGACGGGTATATGCACATAGTGTCGGATGGTATGACAGAACGTATAGGCGCACCAACCGATACTATTTGGGCCTCACCCTTTTGCAGGTGGAGGAGTACAAGCTGCCGCATTTCGAGGTGGAGCTGGCACAGCCGGAAGGAAAGATTTGCTGGGGTGACAGCGTGACAGTGAGAGGAAACGT
Source organism: Bacteroidales bacterium (assembly GCA_017535665.1). Lineage (GTDB taxonomy): Bacteria > Bacteroidota > Bacteroidia > Bacteroidales > WCHB1-69 > UBA1756. The sequence goes on along the minus strand of JAFXTS010000012.1, from coordinate 64,390 downwards.
GAAGGCCTACGCCGGGTACGACATCCACCATGCTCACATCACCTACAAAGTTTATGGAACGATGAACTCCCAGGAGTTGCTGACCGGCATGGGCACTGTGGAGAGCGATGCCTACGGCAACTTTGAGCTGAAAACCATGCTCTACGACCTCAACGGCGGCCAAAGTGTGCCGTGCAAGGTGAAGGTGACGGCCACCGACGAGATGGGGGAGACCTGCGATGCGGAGATCTCCTTCTCTGCCACCGCCCCAGACCCCTTCATCCAGTTCGACTTGCCCGAGATGATGCGTTTCGGGGAGCTTTCCCAACATCCTGTATCGGTGCGAATTGCCGACACCATCCATGCGGGCTCGCAGGTGTGGGCGCATTACCGTATTGAGCAGCTCACACGCCCCGACCATTTCATGCGGCCGACGTCTCTCACCCGTTCGGATGCGACGGAGCGTTTCGGGAAGCAATTCCCGCAACTGGCATTCCATGGCGAGACTTGGATGGAGAACTGGCCCGCACATTCGGTTGCGGAGGAGGGCGATTTCCTCATCACCAGCAGCTCGATGTTCACGTTGCCGAATCTGCCCGTCGGTACCTACCGCGTGACCTGGCAGCCGACAGGCGTGAGCGGTGACCGCTGGAACTTGCCGCCCGCCCACTTCAGCGTTTATAATCCCGAATTGAATGTATCGCCGCTCTATGTGGGGGCGCAGGCGTGGGTGGATGAGCAGGAGGCCTACCCCGGCGACACCGTGCATTTCCACCTCTGCTCCGCCATCGACCAGGGCACGCTCTATGCGGATCTGTTCAGTCTGCGCGGACGCATTACGGCCTTCAACCTGACCGACTGCCACTATCACGATTTTTCGTACGTGGTGCAGCCGGAGGATTCGGTGGAGCTGCTGCTGATGGTTCACGCCGCCTTTGACGGGCAGGTCTATTCCCATTCTGTGAAAGTGGCGTTGCCCCAGAGCCTCCCGGAGCTCCATGTCGAATGGTTGTCGTGCGACACCAGCGCGGTTCCGAGAGAGAAGAAACAGGTGCGCCTGCGGCTTACCTTTCCCGACGGCCGTCCCGCCAAGGCGGAGGTGCTCTGCGCCATGTACGATGCCGCCCTCGACAGCTATGTACCCAACTATTTCTCCTATTTCCCTTTTACTCCTTCTTTAGAAATTGAGCAAAAGGTGTTCGAAGTAAATGCTGGCGGATATAGAAATCTAAATAATTTATTCCGATACCACCTGAAACTACGCGGAGTGCCGCAGTGGAACAGTCCCCGTATCTTCTTCGATAAAGACTTGTTGAGATTTGGCCACCGAAGCCGTGGGCCTGTGGTGCTGGATGCGGATTGTTGCACTACGAGAGTCAGAGGGAATCGCAGCGATGGACAGGCAGTGATGTATGACGAAATGGTGGTGCGCGGAAGCCAAGGGGTGAATTCTATAGATGGAGAATTGTATGAAGTGAGAGGTGCTCGAAATAATTCGACAATGAACAGTTCGGTTTCTGGCTTCAACTCTAAAGAAGATTTGATGCGCATGTTAACTCCGCGCACCAACTTTGCGGAGACGGCCTTTTTCTATCCTTGGTTGGAAACGGATGACAACGGGGAGGTGGTCTTCGACTTCACCCTTCCCGAAAGTCTCACCCGCTGGAAACTGATGGGTGTGGCGCACACCGCCTCGATGACGGGTGCAGTCTTCTCCACCGAGATGATCACCCACCTGCCGGTGATGTCGGTGCCCCACCTGCCGCGTTTTCTCTACGAGGGCGACTCGCTGCTGCTGGCCGTCAATGCGGTGACCGGCCTTTCCCTGCCCGTGCAAGGTGATGCGTATATGCGTGTTACAGTGAACCGTAACACCGAGGTGGCCTCGTGTAACCAGTCGCTGACATGGGATACGCTTTCTTCGCAGAAGGTTCGATTGGGCTTTGTGGTCCCGCAGAATATTTCTAACTTGGGTGTGTTTTGTCGGGTATATGCGCAGAAAGGCACCAGCCATTATACCGATTCGGAGCAACGTGCCGTGCCGGTGCTTTCGCGCCGGCAGCTGGTCACCGAAAGCGTGCCGTTTTTCATCACCCGCCGGGGGAGCCGCTCTTTCGCCCTGCCACAGCTCGCCAACTCGTCGGAGATAGTCAACTGCCACCTTACCTTCACCCCCGACCCCACCTGGGATGTGGTGTTCTCGCTGCCAGACCTTATCCGAAATCCCTACCCGTGCAGCGACCACCTGCTGTCGGAGATGTTCGGCAACCTCGCGCTGGCGCAGCTGCTGCACGACTGCCCCATCTCGACCAACTGGAGCGTACAGAACGACACCGCCCGCTGGCAGAACGCGCCCGCGCTTTGGCGGAGATTTTTGGAAAGCAATTTGGTGGATTTCTCCCAGCTCGACGAGCAGCAGCTGCGGAAAAAGGCAGAGCAGTTGCAGAAGCAGCTGGTCACCGCCCAGAATTCCGATGGTTGCTGGCCGTGGTTCAGAGGCGGCTACTCCAGCTCCTATGTTACCCGAACTATTTTGATGGATTATGGTAGGATGAAGAAGCTGGGCTGGCTGACGCTGCCCGACATTCATACCGATAAGGCCGTGAAGGAACAGAGTAAAGAAGTGGAGAGAAACTATCAGTCGATGTTACAGCACAATCCGGCATGGTTGTTGACGCTAAAGCCCACCGCCTCCATGATTGAGTACCTGTATATTCGCACGCTGTATGCGGATGCGGAGGTGCCTTTTGGCGAGGCTGACAAGTTTTATCTCTCTAATTTAGAGGTATATGCGGATGAGATAGAGAGTTTGTATCTGCGAGGCCTTGCGGCATTGGTGCTCCATGCCCATGGCAAGGATTCCCGCGCCAATGGGTTGATGCGCGACATCCGCAGGGAGGCGCACCGCTCGGAGGCATTGGGTATGTATTGGCCTTCGAAGAATGGCAGGTGTCCCGACATCCGAGTGCAGGTGGTAATGATGGAGGCTTTTGATGAGATTCTGCACGACACGGTGGCGGTGCGCGAGATGAAGCTGTGGCTGTTGCAGCAGAAGAGGTCACAATACTGGATGACAACAGGTGCTACGGTGCAAGCTTGTGTGGCGTTGTTGCAGGGTTTGGCAGAAAAGCGTCCGGCGCAGTCGGTCACCTTGCAGGTGGGTGGCGTGCGGTACGACTTTGCCGACACGTTGCAGGTTCCCTTCGTGGAGAAGCTGGCAGCGGCCACGGTGGCGACCACCGACTCGGTGGTGGTGACACGTTCCGATTACGGCTTCTCGTACGGCACACTGACCTGGCAGCAGTGGGTGGACATCGACAGCATACCGCGGCAGACGCAGGAGCAGCCGTTGCACATCGAGCGGCAGCTGTGGCTGCATCATCCCGACGGCAGCAAGCCCACGTTGGTGAAGGCTGGCGAGCCGCTGCATCTGGGCGACCAGGTGACGGTGCGGCTCATCGTGTATGCCGACCGCGCCATGGACTTCGTACGGGTGTGCGACCTCCGGGCGGCGACGTTCGAGCCGGGCGCCTTGATGTCGGGCTACCAGTACGGCAAGCAGGAAGTTTACTATCGGGTGGTGCGCGACACCGAGGTGGACTTCTTCCTCGAGCGACTTACCGCCGGCCAGCACGTGATCGAGTACCCGCTCACCGTTTCGCAGGCCGGTAAGTTCTCAGGCGGCTATGCCACAGTTGAAAGTTTCTATGCCCCCGAGTTCAACGCCCATACCCCCTCCAAAGGGAGTATCGTGGTGGAAGAATAAGTTGGAGATGTTGGAAAAATGTCTTAACTTTGCAGCGAATTTTGAAAATCAATCAATAAAAATATAACCCTATGAAATCTATCGATTTGGCTCCCTTGAAGGGAAAGAAAGTATTGGTGAGAGTGGACTATAATGTGCCGCTGAACGAACAATTGGAGGTGACCGACACCACCCGCATCGTGCGCACCATCGCCACGGTGAAGAAGATCCAGGACGAGGGCGGCATCGCCATCCTCATGTCGCACCTGGGCCGTCCGAAGGGCGTGTCCGCCGACAAGTTCTCTTTGAAGCATATCGTTAGCAAGGCCTCCGAGGTGCTTGGCACACCCGTGCAGTTCCTCGGCGATGTGCTCGACGCTGACGTGGAGAAGAAGGTGGCCGCGCTGAAACCTGGTGAGGTAGCGCTGCTCGAAAACCTGCGCTTCCACGCTGAAGAGGAGGCCGGCGACGAGAATTTCGCCCGCCAGATCGCCCGTCTCGGCGACCTGTATGTCAACGATGCCTTCGGCACCGCCCACCGCGCACACGCCTCCACCGCCACCATCACGAAGTTCTTCCCCGGCCAGTGCTATGCCGGCTACCTGCTCTATGAGGAGGCCTCCAACCTCGACATGGTGCTCAACAACGCCGGTCATCCCTTCACGGCCATCATCGGCGGCAGCAAGGTGTCTTCCAAACTCAAAATCATCACCCACCTGCTCGACAAAGTCGATAACCTCATCATCGCTGGCGGTATGAGCTACACCTTCCTCCATGCTATGGGCGTGAAGATCGGCAACTCGCTGCTGGAAGAGGATATGATTCCCGTCGCTAAAGATATCATCAACCGCGCACACCTCAAGGGCGTGGACATCTATCTGCCCATCGACAACATCTGCGCCGACAAGTTCGACAACAACGCCAACCAATACATCACCACCCACAACGATATTCCCGAAGGGTGGGAAGGTATGGACATTGGTCCCCGCACCATCCGCAAGTTTGCGGCCATCATCAAGAACGCCAACACCATCCTGTGGAACGGCCCGGTAGGCGTTTACGAGTTCCCGAACTTCGAGAAGGGTACCCAGTCGGTGGCGCTGTGTGTGGCCGTGGCTACCATGTCAGGCGCATTCTCGCTCATCGGCGGCGGCGACTCCATCGCGGCAGTCAACAACTACCATCTCGCCAATCAGGTGTCGTACATCAGCACCGGCGGCGGCGCCATGCTGGAATACCTTGAGGGTCGCGAACTCCCCGGCATCAAGGCACTCAACGAGGACAAATAGGGAAGTTGAGAGTTGAGAATTGAAAATTGAAAATTGAAAACTGAGAAGTTGAGTGAAATAGTTGGGCAGAGAGTTTATCATTTTTATAAAAAAATATGAAAATTATTGACGGAAAGAAAATTGCGACGGAGGTTAAGAACGAAATCGCAAAGAAAGTTCAGGAGAGAATGAAAGCGGGCCAGCGGGTGCCGCATCTGGCCGCCATCATCGTGGGCGACGACGGGGCTTCGAAAACCTACATCGGAAGCATCGAGCGGTCGTGCCGCGAGGTGGGCTTCACCTCCTCCATCTACCAATATTCAGCCACCATCACCGAGAAGGAACTGCTCGATTCCATCGACTTCCTCAACCGCGACGATGAGGTGGACGGCTACATCATCCAGCTGCCCCTGCCGAAACATATCAACAAGGAGAATGTCATCGCGCACGTGGATCCCAACAAGGATGTGGACTGTTTCCATCCCATCAACAGTGGCAAGCTGTTCTTGGGCGAGGCTTGCTTCCTGCCGGCCACGCCCTACGGCACCATCGAGCTGATGCGCAGGTCGGGCATCAGCGCGGCGGGCAAACACTGCGTAGTGCTGGGGCGCAGCAACATAGTGGGCAAGCCGCTGGCGATGCTGCTGGCCGAGAAGTCCGACACCGGCAACGCCACCGTCACCATCTGCCACAGCCGCACCCCCAACCTGAAGGAGGTGTGCGCCACCGCCGACATCCTGCTGGTGGCCATCGGGCAGCCTGAGATGATTACCGCCGACTATGTGAAGCAGGGCGCGACGGTCATCGACATTGGCATCCACCGCATTCCCGACAGCAGCGAGAAGGGCTATCGCATCTGCGGAGATGTGAAATACGACGAGGTGGCGCCCAAGTGTGCGGCTATCACCCCTGTGCCGGGTGGTGTGGGTCCCATGACCATGACCTGTCTGATGCTGAACACTTTGCACGCCTGCGAAAACAAAGACTGACATGGAAAACGTGCGCATTGACAAATGGCTCTGGACGGTTCGTCTTTTCAAGACGCGCTCCATGGCCACCGACGCTTGCAACGCTGGCAAGGTGAAGATGAACGGCACCAATGTGAAGCCGTCCAAGAACATCAAGGCCGACGAGGTGTTCGAGGTGCATATCGGACAGCTGGTGAAGACCGTGAAGGTGTTGGACGCGCCGAAGAGTCGGGTGGGAGCGCCGCTCGTACCGCAGTACTGCGAAGACCTCACCCCGCCCGAAGAGTACGAGCGCGTGCGGATGCTCAATATGCGGTTCGAGCGGCGCGAGCGCGGCGAGGGCCGTCCCACCAAACGCGACCGTCGTCAGATTGACTTCATCAAGAATCTGTATGGGGAAGATGAGTGGGAGAATTGAGAATTGAAAATTGAAAACTGAGAATGAAGAGGGGGTAATGAGGTTACTTCCTCTTTTTCTTTAGCATTCGCGGATGCTTGTCGCACCAGTTGTAGAAGCAGCAACCGTATGTCCATTCGATATAGTCGGCGACGAAGAGGTGCGCCTTGATGCTGACGCCGACGATGTGGTTTTTCTTCGGGCCGAGTAGAACTTGCAGGCCCACTCTCTCGTAAAAGGGCTGATAGAACCGGTAGTAGCGGCCGAGATATACGCCGGCGGAGGTGTGCAGCACCAGCCGCGAGAAGGTGAGGTCGAAGGCAGCGAAGGCGGCGGGCAAGAAACACTTGCCTTGACTCTCACCCGGGAAATAGGTCAGCACCTCGCTGTTGTAAAACAGGTCGAAGCCGCCACCATAACGGAACTTGGGGTGGGGCTGCCGCAAATAGCCGATCTCGAGGGTGGTGGCGAAACAGTACGGCGGCCGGTCGGGTTTCGACAGGCTGTACTCCGCCCGCGACTGCTTGGCAGCCGGAGCCACAAAGAAATATAGACTGTTGATGGGAGTGAACTGCGTGATGGTGTCGATAGTGCGAATCGTCTCCAACTTTTCAAACATACGGCATCGCACTCCTGCTTTCAAGGTCACCCCGTTGATGCCGTAGTTGGGCAGCGACAGCACTCCGTTGGAGGAGTGCGAGAAGTCGCCCGCCACCACAAAGTCGGTGTGCTTCGACATGCGTGCAGTGATACCCACTGTGATGTCAAGATGCACGCTCACGTGTCCGCCTACGAACACGTTTTCTGGATTTTTATAAAAATCATATTTCTTGGTCCAGAAGTTGACCCCGGCGCCGAGTTGGTAGAAGAAGGAGAAGTTGGGCTTCCGCACGAAGTAGCCGTTGAGGAAGCCGAATAGGGCGATTTTCTCGCCGATGCTCTCGCGGTTGAAATGGCTATAGCGCAGTACCGCCCCATAACTCGGGTAGTGAAACCACTGCTCCCACTCCTTGCGCCCGTCGGTCTGCCGCCCCACGCGCACCTCCGCCCCGCACAGGTCGGTTTGCCACAGCCACGAGGCCTCCTTGAAGTTGGGAAGTACACGGCCGTACCGGATGCCCGGCTCCACGTACCAGAGCGACTGCTTCTGTCCGTGCAGTTGGCACACTCCCGACAGCAGGAGCAGAACTATCGCCATAAGACATCCTTTCCGTATCATGGCATTGGCTATTCTTGTTCTCGGTGATGTAGCACCACGTTGATTTGCGGGTACTTAGCGCGGAGGTGGTCGGCGATGCTTTGGGCGAAATACACTGACCGGTGCTGCCCGCCCGTGCAGCCGCAGTTGACACACAAGTGCGTGAAGTGCCGCTCCAAGTAGTTGTCCACGCTCATATCTACAATGGCAAACAGGTGCTGCTTGAACTCCGCCACCTCAGGATATTTCTCCAAATACTCAATCACACAGGCATCTTGGCCGGTGAAGTTGCGGTAGGCTTTCTCACGACCTGGGTTGGGCAATGCGCGGCAGTCGAACACAAAGCCGCCGCCGTTGTCCGACTCATCCTGCGGGATGCCCTTCTTGTAGGAGAAACTTTTCACTACTACGGTCAATTTGCCGTCGTCGCTCTTCTGGGGCTGCCAGGGGCGCGCAATGATGTTGCGCATCACCGCCGTAAGCTCTGGAAGTTCGATGGAAATCTTTTGGTTGTCAAGAAGATAGCGCAGGTTCTCTACCGCCGGCGGGATGCTTTTCAAGAAGTGGATTTTCCGCTCAAAATAACCACGATAGCCGTATGCCCCCAGCACCTGCAACGCCCGTATCAGCACAAAACCGTAGTAGCGACTGCGGAAGTCGTCCGCGTCAACCTCCAGCTGTTGCTGAAGCTCCTGCAAGTAGTATTCCAACAACTGCTCGCGCAGTTGGTCCGACAACCCCGCCCGTGCCTGAAAGAGCAACGAGGCGACATCGTATTGCAAAGCGCCTTTTCTTCCTCCTTGATAATCAATAAAATACACATCTTCATCTTTAATCATAATGTTCCTCGACTGAAAGTCACGGAACAGGAAGAAGTCGGATTCGGTCTGGGTGAGATAATCCATCAGCGTTTGGAAGTCGTCCTCCAGCTTTTGCTCATCGAACGGAATGTAGGCCACCTTGAGGAAGAAGTACTTGAAGTAGTTGAGGTCCCACTGCATCGACTGGCGGTCGAAGGCCTCGCGGGGGTAGCATACCGAGAAGTCGAAATTCTTGCGGCCGCACAGCTGTATGCGCACCAGCTCGCGCAATGCCGCCTTGAAGTAGTTTACCACATCCTCTGGCAGTTCGCCGCCGCACTCCTCTTTCCGGCGCGACAGGTAGCTGAACAGCGTCTCGTCGCCGAGGTCGGAGAGCAGGTAGTACTGCCGGTCGTCGCTCACGGTCAGCAGTCGCGGCACGTTGATGCCTTCGCGGTAAAAGAAGTCGGTGAAGGTGAAGAAAGCCTCGTTCTCTTTCACATCGTCGTTGTAAACCCCCATCAGGGTGGTGCCGTCCGACAAGAACAGGCGGGTATAGATGCGGTGCGAGCCGGACTGTGCAATACGCTCGCTGCGGGTGATGGTCGCGGAGGTATAGCAGGCAGTGAGGGTATTTAATTGATTAATTTCCATTTTATTTTTTTTGCAAGATAATAGAAAAGGAGATTTGTAAAATGACTGTTTTTACCAGGTATTCATGGTGATGTTTCTTGTCTGCAAAAGTACAATTTTTCCACCATATTTCTAATCTATTTGACTAAGAAAAAGAAAAAAATTAGCATATATGCAAATTATTAAAAAATTCATTATCTTTGCAGTCTAATAAAATTATCTATCCGATGAAAGAACTTATTGTAAAAAGTATTGAGAATGAGGGTGTTGTAACAATGTATACCCTTCAGTTTTTAGACGAAAACTCGTCTGAATTTGACAAATTTGTGAAACGGTTTAAAGATTCTGCTAAACTGAAACGGGATTATCAGATTATTCTTTATGCTTTGTCTAAAATTTCCCAAAATGGCGCTTTGGAACGTTATTTTCGCCCAGAAGGTAAAATGAGTGACCGAGTTTGTGCACTGCCTGTGGATTCAGGTATGTTGCGTCTCTATTGTCTCCGTATAACGGATAAAATTCTTATCATTGGCAATGGGGGAGTAAAAAAGACGCATACCTACGAAGAGAGTGAGGAACTTTTAGGTTATGTGATAGATTTACAGAAATTCGACTCTTTGATTAGAAGTGAAGTAGCCAATGGATCTTTAACTATCAGCGAAACAGAAATTGAGGATATCACTGATAAATCATTTGAAATATGAGTGCAAAACTAAATCTTCAGGACTATTTGTGCGATATTCCTGCCGATGTAAAAAAGGAGGTGGATTGGTCTTTTGCCATTGCAGACAAAATTGAAAGTATTCTGCAACAGGAAAACATCTCCCACAAGGAATTGGCCAAAAGAATGGGCAAAACCGAGGCAGAGGTTTCACGATGGGTTGGGGGAACGCACAATTTCACGTTGAGAACCATTGCGAAAATATCAACAGCTATCGGCGTGGATTTGATTGTAGTGTAGCAATTCGGCTACTCCCAAAAGGGTGGATATTAGAAATTGCGCCCCATGTCGGCGATCTCTTCATCGCTCAGACCGTACAGGATTTTGCCGGCTTGCAGACAGTTGTTGAAGGTCTCGGTGTCGCGTAGCCGCTTGTAGCAGGTGAGCTCACCGGTCCAGATGTCCCAGATGTAGTCCATGCCCTGCTTGGCGGTGTTGTAGGCGGCAAGGGCTTCTTGATACTGCTTGGAGTTGGTCAGCGCCTTGGCATACAGCACCCAGTAGATAGGGTCGTCGCCGGTGTAGTCGATGAGTTGCGAGATGTGCTGCATGGCGGCCTCCGCATTGCCGGTACGGATGGCATGGCACAGCTGATGGTAGAGGTTGAACCGCATGTCGGCACCAAGGGCTTCGAGGTCACCAGCAAAATCAGTCGAACATTCGTGCAGACCAATGGTATAGAACTTGTAGAAACTGGTGAATTGCTGCAGGTTAGCCCGCTGCTCGTTGAGCAGTTTCCACATTTTGCCATACTCACCGTTGGCGCAAAGTGCCGTGGCCATAATCATGTTGCGGGCATCTTCGGTGGGATTGTCGATGGTCATGAAGACGTTGAGCGTGCTCTCTGAAGCGATTTTGTCGGACAAGTTGGAGGTGATGGAGTAGAGGAAGGCATCTTGGATGAGCGCTTTCCCGTTTTTGAATCCTATCTGCAAATCCTCGAACTGGAAGTTGCCGTTGCCGTCGTAAGTGCGTAGCACAACATGGTGCTGGCCGTTCTTCACGTAGGTGGTGTCGAAGCGGAAGCTGCCGCCGCTCTCCTCAATGTCGCACAGATAGTCACCGAAGGCGCAGTTGCCATGGAAGATCTCCATCCCGGCCCCGAGGTCGAGGGCGGAGCCTTTCTTCTCCACCGCCGCTTTCAGCGCGACTGTGTCAACGGCGTTGTTGAGAAAATCGGCCTTGCCGTCGCGGACGCTCTGCTCTGCCTTCTGAATGAAATTCTTCACCGCTTTGGTCATTTCGGCTTCCGTCAGGGTATGCTTCTTTTCGGTCTGTTCTTTCTTTTTGCACGAAACCCCTACAAGGGCGAGGCATAATACGCAGGTGAGAATGAGGGTGATTTTTTTATACATAATGTTGACGCAGATATGATTATTTAAAATAATAATGAAGTAGTGGCTGAAATATTATTTTCCGCTATAGATTAAGGATGAGAACTGGTCGGGGATGAAGATGCGGTTGGCGGCCTCCAGAATCTCATCGGCAGTGATGGCCTCCACCTTCTGGAACGAGCTTTCGGTGGTCTCTACCTCGTTGAAAAACAGCGCACTACGCCCGATGGAAAGCATCTCGTTGAGTTTGGCCTCGTTGGTGATGGCCAGCTGTCCGATGAACTGCTTCTGTGCGGTGTGCAACTGTATGGTGCCCAATTTTTGGGTGCAGAGTTTTTGCAATTCTTTATAAGTCAAATCAATACATCTTTCCACCTCCTCTTTGTCGCAGCCGATATATACGGTGAAAAGACCGCTGTCGGTAAAAGGCGAGTAGTTGGCCTCCACGGTGTAGGCGAGACCCCGTCGCTCGCGGATGCTTACATTGAGGCGGGCGCTGCTGGCCTGTCCGCCCAGCAGGTTGGTGAGCAGCGTCAGGGGCAGTCGCCCCTCCTCCTGGAACGAGAAAGCGGTGTTGCACAGCATCACATGCGACTGTGTGGTGTTCTTGTGCTTCACCAGGTGGGTAGGGGAGTAGTGGCTGAATGGCGAACGGCTGTTGGCGCACTGGGCGGCGATGGGCTGGTTGAAATATTGGTTACAATATTTTAAAAAGGAGGAATGCGAAAGATTGCCCACCGAGGCCACCACGATATGGTCGGCGGTGTACTGGCTTTTCACGAAGTTGAGAATATCTTGTCGTCCGATGCGTTTGAGCGACTGCTTGCTGCCGAGGATGTTGCGGCCAAGGGGGTGCCCGGCGAAAGCCATCTCTTCAATCTCGTCGAAGATGAGTTCGGCGGGTGTGTCCTTGTAGTAGTTGATCTCTTCCAGCACCACATCTTTCTCTTTGGTGATTTCTTTTTCAGGGAAGGTGGAATAGAAGAGGATGTCGGCGAGGATTTCGAAGGCGTGGCGGTACTCTGGTGAGAGGAAGGAGGCGTGAAAGCAGGTCTCCTCTTTGGCGGTGGAGGCGTTGAGTTCGCCGCCGGCATTTTCGATGCGTTTGGTGAGCTGGTAGCTGTTGCGGTGCGTGGTGCCCTTGAAGAGGGTGTGCTCCACAAAATGGGCGATGCCGTTCAGGTTGTCGGCCTCATCGCGGGTGCCGGCATTGATGATGACGCCGAGGTGCGAGATGGGCGACGCCACCTCCTCGTGGATGACGCGGATGCCGTTGGCTAAAGTGTAGATGGAAAGATTTTCAGACATGGTTGGGAGGGTAAGAATTAAGGGAAGGACTGCTTCGTGAGACCTTCCCTTAATTGCTTGTATAGGAATCAATAAATGATTAATTATTTGATGGTGCCTTCTTCCAAGCCGAGATGTTTTTTCTTATCCACAGCTTTCAGAATGATGCCGATCAGGAGGGCGGCGGCACCCAGTGAAGCAAACACGATCAGAGGCCATGTGTAGTTGTACGACACGGACAGTTTCTCGATGGTTTGATTCAGCTGTTCAGCGGCCTGCTCTTTCGTGAGCACGCCACTGGCTACTGCTTCTTGGGATGCCAGTTTGGCATTTTTGATGGCTTCGGTAATCTGGGGATTGGTTTTGTCCAAAACCTTACCGATTACCAGCGGGAAAAGCCACAAGCCAATGTTTTGGATCCAGAAGATAACGGCGTAAGCGGAACCAATGATTTTTTCATCTACGAGCTTCGGAACGCTCGGCCAGAGAGCGGCAGGCACCAATGAGAAGGAGGCACCCAGCACGAGGATAGTGGCGTAGGCCACGATCACACCACCCACAGGACTATTGCTGAACATGGGCAGAACGAAGGCGAAGGCCAAATGACAGATGATGAGCAAGAGCGAGCCGAACAGAAGCATGGAAGCGGCTTTGCCTTTATGGTCCACGTAGTTGCCGAGGATAGGAGTAATGGCTACGGCCAGCAACGGGAACACGGCGAAGATGGTTTCAGCGGTACCACGGTTGTAGCCCATCCAGCAATAAATCACCAATGCTACAGCTGCCACGCACATCAACACGATTTTTGCAACTTTGTTTTTAGAGAAGTTGCTGGTGAAGGAGCAGACTGCAACAACCAGCATGACGATGTATTGGATAATGGTAACGGCAGGTCCGCCCCAGAACGATGCTGCGTCGGCCTCGGTGAGCGAAAGGTTGCATTGCAACATGTTCACGGCGTATTTCTGGAACGGGAAGATAGCGGAATAATAAAGCACGCAGAGCAAGGCCACGAGCCAGAAACCGCCAGAAGAGAGAATCTTGCCAAGGTCGGAAATTTTGAACGGGTCGTCTTTCTCTTCGGCTTCACCGGTCTGGGCATCCAACTTCTTATCCATGAAGAAATAAACGATGAACATCATGAGGGCGATGCAGAGCAGCACAACACCGAAAGCGACAGACCGAGAAACGTCCACGCTACCGCCTAACTTGGCGAAGAAGGGGGAGAAAATCATACAGGTGGCGACACCCAGACGGGCGAGGGCCATCTCAGAACCCATGGCCAGAGCGGTCTCACGGCCTTTGAACCATTTTACAATACCACGGGAAACGGTGATGCCGGCCATCTCCACACCACAACCGAAAATCATAAAGCCGATGGCAGCCAGTTTTGCGGAAGCAGGCATGGCATAGGTGTCAACACCGATGAACTTCATGGTAGCGCTGTCAAAGACACTGGCACGAATTACATCCGTTGAGCCATCCGCCAGCTGCACAGTCCATCTCTCGCCGTAGAAAGGCGACACACCAAGTTCGTCGAATCCCGGGATGTAATTCAAGTGGTTGGTGAACCAAGTCTCCAAACCACTTCCAACAAAAGATTGGGAAACGGCATAGAACTTGATGATACCACCAATCAACATCACTGCTCCTGACAAGATAGCCGTGAAGCGCACGCCCATCTTGTCGAGAATAATACCCGCGAAGATAAGGAAGAACACAAACACATTCAAGAAGGTCTCTGCGCCCTGCATGGTGCCGAAAGCGGTGGAGTCCCAACCTCTTGTGGATTGCATCAAATCCTTGATAGGCGAGAGGATGTCCATGAAAATGTAAGAACAGAACATGGCCAACGCCAACAGCAGCAAGGCTGTCCAGCGTACACCCGCCTTGTCTCTTAATGTTGCAAGTTTTTCAGTCATAATTATTGATTTTTGTTAATAAATAAATTGTCAAAATTTGGCGCGCAAAAGTACGATTTTTTGTCGGATTATCATGCTTTATTTTGCAAAAATTATCTTCTATAAAAAATTATGAAAAATAAAGATTTTGAGGATGTTGCACTTTTAATAAATTTTGTATATTTGCAGGCTCAAAAATAATCTGAAAAAATATCATAAATAATTAAAAATCAAATAAATAAGCTTTATGCGAAACAAAGGTTTAGTTTTATTTTTTACCATTCTTATCTCACTCGCATGCCTTTACTGCCTCTCCTTTACCGTGGTGACGAAGAGCATTGAGAAGTCTGCCAAAGAGTATGCCACTTCAGGAGATGCCTACGACAAAGCGCTCAGCAGCCAAATCGCTACATTCAAGGCTGAACATCAAGGTAAAGCCCCCAAGGGCCTTGAGCTCTCCCGCATCGAGAACGATGTCCAGACCACGCTCGAGCGCGAATACCTCGACCGTATGAAGGACTCCTCCGTGTGGCTCGGCTTCACCTACGGACAGAGCAAGGAAAAAGAGATTAACCTCGGTCTTGACCTCCAGGGCGGTATGAGCATCACCCTCGTGGTCTCCTCCCCGGAACTCGTTGAACAGAAGTGCAGCCGCCTCTATGCCGACTCGCCCGAATTCCTCGAACCCTTCAATGCCGCAGTGAAAGAATATAACAAAGGTGCTAATGGTACCGACTTTCTCGACATCTATGCGGAGAAGTCTAAAAACCAGTCCCTCAATAAGTTCTTCGGCGGCAAAGACGAGCTGAACATGCCCAACGCTACCAACAAGGAGATCATCGACCGCTTCCGCGAGGAACGTGCCAACACCGTTGAGTCAACCCTCAAGATTCTCAGCAAGCGTGTGGACCGCTACGGTGTTACCCAGCCCACCATCCAGAAGGATGCTGCCGGCCGTATCGTGGTGGAACTCCCCGGTGTGAAAGATAAAGAGCGTATCGAGAACCTCCTTCAGAGCACCGCTCAGCTCGAGTTCTGGAAGGTTGTCTCCCTCTCCGAGAACCATCCCGCCGCCTTCCGCAAGGCCGTCGTGGATCTCGCCCAGGAAGCTGCCGACAACAACGATGAGGAAACCCAGAAAGCCCTCGCCAAGATCGCTAACTACTGCACGGCCAATCCTTACGACCACGCCGTCATCAACATGCCCCTCGCCGACACCAGCGTCACCAAGGTGAACCGCTACCTCCCCCTCATCAAAGAGAAACTCGGCGTCAATTATGTTTATTATTGGACCAAACTCGATAAGAACACCAAGATGGTCTCCCTCGTTCCGCTCGCCGTGGCCAACGTCAAGGAGAACGATGTGGTGGGCCCCGTGCTCAGCAGCAAGACCATCGGTGGCGACCGTATCATCCAGCACGCCGAGCAGAACCTCGACGAGTACCAGCGCGTGATCGTGAACATGACCATGGAAAGCCAGGCTGCCGATGAGTGGAAGAACATCACCACCGACAACAAGGGTGAGTGCATCGCCATCGTGCTTGACGAACTGGTCTATTCCTACCCGCGCATCAACGATGTTATCGCCAACGGTCGTTCCCAGATCAGCGGTAACTTCGACGTGCAGGAAGCTAAGGAGCTGGCCATCGTGCTCAACTCCGGCGGCTTGGATGTGCACCTCGACGTCATCGCTTCCGACGTGGTCGGACCCTCACTGGGTGAAAGATCCATCAAGTCAGGTCTCCTCTCCTTCGCACTGGCCTTCGTCCTCGTGCTCATCTACATGTTCTTGTATTATGACCGCGCCGGTCTCGTGGCCGACGTTGCCCTTCTCACCAACGTCTTCTTCATGGTCGGTGTGCTCGCCTCCCTCGGCTCCGCCCTCACCCTCCCCGGTATGGCCGGTATCGTGCTGACCTTGGGTATGGCCGTTGACGCGAACGTGCTGATTTATGAGCGTATCCGCGAAGAGCTGCGTAGCGGCAAGGGTATGCGCCTCGCCGTCGCCGACGGTTATAAGAACGCCTACTCCGCCATCATCGACGGTAACGTCACCACCCTCATCACCGGTTTCGTCCTCTACCTGGTGGGCTCCGGTCCTGTCAAGGGTTTCGCCATCACCTTGATCATCGGTATCCTCTCCTCTCTCTTCACCGCTATCTTCATCTCCCGTATGATCTTCGAGAGCAGACTTTCCCATGGCAAAACTCCGAGCTTCGGCAACAGCAAGACCCTCAACGCTTTCACCGGCACCAACTTCAACTTCCTCGGTGCTAAGAAAATCGCTTACATCATCTCCGCCAGCTTGATCGGTATCGTCATCATCGCCTTCCTCACCATCGGAATGCAGGTGGGTATCGACTTCGCCGGTGGTCGCACCTATATCGTTCAGTTCGACCATGCCCTCAGCAACGATGAGGTACATCAGGCCGCTGACGCTGTCACCGCTGAGTTCGGCGGCTCTCCGCAGGTCAAGACCTTCGGCTCCGCTGACCGTCTGCGTGTGCTCGTCAACTATCAGGTGGACGATCCCTCCAAGGAGATCGAGGCCAAGTGCCAAGACAAACTCTACAAGTCACTGAGCGGTCTCTACAAGACTGAATCTCATATCACGAAAGACAGATTTGAAGAGATTAACGAGAATGACATCGGAATCTTGAGTACCTCCCGCGTGCAGGCCGCTATGGCTCACGAGTTGATCCTCAAGGCTATCATCTCCGTGCTCATCTCCCTCGTGCTCATCTTCATCTATATCGCCATTCGATTCCGCAACTGGCAGTTCGGTCTCGGTAGTATCCTCGTGCTCTGCCACGATACCCTGATCACTATCGGTATGTTCGCCATCTTCCGTCATGTGCTGCCGCTCGAAATCGACCAGCAGTTCATCGCCGCTGTGTTGACGGTGATCGGTTACTCCATCAACAACGTGGTGATCATCTACGACCGTGTACGCGAGAACCTGACCCTTACCCCGAAGGCTGGCTATACCGCTAACTTCAACAACGCTGTCAACAGCACCCTCGGCCGTAACGTCAACACTTGCGGTACTACCATCATGGTGTTGTTGGTCATCTTCATCATGGGCTTCTTCGGCGGTGAAAACATCCAGGGCTTCGTCTTCGCTATGCTGATGGGTATCATCTGCGGTACTTATTCAGGTATCTTCATCGCCCCGGCTATCGCTCACGGACTGCTCTCCCGTTCCTCTAAAAAAGCTAATGTCGCTAAAATCCAGCTGACCAAATAAGACTTCAAATATTTTTTCAGATTAGGTTGCTATAATTGGAAAATTTTTTCTATTTTAGCAACCTAATTTTTTTATGGGAAAAATTTTTTGCTATGAACATTAAAAAACTTATTGTTCTCTCTTTAAGTATTTTGTTTACAGGGATTTGCAGTGCACAAGCTCCTGTGGTGAAAGATGCTGATAACGCTTTCAGAACTTGCAAATATGAAAAGGCTTTGCAGGAATATAAGAAGGTAACGAGCAAAATTAAAAAGAACAAAGTTGAATCGAGGCGTGTTGCTTATCAGATTGCCGAGTGCTATCGTATCATGGGCGATGTGAAACATGCCAAGAAACAGTATGAGAGTTTGTATAAAAAGAACTATCAGAAGGACAATCCGCTGATTCTTTATCATCTCGGAAACATCTGTATCAACGATGGCGACTACGATGCTGCGTTGAAGTATTATCAGGAGTTCAAGAAGAGAGCTCCCGAGGATGCCCGCGCTGATGTGATGATTGAGTCGTGTGCCCGCGCCAAGGCATGGAAGGAAACCCCCACCCGCTATGAGGTTTATCCTATGAAGAAACTCAACACCCGCTACGACGAGTGGGCTCCGCGCTGGGGTAACCCTGACCGCAAAACGCAGATTATCTTTACCTCCAACCGCGACGGCTCCAACGGTAAGGGTACCGACCAGTGGACCGGACAGGCTTTCTCCGACATCTATGTCTCTGAACTGCCCAAAAGCCGCAACACCGAATGGCCTGGTGATTGGTCGCCCGTGGCCTCCTACGATGAGAATCAGGTCATCAACACCGTGGTCAACGAAGGTGAAGCCTGCCCCAACCAGAAAGCTACCGCCATGTACTACACCTACTGTCCGCAAGACAAGAAAGAGGTGAAAGGCTGCTATATCTATGTCACCACCAAGAAGGGCAAAGACTGGACCGAGCCTGAGAAGGTGGATCTGGGTATCGACTCGTTCAACTATGTACATCCCTTTGTCACGGGTGATGAGCTGACGCTCTTCTTCGCCTCCAACAAGCCGGGCGGCTATGGTGGGTACGACCTTTACAAGGTAACGCGTTCCAAAAAATCCAAACCGTTTGCTGCTGCCGACGTGAAGAACTTGGGCAGCGTGGTGAATACCGCCGGCAATGAGGTCTTCCCCGCTCTCCGCGGCGACAGCCTCCTCTATTTCTCCTCCGATGGTCATTATGGTTTGGGAGGTCTCGACATCTACTATTCCGAATTTGTGAACGGTCAGTATCAGACCCCCGAAAACCTGCTTTCGCCCATCAACTCAGAAGCTGACGAAATTGGTATCATGTTTGATGACGCTCCGGCCATCGACCCGAAATCGAAATCTCCTTACGTTGAAAAAGGTTACTTCTCATCCAACCGTGCCGGTGGCAAGGGAGGCGACGATATCTACTACTTCTTGCTTCGTCCGCTGGTGTACACCATCGCCGGTTTCGTGAAGGATGCCTCCAACCTCCAGCCCATCGACGGCGCAACGGTTGAAATCGTCGGCTCCGACGGAACGACCTACAAGACCAAGACCGATGTGAAGGGTTATTATAAATTTGATAAGGATAAGGTCCTTGGCAACACCACCTACAGCATGGTTACCACCCGTTCGGGATATTATGCCGAGAACAATACCGCCAGCCAGACCACCGTGGGCTTGAGCGAAAATACCGACCTCAAACAGGATTTCAAACTCACCCCGCTGCCGCGTGAACCTATCGTTCTTCCCGAAATCCTTTACGATTTCGACAAGGCTGATTTGAAACCGCAGTATGAAGACTCCCTCCTGTTTGTGTATGACATCATGACGCAGAACCCCACCCTCGTGGTTGAGCTTCGTTCCCACACCGATAACCGTGGTAACGACGAGTACAACGAGGAACTTTCTCAGAGACGTGCACAATCTTGTGTGGATTACCTTATCAATGTGAAGGGGGTTGACAAGAACCGTATCAGCCCGAAGGGTTATGGTGAATACATGCCGCGCGTGCTCACCAGCGACATGACGGTGACTTACAACAAGAAACAATATACCTTCAAGAAAGGTACGAAGTTGACGGAAGAATACATCAACAGCCTCTCACCGAAGGATTATCAGGAGGCTGCCCACCAGCTCAACCGTCGTACCGAGCTCTACATCCTCCGCGACGACTATGTGCCGGGTGGCGATACCATTGCTCCGGTGGTGGATGCCGGTCAGATCAATGTGTACAGTCACAAATCTATCCCGGTCAGCATCTCCAAGGGTGTGGTCAAGGGTGCTTGCTACGCCAACAACAAGACCTTCAACTTCGAGATGGTTCCCGGCGACACGGTCTATATGAACCATACCGACGCTATGCGTTTCCTCAAGGATCACATCGTCTCTATCGACGATTTCGATGCTAAGGCCGCCGCTATCAATGAAGAGGATGGTCAGATTATTGAAAACTCCATCCTGACGCTGAAGAGCTTCAACATGGGTGATAATGAGGCTGAGAATGTGAAGGTGGTGGTGAAGAAAGGTCTTACCTCATCCTTCCTCGTCGGCGAGGGCTTCCTTACCCGTACCTTCGGTAACTTCACGGTTGACAAAGCTAAAAAAGTCATTATATTTGAAAAATAGTTTTCAAAAAGTAATTGCAATCCTTATCGTTCTTACGATAGCTGTCACTCCCACAATGGCTCAGCCTATTGTGGGAGCGGCTTTAATGGACGAGTTTGTTCCTCAGCTGGAGGGCAAGCGAGTGGCCGTTTGCGGCAACCACACCTCCCTCGTGGGCACTACCCACCTGGTGGATACGCTGCTCTCTCTCGGCGTGAAAGTTACCAAGATTTTCTGTCCGGAACATGGCTTCCGGGGTGAGGCCGAGGCGGGCGCCAACATCCAGTCGTCCACCGATGCGGCCACGGGTCTGCCCATCATCTCCCTCTATGGGAGCAACAAGAAACCCACGTCCGAGCAGGTCAGCGGCCTCGATGTGATTCTGTTCGACATACA
The DNA here is from genome assembly GCA_017535665.1 of Bacteroidales bacterium. Taxonomy (GTDB): domain Bacteria; phylum Bacteroidota; class Bacteroidia; order Bacteroidales; family WCHB1-69; genus UBA1756. Next base: position 43,919 of record JAFXTS010000012.1, on the reverse strand, counting down.
GGATGTGGGCTGCCGTTTCTATACCTATATCTCCACCCTCACCTATGTGATGGAGGCCGCGGCGGAGAATGGGGTGAAGGTCATCATTCTCGACCGCCCCAACCCCAACGGCTACTTCGTGGACGGCCCCGTTCTTGACCCGAAATACCGCTCCTTTGTGGGGATGCACCCCATACCGGTGGTACACGGCATGACCGTCGCCGAGTACGGACTGATGGTGAACGGCGAGGGCTGGCTGGCCGACAGTGTGCGTTGCGACCTGTCGGTGGTGAAGATGGCCTACTACGACCATACTACCCGTTATTCGCTGCCAGTGGCGCCGTCGCCCAACCTGCAGACCGACGAGGCCATTTACCTCTATCCGTCGCTCTGCCTGTTTGAGGGCACCTGCATCAGTTTGGGGCGCGGCACCGACCATCCGTTCGAGATGTACGGGCATCCTGAGCTGACCGTCGGCGACTACCATTTCACGCCCCATCCCATCAAGGGCGTGTCGGAAAATCCGCCCCTCAAAGGGCGCGACTGCCGGGGCTTTCTGCTCACCGAGACCGCTCATGCCCTGCTCGATTCCACCAACTGTTTCAACTTGGAGTATCTGCTGACGGCCTACCAGAACTTTCCGAACAAAGAGACCTTCTTCCTCAAAAACGGCTTCTTCAACAAGCTGGCGGGAAGTGGCGAGCTGAAGCGACAGATGGAGGCGGGTGAGAGCGCCGAGCAGATTCGGGCCTCGTGGAAGCCGCAGCTGGAGGCCTTCAAGAAAATCAGAGCCCAATATTTACTTTATCCCGATTTTGAGTAATGGTTTTCCCTGCCTTTGATACCGAAATCTTTCTCTTTTTCAACGGGATGCACGCCCCGTGGGCCGATAAATTCTTTTTGATTGTCACCAACACGTGGACATGGTTGCCCGTTTATTTAGCGGCTATCTTCTTTATTTTCAAGAAATTCAAGAAAAAAGGCTTTTGGGTGTTGCTTACGGTGGCGTTGGTGATTTTGTGTACCGACCAGACCTGCAATCTGGTGAAGCGCACGGTGCAGCGGCCTCGCCCGTCGCATACTGCCGAGTTGGCCGAAGAGATTCAGCTGGTGCGGCAGTCGAATGGCGAGTATTATCGGGGCGGGCACTACAGTTTTCCCTCTGGCCATGCCGCCAACACGGCTGCTTTCGCGCTGTTTTTGATGCTCTTTTTCAAGGAACAGCGCCGTTGGCTCATCCCCACCGCCATCGGTTGGAGTCTGCTGCTGTCGTATAGCCGTCTCTATTTGGGCGTACACTACCCGATCGATATACTCTGTGGCTGGTGTGTGGGCGTTTTCTGGTCGGTACTACTGTCCTTCCTTTGTCTTCGTTTTTTCATCAACAATAACCAAATCCATCATCCATGAAACGACTTATCCTTTTGGCATTTGCCATCCCAGCATTTTTCTTTTTTTCGTGTAATGGCGGTCCTGTCTCTACCAATGGCGGTGCTGCGACAACGGGTAGCGACAGCACGGTGGTAGAGCCTGTGAAAGAGAGCGCAGGCTGCAAGGCCGTAAAGAAGCTGGTTACAGACTACAAGATGCGGGTGAATATGGCCAAAAATTGTGATGCGCTGATGACCTGTCAGGTGAACTTCACCCGTGAGTTGGATGAGGTGTATAAGCAGCATGAAGAGCTTTCAGCCGCGGAAAAGGCGAGTGTGCAAAACGACATCACCTCGTTGGGACTGCTCATCAGCAAGAAGAAGACGGAGTTGGGCTGCCAGTAGTTGCGGGGGGCATTCTGAATTCGCGAACATGAGATTTGTTGGGCGTGCCAAAGGTACGCTACAAAAGGATGGGATGATGAGTAGCGTGCTTCCCGCACGCCTTTGCCGTTGCGTGTCCCTACCCCAGACTGCGGCCAAAAGGCCTTGTCAGGGGTTACTGGAATTTCGTGCCTTTGGCACGATTATCTGCTATGCATTCCTTTTCAAATCAATAGTCTAAAATTGCTGGTTTTTCATTCATAGTATCCGAATGAAAAAAAAGAATTTTACTGTAATGAGGGGGAATCGTTTGTGTACCATTTCACAACAGAATCATAAGAAAGTTCACTGTGTGAATAATAACGCAAAACAGAGTCCAATGAAATCCCTTTCTTTTTGCTTTTAACGACTGCTTGATGATAAAATCGATAATACTCTTCTTCAACTGGCCAATTTTCGAAGTACCAAATCTCCGAATTATCATATTCCTCCTTTGTCATAATATGATCGGGTGATGTGCCTATAGTTGTATCTCCTGCTGTCAACTCATTCAAACTATCTTTATGAAGAAGCACGTTAGTGAAGGGAATACTATCTGAAACATTATTATCTGACACAGTATCTGCGTGTTTCTGACAGGAATATAGAATGTTAGAAGCAAATACAGAAAGAATAAAAAGAGAGGTTGTTCTTTTCATAACTTTTCCAATAAGCTATGGGAAATGAGGAAAGTGGAAGCCCTCTAGTTGAATTGTCCTAAAATCCCTTTCATTTTATTGAAGCTGCTTCACCGTGTTGTGGGCGAGGATTTCGGCACGGTCGGCTACCGGGAAGGTGGGCGTCACCATGATGTTGAGCCATAACTCGCGGCCGTCGTTGCGCAACTCGCGGCTGTCGGTGAGCTGGCTGACGATGAAACCTGCCGTTTCGGCATCCTCGTACGTGGCGGTGTCAATCATGCGGGCAATGTCGCCGAGACTCTGCGGAGCGAGCACCTGCACCGACACACGGTCGCTTTGGATGTAGAAGTTGACGGAGAATTCGTAATGCTGGTCTTCCACACTCCGCTCGATGAGCGAAATCAGCTCGTGCATGCCATACGACAGTACGCCGAATTGCTCTTCCAAGCCGAAGGTGTCGCAAAGGTTCTCTACCGCACCCAGTACGCGGCCTTGGGCGTTTTGTAAGTTAAGGTTTTGGATTTCAATGGTATACATGGTGATGTGATTTTATTCGATGTTATAAAAATACTGGTTGACTTTTTCTTTATAATAGTAGTTGAGGTTCGGGGGGATGGACTTGAGCATCTCGATCTGTTGCTGTGATTGGCGGTCCATGTTCCACTCTTTGGGCGGGTTGGGATTGATGATGTCGCGTCCCTCGTTGCTCTCGCGCTTCTCGTCCTGCTCGCGTTGCATCTGGGAGCGCTCGCTCTCCAGCATTCGAGTTTCAATGTTCTTCTGTCGGTTGATGGTCTCGGTGGTGATGCGTCCGTTCACAAGGTCTTTCTCGGTCTTCTCCATGTCGCGAATCATCTGTTCGACCGACTTGTCGCCCACGCCGTTCTCCGACTTGAGGCCGTCTTCATACTCCTGCATCATCTTGCGGATGGCTTCCTGCTGGGCGGCCATCTTGGCGAGCTGTTCGCTCATCGACTGGCCGTTCTGCCCCTGCTGTCCCTCTTTCTTGCCTTGCTCCATGCTGCGTTTCAGGGCCTCCATCTGGCGGTTCAGCTGCTGCTGCAGTTCACGCGCCGTCTTGGTCTTTCCCTTCCCGCCGGGATTGTTGCAGGAGCCATTCCCGCTCTTGTTCTTATTCTTGCAGTTCTGGCACTCGCTCTGTTTCTGCTTCACCTCCTTCATCGACTCGGCAAGCATGAGGGCGAGGTTGTTCATGCTGGTCATGGCGAACTGCTGCTGGGTGAGGGCGTTCTGCACGCGCTGGTCTTTCAGTGAGGCGACCGCCGCATCGATGTACGAGTTGATCTTGCCGACCTCTTCGTTGATGAACGGTTTCACGGCGCTCTGGCGGCGTGCGAGGGCATTCAGCGAGTCGGCAATCACCAGCATATTGTCACGGATGTTGTGCTGCGTGCGGGCAATGTCGGGGAGCTGCGACGAGTGCTGGGTAAGCGGTTTGAGCCGCTCCATCACCGCCTCCTGGTTGAAGGATATCTGTACGAGGTTGTCCAAGATCTGTCGCAAACTCTCCATGTCTTCCTCCAAATCCTCCTCCTCATTCTCCAACATGTTCTCCTCCATCTTTTGGGCCATCTCCTCCATCTTCTCGCCCGCATCCTGCTGGCTCGAGGCCGCCTTGCTCCGGTTGTTCTTGTTCAGCGCATCCTTGCTGTCCTTGAAATCCTGCTCAATCTGCTGCTGGAGGTCTTTGGTGTCCAACAGTTTGTTGGGATCTTCCAGCTCTTTGTTGAGTTGGTTCAGTTCGTTAATCTCTTTTTTCAGTTCTTTAAACTGATTTTCAATATCCTGCTGCTTTTGCAGAAGTTCTTGTTTATCAATGGCTTTCTGTTCGCTCTGCTTGGAAAGGGCTTTCTGCTCCTCCGACAGTTTTTTCGCCTTGTCGATAATGTCGTTATACTTCTTCTCGAACTCCAATTGTTTGAAAAGCTCCAGCTGCTGGTCGAGGGTCTTGTTCAGCTCTTCCGTATTGTTCTTCACATCCTGAACCGTCTTTTTCACCTCCTCCTTATTGTTATTCTGTTGGTTCATCTGGTCCATCATCCGTTGCAACTTTTCGTACATCTCCTTGATTTCATCGGAAAGAACTTTGTTGAACCGCTCTTCCAACTCTTTCTGCTTCTTGATGAGGTTTTCGGGGATATTTTTGTATTTATCCTCCATCATATTTTGTTGATTCTGAGCCTGTTTCATCTCATCAATCTGCTTTTTCAACTCCTCATACTTGTCGGTGAGTTCCTGCAACTTTTTCTTGTCCTGCCACGAAAGTTCCTTGTTCTGCATCATCTGCTGTTGCAGTTTGTCAATCTCTTTGAGAAGGTCTTTCGAGTCATCAATCAGCTCTTGCAAATCGCTCTTGGTCTGCGAGTTGCTGTTCTCCAATTGTTCGTCAATCTCCTCTTCGGTCATCACGCGGTAGGTTTCGGATACGCTGCGGGCCGATTTGGGACCGTTGATACCGTCGTTGTCGAACACTTGGAAGTAGTAGTCGATGCGCTGACCGGGTTCAAGCATCAGCACGCCGGCATCAAAGTAGTGGTAGAAGTCCTGCACCGTCAGCATCGAGTTGATGGGGATGTTCTGTACCTTATTGGTTTCGAGGAGTTTGTCGTTCTTGTCGTATTTTGAATAGACGAACTGGGCTTTGGTGAAGCCGTAGTCGTCGTGGATGGTGCCTTTGAAGTAGATGCGGTCGGGCAGCATCGAGTCGGCCTGGCTCACCACTGTGATGTCGGGGTATTGGTCGGGCACCACGTTGATGTTGTGCTTGAGAGTATCGGTGGAGGCGCAGAATTTGTTCTTGTTGGTGATGGCGTAGGCGAAGGAGTTGCGCACGGTCTTGGTGATTTTGTAGATGCCTTTTTCGGCGCGTACAGGTTCTTTTTCATCCTCGAGGATGAATTGCAACTGGCTGGTGTTGCGGGTGTAGAACGACCAGGTCACCTGTGTGCCATCGGGGATGGTGGCGTCGCCGTTGTTGTCGATGGTCTCGTCGTTTTTGTGGAGATAGGCGGGATAGTGAAGGGTCATGGCGAAGCTGACGATGACCGGCTTGGGCAGCACCGATAAGGTATAGTCGGGCGAGGAGGTCTCTTCTGTGAAGACGTGGAACTGGGTGTCTCCCTGTGGGTTCTTGAAGGTATAGGTGAAGTGGATGTTGTCGGTCTTGGTCATCTGGTATTTCCGTCCGGCGAGGTCGATATAGAGTGCGTCGGGGGTTTCGGTGCCTTTGATTTTGACCTTGAGTTCAAAATCCTCATTCTGGAATGTGGTGAGGGTATCGTTTTGAATTTCAAAAGAATAGGGTGCTGGTTTAGCATAAAATTGGTCGTAATGTACGATTCTTTCGGTCGATTGGGTGAAAATTTCGCTTCTTACCGAAAAGATGACAATACAGAGAAGGATAGGGATGAGGGCCCATTTGATATAGCGGCGGGTGTTTTTGAAGGGGATGGCCTTGACGAAGGGGAAGGGTTTGATTTTCTCGATTTTGGTGTCGATGGCGGCAGCGATGAGTTCCGCGCTTTTGCATTCACCCTTTTCGCGCATCGCCTCCAGCTGGAAGAGGTTGAGCAGTTTGTCGTCAATTTCGGGGAAATGCTGACCGATGATGGCCGCTATCTGTGTGGCGGTGAGCTGTTTGCCAACGCCGAAGATTTTAAGGAGGGGGATGATGATGTAAAAGACGAGGGTGACGGCGAAGATGGCGAGGTAGGAGAAGAAGAGGACGGTGCGGACGGTGGAGTTGAAGTAGGAGAAATATTCGAGCAGGGCATACGTGATGAACACCATCAGGGTGATGATGACGAAGATGAGTGCGCCGCGCAAGAGTTTGTTGAGGTAGTACTTGTGGACGAACTCTCTGATTTTCTGCCGAATAATCTCTTGATTATTTGTCATTTTCGCTGTTTTCTTGTGTCCAGAGGATATTGTAGAAGGGGTCTTGTTGTTGTTTAAAATAGTTGTAGAGCATCTTGTTCTTGCCGAACATGGCTTTATTGAAGAAGAAACGGTTGAATTTGCCGTTCATGCTGTTGAGTTTCTTGCGTTTGTCGAAGGCGTTGGCCACCTTGGTTTTGCCCGGATGCGCCTGTCGCGCCAGTGCTATCTCCTTGAGGATGAGATCGCTGATGGGAATTTGCACGGGACAAACCTGGTCGCAGTTTCCACAGAGCATGGCGTTCTTGATGACATGTTCGGTGTTGGTGGCATGATGCAGGAAGTTGTCGCGCACGATATTGATGGGGGTGTGTTCCTTGGTGTATTCGTACATCGGGCAGACCGTTTTGCACTTGTCGCAGTCGATACAGTAGAGCGACTCGCGCAGGGTACTGTTCTGCATGATATCGGTTACGCCATTGTCATAGAGGAAGATAGTGATTTGTACAGGAGTATGAGATACGCCTTGGCTGGGGTCGGCGAAGTTGGGTTCGATGAGGGAGAAGGGGCGGTTGATGAGTTTCACATCGTGGGGGAGGTATTGCTGTTCTTGGGCTTGTGTGCGGAGGTAGAGGATGGTTTCGAGGTCGGAGGCCTTGTTGAGGAGTTTGCTGATGTCGAGCAGGATGAAGAGGTTGGGGATGGAGTTGAGGCAGTTTTTGGAGTTCTTGTTGAGCAGCACGAGGGTGCCGGTCTCCACGATGGCGAAGTCGGCCTGCACAAACAGAAAGGCAGCGCTGGACTTGCCGCTTTCCACATCGGCATAGTGGACGGGTCGGATAGACTTGGCGCTGCGCAGTTCTTCCGGCACATCGGGCAGGTCGAAGCACACCCTGTTGTAGGGAGTTTTGGGCAGAAGGTCGAAAACCGTTTCGGTGAGTTCGGTTTCATCGGAGATCCAGCACACGTTGAAACCCTTCTCGCGCATTCTGCGGTCGAAGTAGGTGAGCTTGTTCTCCATGTCTTCTATATATTTCTGCCGGATGATGTTGGCTCGGGTGCGGCAGAACTCGATGATATCTTCAGGGCTGAATTCCATAACTATCGGAGGTTGATTTTTTCTACTCGTCTCTCATGGCGGCCACCCTCGAAGTCGGTGCTGAAGAAAGTCTCGACGAGGTCGAAGGCGGTCTCGGGCAGGATGAAGCGGGCGGGCATGACGAGCACGTTGGCATTATTGTGCTGACGGGCGAGGGCGGCGATTTCGCGGTCCCAGCAGAGGGCTGCGCGCACATTGGCGTGCTTGTTGGCCGTCATGGCAACCCCGTTGCCCGTGCCGCAAATCAGGATAGCCCGTGCGGCGGGATCTTTCGACACAGCCTCCGCCAGAGGATGCGCAAAGTCGGGATAGTCAACACTTTCTGTTGAATGTGTGCCGAAATCTACCCACTCATATTGGGAGGAAAAATGCTGTTTGATGGCCTCTTTCAGCTCAAAACCAGCATGGTCGGATGCGATGAAAACTTTCATTTCTATACACTTTTTCACAATCTGCAAAAATACAAAATTAATCCGAATAAATTATTCACAATTTCACCCAAAAATTGTGAAAAAAAATTCCAATTTGGGTTGAAGTGTGACAAAAAATTGCTGTATATTTGCCACGCGATTCGGGTTCCTCGGATTAAAAGGGAAGCCTGTGAAAATCAGGAGCTATTCCCGTAGCTGTAAAGTTCTACCCCCACTCTCTGTCTCAATGCCACTGACAAATTCTCCGATTGTCGGGAAGGCGGCAGAGAACAGAACAAGCCAGAAGACCTGCCCGCATCGTCAAATGTAGCTTTCGGGATAAAAGCATACATGTCCGTGAGGATCCGTATTTATCCCTGTAACTTGCCATTAACCAACCAGTTAACCAATAACCTTATGATCGAAGAAGTGTACATTATCAAACGAGACGGAAAGAGAGAGCCGTTTTCGATTGACAAAATCCGAAGCGCCATCACCAAGGCCTTCATCTCCGTCGGGAGCTTTGCCACCCAGGAGTCGATGATTAATATCCTTAGCCGTCTCAACATCTATGACGGCATCCAGGAAGAGGAGATCCAGAACCAAGTGGAGCGCTCGCTGATGGCTGAGCGCTACTACGAGGTGGCCAAGGCCTTCATCCTCTACCGTCAGAAGCATTACGAAGACCGCGAGGTGAAGGAGAAACTTGACTTCCTGATCAATTATTGTAATGCCCAGAATGCGGCTACCGGCAGCAAGTACGACGCCAACGCCAACGTGGAGAAAAAGAACATCGCCACGCTCATCGGCGAGCTGCCCAAGTCGGGCTTCATCCGCCTCAACCGCCGTATGCTGTGCGACCGTATCAAGGAGGTGTATGGCAAAGAGCTGTCCGACAAGTATCTCTATTATCTTAATAATCATTTCATTTATAAAAACGACGAGACCAGCATCGCCAACTACTGCGCCAGCATCACCATGTACCCATGGCTGCTCGGCGGCACCCAGAGCATCGGTGGCAACGCCTCCCGTCCTACCAACCTCAAGTCGTTCTGCGGCGGCTTCATCAACATGGTGTTCATGGTATCCAGCATGCTCAGCGGCGCCTGCGCCACCCCCGAGTTCCTGATGTACATGAACTACTTCATCGGTCAAGAGTACGGCACCGACTACTACAAGCGTGCCGACGAAGTGGTGGATCTTTCTCTCAAAAAACGCACCATTGATAAGGTTATCACCGACTGCTTCCAGCAGGTGGTCTATTCTATCAACCAGCCCTCCGGCGCCCGTAACTATCAGTCGGTGTTCTGGAATGTCGCTTACTACGACAAGTTCTACTTCCAGAGCCTCTTCGGCGACTTCGTCTTCCCCGACGGCAGCCGTCCCGACTGGGATTCTCTCAACTGGCTCCAGAAACGGTTCATGCGTTGGTTCAACAAGGAGCGCACCCGCACCATGCTCACCTTCCCTGTGGAAACTATGGCGCTGCTCTCGAAAGACGGCGACGTGCTCGACCAGGAGTATGGCGACTTTACCGCCGAGATGTATGCCCAAGGGCACTCCTTCTTCACCTACCTCAGCGACAACGCCGACTCATTGAGCAGCTGCTGCCGCCTCCGCAACGAGATTCAGGACAATGGCTTCAGCTACACGCTGGGCGCAGGCGGCGTCTCCACCGGCTCCAAGAGTGTGCTCACCATCAACCTCAACCGCTGCATCCAGTACGCCTGCAAGCAGAACATCCCCTATATGGAGTTCCTCGAACAGATGGTGGACCTGACCCATAAGGTGCAAATCTGTTATAATGAGAACCTTAAGTATTTGTTGGAAAAGGGAATGCTTCCGCTCTTCGACGCCGGCTACATTGCCATCAATCGCCAGTACCTCACCATCGGTATCAACGGACTGGTGGAGGCTGCCGAATTCCTCAAGATTCCCATCACCGATAATGAAAAATACCAGCATTTCGTGGAGGAGATCTTGGGCATGATTGAAGATTACAACAAACGCTATAAGAGCAAAGACCTCATGTTCAACTGCGAGATGATTCCCGCTGAGAATGTGGGTGTGAAGCACGCCAAGTGGGACCGCGAAGACGGTTACGTGGTGACCCGCGATTGTTATAATAGTTATTTCTATATTGTTGAAGATAAAGAGATTAACATTCTCGACAAGTTCCGTCTCCATGGTCGTAAGTACATCACGCACCTCACCGGCGGTTCGGCGCTGCACCTCAACTTGGAAGAGCACCTCAGCAAAGAACAATACCGCCAGCTGCTGCGTGTGGCGGCTCAGGAGGGATGCAACTACTTCACCTTCAACATCCCGAATACCATCTGCAACAAATGTGGACATATTGATAAACGCTACCTCAAAGAGTGTCCCGTGTGCCATAGCACGGACATTGACTACATGACTCGTGTCATCGGCTATATGAAGCGTGTCAGCAATTTCTCGCAGGCTCGCCAGGAAGAAGAACATCGTCGTTATTATGCCAAGAACAACCATGAAGTTTTATAATTACGATATCGTCTTCCAAGAAATTCCCGGAGAGGTTACTCTCGCTGTCAATATCACCAACTGTCCGAACCACTGCAAGAACTGTCACAGTCCGCACTTGTGGGAGGACCAAGGCGAGGAGCTCACTCCTGAGGTTGTAGATCTGCTGATGGCCCGCTACAAGGGCTTGGCTACCTGTATCTGTTTGATGGGCGGCGACGGCGAGAAGCCGGAGGTGGAAAAGCTGGCCGGCCACATCCATTCCAAAGGAAACATGAAGGTGGGCTGGTACTCTGGTCGCGACGAGATGCCCAAGCATGCCGAGTGGTTCGACTATGTGAAGACCGGTCCCTACAAACCCGAATGCGGCAGTTTGAAGGCCCCGACCACCAACCAGCGTTTGTACGAGCGCGATGGCGAAGAGTGGCACGACATCACCGAACGTTTCCGCAAGAAATAATACTCTTCTCAATGAAGTTCCGCACCGAGCTGCCTGCACCGCGCTATCCGTTTCATATTGAGCCGGATAGCCGCTTGATGTTCTGCGGCTCCTGCTTCTCGGAACATGTCTCCTCCTACTTCGCCGACCGCGGTTTTGCGGTGTGTGCCAACCCTTTCGGCATCCTTTTCAACCCGCTCTCCATCGCGCAGGGCTTGGACTTCCTGACGGGGCAATCCACCCTGACGGAGCAATACTTCCTGCAGCATGAGGGCCGTTGGGTGAGTTTGGCGCACCACGGCAAGTTCTCCCATGCCGACCAGGAGGTTTTCCGTAGCCACATCGAGGCGGCGCAGTCGGAGGCCGCTGCTTTTCTCAAGAGTGCTGATTTTCTTTTCGTTACGTTAGGTACAAGCTACTATTACTACCATCTGGAGCGGCAGGTGGTGGTGGCCAACTGCCACAAGTTGCCGGCGGCTGCGTTCGAGAAGCGGCGGGCCACCATCGAGGAGGTGGTGAAGGCTTTCGGTGCCTTCTTTGCCTGGCGGGCGCAGCACTGTCCGTCGATGAAGGTCGTGTTCACGGTGAGTCCGGTGCGGCATCTGGCCGATGGTTTCCACGAGAACCAGCTCAGCAAGTCGATTCTGCATTTGGCCATCGAGCGGCTTATTAGCCAGCATTCCGACACCTATTATTTTTCTGTGTATGAGATGTTTCAGGACGATTTGCGTGATTATCGTTTCTACGACAGCGACTTGTGTCATCCCTCGCGGCAGGGTATTGAATACGTGCAGGAGCGAATGGCTGAGGTGTTTTTCACCGAGCAGACTCGTCAGCGCGTGAAAGAGGCCGAGCGTGCGCTGCGGCAGGCGTCGCATAAGCCGATACGGGAGGGGTGAGATAATTTTCCGTTTTCAATTCTCCGTTTTCAATTTATTTGTATTTTTGCACCCTGTAAAGGACACAAATATAGTAATTATGCCCCTTATATAGGGCAAATTGTTTATTATCAACGCAAAATACTGAAAAACAATATATTATGGAAGCCCTGTTTAGAAAACACGACCGTTTGTTGGAAGTGACTCCTACAAAAATCATCCGTCAATGGATGCATTCCATCAATTGGAAAGCTCGCATGATGGCCATTCGTGGTCCTAAGGGTGTGGGGAAAACAACCTTGATGCTGCAATACATCAAATTACATTATCAGCCGTTGGATCGACAAGTTTTATATGTATCTTGTGACGATAACTATTTTAATACCAATACATTGCTTCAGCTTGCAGAGCAATTCTATCTGAATGGCGGACAACATCTCTTTTTGGATGAGGTGCATAAATACGCAAATTGGAGCAGGGAGATAAAGGAGATATACGACTTTTATCCAACTTTGCGGGTGGTTTTGAGCGGTAGTAGTCTGTTATGTCTAACAGAAGGCGAAGCCGACCTGTCGCGCCGCTGCATCAATCACGACATACAGGGGTTGAGTTTCCGTGAGTTTCTGCATTTTTACAAAGGCATTGAAATGCCGGTGTATCCATTGGAGCAAGTGTTGCACAATCCGGCGCCGCTTATTCGTAAAATGAACCAGATGGGGCGGCCCGTTGCGCTTTTCCACGAATATCTCAAATATGGTTACTATCCCTATTATCTTGACAATGAGATAGATTATTACGTTTCCATACAGCAGGTTGTTAACAGGGTGATTGATGATGAGCTGACGCGGATTTGCAGAGTCGATTTGGGCAATACCCGCCGTCTCAAAGCCCTGCTGACCACGCTCTGCGCCAGTGTGCCATTTCAAGTCGATATATCCAAATTGGCGACGGTAAGCGGACTAAAACGCGATACCGTAGTGGCCTATCTGGGCTATCTTTACAAGGCCAAGCTGATACATCTGCTCTATTCGAACCTTAGGAATGTGAAGCGGATGCAGAAACCCGATAAGATTTACATTGATAATCCCAATCTGTTGTATGCTTGGGCGACTACGCCCGTAAAGATGGGTACAGTACGAGAAACCTTTGTTGTCAACCAGTTGGCAGCTAACCATATTGTTGAATATCGCAAAACCAATGGCGACTTTTTGGTGGACAATCGATATGTGATCGAGGCTGGTGGGGAGGACAAAGACTTTACGCAGATAGCGGACATTCCGGATTCTTTCATTCTTTCTGATGATTTGGAAACCGCCATTGGGAAGAAGCTACCCATTTGGGCGGTGGGATTCGACTATTAGTCGCAGCCAAATAAATTCTCAGTTTTCAATTTTCAATTTTCATTTTTCTTTTGCGGTGCCATTTTATCCATGAAAAAAGCAAATCTCATCATCGTTCCCGACATCCACGGGCGGCCGTTCTGGAAAGAGGTCTTTGACTACGACGCGGAGGTGGTCTTCCTCGGCGATTACCTCGATCCTTACGGTTCCGAAGGCCTCTATCCGTGGGATGCGCTGGACAATTTCACGCAGATCATTGCATACGCGAAGGCCAATCCAAAGGTGCATTTGCTGTTGGGCAACCACGACCTGTGCTATTCCATCGGACGGCACATCTGCAACAGCCGCTGCGACTACGAGAATTACGATAACATCCGGCGCAAGTTCCGCGAGAATGCGGAGCTGTTCCAACTGGCGTTCGACTATTCGGTGAACGGCAAACGGTTCTTCATATCCCATGCGGGCATTTCGTTCGGGTGGTACAGCCAGCACCGCGACATTTTCCCGTATTCGTACGAGGAGACGTTGCGTGCCGACTACATCAACGGCTTGTACCGTGACGGCGCTTTGGACGGCGTCTTGGGCGAGATAGGGGCCGAGCGCGGCGGCAGGTGCACCCACGGCAGTATGGTCTGGGCCGACATCCACGAAATGGCGGACCCGATTCACAAAGGCCTCACGGACATCATCCAGATTGTCGGCCACACGCAGATGGCGTCGGGCCTGCTCAACCTTGAGGAGGAATGCCATCTGTACGATGTGGATGCCCGCCGGTGCGTCTGCATCGACGAGGAGGGATCGGTGCGGGAACTAAAAGGCAGTAAGTGATCGGTAATAATTTTCAGTTTTCAGTTCTCCGTTTTCAATTTATTCGTATTTTTGCGCCTTAATGATTTTACAAAAAAAACAATAGGCAGAAGGGGAATACATAGTTTGTAAAACCAATAGAATCAATCTGATAATATTTGATTATCAATTAGATGGAAGCGAATAACAATGTAAAATATGCATTTTCAGGACATGAATCTTTCCCGTGTAAAACTTTGTGGCTGAAGAAGGGGTACGATTTTGTTAAAGCTGAAAAAGATTTCAATGCGCCAGAAGCGGTTGTCCATTTGGGCGTGGGCAAGAATATGGTTGCTGCGGTCCGTTATTGGTACAAGGCTTTTGGGTTGAACAAAGATGCGGAAACTGGTTGGATTGCCGATTTTCTTTTTAACGCAGACACGGGAAAGGATCCTTATATGGAGGATTTGGGCACATTGTGGCTGTTGCACTTCCTTTTAATTTATTCAAACGAGGCATCATTGTACAAGCTCTTTTTTATAGATTTCCAGCAAGAAAGACGTTTGTTTGAGAGAGGGCAAGTGGTTAATTTTGTAAAACGCAAGATGGCAGAAACAGGCAAGGGTAATCTGTTTAACGAGAATACCGTTAAAAAAGATGTTGGAGTCCTGTTGCTAAACTACTGCCTCCCTCGTGAACCGAAATCAAATGAGGATTTCTCCACTCTGCTAATGGATCTGGATTTGCTCCGACAAACTGACAAAATCGAAAAGACTGACGAAAAAGGAAGCCGCTATTTTTTTAACATTGAAGGCAAACGGAAGGTGACACCCGAAATTTTCCTGTTTGCTTTGCTAATGATAAAGGATGAATCGGACAATAGTATTGCATACGACACTTTGCAAGAGATAGGATTAATGTTTTGTATGACAGATTTGGAAGTGATTGATATGATGAATCAGCTCTCAGAGTTATATTCTGACTCTTTATCCTATAGTGATGTAGCGGGAATCAGACAATTACGGTTCACCAAACAGATGGACGCTTAACAAGTATTAAATAATCATTTTTATGATAACTAGTATAAAAATAAAGAATTATAAATCGGTGGTGGATGTAAATTTGCCACTTGGAAGATTCAATCTTCTGATAGGGGCAAATGGCTGTGGTAAATCGAACATTCTTGAAGGAATTGCCATAGGGGCTGCTGCCAGTTCTAATAAACTCGACTATGAATATTTTGCGAACCGTGGAATTCGTGTGGTTGAACCTCGGTTTATGCTGCCAGCTTTTGATAGTATTAAGGCGGTAAAAATAAACATATCCGTTTTAGGCGAAAAAGATAATACTTCTAAATTCAATATTTATTACAACAGTGATTCTAAACCGCCTCGTTGGGAAAATGATTCTATTGGTTTTTCACAGTTCATTACTTATGTTAGGAATAATATTCCCAAAAATAAACCTTATTTATCGGAACTGTTGAAAGCAGTGGAGAAAATGGAACAACAAAAGGGAGCGGATGTCGCTGTAAATGTTAGGTTGCAACAAACAAACAAGGGAATTGTATTAATGCCGCCCAATGTGGAACTAAATAGTTTCTTGATTTATTCTCTTGAAGAAAGTGCTCTCCGTAAGGGTGATGATTCTAATCGAATTTACCCCATGGGCCGTCATGGCGAAGGTCTCTTCGCTTATCTGAAAGACTTGTCTCAAAAGCCGGAAGGTGTGGGAATCTTCAATGAAATCAATGAAAACCTGACTGTTCTTGACTGGTTCGATGGTATGCAGATTCCATCTGGCCAGTTGTCCATGGAATTTAATCTGAAACTGAAGGATAGTTATTTGGCAGAGGCTATAAACACTTTTGACCAACGTAGCACGAATGAAGGTTTTCTTTACCTGCTTTTCTATCTCACATTGATCATATCCGACGAAACTCCTCATTTCTTTGCCATAGAGAATATTGATACGGCATTTAATCCAAAATTGTGTCGTGAGGTTATTAAGCGACTTATTGCATTGGCAAAGAAACATGACAAGCAGATTGTCGCTACAACACATAATCCAGCCATTTTGGACGGTCTTGATTTAAATGATGATGAACAGAAACTGATGGTTGTCCAACGTTCGGTTGATGGGTATACCAAAGTGAGGACTTTGAAAAAAGAGGAAGTTGTAAATAGCGAATTGCCTTTGTCACAACTTTGGATACGTGGTTTCGTTGGCGGATTGCCTAATAATTTTTAAAAACGAATTAATATGGCAACATTCGCAATAATCAGTGAAGGAATATCGGAGAACATATCCCTGCATGCACTCGTTGAAAAGATGAGGCATACGGAAACATACTTTGCCGACATCCAGCCTCGTACGGAAGTAAAGCACAGCCATACGGTCCAAGAGGGTTCTGGCGGTTGGACAGAGGTTCTTTCTCATTGCAATACGGAGGTCTTTAAGCAGGCACTGCAAAGCAACGATTATCTTATCGTACAGATTGACACCGACAGGTGTGACGATCCGTCATTCGGCATAAAAAAAACAGATGAAAAGAATGAACCTCGCACCAATGAAGAGATATACAGCGACATAATTGCACGACTACTGCAAGAGGTTGACAAAGGTTTCTATGAAGAAAATAGGAATCGTATTATCTTTGCCATTTGTTTCGACGAAATCGAATGTTGGTTTTTGCCTCTTTTCTACACAGATAAGCGGGCGTGTGCAACAACTGGCTGCATTGGCAAAATCAATCAGGAACTAAAGAAAGGCAAGGGAGACTATTATATCCCCGAAGATGGCAAAAACGGAGCTAATGCAAGAAGCACATATCAGTTCATTTATAAGAAGATAAAGCGAAAAGACATTCCACGGATATCCCAATCCAACTTTGGATTCAAAAAATTTGTGGAACAAATGGATGCAATCAGCGATGAATAAGAAGAATAATGAAACTGCCACAGAACACCAAACTTCCGATTTCAGCCCTTGCAGGAATTTTCAGCAACACCACTGCGACGTATAAGTTCTACTGGTTTGTGGCGATGATGGATATTGTGGTGAAAAAACGGCGAACAAAAATGTCGTTTTGGGAGATTATTGCAGGAATGGTGGCAGAATCGTGGTATCCGATTCATTATTTCAAACTTTCATTTGGTAAATCTGATTCTTTGTTTGTCAAATCGCTTGAAATACAAAAAGCCTTTCAGATTCCAATCGAATCAGATAAAAGCAAGATAAAAAAACTACTGCTTGACAATTTGACAGAAACAAAAAAGTTTCTGCGTGTTTTTACTATCAATGTACCCTACCGATTTCTTTCGCCATGGATAAGGTACACTTACGATGAAGATGTGGTTGCAAAATCGCAACGCTTTGAAAACGATTGTCTTTATGCTATTTATGACGAAGAAGTTATAATCAACGATGTATGGGTTGACTACCTGACCGAACACTATAGCATTTTGCGAGATTTCGCTTTTTGGAATCTTACAGAATTTCTTCAGAAACGCAATCCGAATGTCCCCGATGTGCCGTCAAAACTCATCAAACCGATTCAGCGAGACTCGCTGACCAAACAACATAAATTTTGGGATACGTACATTGAATGTGTCGGAAGTGTAAACTGTATATACACAGGAAAACAATTATTTGCAAAACAATATGACCTTGACCATTTTGTGCCGTGGAGTTTTGTGTCGCACAACCTTTTGTGGAATCTGATTCCAGCCGATCCGAGCATCAACTCATCGAAAAGCAACAATCTTCCGTCGTTAGACAAATACTTGCGGCTATTTGCAGATGTCCAGAAGGATGCACTGACAACATTGTATGAGAAGAATCCGAACAATTCCATTCTGGAAGATTATCTGATCATTCACGATTCTGTTTCTGATTTGGTAAATCTCTCTGAAACTGATTTTTATAATGTTTTCAAAAGAACATTTTCGCCAATGGTTCAGATTGCTGAAAATATGGGATACAAATATTGGAAAAGATGAAAAAAATAAAAAACAACCCACACTTAACCGCTAAAGAACGCACTTCCGTTTCGGTTCCAACCCGATGGCTCAAACAACACAATCTGCTGAAAGGTGAGATTTTGGATTTTGGCTGCGGATTCGGTTTTGACACCGACCATTTGCAAAAAGAAGGTTTTAATATTGTCGGTTATGACAATTACTATCGTCCCGATTATCCGACGAAACGCTTTGACACAATCATATGCAATTATGTGCTGAACGTGCTGGAGCCGGACGACCAGGTGGAAGTGTTAATGGCCGTTTCAGAATTACTTAAACCGTCAGGAACTGCCTATTTCACTGTACGACGTGATTTGAGAAGCGAAGGTTTTCGTATGCATTATGTCCACAAGCAGCCAACTTATCAAAGTAATGTTGTTTTGCCCTGTAAAAGCTTGTTCAAAAACGAAAACTGTGAAATTTACGAATACCGTCATTTTAACCGCACTCAATACAAACGGCTGTACAGACTAGACAAAGACTGTCCGTTTTGCCAGTTGAGTGAGAAAGCGGAGGTATTGAGTGAGACCGCCACGGCATTTGCTTTTTATGATGGATATCCTGTAAGCCAGGGTCATACGCTTATCGTACCCAAACGTCACGTAGCCAACTATTTCGATCTGACCAATCATGAGCAGCGTGCCTTATGGCTGTTGGTGAACCGTTGCAAAAAGATTTTGGAGAATCGTTTTCATCCCGACGGTTTTAACGTTGGGATCAACGTGAACGAAGCCGCTGGACAAAGTGTATTCCATGTTCATATACACCTGATTCCACGCTACAAGGGTGATGTTGAGAACCCGAAAGGCGGTGTGAGGGGAGTGATACCGGGAAAACAAAACTATTAGTTATATTCAGAATAATGTTTATCTTTGCAAAATCATTAATATATTAGTTTAGAAGCAATGCAAAAACAAGGGAAATATAATTTTATCAAAATAGAGCGAATAATCATACGAAATTTTAGTCTCTATAAAAAAAACGGTAAAATTCAAGAAATAAATGTATCTGTTATTGATGGTGTCTATTGTTTAGCAGGTGCTAATGGTCTAGGGAAAACGACTTTTTTAAATGCCATAAATTATGGGTTAACTGGCGTCGTTTTAGCTCCTAATAAAGAAGTTTATGATCCTTCTCAAATTAAAAGCAATAATAGGAAATACACGGAACGTTATTTTGTTGGGAGAATAAAAGAAAATGAAAAAGATTCTTCAGAAATTGAGATTTTATTTTGTGTTAATGGTAAGTTTTTTAAGCTGTGTAGAGGTTTTTTTGAACCAGATGCTTTGAGGTCACTCGAAATCTATGTGAAAGACGAGAATCAAATGATATCCCTATTAGATGGTTCTGATCAAAGTCCGAAACAATTAAATGAAATATATCAAAAAGAATTGGCTACGGCTATGGGAATAAAGAATTTTGATTATTTTGTTTTTTTGCAATTATATGTTCTTACATTTGATGAAAACAGACGTATGATATTCTGGGACGATAGAGCCTCCTCACATGCTTTGGCAATCGCTTTCAATACTGATATTAAAGATTCAGAAGAATTAATTTCAACTCAAAGAGAAATTGAAAAGTATGACTCGTATGGCCGAAATTATCGTTGGCAAGCAACACAGGTGAACAAGAAAATAAAGGAATTATTAGAAAAAAAACAGAATTATCCTGATATTGACAACCAACAAAAAGAATTTGAATCATTAAATAACGAACTCAAAGAAGCGACCTTAGTATATGACAATGTTAAAACAGAATATAATACACTATTAAAAAATCTCAGCGTGCTACATTCTGAAGTTATGTATAAAAAACAGGAAAGAACCAAATTATTTTCTGAATATGCAGAGCCAAGATCTAAGTTGCTATTAAACCCTTATATTAGTCATTCGATTGAGAAAAAAGAGTGTTGTGTCTGTGGTGCTAAAGGGGACATTATTGCGGAAAACATTGAACAAGCAATTTATTCTGAAAAATGTCCATTGTGTGGTACCGCGATTATTGATTCATTTTCAGCTGAGGAACGTGATAGGTTGATTAGATTAATAGAAGATAACGACAGAACTATTACTACAAAAAATAAAGAGATAGAAGTCTTATCTAAGGAAATAGACTGGAAAAAAATACAATTAGAGAAAGCAGAGTATGATTATTCACAATTACAGAAACGAATAGATGATTTATTAGAAATGAATCCGCTTCTTTCGACGGAAAACACAGGAAATCAAGGAGTAGATTATTTGATTGGTTTGTACAAAAAAGAAAGAGATGAAGCTCTTGAAATGTCAAAAAAATCATATTCTAAAAGAAACGCGTTATTCGAAGACCTTAAACATTTACAAGATAAAATTGAGACAGCATATTCAGATGCAGAATCAATATTTGTCCCGATTTTTAAGGATTTGGCTAAGAGTTTTATCGGTTTGGATTTGGATATTAAATTGCAAAGAGATAAACAGGTACAGAAACTTGTTTTAGAACTTCAAAATAGTGCTAGAACGGAATCATTTCAATTGTCCGAGAGCCAACGTTTCTTTTTAGATATTGCTTTGCGAATGGCTATTGCAATTTACCTCGCGACCCCAACTAATCCTGCATTTATGTTGATAGACACACCGGAAGGTTCATTAGACATTGCCTATGAGAATCGAGTCGGAAAAATGTTTGCCAATTTTATCTTAGAGTATAAACAAAATATTATTATGACAGCAAACATTAATGCTTCACAGCTTTTAATCTCTGTTGCAGAACTTTGTGGCAATAATAAGATGAGTTTTAAACGAATGCTTGATTGGACCGATTTGTCACAGATTCAAAAAGAGGGAGAGTTTTTATTTGAAAGAGTATATAATAATATCGAATATGCATTAAACAAAAATTAAAATGGGAAAAAAACAAATAATACCAGAAGCTTTTTTTGATAGCCTATCTTTGGCAAAAAAACTAGATGATTTTCTTGATGGATTTAAAAAGGAAGAAATACAATTGTTTGCATATTTCTCACTTATTTTACATGCATATAAAGGTAATGATGTTTCTTCTTGGGGATATAGTTTTATTGTTGATGAAAAAGGATTCCCCTTTTCAAAAGAATTAAATGATGCCATTGAAAGGCATATTAAAAATGCTTTGTTTGAAAATAAAGCAGATTATTATATTGTTTCTGGGAGAGGGGTTGATGAATTTAATCGTTTTAAAAACCTTGACGATTTTGGTGATAGGGAAAAGGTAATAAGCGCATCATGTACTACTGGTATTTTGATTCCTTTTTCTCAAACCAGAGATGCTTTGTTGCATGACCCCGAACTTGTAAAAGCAAAAGCTCTAGGTGGAAAAAGAGAAATTGAAAAGTCGATATATAGTAAATTTAAAGAAGTGAGCGACGCAATAGGTTCTCCTATTGCTGAAGATTATATAATCCCAGCACTTTCTTGGATTAATTATATTAGAGTAGAAACAGGAACTAATTTTGAGGAATAATTATGACAGATCAACAAACAATAGATATAGTTAGAAATGAGAATTATCCATTAAAAATACTCCAAGCTAGTGGAAATAATGCTCAATCGATAAAAATTTCAACTGAATTGATAAAAACAATAACCGAAATATACAAGTTTATCGAACCCAGTCATTTGAAGGGCAAATTGCTGGTATTCAAAAGACTTACAGGAAATGAGTTGATGCCTAGAAATCAAGGGATTCGAATATATAATATGGATGAATTGACTCATTACGATAACTACAAAAGTATTGTTATTGAGGTATGTGATGACAACCAATTATTCTTATGGTCCGAAAATGTTAATATGGACGATTTGATTAAAGATGATAATACTATATTCTATTTTTATGAAAATAATACTGAGTGTTTTTATGTAAAAGAAACTAAAATAGATATTCCTAACAGTTTTAGATGTGCTAGTATATATGCATTACATTATCATTATTTAAACGAAGCTTTAGAACAATATAAGCAGACTAAAATATCGACATCAAGTTGTTCTAAATTTAAAGAATGCTGGAATGACTCAAATAGAATCTTTTTCAAAGCAGCACCGGAAAAAAACATGCAGGAATCACTTAAAGAGTTTTTGTCAAGTGCATTGAGAGGTGTTGAAGTAGTGCGCGAATATAATTTAAATGCATCTAAACCGGTTGATATTAGGGTTAAATGGATGGAAGCTAATAAATCTGCACTTATTGAATTGAAATGGACGGGGAAATCTATTAATGATAAGGGTAAAATAGTCAGTCATGCAGACAAAAGAGTGGTTGAAGGATTAATACAATTGAAAGAATATATGGATATGGATTGTACAGATACTCCAAATATTATTTCAAAAGCATATTTAGTTGTTATAGATGGACGTAGGAAAAATACAAAAAAATCAACGAAGAGCATTAATTCTGAAGATGGATTATTTTATGAAACTGTTGACTACAAAATACCCCAAGAAAACAGGTATTATGAGAGAATAAAAAATTTTGTTCCTCCATGTAGAATGTTTGCAAAACCAATAATTGAATAGCGAATGCGTTTTAATCCGGACTTTTATTTAAGTAATCAGGGTGTTTCGAATGCAACTGATACGTTGAATCTACCAAGACATCGTTGGTATTATTATAAAGAAGGCTTTTCTCCTTATCTGGTAGAAAAAGCGATTGAGTCATGTGAATTACAAAAGGATGATATTATACTTGATCCTTTTAATGGCAGTGGGACAACAACTCTAACCGCATCTATATTAGGTTATAAATCAATTGGCATTGAAGTCAATCCATTCACGGCTTTTTTATCTTCTTCAAAAGTAAAGAACATCAACAAATACTCATATGAAGATGGTTTAAATCTCGTTTTGAAAGGCATAAATACAGGATCTGAGTCTGCTCTAAAAGGCTTTTCTACGTTTTCAAAGACAACAAAAACTAAAAAATGGCTTTTTAACGATGAAGTGTTAGATTCTTTTGCAGGTGGCTGGAATATATCTGATAATATACAGATAGGAGATACTAGACAAATTATTCAACTCGCATTAATCATTGCAGCGATGAAAAACTGTAATGCTACTAGAGATGGAAAATGCTTAAGATATAGAGATGGATGGCAAAAACATAATTACAGTAAAGAGTCGTATTTATCTTCTTTCAAAGCAATATCGTCGATGATTATTGATGATATTATACAATGCCCTATATTATCATCTTATGCTCGTATTTACAATGGTGATGCTAGAAAAATATTATTAGAAAAGGAGATTGAGAAATTCAAATTATGTATAACATCACCACCATATTTAAACACCTTTGATTATACTGATATTTATAGACCAGAATTGTTCCTGGGTCAGTTCGTAAAAACCATGAAAGATTTATATGACTTAAGACTACAAACAGTTCGGTCTCATATTCAAGCTAAATGGGATAATCCTATTTGCACAAATTTTGGCTACATTTATAACAACTATATAAAATACATAAATAACCATAAGAGTGAATTAATGAACAGGCGTATTCCTTTGATGATTCAAGCTTATTTTGAAGATATGTTAAGTGTACTAGAACTGCTTTATTCTAAGGCAGAAAAAAACGCTCAATTATGGTTCGTGGTTTCGAATTCTGCATATGCAAATAAAGAAATCCCTGTAGATTTAATCATTGCAGATATCGCAAAATTGGCAGGATGGAAGTTAAGAGAGATAGGCGTTCTTAGGAATATTAAAAGAAGAAAAACGAAACATAGTCCTGATATTTCGTTTTTGCGTGAAAGTGTAGTAATTATGCGTAAATGATTTATATCCTAATCTCTCTACGGAATATTAATACAAACCTTTCCCAATTCATTCATCAACGAGTTGCATTCCCGCCAAATCAAATTAAGTGGCGATACTGAGCAGGAGATTTCAAAGATTGCAACAACCATTTCAGACCGTTTGGAGTTTGTCGCTAAAAGAAAAGCAGAATTAGCGGAAGTCGAAAAGCAGTTACAAGATTTAGAAACAGAGCAAAACGATTTGCTGATGCAATCGGGATTAAGCTCAGAACTGCTCGATAAGAGCATATCCGACTTGAAAGGCTTCTTTGATGCTAAAAGCCGTGCAGAAATACGTGTCGCAGAATTGGAATCTAATTTGCAGTTTAAAGAAGTGGAAAAGGCGAATGTACAAGAAAAACTGTCTCAACTTGAACCAACAAGTTCAATGACACAGGTGTTTCAACGTGTTCATACTGCATTTGAAAAAATAACCAAAGCCTTTGCGAACGCAAAAGAGCAGAATATCAACAGCTTCTTGCAAATGCTTGAAGCCGAATCAAACAGGTATTTGCAGAAATTGAACAAAAACGACTTTTACGGGATAATCCGCATCAGAAAAACCTTCAACAATTCTGCACGCATTGAACTTTATAGTGATAACGGCACGCGAATCGAAAATCCGAACGGTGCATTGAGGACCACGATGTATATGTCGGTGCTGTTCGCTATCTCACAAATCACCACCTTGAAACGTGAACAGGACTACCCGTTGATCTTTGATGCTCCAACCTCTTCTTTCGGTGGTTTTAAGGAAGATACATTCTACAATGTGATTGATACCATTGACAAGCAATGCATTATCGTCACGAAAGACTTGCTCAATATCGACAAGGCCACAGGACAAAAGGCGTTGGATTTCGACACAATCAACAATCTTTCTTGTTCTGTTTATCGAATTGAGAAAGTCGAACCGTTCAATGACAAGGATTTGTCAACCATTCAAACAGTTATTAAACAAGTAAGATAACGAACTATGGCAACAGAAAAGATATATGATATGTGGGCAAGTCGGAACCCACAATGGGAAAAAAGATACGAAGACAGCATCATCAAAAACTTTTGCGACTACGGTCGTGGTGCTACATCTTTACGCGAAGACAGAGGAAAGGTTTTTGGAGGCGGTTATGAAATTTTCATTGTAGCCTTTTTTATTGGACTTTATTTCAACCAAAGAAGACCGCTCATCGAAGACACACAGAAACGCAAGATTTTCGGCCAGCCCATCCAGTATTGGGGCAACTTAGATTCTGTCAAAGGACGGAAAGCCTATCCAAAACTTCGTGAACACATATTCACCGCGCTTGTTGCACGAACTGACATTGATTTTATTGCATTAGAGAAAGGCGAAATTACCACCAACAAAGCAGTAAGTATGCTTATGCAAACGATGGAAGAATACGCCAACTGGGGTTTCCATTTCATGGAGGACAAACTGACCGACGACCCCAATTACTTCTACCGCGAGACTGCATTTTTAGAAGTGTTTTTGGCTTTTGATGCTTCTGTCACTGAAAGTACGGACGACGAAGAACCCGAATCGTTGGATTAGTCATAGTTTTGTCAATTCCATAGTCCAACTCATTTCTTCTACCACCATAACACGAACTAACTCATTCTACTGGATTACTGGTGAGAAAAATTAACCTGTTATGCAATTGGTTTAGAGCTTTGTCTTCGCTCCCGGAGGGAGCTGTTTTCAGTAACCCCGCATGCAATGTGGGGGAGAGCAAGACCATCCGTGACATAGCGTGCCGGCGGCACGCGCTTTCCTTTACCCATCTTATGAGAACGCGTACCGCTGGCACGCTTATTTCTTCTGTGCTGGGCCCACCCCACACTGACGTGCGGGCGGTTGCCGGACATTGTCGCGGCAAATCACGGGACAATTGTAGAGACGTTGCGCGCAACGTCTCTACGGACGCAACATACATTTGATGCCCAAATCGTGGGGGCGAATGATGATTGTAGGGGCGAATAATTATTCGCCCCTACGGGCCGTCGCAATTAACCTGTACAAATCCGCGGGCATCCGTGTGATTCGCGTCCATCATCCTCACGCGCAAAATCCGCCCCAATTTCTCCGAAATCATTTTCTATCCTGCCAAAAATTGGCACAATCAAAAAATGCACATTTTTGACTGTTTGTGGTTTTTATCGGAATTTTGTACCATTTTTTGATCAAAAATTACATTTTTATTTCATTGATTTTCAGTGAAATAATTTTTCAAAGGCCTTGATTTTAAATTCTGAATGGTGTATCTTTGCGGACGTAAATGTTATTTCTAATTAAAATTTCAAAACTATGAAAACTAATTTACTTCCACAAGTAGAAGAAAAAATCATCACCCTGCGAAACCAGCAGGTCATCCTCGATTGTGATGTCGCCGAATTGTACGGCGTAGAGACCAAGAGAATCAATGAGGCCGTGAACAACAATCCTGAAAAGTTCCCTGATGGTTACATCTTTGAACTTGAAAACAAGGAGGTTATATCTTTAAGGTCGAAAATTTCGACCTTAAAGAGTAATGGTAGAGGACAACACTCAAAGTATCTTCCTAAAGCTTTCACTGAAAAAGGTCTCTATATGCTGGCGACAATTTTGAAGAGTCCACGGGCAGTACAGACCACAATCGCTATCGTAGAGGCCTACGCCAAACTGAAAGAGTTGTCTCGGGTAATCATAGAAATTCCTAAGCAACAAGAAAACAAGGAGTTGCAAAAGAAACTAGCACACCGCAGCGGCCAGCTGGTGGAGGAACTGATGTCGGATGTGCTGCCGAAACAGAGCAGCGAGACCACCATCGAGATGAATCTTGCCATGTTCAAAATACGTCATTCGGTGCGGCGTGAGAATGTGGAACGGATCAAGCAGTTGGAGGAGGAATTGGCACAGTTGAGGCGGGAACTGCGGCAGAAGGAGTGAGATTCCGCCAGCCCACCGCCGCCTTGCAAAAGGAGGTCATCCTCGACCGTGACCTCGCTGAATTGGACCGACTGGAAGCGAAGCCATATTTACGACAAAAAATTTTTTCCTCGCACATCATTCCATTAATTATTTTGTGTTATTTTTGCAGTCTCAAAAGTTTACCAATGGGTGGACTACCATTTGGTGAACTTTATAACGAATTTTGAAATAAACAATTATAGATATGAGAAAGGAAGTGAATCCATCGTTTTTATATGGTGTTTCTGTTGAGGGAGATAACTTCACCGACCGTACACAGGAGTCAAGGCGGTTGAAGTTGAACTTTGAAAATGGATTGAATGTGATTCTAATTTCTCCTCGTCGTATGGGAAAAACATCATTGGTGAAACACGTGATGCAAATAGTGGACAAGGACATCGTGCATCCAGTGTATATGGACATCTACGATTGCCGCTCTGAGTACGATTTCTACAATAAATTTGCTGAAACTATTCTAAAGCAGACCTCCTCAAAAATTGAGGTTCTGATGGATAATGTACGCCGATTTCTCGCTCGTGTGTCGCCAAAGATTTCAATGAGTCCGGATTCTGTCACCGATTACTCCGTTTCACTTGGCATCACCCCCAAGGAGTATTCACCAGAAGAGGTGCTTTCCTTGCCAGAACAGATAGCGAAGCAACTGGGCAAACACATCGTGGTTTGTATTGACGAGTTCCAGCAAGTGGCGGAATGGCCCGACAGACTGCAAGTACAAAAGCGGATGAGAGGTGTGTGGCAACACCAACAACATGTGTCGTACTGTTTGTTCGGCAGCCGCCAACACATG
This sequence comes from Bacteroidales bacterium, assembly GCA_017535665.1. GTDB lineage: Bacteria > Bacteroidota > Bacteroidia > Bacteroidales > WCHB1-69 > UBA1756. The sequence goes on along the minus strand of JAFXTS010000012.1, from coordinate 16,566 downwards.
ATGAATCAGCTTTTTCAAAATAAACGAATGCCGTTCTACCAGTTTGGCGAGCCCAATTACCTGCAAGCCATTCCCACCGATGACTGGATTCTTTTCATCCAGTCGAAATTTGAGAAAAAGGGACTGCATATCGACAGAAATTTTGTGCAACGAATTTGTGAAACAGTGGAGAACCAGTCATCGTATGTACAGCAACTGTCGTGGAACGTAATGCTCAACACTGAAAATGAGGTTTCCGAAGAGACAATTGAAATGGGAATTAGTGACCTGCTGATGCAATGCACGCCACTCTTTATGGAACAAACAGGCAGTCTCACTTCCTATCAAATGAATCTGCTACGGGCCATTGTGGATGGGCAGCACACTCACTGGACTTCACAGGAGGTAATGACAAAATATAATCTCGGAACCAAGTCGAATGTTGCCAAGATGCAAAAAGTGCTGCTGGAACGCGATTTCATTGTTTCCATCGAACAGGGTCTGTTCCTTTCGGATCCTGTAATGGGTTTGTGGTTCAAGAGAAAAGCATAGGCGCTCACTCCCTCCTTACCACCGCCACCGTGCGGCGGTAACTCTTCCGCTTGCCATTGGGATTCCATAACTGGATATGAACCAGGTAGATGTCGCTGTTCGCTGCCCGATGGTCGTCGGTGGTGCCGTCCCACCGGTAACGGGCCTCGAAGCCTACCGGCTCGTTGGCTGCTAACCGCCGCACCCGCTGCCCCGCTCGATTGTACAAGTCGATGGTGATGCAACTGCCGGCCTCCTCAAACCTACAGTATATCTCGGCAAAGTCGTTGTTGCCATCGCCGTCCGGACTGAAAACATCCGGCACGACAGTGATCTCCGCGTCGGTCGCCGCCAGCTCCGAGAATTGCGAGTTGCGGTACCCCGGCGTGCCCCACCCGTAGTTCTCCGACGCTGACGTCCAGTTGGTTGCATCCTGCGCTTCAGCATCGGGGTGGATGCGCTCCAACGCCACCCCGTCGGTGCTGGTCAGCAGAGGATGGTGCATCGATGCCGTATAATACAACCGGTCAATAACATGGTAACTGCCGTCCAGCAGGTGTACGGTACCCTCGTCGTTGGCGTAGGCTGGCAGAGCAGCATTCTCCACCACCCGCGTCGGATACGGACAGGTGTACTGCTCGAGGGTGAGCGCCCGGCTCTTGGCAATGGCCACGTACTGGGAAGGGAAGAGCAGGTAGCCATCGGGAATGGCCTTCACCGCCTGTGAGGGCAAATCGCCGTTGCCCGCTCCGAGCCATAAAACGCTCACATCCAGCAACTTGTCGGAACGGTTGTAAAGCTCCACATAGTCGGCATCGCTATCGGCGAAAGGGTTGGTAAGCACCTCGTTGATGATGATGTCGCCGGCGGCTGCTTCCTCGGGCAGGCCGAACGGCAGCGAAACACCCTCCTCGGTGAGGTTGCCCACGCAATCACACAACCTCCCACGCAGGGTGAGGGTGTACACCACCCGCTGTTGCAGTTCTTCCCCCAATGTGAGTGTAATCTGCTGTCCGGCGGGCAGTTCCGTCTCGGCTCGCTCGATAGCCATAGGCGGCTCGATGCCGAATAGGGAAGGGGAGGGGAACGAGTCGGTAAGCAGCGTCTCGCTGAAGAACAGCCGCACGTGCCACGCATCCGGCACGGTGACTTTCACCCACTCCGGCGGCGACTCGTCGGGCTGGGAGCCTGCTATCGAGTTGGGCTCGCCTGGGGTGCCGCCCCGCCCGTCGTCCGAAGAGTCCCAATTGTCGGCCGCCCCACAAGGGTTGCCCACATCCATCATCTCCAACGACCACCCGCCGTCGCGCTTCAGCGTGTTGCGGTGCCAGCTGCGGCTGTACTGCACCCGATGGATGATACGGCCTTGCCGGTCGTAGAGCACCACCTGCTGTCCGTCGTCGGTCAAACTCAGCGAGGAGACGCTCACCACGGGCACGGAGGGCGGAAAGAGCGTGGCGTTGGCGGCACCCGTCACGATACCATATCCACCCGGCGGCAACGTGCTGTCGGGCAGGGTGCGACGACTATTGCCCATCGCCAACGTCCATCCTTTCAAGGAGATAGGAAACGGCAGGCTGTTGTACAGCTCCACGTATTCGCACTCGGGAAGATGAACAGGTGGTGACGGGTCAGCCATGATTTCGGTGATCAGTATCTCATGCCTTCTGGGAATACAATAGGTTAAATATAAAGTAGTGTCAATCAGTATGTTATTATTATAGTCAGTGACTTGTTGGATGTCGATGGTCACCTCCTGCCGATCCTCCAAGGCCTCCGCAAAATAGAGCCGCACAGCACACTCATCTTCCCCCTCCCACTCACAAAGAACGGGATGTTGCTGCTCTGACCTATTGGTATAGTGGGTGCAGTCTAATGCGCTGGTGTCGGTCACCCGCTCTGAATAGCTGATAACGAGCTGGTTAGGCGCATCGATGTCGAAAGTCCATTGGCTTACCGAAGGTGGGGTGGTGTCAATGAGGGGCGGTCCGCAGTAGAGGTCGTCGAAGTAGAACTTGGTACGGTTGCCGGAGGTGAAGACGCAGACGGGTCCGAGATGGCCGTCGGGAGGCAACGGCGCAGCGTGAGTGCCCGAAGTGTCGAGGTAGTAGGAGCCGAGCCGGAGGGTGTCCACCCATAGCGTCCAATCATTCTCTAAATTTCTGATAATCTTTATATTATAAAAGAAAGATTTGGACACGCTGGTGTTGCTGCGGAACACCGATACCAGCGAGTCGCCTTGTTGGTAGAAGAGTTCGATGGCATCGTTGCTGCCCGCCTCGCCAAACTGGAGAAAATACCCTACGAGGCTGGTAGCGAAAAGGTTGGCTGTGTCGGTGGCAAGATAGTAGCGGGCGTAGTTGCTGCCCGAAGGCGCGAACGACATTTTCAGCGAGAGCCGCCACTCGCAATCCGTATCGCCAAAATGGACGGCAGTGGTCAGATAGGCCCTGCCCGCCTCAGGCGCATTCAACTGCAACTGCTGCTGTGAGTTGACGATGAATTGGTCGGTGTCGCCTACCCAAATCGGTGAGGAAATGAAGTCCCCATCCGAAAAATCATCATAGACCTGCGCCGAAAGAAAAAAAGTGGAGAATGATAACCCGATGAGTAAGAGGAATTTAAGCGTCTTCATATTTTTTTTGAGTTTTGGAAGTTTTTCCGAGTTTCAATTGTGCAAATTTACTATTTTTGCAGGTGAATTTCAAGTGTTTTAAGAATTTTTAAGAAAAAATTTACAGATATGAAAATTGCATTGGTTGGAGCTACTGGATTAGTAGGAAGTGTAATGCTTAAAGTATTGGAAGAGAGAGGATTTGGAAATTGTGAACTGATACCTGCCGCTTCGGCACGCTCGGTAGGCAAGGAGGTGACTTTTGGTGGTCGGCAGCTGAAGGTGGTGTCGGTAGAGGATGCCATCGCGCAGCGTCCACAGTACGCCATCTTTTCGGCCGGCAGTGCGGCATCGCTCCAATACGCCCCGCAGTTTGCGGAGGTGGGCACCACGGTCATCGACAACTCGTCGGCATGGCGCAGCTATGAGCACATCCCGCTCGTAGTTCCTGAAATCAACATCGATGTGGTAAGCCCTGCCGACCGTATCATCGCCAACCCCAACTGCTCCACCATCCAGATGGTGCTGGCCCTCGCGCCGCTCCACCGGCAGTACCATATCCACCGCCTCGTGATTTCTACCTACCAGTCGGTGACGGGTACCGGCGTGAAGGCCGTGCGGCAGCTCAACGAGGAGCGTGCTGGCCGGCCGTGCGAGAAGGCTTATCCTTACGAAATCGACCTTAACGTGCTGCCGCACGGCGGTACGTTCGAGCCTAACGGCTATACCACCGAGGAGACCAAACTGGTAAATGAAACTCGTAAGATTTTGGGCGACAATACGATACAAATCACTGCCACGGTGGTGCGTGTGCCCGTCTTTGGTGGCCACTCCGAAGCGGTGAATGTGGAGTTCGACCAAGACTACGACCTCGCCCAAGTGCGCCAGCTCCTCACCGACATGCCCGGCGTGGTGGTGCTCGACAACCCCGACCGCAACGAATACCCCATGCCCCGTTTCGCCAAAGACAAAGACGAGGTGTTTGTGGGCCGTCTTCGTCGCGACTTCTCTCAGCCTAACAGCTTGAATATGTGGATAGTGGCTGATAATCTCCGCAAGGGTGCTGCCACCAATGCTATTCAGATTATGCAGAAATTGATAGAGAAAAGAGGGTAGAAATTATGATTACCTCCCGCCAAGAATATCGTCAGTTTGTCCGCGCTGATCTGGCCGCCTACGGATTGCAGAAGGTTAGTTTTTATAACTGGCTGCGTATCGACCAGTTACGATTTCAGCTGCGCCTCCGCAAGTTGGAATATCTGACGAATTGTCGGCGTTGGCGGTTGCTCTCCCGAATCTTTCTGGAGGTGCTGAACCACCGTCTGGCTGTGAAGCTCGGTGTTACCATCCCTAAAAATGTGTTCGGTCCGGGCTTGTGTCTGGTGCATCGTGGCACGGTGGTGGTCAATCCGGCTGTGCGGGTGGGGGCCAACTGCCGCATCCACCCCTCCACTTCTATCGGAGATTACAATGGTACCCCTGTTTTGGGCGACAATGTATATGTGGGGCCTGGTGCCAAGCTCTATGGCAACATCACCATCGGCAACAATGTGGCTATCGGTGCTAATGCAGTAGTTAACAGCTCGTTTTCCGACAACTGCACAATCGGGGGCATTCCTGCGAGGAAGCTTTCCGACACGGGAGCCCTCGAACAAGGGGTGTTTCCGGAGGAAATCATAAAATGATAACTAATAAATAGTACAGTTATGAAAAACATCTATTACTACTATCATTCTCTTATCATGTCCCACCTTCCCCGACACTTCTGGCTGATGTTTCTCCTCGTTCTCAGCGTGGGCGGTTGCGACCGTCTGCACGATGACCCGTGCAGCGACTACCGGCAGGCCATGCGCGGCTTTGTGGTGCGGATCAGCGAGACGGCACGGGAGACCAACAGCCATTTCGTGGTCATCACCCAGAACGGCGTGGAACTGGTTACCGAAAATGGCGAGGCAGACGGGAACTGGGCATCACGCTACCTGTCGGCCATTGATGGCGTGGGGCAAGAGGACCTCTTCTACGGCTACGACGGCGACGGCATCGCTACTCCAGCCAACGAAACCAACCACCTGCTCGGCTTCCTTCGTCGCTTGCATACGGATAGAAAGGCGATTTTGGTGACGGACTATTGTACAGACAATCAGCAAATGGCCACCTCCGCAACTCGCTGCGATGAGGAGGGCTTCGTGCCGTATGCCCCGCCCTCCCGCGAGCTCAACCGCATCTCCACTACTCCTCCCCTCCACGAAAATAACGATGACATTACGCATTTGAACGAGGTGCGAAATTTTCTATATCTCATTAATCCTGAAGGCTTTGCTAACAAATCGGCCTTCATTGCCGCCGTTTGCGCCACCAACTACGACCTGCTGATCATGGATCTGTTTTTCGATGGCGAGGCCTTTACCGCTGAAGAAATCGAGCAGTTGCGCAACAAAGCCAACGGTGGTCGCCGTATGGTGATGAGCTATATGTCGATTGGTGAGGCAGAAAGCTACCGATACTACTGGCAGCAGTCGTGGAAGCGGCACCGCCCCGTGTGGCTCGACAAGGAAAATCCTGACTGGGAGGGCAACTACAAGGTGCATTATTGGAATTCCGACTGGCAGGAAATCATCTGCGGTGCTGGCGACAGCTATCTCAACCGCATCCTTCATGCCGGCTTCGATGGCGTGTATTTGGATATTATTGACGCGTTTGAATATTATGAATAATCAATCTATTATTAACCCTTAATATTTAGCATTATGAAAAGAATCTTTGTTTTATTGATGGTCATGGCATCCGTGACTTTTATGCAGGCCCAGAAACTGAAAGGCGACCTCTCTCCGTTGTCGGGACAGAAGGAGCTGAATGTGGTTTTCGTTTACGACGGCGTTACCTACGATGGCGATTCTGAAGCCAAATTCTTCAAAAAGAATGACGATCACGATGATTTCGAGCAGTGGAAAAAAGATTGGACGGGCGAGTTCCGTACCAACATGTGGCAGCCGGAGATGCTGAAAGATTGGAACAACGAGATGTCGAAGTTGCAGGCGGGCAACTACCCCAATGCGAAATACACGGCTATCGTGAAAATCACCGACATCGACCCGGGCAGCTTCGCAGGTCCGTTCTCACAGCCCTGCAAACTCACCGGTACCATTACGTTTGTGCCCACTGGAAGTACCGAATCTTTCGCCATCATCACCTTTTCCGATGTTGCTGGCAATGGCTACCAGATGACCCCTGTGGTGGAGCATCGTGTCAAATTCGCCTTCAGCGAGTTGGGTGAGGAGATCGGCGAAATCTGCAACAAGAAAATCAAATAGGTTGTAGAGACGTGGTGCACCGCGTCTCTACATCAGCAATGCACCGCGTCTCTACATCATTCGCTGTAAAAACGATCATCCTTCCATTTTGCCACGTTATTATCGATATAATTGGCGATGCTGTTCAGTTCGTGCGTGTTGCGGATGATGCGGTCGTAGAAACGGGTTTGCCATGCAAATGGAATATGATTTTGGTTGGCAAAATGGGTGATGGCACGTTTCAGCCCTCCGATGACAACGGACAACCAACCCTGCATATTTGCGATTTCCCGATGTAGAGACGTGGTGCACCGCGTCTCTACGTTGTTATTGCACCGCGTCTCTACGCTGGCATCCTTCCCATAAAACGCATTTACATTGCGGCGGTCATGATGGATTTTACCATGATTAATTCCCACGATGGCATGCAGATGATTGGGCATAACCACCCACAACGGAATTTCTGCATACGGATAATGGATACCTGCATTTAGGAATTGTTCACCAGCAAATTTACCGATGGGTGACATAATCATTTGCGGCTGTTCGTCAATTCCATTCCGCACAATTTCACCAAAATAATGTTTCCTACCGTGCGTGCAGATAGTAACAAAATAAAAACCTCCATTGTAATTGTGCCACATTGCCCTTGCCGATGAAATGCGGTATCGGTTTTGAAAAATTTCTTCTTTCATGATAATATTTGTAATTTCATTGGCAAAAATACAAATATTTTTCCAATTATTGATAATTTTAATAACATAATAATAAATTCTATGTTAAAATTTATATGTAGAGACGCGGTGCACCACGTCTCTACGTTGTTATTGCACCGCGTCTCTACAATTGCCTGCACCGCGTCTCTACGTTGTTATTGCACCACGTCTCTACGTTGTTATTGCACCGCGTCTCTACATCGACAATGCACCGCGGCAGGCCGTTGGATTCCAAATTTTTCGTATTTTTGCCGCTCGAAAATCTGCGCGGATGGTGCCGGTTTTCATCATTTTCATCAAACATCATCATACAAAATATGAAAAAAATTACCCTCCTTCTCCTTTTGATTATCGCAGTAGGGATGACCGTTGTGGCAGGTCCTGTGGATTCTACTACAGCCCAAAATGTGGCCCTTAATTTCTGGCGTTCACAAATCAATCCTATCCGCCAGGATGCAACAAACGTTCAGCTCCGCAATGTGGCTCCGCAGCTCGGTTTCAGCCAGTTATATCTGATGCAGAACGAGGCAGGCGAAGGCTTTGTCATCGTTGCCGCCGACGACCGCGCCATTCCGGTGTTGGGTTATTCTGACCACGGCACGCTCGATGCCGCCACCATGCCCGATAACTTCCGCATGTGGCTGCAGATTTACGAGGAGGAGATTACTGCCACCGCACAGGCACAGCTGCCGCAGAGTGAAGAGACCGCCACGCAGTGGGCCGCCTTGACCGCCGGCGTCTCACTTCCTACCAGAGCTACCACCGCTGTACAGCCCCTGCTCAGCACCACATGGGACCAGGGAAGTCCGTACAACAGCATGTGTCCGGGTAGCGGCTGGAACAAGTGCCCCACTGGCTGCGTGGCCACCGCCATGGCGCAGGTGATGAAATACTGGTCGTACCCTGCAAAAGGCTGTGGGTCACATACTTATACATGTACCACCCACAACAACCAGACATTGAGCGCCGACTTCGGCAACACCACCTACAACTGGAGCAGCATGCCCAACTCGGTCACCAGCAGCAACACCGCGGTCGCCACCCTCATGTTCCATTGCGGCGTGGCGGTGGAGATGCAATACACTACCTCCGGCTCAGGCGCACAGACCATCGACCCCTACGGCAACAATTACCCCAGCGCAGAGGCTGCCTTCAAGAGCTACTTCGGCTATGCCAGCACTTTGAAAGGGAAGAGAAAAAGCAGCTTTTCGGAAAGCGACTGGATTTCGATGCTGAAAGTGGAACTTGATGCAGGTCGCCCTGTTATGTATTCTGGTTATGACGAAGATCTCACCGACGGGCACGCCTTCGTATGCGACGGATACAACAGCAGCAACTATTTCCATTTCAACTGGGGATGGAGCGGTTCCAACGATGGCTATTTCGCCGTATCCTCACTGAATCCCGGTAGCGGCGGCTGGGGCAGCAGCCATTACGATTTCACCTATTCGCAGCAAGCCCTGTTCGGCGTTGAACCGCCCCAGCTGGTGGTAAACTCTGCCTACTCCATCAATCCTGGCGGCACTACCATCCAGCACGGCACACGTCCTACCTTCAGTGTTAGCTGCAAAAACCGCACCACCACTACCTTCAGCGGAGAGGTGAGATTAGTATTTCTGAATAGTAGCGGGGATGTGTCACAGATTATCGGACAGCCATCAACTGTGACGATCAATGGGAATAGTAATACCAACATTTCCTCCACAGGTACCATCACCGTAGCCCCTGGCGACTACCAGCTGGTGTTGCAGTACAAGGCGAACACTGCTACCTCATGGACTTGTATAGGTATCGGAGGAGCTGCTAATTTACTGAATGTCACTGTGGTATTAAACCCCGACAACTACGAAGACAACAATACTGTTAATAATGTATACGTTTTCACACCCAACTTTGTCAATAACCAGGCCACCATTAACACCACAGGTTCTAATTTCCATGTGGGCGACAACTACGACCACTATCGCATCAACCTACCGAGCGGCTATCAATATACGGTGAACACGCGGGCACAAGATGCTGCCGACTGCGACAACAACCAGATTTATACCTTAGATGTGGTTCTAAAAATCTCCAAGAATAATTCCCCGTGGGGGGAGATAATGGATACTATTGTTCCGACTTTCGTATTAGAAGATGGCGGTCCCATTGTGTACAAGGTATGGCCTAAAACCTCCAACGGATTTGGTACCTACATGATTACTACTCAGATAACCCGTACGCCCAACACCGGCATTAACGACGAAGAGGCTGCCGCCATCAGCGCATTCCCCAACCCCTGCAACAACACCCTGCAGGTGCAGTGCCCGTTTGCTGGCGCACAACTGATGCTTTACGACATCTATGGCAAAATGGTGCTGACGGCGACCACCGACCACGAGCTGACCACCGTAGATATGAGCCAACTCTCCGCGGGCATTTACATGCTGAATGTCAGCAAAGAAGGTCGTATCGTGAAGAATATCAAGGTGGTACGGCAGTAGTAAAACCTTTTACTCTATTCTGGTAACGAAATCAACGAGCAGCCTTCCGGGGTGACGCTCAAGGTGACGGTACATCCTAACCGCAGGGCGAGGTTGCGCTTGCAATGTCCAGCCGGGAAGTTGAAACAGACCGGATAGTCGTACTTTCCGCATATCTCCATCACCACCTCGCTGACCGTCTTGTCGGCATAATAGTCGTCGAAGCGGATGCGGGTCATACCGCCCACGATGAGTCCCTTCAGATTCCGCAGTTTGCCGGCACGGTCGAGGGCCACCAGCATGCGGTGGATGTGGTAGATGTTCTCATCCACATCTTCAATATAGAGAATTTTGCCTTCAGTATTGATAGAAGACGGTGATTCGAGCAGCGAGTAAAGGAGGGATAGATTGCCGCCCACCAGTTCCGCAGTCGCCTGTCCGCTGCGGTTGTTGGCGGCGGTGTCGAAGGTGTAGCGGAGGGTGTCGCCCCGCAACGCCGCGAGCATCGTGGAGGTGTTTTCATCATCGGGTTGGTCGGCATGGAAGGTGACGGGCATCATGCAGTGCAGGGTAGGAAAGCCTAAAGTTTGGAGGTGGGAGTGCAGAGCGGTGATGTCGCTGAAACCGCAAATCCACTTAGGATGCTGGCGGAAGCGGGTGAAATCAAGTTGGTCGAGAAGGGTAACTGCGCCGTAGCCGCCTCGTGCACACAGGATGACCTTCACCTCAGGGCGATCCAGCATGGCTTGGAAAAGGGCGGCGCGACTGTCGGGCGTGCCGGCGAAACCGTTCCAGTCGGCACACAGCTCGTCGGGAACGATCACATAAAAACCTTGCGCCTGCAGATAGCGCACCATCGGCATCACATTGTTGGTGTCCACCTTGGCGCTCGGCGCCACAATGGCAATGGTGTCGCCCGGCATCACGCGGGGCATGGATTGCGGATGCACAATGGACATCAGTCCGAGGAAAAGAGCGAGAAGTCCGAGGATTTTTTTCATCATCTGAAAATTTTTGGCAAAATTACAAAAAGAGTTGAAAAAAATGTATCTTTGCATTTCTTAATGATATTTTATTAAATAGTTAATAATCAATATTATATAAAAATTTTTATCCATTAAAAATACCATTATGGAAAATACAGAAGAAAAGAACATGGCTACGGAAGACATTCCGCAGGATGTGAAACTCCCAGAAAATGCGTATCGCGAACTGAAAGCGGGCGAGGAGTACCGCCCCATCCTCAACCCCAACAAGAAGTATCCCGAGCTGAATGCTTGGACGATTGTGTGGGGTATTATTATGGCGGTAATCTTCTCTGCTGCAACGGCTTACGCTGGGTTGAAGTTCGGACAGGTGTTCGAGGCGGCCATCCCCATCTCCATCATCGCCGTTGGCGCGTCGGTCATCGCACGGCGTAAAGGAGCCCTGTCGGAGAACGTGCTGATACAGTCTATCGGGGCCAGCTCCGGCGTGGTGGTGGCGGGCGCCATCTTCACACTCCCGGCCATCTACATCATTCAAGCCAACAACCCCGATATGGGCATCAGTGTGAACTTCTTCCAGATCTTCATCGCCTCGCTGATTGGTGGCTTCCTCGGCATCCTCTTCCTCATCCCGTTCCGCAAATATTTCGTTTCCGACATGCACGGCAAGTACCCCTTCCCGGAGGCAACCGCCTCCACCGAGATTTTGGTATCGGGAGCAAAGGGTGGTAACCAACTTAAATTGTTGTTGATCAGTGGTTTGATTGGTGGTTTGTACGACTTCTTCATGACCACTTTCCGATTCTGGTCAGAAACTATCTCTTCCCAGATGACAGGATGGGGCGAGAAGTTGGCCATGAACCACAAGTTCACCTTTAACATGAGCGGTTCAGCTGTACTTTTAGGTACCGGCTACCTGATTGGACTCAAGTACGCGGCTATCATTTGCGCGGGTTCATTCCTGTCGTGGTGGGTGATTGTGCCGCTGCTCGGCCAATACGGCATCACCGCCGACGGTACACCCATGAGCACGATGATGCCTGGCGACATTTTCTCAAGCCATGTGAAACTCATCGGCATTGGTGGTATCGCCATGGCGGGTATCCTCGGCGTGATCAAGTCTGCCGGCGTGATCAAGACCTCCATGGGTACCATCTTCAAGAAGAACAAAGGGGATGTGTCGGAGCAGCAGCAGAAAGTGCTGCGCACCCAGCGCGACATCTCCATGAAGATTATCCTTTTCGGTTTCTTGGGCTTGGCGGTGCTGATGGCGCTGTTCTTCGCCTTCGGCGGATTCCAGATGAACATCACCCAAGTGATTGTCGGTCTGCTCATTGTCTTCATCTTCGCCTTCCTGTTCACCACGGTGGCGGCCACGGCTATTGCCACGGTAGGTAGCAACCCGGTGTCGGGCATGACCTTGATGACACTTATTCTTTCCTCCTTCATTCTGGCTGCAGTGGGTTTGAAAGGCCCCATGGGTATGGTCACTGCGCTGGTGGTGGGCGGCATTGTCTGCTCGGCGTTGGCCATGGCAGGCGGCTTTATCACCGACTTGAAAATCGGTTACTGGATTGGAACATCACCTTACAAACAGCAGGGTTTCAAGTTCATCGGCACGTTGGTGTCGGCCCTGACGGTCGGTGGAGTGATCATGGTGCTGTCGAGAGTTTATGGCTATGATGCCGATAATGGCGGACTGGTGGCTCCGCAGGCCAACGCCATGGCGGCCATCGTGCAGCCGCTGATGTCGGGACAAGGCACTCCGTGGATTCTTTATATCGTGGGGGCTGTTCTCGCCCTTATTCTGGATATGATTGGCATTCCGGCACTGGCTTTCTCGTTGGGTATGTTCATCCCGCTGGCGCTGAACATCCCGTTGCTCATCGGTGGTGCTATCGCCTGGTTGGTGGGCAGCCGTAGCAAAGATGAAGAGGTCAACAAGGCCCGCAAGAACAAAGGTACGCTGTTAGCCTCCGGCTTGTTGGCGGGTGCGGCCATTATGGGTGTGGTGAGTGCCATCCTGAAATTCGCAGGCGTGGACATTGCCACCACGCAGGCTTACGCCAACTCCCCGTGGCCGGGCATCCTCGCCATCGTGGCTTACGTGGCGCTGTGCGTCTATCTGATTCTACATTCGCTCCAGCGCGAGAAAGAATAACCTTAGAAATCCTTCATGTTGTGATCTACCCGCAGGTCCTCTTCCAGCTGCCACAGCTGGAAGGCGGCCTGCCGCTCCATGTACGTCAGGATGTCGGCCTTCGCGGTGAGGTCGTTGATTTTGCAGATTTCTTCTAATATCTCGTCGATTTTTACTCTGATGTTGTTGTCCATAATATGATGTTTTGAGGCGGCAAAGGTACGGGTTTTTCTTCGAATTTTATCTGTTTACAAAAAAAATCGTCAATCTTTCTTTCATCAATCCTCATAAAAAATTTTAGTTGTATTTTTGCACTTCAAAATATTAAAAATTAGGGCAAATGAATTTTATTGAAGAAATTATCGAACAAGATTTGGCGAATGGTAAAAATGAATCGAAAGTACACACTCGTTTTCCTCCCGAACCGAACGGCTATCTCCATATCGGTCACGCCAAGTCGATTTGCTTGAATTTCGGCATTGCCAAGAAATACAACGGATTGTGCAACCTGCGTTTCGACGACACTAACCCCGTGAAGGAGGATGTGGAGTACGTGGATTCCATCAAGGAGGACATCACGTGGCTCGGCTTCCAATGGGCTGAGGAGCACTACGCCTCCGACTATTTCGACCAGCTCTACGCATGGGCCGAGCAGCTCATTATGGACGGTCTCGCTTACGTGGACGACCAGTCGCAGGAGGAGATCAGCGCGGGTCGTGGCGTGCCCACGAAACCCGGCATCGAAAGTCCGTACCGCAACCGCAGCGTCGAGGAGAACCTCGACCTGTTCCGCCGCATGAAGGCCGGCGAGTTTCCCGACGGCAGCAAGGTGCTGCGCGCCAAAATCGGCATGACCTCGCCCAACATGCACATGCGCGACCCCATCATGTACCGCATCCTGCACAGCCATCACCATCGTACCGGCGACAAGTGGTGCATCTACCCGATGTACGACTACGCCCACGGTCAGAGCGACTCCATCGAGGGCATCACCCACTCCATCTGCACGTTGGAGTTTGAGATCCACCGTCCGCTGTACGACTGGTTCTGCGAGGCGCTGAAGATCCACCACCCGCAGCAGATCGAGTTCGCCCGTCTCAACATCAACTACACGGTGATGAGCAAGCGCAAGCTGATGCAGTTGGTGCGCGACGGTCATGTGATGGGCTGGGACGACCCGCGTATGCCCACCATCTGCGGTCTGCGCCGCCGCGGCTATACCCCCGCCTCGGTGCGCAACTTCGCCGAGACCGTCGGCATTGCCAAGCGCGACAACATCATCGACGTGTCGCTGCTGGAGTTCTGCGCCCGCGAGGACCTCAACAAGGTGGCCACCCGTACCATGGCGGTGCTCGACCCTGTGAAGTTGGTTATCGACAACTTCCCGGACGACAAGGTGGAGATGCTCAATGCGGTCAACAACCCTGAAAATCCGGAGGCCGGTACACGCGAGGTGCCGTTCACCAAGGAACTTTGGATCGAGCGCGCCGACTTCCGCGAGGTGGCCGACAAGAAGTTCTACCGCCTCACCATCGGCGGCGAGGTGCGCCTCAAATACGGCTATATTGTCAGGTGCAGCCATGTGGACAAGGACGCCGACGGCAACATCACCGCCATCCATGTTACCTACGACCCCGAGACCAAGAGCGGCATGCCGCAGAGCAACCGCAAGGTGAAAGCCACCATTCACTGGGTGTCGGTGGCTCACGCCAAGAAGGCGGAGGTGCGCCTGTTCGAGCGCCTGTTCACCTCCCCCGATCCCGACGACTGCGAAGAGGGCAAGACCTTCATCGACTACCTCAACCCCAACTCGCTCACCATCCAGGACGGCTGGATTGAGGAGGGATTGACTTTGGAGAACGCCGAGAAGCACTACCAGTTCGAGCGCATCGGCTATTTCTGCATCGACAAAGATTCCACCCCCGACAAGATTGTATTCAACAAGACGGTGAGTTTGAAACAGTAAGGGACGTTAAATACAGGTGGGATATTTGTAGAGACGCGGTGCACCACGTCTCTACATTCATTTCAATCAACATCCTTCTCCTTGAAAAGAGCCGGATTCCATTGTTGCAGTTTTGGCAGCACCTCAAACGAAGGGCTGTTACTATAGGTGAAGCTGATGATTTTACCACCATGGCTCATATAAACCTTTTTGGGAGTGTAGGCGACCACATGTGTGAGCAGTATGACCAACTGCCGGCTGATGCGCAGATACGAACCGGGGGGCAGCAGTTTCTCAAATTCTGAAAATATCTTGTTCTGCGGATAGATCCCTGTGTCTGTGACGATGGTGATGTCTCTTTTCCGCACCTCAACGTAAACGATTTCCGTCACAGTGACTTCTTTGCACTCATCGGAGAAGAAGAGCACAATATTTTCTGTGTGCGTTGATATATACTTTTCCCTTTGTCTTACGGTGCGGGACTTCAGTTTATACATCACATACAGTGTGGAGAACATCAGAAAACTGCCGTTACGCAACGACAGGGAAACAAAGATGTCGAATAGGTACATCCTGTAGGTGTGTAAATCAGTATAGGGCAATACCTTTTGTGCAACGATTTCCTTGCACATCAGAAGTTCCAGACCAGCTGTACACAATACAGCGAGCAAAAATGTAAGGACATACAGCCACTTTTTCCCTTTATTCCATAATTGGGGCACAAGCAGAAAAATATTGCCATAAACTATCCCTACGATGAGAAGAAGACTTGCCACTTCCATAGCAACACCCACTTTGGGACGCAAGAAGGAGGTGTCGATAAACCGTTCCAGCACCACCAGCCAAAACAATATATGTAGGGAGGTCAGAGCAGCCAAAGTTCTACTTTTTCTTTTTGGGGGCATATACTTGTGATTTTGAAGAAATTGTTGCAAAATTATGAAAATTCTCCGACATTGGCACCCCCTCGGAGTGTACTTCTAAAATCTTGGGACGAATTTGGGATGGATTTGGGACGAATTTGGGACGAGTGCAACGAAAAATTTTTCAATATCAATTATTTAATAAAATGTGAGAAATAATTAAAAATCCTCCAATTTTGTGTGGATATAACTCATATATTTGCAGAGAAAACCATATAAAACCAGAGTTATGAAGAAAATTGTCTCAACTAAATTGTGTATAATTGCATCTGTAGTGTGCACGATGCTACTTTTTTTCTCGTCGTGCGAGAAACATCAAATCGTAAAAAATGTGGGATCCACCGAGCATACGGCACAGGTGATGCCGGATGGCCGAAAAACAGGAGTGATGTATTATATGAGCTCGCGGTGCGGGCATGATGCCTCCCAATGTCCAAATGGATGTGTGCATTCTACGGGAGGTGACTTTCATGCAGACTGCCAAGGCTGGGGAAACAATTGCACACTGAATGCCTCCCTGTATGTCGTTCCCGTCTCAGCTGGCCTTTACACTGCCACCACGCAAGACAGCACCGATTTGACCTCCGATCCGTATTTCAACATGCCGGCGCGTTCGTTGTACACGGGCATGGACGACACGGGGCTTCCACGCTGGCTGAACATTCCGGCGCAGTTTGTCTTGCGCGACAGCACCACCCGCCTGTTCACCTTTAACGGCGTGTTTTTCAGCCAGCAGCAGGTGTATAAGAATCAGTAAATAATAACCATAAAAATCAACTATCATGAAAAGACTATCATTATTTTTCGCACTCTGCATCATCGCCGCAACGATGCACGGACAGACCTATTGGAGCTTGTCGGGCAACAGTGCCAGCAGTAGCGATTTTATTGGCACAACCAATTCACAGTCACTCAACTTTAAGACAAACAATACAACACGTATGACTTTGTCACAGTCCAAAGCTAATTTGGGTATCGGA
>JAFXTS010000033.1 GCA_017535665.1 Bacteroidales bacterium | reverse complement strand
GCCAGCCAGTATGAAATAGCCGAACACTACCTTCAGCTGGTAGGGCACGGGATTACGCTTTTGCCCCACCAGGTAGGAGAGCACCATGCAGATGCCATAACCGGCGAAACCGCCCCACGCACAAGCCATGTAACCAAATTTCGGCACAAACAGGAAGTTGATGGCCAGCAGTGCGGCACACCCGATGCCCGAGAATATCGCGCCCCACCACGTCTCCTTGTTGAGCTTGTACCAGAAAGAGAGGTTGAAATAGATGCCCATGAAAATCTCGGCCATCATCACAATAGGAACCGCCTGAAGACCATCCCAATAATCGCTGCTGATGATGAACTTGAAAATGTCGAGGTAGCACACCACGATGAGGAACGCGAGCAGAGTGAAGATGACAAAGTAGTTCATCACCACCGCCTGCGACTCCTTGCTGCCCTTTTCGCGCTGGCCGCCAAACACAAACGGCTCGTAGGCATAGCGGAAGGCCTGGGTGAACATGGCGATGATCATGGCGATTTTGACGCAGGCGCCATAGATGCCGAGCTGCACCTCCCCTTCCGCACCGGGCACGATGAAACGGTAGCAAATCTTGTCGGCCACCTGATTGAGAATACCGACCAAGCCCAACAGCAGCAGCGGCCACGTGTATTTCAGCATCTGCTTCAGCAACTGCCGGTCAATGCCAAACCGCAGGTTCTTCATCTCGGGGATGAACCCCAAGGTGATGAGGGCTGTACACAGCAAGTTAACGGCAAAGATGTAGGCCACCTGTTGGGCGGGCTGGTACCACGCCATCAGCGACGGGGCAGACTCCTTCAAGGAGGGTGCCACGAGGAAGACGAACAGGTTCAAGCCGATATTCAGCACGATGAAGAGCAGTTTCAAAGCTGCGAACTTGACGGCTTTATTCTGGTACCGAAGTTGGGCAAACAGGATGGCCTGGAAAGCATCGAGGGCCACCACGGTCGCCATCATCCGCAGATACTCGGGATGATTGCCATAGTCCAAAGCACTGGAAATCGGGCCTCCGAACACCATACATACAATCCAAAACAGCAGCGACACCAGTCCGACGGAATTGGCCGCGGTGGCAAAAGCCTTTTGGGCATCCACCTCCTCGCGGTTGGCGAAATAGAAGAAGGTGGTCTCCATACCGAAAGTGAGCAGCACCAGCAGCAGCGCGGTATAGGCATACACGTTGGTCACTATGCCGTAGCCCCCCGACTCAGCCGCCATCTTGTATGTGTATAACGGCACCAGCAGGTAGTTCAGAAACCTTCCGATAATACTGCTCAGTCCGTAAATGGCCGTTTGACCGACTAATTTTTTAAGCGAAGGCATTTTTTAGATATATTTTTCTCCAAAATCAAGCTCCACATCGTTCACATACTGGCGAATCTGCTGTTCGCTGTTTTTCTTGCAAATCAGCAGCACATTGTCGTTGTCCACCACAATATAATCCTCCATCCCTTGCAGGACGACGGCCTTATTTTTCGGCACATTGATAATACATCCCGTTGTGTTGTAAGTTTTCACCTTATTACCTGCCACCACATTCTGTTGTTCATCTTTTTGACTCACTTCATAAAGAGAGCCCCATGTGCCGAGGTCTGACCAGCCGAAGTCGGCGGCGTACACGCACACATTCTTGGCCTTCTCCATGATGCCATAGTCAACCGATATATTCTTGCAAACGAGATAGATAGATTTGATAAACTCATCTTCGGCGGGGGTGTTGTAGATTCCCTCACCGCGCTTGAAGAGTTCGTAAACCTCGGGAAGATGGGTCATGAAGGCTTTCTCGATTTCGGGAAGCGACCACATGAAGATGCCGGCGTTCCAAAGGAACTCGCCACTCTCCACAAACTGGCGGGCGACCTCCAGCTCCGGTTTCTCGGTGAAGATCTTGACATCGTAGATGGAAGTGCCCTCGTACTGGCGATCCTCGTTGTACTGGATGTAGCCGTAGCCCGTGTTGGGCGATGACGGCCGGATGCCGATGGTGAGCAGCTTGGGATTGTCTTTCACGAACTGAAGTCCAGTAGTGATCACCTCGCGGAACACCTCCTCTTTGAGGATGACATGGTCGGACGGGGCCACCACCACCACGGCGTTAGGGTTGCGCGCCTTGATCTTGAAGTTGGCGTAGGCGATGCAGGGGGCGGTGTTGCGACGTGCCGGTTCGAGCACCACTTGGTCGTCATTCAGCCCAGGAATCTGCGCCCGCACCTGTTCGGCGTAGATGGCGTTGGTAATGATATAGATATTTTCACGCGGACAAATCTGTGCGAAACGGTTGAAAGTTTTTTGAATCAAAGAACTTCCATCATCCAGTATATCAATAAATTGCTTTGGTTTGTGAGAACGGCTCATGGGCCAGAAACGGGCGCCCACGCCGCCTGCCATTATTACACAAAAAAGGTCATGGTTCATACTATTCTTTCATCTTAAAATAAGGCTGCAAAGATACAAAAAATTCGGCATTTTCTCGTACTTTTGCAAACGCATTTTTTAACCGAGAAACTATTATGAACAGCAGCCTTATCAATATCGGCGACGAGCTCCTGATCGGGCAGGTCGTCAACACCAACGCGGCCAAGATGTCGCAAATGCTTGGTGCCGCCGGCATCGAAGTCGCACAAGTCATCACCATCGGCGACGATGCCGAAGCCATCCGCACCGCCCTCACCGATGCCCTGAGAACCAGCGAGATT
>JAFXTS010000011.1 GCA_017535665.1 Bacteroidales bacterium | reverse complement strand
TGTTGGTCAGTGCCGTGCCGTCGTACACCTTGCTGTCGCTGTTCGCCGTGATGGTCAACGCCTTCTGCGTCACCTCCAAAGTTCCGTTGGCGTAGGTGATGTCGTAGCTGGCCGTCACATCCTCATCGCTGGCGTTCTTGATGACCGCCGCACTCGGCACGTTGTTGCTCGTGCCCACCACCGTCTGGCTGCCCGTCACCGTCACACTCTCAATGTGGTCGCCCGTGGCGAGGGTCGTGTTCGTATAACCGTTGTTGGTCAGTGCCGTGCCGTCGTACACCTTGCTGTCGCTGTTCGCCGTGATGGTTAACGCCTTCTGCGTCACCTCCAAAGTCCCGTTGGTGTAGGTGATGTCGTAGCTGGACGTCACATCCTCATCGCTGGCGTTCTTGATGACCGCCGCACTCGGCACGTTATTGCTCGTGCCCACCACCGTCTGGCTGCCCGTCACCGTCACGCTCTCAATGTGGTCAGTGCTGGCGAGTGCCGTGTTCGTGTAGCCGTTGTTGGTCAGTGCCGTGCCGTCGTACACCTTGCTGTCGCTGTTCGCCGTGATGGTTAACGCCTTCTGCGTAATTTTCTGCGTGAAGTTGTAACTCACATTGTAGTTACCTATGCCATCACTGGTGGCGAATTGTGTAGTAATATTGTCACCCGTATTGTCAGTATAGGTATTCGCATTTGCGCTGGGGGTTGTCACCGCACCTGCGTTCAAGGTCGCACCATTCTGCAGACCTGTAGCAGTAGCCTCTGTATAGTCAGTCACTAATGCAGTACCATCATATTCCTTCGTGTCGTTGATAGCGATAGTGAGATCTCGTTTTGTGATGCTGAACGTGCCCGCCTCAGTCGTAATCGTGTAGTTCGGGTTGGAAGTTGCGGGAGCAGAAACAAAGATGGTGTAATTGTCCACTGCTTGTCCCGGCGCACGGCTCAAGGTGTAAACCGGTGCAACACCGCTTGCCGGCACGCCCGTAACAGTAGCCGTCAGAGCCGGGTCGGTACTCTCATTATTGTCATACACCTTCGTCTTGTCATCAGCCTTAATGGTGATGGCGGCCGGAGTAATCGTGAAATTATTAATCGTATAGGTTACCGTATAGTTCTGATGTGTAGCCGCACCCGTCGGGGTGATGGTATAAGTTCCTACATTCTCGCCCGCTGCACGACTAATGGTCAGACCAAGATCTGCGGTAAGACTTGCCTCTGTATCAGTTCCTTTGATACCAGAGAAAGTGGCTGTCAGTTCAGGATCTGCCTGCCCATACACTTTCGTTTTAGCATCGGCAGTGATGGTCAGAGCCGCTTTCGTAATGGTCAGAGTACCCGTTTGATAGGAAACGGTATAATTGTCAATCTCGCTGGGACCATGAGCCGTAATGGTATAAGTTCCGACATCCTCACCCGATACGCGGGTATAGGACAGGCTCAACGCAGTAAGTATGGCAGATTCAGTATCTTCGTTAGTCAAACCGACCAGGGTCACCGAATTGTCAGGATCAGCTTCTCCGTATGTTTTGGTTTGATTGTTCACTTTCACCACAAGTTCTGCTTTGGTGATCGTCAGGGTATTCGTCACGTAGGTAACGGCATAGTTACCCTGCGTGGCATCACCTGTCGGAGTGATGGTATAGGTACCGACATCTTCGCCAGCTGCACGGCTAAGGGTGTACGTCACCACATCGCTTCCGAGAGTACCGGCGACTGTAGCCGTCAAGGTCGGATCGCTTTCTCCATAAACCTTTGTTTTGGCATCAGCCGTTACCGTGACTGCCTTCGGAGTTACGGTCAAGTCACCCGTCTGGAAGGTGATATTGTAACTGGAAGTGGTTACGTTGTCAATGCCATTATGCAGAATACGGAAATCTGATTCATTGATGTGAGCCGTTGAAGTACCCACATTACGTTGTGAACCAACGTAGTTGACCGAAGAAGCGACAATGGCGTCGTTAGCCTGAATGGCACCTGAAACAATGGTGTATGAATCAGCCAACAGATCTGTACCATCATACGTTTTCGTTTCGTTATCCACCTTGATGGTGAGATTAGCGGGAGTAACGATCAATTTGGAGTTGGGATTGGCCGTGATGTTATAGTTATTGGTCACATTTTCACCATTATGCGTAATCGTGCAGGAAAGAACATTCATCGCTGATTCTCCACCTTCTACACGAGCATAAGACATGGATGCCGTAGCAACATCTCCAGTAGCAAGACCTGTGTAGGTAATCTCACTGTTATCTATCGGATCGGTCGTCTGGTTGTGTTCCAAACCATTGTAAGCAACTGTGATGGAGGGCGCATTCACCACCAAATTCCTTCTTTGCACAGTTAGCGTTCCAGTAGCAGGTACGAGAGTATAATTGCCAGCTGTCAGTCCTGTGAGCACAGGGGTAATGGTGTAGGTACCAATAGGAGCATACTGGTCGCCCAAGCAATCGTATGAGGGATGGTTGGCATCCAAACCAGAAATCACGCTGGATCCTTCTTCCCCTTGGAAGCCATTGATCTCATAAGTGAAATTATTAGGTTCGCCATAATAGCGGGTCAAATCATTGGCTTTAATGGTAAGCGTAGCCGGTGTAATGACCAGTAATCCTGTATCAATTGATATTTGATAATCAGCAGCCTGCGTACTAGAAGACAGTGTATAATTGAAGGTGTTTTTATATTCACCTACATTAGTGTATGTATTGCCGCCACGGAAATTGTTATAGGTAGCCGATTCCCCTTCTACAAATCCGTCACCTGCCACCATCACGCTATCCCAAGCGATAGGTTGTGCATCATAGACCTTTGTCATCGACATAGAACGCAGGGTTACAGGACGCGGGGTAATAGAAACAATACCAGTATCCAATACAATGTTATGATAGTTACCACTATGGGCAGCAGGAACAATCGCTATCTCAAAATTATTGTGGAAACTACCCACATGAACTCTGCCAGTAACCGCGTCATCTTTCGGAGTAATGACCACTGTATCACCCGTGCTGAGTCTGAAATGGAAGTTATCGTCAACAGAAGACACCGGCACGTAACCGAAAGTAACATTATACTGTTGGTCAATGATAGAAGTCCCATCATACGTATGCTCGGAAGTAACCGAGACTACTTTCAACTCCTTATCCAAACTACGAATCCAGAGACTTCCCACCTGATAATCAGGTTCATAGTTATTAGTAACGTCAATATTATTTTCATCTTTTACAAAAAGTGTACCACTAAAAGCACCCACGTGCTCGCCAATTTCAGTGCCATAAGCGAGATAGGAAAGCCCACCTGCAGCATGGCCGCTTACCAAATTACCGTATGTAAATTCAGTAATGCTCTCTTCTTGACCCGTATAATCAATGTAATTGGTAACACCGGTAATCGTCAACTGTCGCTTGGTGATTTTAAGCATTCCTTCTGTCTTGGTGATGTCGTAGTTCGAAGCCAGATAATCACCACCTGCTACCGGATGCAGCTGGATGGTATTGGTCACCGTTCCGTAATCCTTGATAGATCCTGTCGCAGTGGCTGCTACACTCTCCATCTCACCTGCCACAAAGGAGCCCACTATCGTCACATCTGGCAAAGTATGCGTCTGACCGTCGTACACCCACGTGTTGCCCTGCGAAATCAACTCTATCGGACGCGGGTTGATTTGGAGCACACCATCCGTGTACTGATGTCCTTCAAACGAAGAAGTGACATCATGCACCGTGACGCCATCATTATAATATGCATGAACAGAAGTAATCACATTCGGCACGGTGTCGGCATCCTTCATGGAGATATTCACACCATTGTTCATCACCACTTCCACACTATATTCAGGACCCAGACCGTAAACTGTGTCATTCACTCCGCGCACGTAGTATGCCGCCACTGTATAACCCACATTCTCCTCAGAGGTGAAAACATCCGTAGTTCCATCATAGTTTCTGTTCAGGTTCTTCGCACGCACAATCAACATACCATTTTTCACCACAGTAAGGGTTCCATAGACTTTAGTGGTATCGTAATTGTCCGGATTTACAGTTCCCCAGTTGATGGTGAAGGTGTTGTCGCTCACACCGCCGCCAATCTGCTCTCCAGTGACATTATAGGTAACCGTCTCGCCCGCAGCAAAACCGTCTCCCGACACCGTCACTTCATTCTTGCGCGCAGTATTCGGATAAAATGCCGTGCTGTCGCCAGAAGTAAGCGTCACATGGCGTTTGGTAATCATCACGTTGCTATTGTTAAGAGTAAGGTTGTACTGGCAGGTCACATCCACACCATCGCGCATCACTGTACAGGAAGTGATGGTGTTGCTGTAAACACCAACATCGGTCGGATCCACGAGGCTCACAGTAGCCGTCAGCACATCGCCATTGGCTAAGGTCTGGCTCTGACCTGAGGTGATAGTGTCGGGAGTCCCCGTGCCAATCTGCAGCGTGTATTGGTTGGAAACCAACGGAGTTCCGTCATACATCTTGGAATCTCCGAAGGCTGTAACTGTATAATGGGTGTTGTCTTCACTCAGGGTAGCCGTCAACGATTTTTCACACCCATGGGCATCTGTTACCGTAATATTGTAGGTGCCGTTGTTCAAACCGTCGATACGGTAATGATCCTTCGGATCTGCAATGGTACGACTGTTACCATTCCATGAAAGCACATAGTAAGCAGCACCACCCGAGAAGGAGACCTCAAAGAAGCCGTCCACACTGCCGTAGCAACCTCCCGACACAGAGTCAAGAGAAGCCACCAATTCGATAGCGGGATCCACATCCACGCTGTCCTTAACGGTACAGACCTTCGTGTTGAGTGCATCCTGAACGGTGACAATATAGCGTTTGTTAGGAGCAAGATGGCTGATAGAAGCGGTGCTGGAATAACTTACGCTGTCACTGTCAACCCATCTGTAAGTATAGCTGTGTCCCAAACCGCCCTGCGGAGTAGCCAGTGCGGCACCGTCATTCTCGCCATAACATTGCTGGGACGTAGCGGAAACCGCAACTTGCAGCGGCTCGGGAATGGTAATCTTCAACGTGTAGGTATAAGGACATCCGTCGGCTTCCACACGATTCACCATCACCGTATTGGAAGTATGGTAAACAATACCGTTCAAATCCCAAGTGTAGGGTTCACCGCAGGTTGTATCTCTGATTTCTTGAGATGCAGTATAATTGATTTGCAACGGAACATTTCTTTCTTCACCTCCGCGGGAAGTAGTAAGCATCGGCTGACCGCAGTGTACAAAGGTTACCGCAGGCTGGCCCGACATATCAAGGGCATCGGAGCTTGAAGCCCAGGTTACTGAGTTGTTGGTCTGAACGCTGAAGGCATGTTCCACGTCTATCACACGCTCACCGTCGCTGAGGAACACGGGAGCGGCACCAATATAGGCTGCGTTGAGGGTGTCCATACCTTTCAGACGCGGATACAAACCCGTGGTGTACTCCCAATTGTCAGTACCCAGCACCGACCGCAATGCCGTACCCGTCATGTCGGCAGTGTAGGCAGAAGTGGCCAACAGGTCGCCACTGCCGAAAGCAGTGATAACCGACATCTGGTTATCGTAAGCCACTGTGGCAATATTGTTGGCCGAGCAGGCACCCGCCACAGAACCGATGTTAGAACCAGTACCATTAATCACACCCACATTATAACAATATCCCAAGTTATTGCCAGAATTACCAACCACGCCACCCAATCGGTTGACGGTACCTATTCCCCTGATATTTCCAGCATTATAGCTATATGTAAGAGTTCCTGAATTGTCACCGGCCACACCGCCCGTATAAGTAGTTCCCTGAACATCACCAATATTGAAACAGGAAGTGAGCGAATAGGTGTTGTTACCCACGACACCACCCACATAACTATTACCAGTGACATTGGCACTGCTGTAACTGGACGACACATAGCCAGCATTGGCACCTGCGATGGCGCCCACGTTGTTATGACCATAAACAGAACCGCTCGCCACATGACAACTGTCAATTTTGCCCGCATTGTAACCTGCCACCACACCCACAAAGTCATGCGTGTTGGCAGTGGTCATATTCGTATTGGTGAAATTAAGGTTATAGACATTACCCGCATTATACCCAAAGAAACCGCAAGTATCGCTGGTGGAGTTGGGCAGATAACTGATGGTATGGTTGCCACCGTTAAAATCTCCAAGGAATGGATGGGCGGGGGTACCGATACGTCCCGGCCACTCGTCAATCTGGAACGACTGGTCGTAATTGAGTTTGAAGAAACAACTTTCGCCACCGGCCGCAATCGGGATGATAGAGATGCTGCTACTCGGCGGGGTAGCATGGAAAGAGGAGTCAGCCGTATTGTAATAGAAAGAGTTTCCTGAATTGATATACGTGGTGAATTTCGTCAGTTCGGCGTAATTCTTGATAATACAGGGAAGGTCGCTACTCACACCCACCACGAAGTCCACATTCTTGCTAAAGCCGTTCAGAGAAGCCGTCAGCACGGTCATACCTGATCGTTGCGCTTTGAACGATGTCCCGTCTTTATAAAATGCCATTCCATCAGTACGGCTCCATTCTACGCTATTGGCGGTGGAGGGATTGATGGTATAACCAGCAATCCCCGGGATGGTATATGCCGTAACGGTATCGGCCAAGACGATAGGTGCAGCAGCCACCATAGCATCATCGCGATTGACAACGGTAGTAGGCCGCGGATAAAGGTTGGCAGTATAGGTGAAATAGACGGTCGAGCCATTTGCCAACTGCGTACTGATTCCAGTATTCAGCATCTCACGAGTCAGTTTGCCTTCCGCCACGTCAGTTATATCGTCTTCTGCAACACCAGAACCTTTTACACGGGAGGACATCTGCTTGTCGTAGTAGCATTTGCTTACCGTTGTTGATTCATGGTAGCCCACAACACTACCCACATATTCGGTACCATAAACCTGGCCTGAGGAGTAACTGTGATGGAAGGAGCGGGAATAACCCGTGTAGTTGGTCTGGCTGCCCACAAGTCCTCCCACGTAGGAATTACCTGTAATTCTACCTGCATTCACGTTGCCACAACTTCCACCCTTGCTTTCACCAATGATACCACCTACATATTTATTACCTGTCACATCACCAGTATTCACACACTGCACAGCAGCCTCAGTAGAGGTGTGGTAGGCGTTACCTCTGATACCACCGACATAATTGTTTCCCGTTACACTACCTGTGTTCACACAATAGGCGGCGGGGGCTTGGCCAGTACTACTACCCGCGTCTGTTCCCATAAGACCGCCCACATAATTGTTTCCTTTCACCGAGCCGGTATTCACAGCGTAATTCAATGCCAAGTGGCTCTTGCTACCCACAATACCGCCCACATTGTTTTTTCCTTCCACACTGGCACTGTTGGAGCAATAATCCGCACTGAAAGTCAATCCATTACCAGTTCCATACAAGCCACCCACATTGTTGCCCGTACCCTTCACACTACCGCCACGTACATGGATATTCTTAGGACTTCCTCCGTGATTATAGCCATGAGAACCAAAAAATCCACCCACGCCGGTCGCACCGATAATCGTACAAGTGTCCACTATAACATCAGTTTGCGAGAAGGAAACACCCTGCTGGGAGACAGAACCTCCAAAACCTCCCACATAGTTTGTACCCGTAATCACACACCCCTTAGCGTATGAATGGGTTAATGAATTACCCGTCCATTGGCCCACTCCACCTGCGGTATATTGCTTACCCGTGATGGTATTATTCAACAGGGTGAGTCCTGTCGTGTTACACCCTGTCGCAACTGATGCAATTCCACCCACATTATCTGCCGATGAATTGATGACAGAGTTTTTAATAGTGATATCGCTCAAATTGGTGGAGGTCATGGTGGCCACCAAAATTGCAGCATTCTTCTTAGAGGTATTAACCCTCACATCTTCCAATATCAGATTCTTGATGAAAGCATTTGTGGTGGAGCCAAAGAAACCTGTATTTTCCCTTTCATTGGGCCTGAAGTTGCTGATGGTATGATGACCGCCGTCAAACGTGCCTCGGAAATTATCAATAGGAGTCCATGCCTGATTATTGAGGTTAATATCGTTGGATACGCGGAACGTTGCCCCCACACCCGATGCCGGAACAGAGATATAGCCTGCTGATTCATACTGATGATAGGTGGAGTCAGCCGGATTACAGTAGAACACATTTCCGGCATTAATTCTTGCCCTGAAATGGTTCAACTCGGCGGAATCCTTGATAATGAAGGCATCCATCAGTACCTGGAGACGGACTTTCTTATATATAGTATCATTGATGGTGGCCATCATATAGGGCAAACCGGGAACCCTGAGTGTGTCGGCACATCCCGTAATGCTGATAGATGCGCCATCGGTGGTCCACACTACATTATGGTTCGCGCAACCGCCTGTGGTGAAGTGGTTTTCCACGTAGGTAACAGAGTCTTGAACATTCAAGAAGATAGGTGCCGCAATCGCTTTGGAAGCTGCCTTATCCTGAATACCTTTCATACGAGGATACATATTCGCCTCATAATAATAATAGGTATCATTCCCTAAAGAAGCGCGCAACAAGGTGCCGCACATCTCCGCAGTGGTCTTCGCCGTCACTCCGCTATGGCTGTCGGTAGCCGTGCACATCTGTTGGTCATAAAAACAATTGGTAACCGAAGATGTGGTATTGGTGACCGCACGTATCGTTCCCGTACCCGTCACCTGCCCGACATTGAAACACTGGGTTACTGCGCCACCTGTGTTGCCACTTGTAGCCTGTACACCAGACACATACGCAGCGTTACTACCTATAACGATACCTGCATTATAGCACTGCTGTACTTTTCCCAATGAGCTAACACCAGAGACATAGCAAGTGGAAGAAACAACAGGCACCTCCACCTTTCCACTGTTCACACACTGATAACATTCCGGAAGGACAGCGGTAATGTAGCCATGTCCTCCTAGGCTCTGCACTGCAATACCTGCCACCCCACGCGTCAAAGGCACACCCGTAATGTCTCCATAATTGATACAGCAATGCAGCTTACCACCATTGGCACAGATACCCGCCACAAACTCACCCCCCGTGATGTTACCTGCATTGATACAGGTATCAATATTGGTGTTCTCAGATGCGCACCCCACAATACCACCTACAGAAGAGTAATTGTAATTGTTAGAACCTGATACCGCATGGGTGAAGTTAATATAGTTCTCGCAATTGGTAATATAGGAGGTGCCTGTGGCCGTTCCCACAACACATCCCACATGTCTGTGGGCATGGTACTCAGTACCACCTCCATTCATTGTACCCTGTGTTTTGCAATTTTTGACAGTGCCACCGCGCAAGCAGCCACAAACACTACCACCATATTGGAAATTGGTAAGATTGACACTGTCAAGCACCAGATTTTTCACCGTTCCACCCTCCACATAGCCGAACAAGCCTGCCACATTCACTCCGCTCTGTTTGAGTTTGTTCAAGGTGTGATTGTCTCCGTCAAAGGTGCCTTTGAACGCATTGGAGATGGTTCCTATTGCGGTCCAGCTGGTGGTGGGCATGTTAAAATTCGCCGTCAAACGGAAGGTGGTGCCTTCGCCGCCAGCAGGCACTGCCGCGCCTTTATATGTGAAAGCAGCCCCACTGTTGATACCGTCGCGCAGATTCTGCAGGTCGGTGAGATTATCCACGGTGAGCGCACCCGACGGTGCAGCCACAGCCATCTTCAAGGTGATACGATAATAAACAGAGTCACCTTTGTATGCAGCAAGGATAATATTGCCACCCGTTCTGTCGGTCGGCAGAGTGACGGTCTGCGAGCTAGTGCCATCCCCCGTGCTAATAGTCGCCCCAGAAGTGCCCTCTATGCGCCACTTGATGCCGAATCTATTGGCCACTGCAAAGGTGGCAGACACATGGTCCACATTGTCTGTAGTATTGCCAAAAGTGATGGGCAACGCCACTGCCTTGCTGATGGTCAACGTGTCCAGACCTGCGATACGGGGATACAGACCGCTCGTCTCCACCCAGTTGGCATTCGACATCAGCGAGCCGGTCGTCATCTGCGCCGTAGTTTTGGCAGTCGCCGTGGCAGAGGTGAAACTCGGCACTCGCGAGGCATCGTAAAAGGTGGCATTCACTTTTGATTCCGAACCCGATACCCTTCCAATAGAATAGCTACGGGTGGCCGTGTTGCCACTGATGGAATAGGCAACACCATTCACATGTGCAATCACCTCGCCAGCATTGAAACAGTCGGTCGGCGTACCAGCCGCAACACCGTATGCATTACCCGTAGAATAGTTGGTGATGCGCCCCGTGTTGAAACTCTTGGAAGCAGAAGACGCGATACCATACACATTACCCTCGCGGGCACTGACATTTCCAGCGGCACCGCAAGTGATGTTCCCCACATTGTAGCAGTACGACACCGATACAGTTCCAGCAGCCACAATACCCGCTTCATGCAGGTATCCTTTCACCTCGCCAGCGTTGTAACTATAACTAATCGAACAGTCCATGTGACCCACCAAGCCGGCCACACGAGCCTCATTGCCAGTACTGTAGTTTTCAATCAACCCATGGTTGGAACAACGCGTCATGATAAGATATGCGCCCGAATTTTCTTTCGCGCGTCCTACCAAACCGCCCACACGTATCGTCCCCTTCACATTGCCATAGTTGTGACAGTTGTCTATCACGTTATATTTTGTACCCAACTGCCTGACAAGTCCTCCAATGTCACCACTGATATCAATTTTATTGCTGTTGGAAGAGTTTCTGATATAGGCCGTGTCGGTCGACTCGGAAGTTTCATAAATCAGAGGTCCTTTAATGGAGGTACAACCATCAGTGTGGCAGTTGTCCACTGTACCTGCCGTCATACAACGAATAAGGGCAGACTGAGTGGCCGAACGTATACCACGAATGGTCAAATTCTTAATCGTGGCATGATCGGTATAGCGGAAGAAAGCATACTCGGATGCATCTCTTCTCCATCCAGTAATAACATGATTGCCACCATCGTATGTACCCTTAAAGGGCACAGCCGAGCCACTACCAATACTCATCCAGTCACTGTTGGGCATCACAATGTCAGCAGTCTGCACGAAGCAGGTGTTGGCACCCAATGCCGGAATATCAAAGTGTTTGTATTTGAAGATACTACCCGAGTTGATACCGGTACGGAAAGCACTCAAGTCGGTAAGATTGTTTATGGGGAAGGGATTGGCGGCCGTTCCGAGCAGCGGAGTCTTGACCAGGTGCAACGGATAGGTACGGGTGATGCTGCTATTGTTGTTGGCAGTAGCAACCAGTTCCGCATAACACTCACCATTGAGGGTGAAAGTATGGTCGCTCAACGAAGCGTCACCCACAATCTCCACATCTTCCCAACTCACTGTACTACCACCACCCAGCGTAATTTCAGTCACTGTTTCAAGGTCTGATAGAGTGGTGTTAGTGGGCAGGATGATGGGCACCACCGAGAGGTAACTGGGGGAAGTCACCGGCACATCAAAGCCGGTAATATGCGGATATAAGCCTGAACCAGAAGGTGTGAAGCCCGCCGGAGCCCACGTCCCGTCAATCATGTCTCGGGTCTCCATGCCTGTACCGATGTTGTTGTGCTGGATGCCAGCGGTCAGCATGTGGATCATCTGACGGTCGTAATATAGGTTGCTGAGGATAGTATACTCGTGTTTGTCCTCACCGAGAATACCACCTGTGTACTGCTGCAAACCCTGTACGATACTAGATGAATAGCAGTTTGTAATGGTACAAGCATCACCGGCATTGTCGGTACAACCCACAATACCACCCACCTGCGAAACGGTCGCGCTCACAGTGGCACTGGCATAGCAGTGCGACACAACCGTCTCCCCACTAATCTGTCCAACCACACCACCCACGTGAGCATTGGTAGAGATAACCGTACCCACAAAAAAGCAACTATCAATGATGGTACCGAGGGTCTTACCCACAATACCACCCACATCGTTCTGACCACAGACATACGACCTAATCACACCTAAGTTTTTGATTGTCGCATGGTTAGCCGTTTGACCAAACAAGCCCATATTATTGGCTTCCGGCTTAGAGATGAATACGCCCGACACCAGATGATGCCCACCATCGAAAGTGCCATCGAAAGGATGTTCATTGCTGTTTCCTATCGGTACCCACTGCGTATAACTGCCAGTTCCCTCACTGGCGGCCACGTCGCCACTGTTCAACTCAATATCAGCCACCAACTTGAAGAAAAAGCCTTCACCCTTGTTGGCAATGGCCACCCGTCCGGTGGCATTGGCCGTCACATACATCGAGTCGGCAGGATTGAAATAGAAGGTGCCGCCCGCGTTGATTCGCTGCGCAAGGGAGGTCAGCTGCTGCACCGTCTTGATGGGGAATGGATCAGTGGACGAGCCATCCTGCGCCTTCACGGTAAAAGGAAGAGCCGTGAACATGACCATCGCGGCAAAGAGAAGCTGTTTCTTGAATCTGTGGTTGATGATGTTGGGCTTACTCATAATGTTGTACTTTATTATATGATTATTTTTATTTTTTCGCTTTATACAATGTTATATAATGTCGTTCAAAGTCGTTAAGATCCGAATTAACAATTTAACATTCCCCAAAATACACCACATCATACGCATTTTGTGCACGTTATCGCAAAAAAAAACCGATTTTTTGCCAAACACAAAAGCATATACCACCCCCATGGGGAATAAGAAATAGCTGTAGTTCAATAAGTTGTCAACAAATCATCTACTTCATCCCAATAAGTTAAATTAGGGGCAAAATTATTGCAAATTGTCAATGAAATAGGTTTTTTTTATTGTGTTTCAGTCGTTTACATTGTTTATTTTGCGAATAAATAATATTATTCAGCGAAATGGTACAATTTCTATATATTTCAACACATATTGGTTTGAAACTCCGCTCGACATCCCCTATACCCTCAAATCTTCAAATCTTTCAAATCTTTCAAATCTCTCAAATCATAAATCTTTCAAATCTCTCAAATCCTCCTCTCCCCATTTCCAAAAAATATTGTAAGTTTGCGTGCTTCATTGCAAAGCTTATTATTATTCATAAATGATTATAAACTAATAAATTATAAATCAAACAACCTTTATTATTATGCCGAAAATTTCCAACAAAGGACAGAACATGCCCTCCTCCCCCATCAGAAAGTTAGTGCCTTTCTCTGATGAAGCCAAGAAAAGAGGCGTACACGTGTACCACCTCAACATCGGTCAGCCCGACATCGAGACTCCCGAAGGTGCCCGCAAGGCCGTGAAGGAGTTCGACCAGAAGGTCATCGCCTACAGCCACTCCGCCGGTATCCTTTCCTGCCGTGAGAAACTGGTAGAGTACTACAAGACCGTCAACATCAACCTCACCCCCGATGAGATCATCATGACCACCGGCGGCTCCGAGGCCATCCTGTTTGCTTTCAACAGCTGCCTCGACCCGGGCGACGAGGTCATCATCCCCGAACCGTTCTACGCCAACTACAACGGCTTCGCCATCACCTGCGGCGTCACCGTGAAGCCCATCATGTCCACCATCGAAAACGGCTTCGCCCTGCCGTCCATCGAGGAGTTTGAAAAGATCATCACCCCGAAGACCAAAGCCATCATGATCTGCAACCCCAACAATCCCACCGGCTACCTCTACTCGAAAGAGGAAATCCTGAAACTGGCCGAAATCGTGAAGAAACACGACCTGTTTCTGTTCGCCGACGAGGTATATCGCGAGTTCTGCTACGACGGCGTGAAACATTTCTCCGTGATGGAGGTTCCGGAAATCGCCCAGAACGTAGTGCTTCTCGACTCTGTGTCAAAGCGTTACAGCGCATGCGGTGTCCGTATCGGTGCGTTCATCACCCACAACAAAGAGGTGTATGCCACTGCTATGAAGTTCGCCCAGGCTCGTCTTAGCCCGCCGACCTACGGTCAGGTGCTCACCGAAGCCGCCGTCGATACCCCGCAGGAGTACTTCGACGCCGTCATCAACGACTATGTGGCCCGCCGCAACACCGTGGTGGATGCCATCAACGCGATGCCCGGCTGTATGTGCCCGAAACCGAAAGGCGCCTTCTACGCCGTTGCCCGTCTGCCCATCGACAACTCCGACAAGTTCTGCCGCTGGCTGCTCGAGGAGTTCAACCTCAATGGCGAGACCGTGATGCTGGCTCCTGCCACCGGTTTCTATTCCACGAAGGGCAAAGGCACCAACGAGGTGCGCATCAGCTACTGCCTGAAGGTCGCCGACCTCGAAAAGGCCATGAAATGCCTCGCCGAGGCACTGAAGGTCTATCCCGGCCGCACCCTGTAATTCCCGATTTTTCCCATATCTGTAGAGACGTTGCGCGCAACGTCTCTACATTTTTATACATCCATTATGAACCAATTCGACCAGTACCCCTCCCCGTGCTACATCATGTTCGAGGAATCGTTGGAGGCCAACCTGCAGCTGCTTAACCTCGTGCAGGAGAGCGCCGGCGTGTCTATCATCTGCGCCCTCAAGGGTTTCGCCTTCTGGCAGGCGTTTCCGATGGTGCGCCACTACCTCAGCGGCGCCACCGCCAGCTCGCTCAACGAGGCACGCCTCATCTCGGAGGAGATGGGCTGCGACGCGCACACCTACGCGCCCGTCTATCTCGACAACGAATGGCGCGACCTCATGCTCTACAGCAGCCACATCACCTTCAACTCACTGTCGCAGTGGGCCAAATACCGCCAGTCGGTGCGGGAGTTCCCGAAAGCCATCAGCTGCGGACTGCGGGTCAACCCCGAGTACTCGGAGGTGAAGACCGACCTGTACAACCCCGCCCGTCCGGGTTCGCGACTGGGTATTTTGGCGGAACAGATGCCAGCGCATCTTCCGGAAGGTATTGAGGGCCTGCATTTTCACACCCTTTGCGAAAACAACAGTTATGCGTTGGAGAACTGCCTCAAGGCTTTTGAAGAGAAGTTCGGGCACTGGATCGACGAGGCCAAATGGGTGAACATGGGCGGCGGACATCTCATTACCGAGAAAGATTACGACATCCCGCACTTGATCAGCCTGTTGAAGGCGTTCCGCGAGCGGCATCCCAAATTGGAGGATGTGATTCTGGAGCCGGGCGAGGCGGTGGGCTGGCGCACCGGTGTGCTCGTTTCCACCGTGGAGGACATTGTGGAGAACAAGGGTATCAAGATTGCCATGCTGAATGTGTCATTCTCGTGTCACATGCCCGACTGTCTGGAGATGCCCTACAAGCCTGTGATTCTCGGGGCCACCGAGCCCGACGAAACCAGCAAGTTCGTCTATCGCATGGGCGGCTGTTCGTGCCTCGCGGGCGATTTCATCGGCATGGGCGACTTCGCCTTCCCCGAGCCGCTGGAGGTGGGCGACCGCATCGTATTCGACGACATGATTCACTACACCATGGTAAAAACCACCTTCTTCAACGGGGTGCAGCACCCGGCCATCGGCGTGGTACACAAAAACGGCGAATTTGAGCTGCTGTCGCAACCCGACTATGCGGCCTACAAGGCGAAGTTGGGGTGATTTTGGTGCTTGTTCAATATTTTTTGAACAGACACTCATTTTTGAACAAAATTGGCACTAAAGCACTATAAATAAATTAGATATACAAATTTTTCACAGAATTATCCCCTTGAATTTGTAGTATTCATAATCACGGTATCTTCTACATCGCTTTGATTTTTACAAAAGGCAAAGAAATAATTCCGATTTTTTACAAATTATTTACTATTTTTGCAAATAGTTTTGCTGTAATACTTGCTGTCTGTGCTAAGATTTTATCAGTCCTCACTCGTATGCTCCCAGAGGGAGCAATTCTCAGTAACCCCGCATGCAATGTGGGGGTGCACAATGCCTCGTGAATCCAAGCGTGCTGGAAGCACGCGCTCTCATCACATAATTGCTACTACAACATATAATCCATCATACTGTCATGAGCTATATACAATCCATTTACCATATCGTATTTCGCACTTATCGTAGCGAACGGACAATCGATGCAAAACATGAGCGTGAACTCTACGCCATTATTATGAAACAGACAGAAAATCTCAAAGCCAAACTCATCCGTATTGGAGGAATGCCAGACCATATTCATCTGCTCGTTTCATTGCCATCCGACCTTTCTCCGGCCAAGTATGTTCAAGCCATAAAGACCTTTACAAGCAAATGGCTTCGTGAGTGTCCCGTTTTCCCTAATTGGAATGGATGGGGTAGAGAATACGCGGCTATTTCATATAATGGACGAGATAAGGAAATGATAGTGAATTATATACGAAATCAGAAAGAACACCATAAAATTGTTGGTTTTGAGGAAGAGTATCGTGCATTTTTGATAGAAAATGGCATTGCAATTAAAGAGGAGTTTTTTCTAAAAGACTGACGATCTTTGAGAGTTCGTTCCGTGTACCTTATCTCAGATAATCAGTCAGTCATGGAGAGCGCATATCTCCGACATGCTATGCATGATATGCCATTTTCTCACCCCAAATTGCATTTGGGGTTATTGAGATTGGCTCCCTCTGGGAGCATTTCGAAATCACCCCTAATCCTATAGTATCCATAATCACGGAATTATCTATATCACTTCATTTTTGCAAGATTAAAAGAGATAATCCCGTAATATTTTTGCATAAAAAAAGGGAGGTTTTCAAAACCTCCCTTTCCGATAACTCTAAAAGAAATCCTTATTTCTTGATGAATTTCTGGGTAGTAGTACCGTTGGCACCGTTCATGCGAACGAAATAAACACCGCTGTTGAGGTTGCTGACGTTGATCTGCATGTTGCTGGTAGCATTGGCGGTGTAAACCGTCTGGCCAAGGAGGTTCACGATCTCGAGGGTGTTGTAACCTTCAGCGTTCACATTCAGAACGGTGGTAGCGGGATTCGGGAAGATGGAAACAGTGTTCATGGTGTTCTCATCAATGTTGACATCACCTTCGATAGTGAAGTTGTCGAACACGATATACCAATGGTCAGCTTCGGAGGTCACGTGGATGGCCAAACGGATAGTTTGGTTGTCGTAAGCGGAGAGGTCAACTGTTTGATTCACCCATTCACCATCGTTTTCGACAGTTTGGGGAGCAACCACTTCAACAGCATTGGCATAAGTGCCGCCTTGAGGAATTACATATACACCAAAAGTTTCGGGATAGGTTGCGCTGGCAATCATATAGTCGAAAGATGCGGTCAAATTCATGCCCACAAATTCGGGAGAGATCAACCAGTCGTCAGCTGCGCTGGTTTGGTTGTAGAAATACTGTGCAACACCGTCATTGTCGGAGCTGAAGCCACCATTGAACCACATTTGTCCATTGTGGGAGTCATCGTCACCGTCACCATTGGCATCAATAGTCTGCCAGCAAGCAGTTTCGGCTGCGTTGGGGTCGAAAGTGCAGGTGTAGGGGAAGGTGGTGATCACGGAGCATTCGATGCCTTCACCGGAGAGGTTGACGGTGGCAGTAGCATCGCCAGAAGTAAGAGTGATGACACCAGTGGAAGTAGCAGCTGTCAGGGGTGCAAATTGAACATACAGGGTGCCGCCAGCTGTGGGCAGAGTGGCGGTGGTGGCAAATGAGGTGCCGTTGGAGGAGATGGTGAAAGCCTCGCCGGTGACATTGGCGGTAATGTTGTTGGAGAGGTTGTAGCCACTGACGGTCAGTGAAAGAGTAGAGGTTTGATTCGTGATGGTTGAGCCGAAGTCAAGTGAGGTGGGATTCACCATCACTGCAGCTTCATTCGGGATAACCTCGATGGTAACTGCATCGCCAGTACCTTCACGTGCAACCGTGAAATGATAGGTCCATCCATCATTGAACACATAGTCATCTTTTCTTCCGTTGTCGCCAGCAGCAATCCACATACGATCGCCAGGAGTCGGGTTGGTCACGCAGAAGTCATACGTTCCGGCAGGAATCGTAATCGTAACACTGCCATCATAAACCATGTTGGAGGTGGACAAAGCACCGTCGGCGTTTTCAGGAATTTTGTACTCGAACTCTGCATAGGTGGCCGCGCTTGCATCACCGGAAGAGGTCAGAGCGCCAGTTGTAGGGATGGTTGTGCCGTAAGCGGTGGCATCGGCATCCAGCAAAAGCTGATAACCAGAACCGTCTCCCCATACGTCATGGGCTTCAAGGATTACAGTTACTTGTGCTTTTGCGCAAAATGCAAATGCGACGAAAAGCAAGCAGATAGATAAAGCTTTTTTCATAATTATTACTTTTTGGTTAATAAATAAGTTTTCATGCTGCAAAAATACAACTATTTTTTTTATTCGCTTAAAAAAAATTCAAAAATAATAAAAAAAAGGACACACATTGCTGCATGTCCTTTGTGTAGGGCTGTCATATTATGGCAGCCCTACCATTTTTCCACAAATTATTTGATAAGGTCGGCGTAAGCGGCTGCATCCAGCAGGGTGTCGGCCTCGGCGGGGTTGGTGGGTTTGATTTTCACAATCCAACCTCCTTCGTACGGGTCGGTGTTGATGAGGGCCGGGTTGCCTTCCAATTCTTCGTTGAACTCTACCACTTCGCCGCCGATGGGGAGCATCAGGTCGGAAACGGTCTTTACAGCTTCGATAGAGCCGAACACTTCGTTCTGCTCAAGGGTCTCGTCAACGGTGGTGACATCCACAAATACGATGTCGCCCAGCTGCTCAGCAGCGTAAGCGGTGATGCCTACGTATGCGAATTCGCCATCCATTTTCAGCCATTCGTGGTCGTTGGAATACTTCAGATTTTCGGGAATCATAATGTTTGATTTTTAAGAATTATTAATAATGATAATTAAACGGTCATAATTTCTTTCTCCTTCATCTCGGCCATCTTGTCGATTTTGGCGATGGAGTCGTCGGTAAGTTTTTGGATATCAGCCTCCAACTTCTTCACCTCATCCTCTGGAGTGCCATTGTCTTTCAACTTTTTGGCGTTGTCGTTGGCGGTGCGGCGAATGTTGCGGATGGTTACCTTATGCTGCTCGGTCTCCTGCTTCACCTTCTTTACCAGCTCTTTACGGCGTTCCTCGGTGAGGGCGGGCACCACAATGCGGATGAACTCGCCATTGTTCTGCGGGGTGAAGCCGAGGTTGGCGGCCAAGATAGCCTTCTCGATGATGGGGAGCATGTTGCGTTCCCACGGCTGGATGACAATCTGGCGGGCGTCAGGCGTGCTGATGTTGCCTACCTGCTCCACAGGTGTCGGATTGCCATAATAATCCACCTTCAAGCCCTCCAGCATCTGCGGGTTGGCCTTGCCGGCGCGCACTTTCTGTAAATCTTTGTCGAACGCCACAATCGCGCCGTTCATGCTCTCTTTTGCCTGGTCAAGGCATTTTTTCGTTTCTTCGCTCATGGGAATAATATCTATTAATTTTCAGAATTGTTTCTCTTGGCTAACAACTCGCGTTTCTTCTCTTCCTGTTCCTTGATTTCTTTCTCCAAAGCCTTGATCTCTTTCTCCAGCATCGAGCTGTTGAATTTATAGACAAACAGGCCATGGAAAACCACGATGACGGTCCACAATGCGGTTACCAGCACCGAGAACTTCAGGAAAGTCATGCCCTGATTGATGACATCTTTGGCGGTATCCACTACACTCGCGTCAGGAGCGGTCGCTCTGAAAAGAAAGATGTAAATAATCCAAATCACCAGCATGGCCAGTGCATAGATGGCCAAGTGGAATTTGAAATGCGATCTCTGGTTCGCTTTTTTATAAATCTGAGGATCGATTAAATTGTTGTTTTCTGCCATAATATAAAATTTTATTGGTTGCTGACAAATGTTCCAATGGGTTCGCCGCGCAGCACCTTCAAGAGGTTGCCGGGGGTGTTGGCATCATAGACATAGAGCTTCATGTTGTTGTCCTGACAGAGCGTGAAGGCAGTTAAATCCATGATTTTAAGATGCTTTTCGTATGCCTCTGCGTAGGTGATGCTGGCAAACTTGGTGGCCGTGGGGTCCTTTTCGGGGTCGGCGGAGTAGATGCCATCCACACGGGTGCCTTTGAGCAGCAGGTCGGCTTTGATTTCCACCGCACGGAGCGCTGCACCAGTATCGGTAGTGAAGAACGGATTGCCCGTACCCCCGCCGAAAATCACCACATAACCCTCATCGAGATAGCGCACCGCATTTTTGAAATAGATTTTCTCACCCATCCCTTCGATGGCCATTGCGGTCAACACCTTGACTTTCACACCTTTCTCCTCCAAAACACCCTGCAATGCCATGGCATTGATGATGGTGGCGAGCATACCCATGTGGTCGCCCTGCCGGCGGTCGAAACCCTTGGTGGCACCGTTCACCCCGCGGAAGATGTTGCCCCCGCCGATGACCACGCCCACCTGCACGCCAGCTGTCACTGCCGACTCGATTTCGCTGGCAAAATGACTCACAGCCCCGTAGTTGATTCCGTAACCGTCGTCACCCATCAGCGATTCACCACTTAATTTCAACAATATACGATTGTATTTCATATTCAAAATTTGGCCGCAAATTTACGGGATTTTTTTCATACTTCATCATTTTTTGAAAAAATTATAGTATGACATTTTGTCAGATTTTGCATTTTGGCAAAGTTGTTGCATAATAAGGCACTGTCAAACAAAAATTTTTATCGCTATGAACTTGAACAATCTTACCATTAAATCACAAGAATCGATTGCGAAGGCACAAATGATCGCCTCCAGCAACCAGCAGCAGCAGATCGATACGTCACATATTCTCAAGGCGATGATGGAAACCGACGAAAATATCATCTCGTTCCTGCTGAAAAAACAGGATGTAGATCCTAAAATCATCGCACAGGCCACCGAAAGGGAGATCAAGAGTCTGCCGAAGGTGTCGGGCGGCAACATATATCTGTCGAACGGGGCACAGGCGGCACTGCAGAAGGCCATCGTCTTCGCACAAGAGCAGGGCGACGAGTTCGTGTCGTTGGAGCATTTCTTCTACGGAATCCTGATGGCTGGCGACAACATGTCGCGGGCGCTCAAAGATGCCGGTGTTACTGAGAAGGGCACCAAACAGGCCATCACCGACCTGCGGAAGGGCTCTAAGGTGACCTCGCAAGACAGCGAAGAGACCTACAACGCGCTCAACAAGTACGCCACCAACCTCAACGAGGCGGCCCGGAAAGGCAAACTCGACCCCGTGATTGGCCGTGACGAAGAGATACGCCGTGTGCTGCAAATCCTCTCCCGCCGTACCAAAAACAACCCGATTCTGATTGGCGAGGCCGGCGTGGGAAAAACCGCCATCGTGGAAGGTCTGGCCCACCGTTTGGTCAGCGGCGATATTCCCGAGAACCTGAAAACCAAACAGTTGTACTCATTGGACATGGGTGCGCTGGTGGCCGGTGCCAAATACAAGGGCGAGTTTGAGGAGCGTTTGAAGAGCGTCATCAAGGAGGTGATTGACTCCAACGGCGAAATCATCCTCTTCATTGATGAGATTCACACGTTGGTGGGAGCCGGTGCGTCGGGCGAGGGTGCCATGGACGCCGCCAACATCCTGAAACCGGCGCTGGCCCGTGGCGAGCTGCGCTCCATCGGTGCCACCACCCTCAACGAGTACCAGAAATACTTCGAGAAGGATAAGGCCCTCGAGCGTCGTTTCCAGCCCGTGCTGATTGCCGAACCCGACAAGTACTCGGCCATCTCCATCCTGCGTGGACTGAAGGAACGCTATGAAAACCACCATCATGTGAGAATCATGGACGACGCCCTCATCGCCGCCGTGGAACTGTCGCAGCGGTACATCACCGACCGTTTCCTGCCCGACAAAGCTATCGACCTGATCGATGAAGCGGCTTCCAAATTGAAACTTGAAATCAACTCCAAGCCGGAAGAGCTGGATGAGATTGAACGTAAAATTCGCCAGTTGGAGATCGAGCGCGAGGCCATCAAACGCGAAAACTCGCCTGAGAAAGTCTCTGCACTCTCCAAGACCATCTCTGAATTGCAGGAGCAGCGCAACTCCTTGGAAACCAAGTGGCGCGCCGAGAAGGACATCGTGGACAAGATCCAGCAGAACAAAAAACTCATCGAGGATTATAAGCTGGAGGCCGCCAACGAGGAGCGGCAGGGCAACTACGGCCGTGTGGCTGAGCTGCGCTACGGACTCATCAAGAACGCCGAGAACGAAATCCAGAAACTCCAGCAGGAGCTTACCTCCGTGCAGGGCGACAAGGCCATGATTGATGAGGAGGTGGGCGAAGACGACATCGCCGATGTGGTGTCGCGCTGGACAGGCATACCGGTCAGCAAGATGATGCAGAGCGAGAAGTCGAAACTGCTGCATCTCGAAGAGGAGCTGCACAAGCGTGTGGTGGGACAAGACGAGGCCATCAGCGCCATCGCCAACGCCATCCGCCGGAGCCGTGCCGGCCTGCAGGACAGCAAGAAACCGATCGGCTCGTTCATCTTCATGGGTACGACCGGCGTGGGTAAGACCGAGCTGGCCAAGGCGTTGGCGGAATATCTGTTCAACACCGAGGATGCCATCGTGAGGTTCGATATGAGCGAATTTCAGGAGAAATTCTCCGTCAGCCGTCTTATCGGAGCGCCTCCAGGATACGTGGGCTACGATGAAGGTGGTGAGCTGACCGACAAGATCCGCCGCCGCCCTTACTCCGTGGTGCTGTTCGACGAAATCGAGAAGGCGCATCCCGACGTGTTCAACATCTTGCTGCAAGTGTTGGATGACGGGCGGCTCACCGACAACAAGGGGCGTGTCGCCGACTTCAAAAACACCATCATCATCATGACCTCCAACCTCGGCTCCGACATCATCCAGAACAACTATGCCGAAGCTGGCAACGAGAGCAACGAGGCGCTTTTCGAGCGCACCAAAGCGGAGGTGATGGCCCTGCTGAAGAAGACCTTGCGTCCGGAGTTTGTCAACCGTATCGATGAGATTGTGATGTTCCAGCCGCTGTCGAAACGCGAGATCCGCAGCATCGTGAACATGCAGATCGACAACCTCAACAAGCTGCTGGCACAGCAGAACCTGCAGGTGGAGTTCACCAAGTACGCGCTCGACCAGCTGGTGGAGATGGGCTACGAGCCGATGTACGGTGCCCGTCCGCTGAAACGAGTCATCCAGCGCAACGTGCTCAACGAACTCTCCAAGTTCATCCTCGAAGGCAACGTCCAGAAGGACGGCATCATCACGGTGGACTCGCTCGACGACGGACAGTTTGTGTTCTTCAACAAAGAAAAGAAGGCAGAATAATATTCGTTAGAAAATCTGTGCACAGCGCATCAACCTTTCGGGGCTGGTGCGCTTTTCTGTTTTACACGGTTCATTCCGATAAATCCATTTCGCGTACCGCCACACGCCCCACGCGCTCCAACACCACCACACGGCAACGGCCATCGGCACGTTTCTTGTCTTGCATCATGGCCTCCAGCATCGCCTCGCGGCTCACACCCGCAGGGATTTCCACTGGCAACCCACAGGATTGCAACACGTTGGTTATCAATGGTGTATCGGCACTATTCACGCACTTCGCGGCACACACCATCCCGATCGCCACCGCATCACCATGCGCCATGCCCGTGCACCGCTCTAAGGCATGCCCGAAGGTATGTCCCAAGTTCAACAGCTGTCGCACCCCATTGTCGCGCTCATCTTCGCGTACCAACCCCTCTTTCACCGCCACTGCCGACTGAATGAACGCTTGCAACTGACTGCGTTTCGCCACGTCTTCCAACATCTCCCCTACCCCATGGTCAGCAAAGAACGCACCGCATTCTTCGAAATGTTTTCCACTAATCAAAAACGCCTTCAGCATCTCCGCCAAACCCTGCCGCACCTCCACTGCCTCCAGAGTTGAAAGAAAATCGATGGTGCTCACCACGAACTCGGGCTGCCGGATCGTGCCCAGCATATTCTTGTATCCCAGCATGTTCACACCATTCTTGCCGCCGATGGCCGCATCCACCATGCCCAACAACGTGGTAGGCACCAGCCCACAGGCCACGCCCCGCTTGTAGATAGAAGCCACAAAGCCGCAAATGTCGGTGGTGATGCCGCCACCCACACCGAGCAGCAACACATCGCGGTCGGCATGAAGCGTCAACAGTCTCTGTATCACCTCCTCCACAGTCTGCATCGTCTTGTACCGCTCATCCGCCACCACCCCGATTTTCTCAAACGGGAAAATATTTCCGTACAATTCCTCCACCTTGCGGTCAATAATTGCCACTACCCGCCGCGTGCCCGCCGACTGCTGCAACTGAGTCCTAAATTCTTTAAAATCCGAACAAAGCATCATACTAAAAAATGTTAATGGGATGGGTGAAAATAATCGTTCAGCACCTTGGCTTTCGCCGGACCCACCACCACAGCCAGTTCCGCCTCCGATGCCTCTTTGATGCGCTTCACACTCTTGAAATGCTTCAGCAGTTTCTCCTTCGTACTATTTCCAACTCCCTTAATATCATCTAAATCGGAATGCGCAAAGCCTTTCTCGAACTTCTTACGATGATGGGTGATGGCGAACCGGTGCACCTCATCCTGAATGGAGGCCAACAGATAAAAGAGCGGTGATTTGACATTGACACCGACAATTTTCGGTGGAAATCCATAGAGGAGTTCATTGGTGCGATGGCTGTCGTCTTTGGCCA
Source organism: Bacteroidales bacterium (assembly GCA_017535665.1). GTDB lineage: Bacteria > Bacteroidota > Bacteroidia > Bacteroidales > WCHB1-69 > UBA1756. The sequence continues at coordinate 72,458 of JAFXTS010000011.1, read as the reverse complement.
GTCCCGCGATGGGAATGTCCACCTTCAGCTCGTCGCACACCACCTGGCGCACCACCTCCATCTGACCCTTTCCACCATCGGTAAGAATGAGGTCGGGCAACGGCTTATCTTCCTCTAACAGACGGGAATAGCGTCGGCGCACCACCTCCTTCATCGAGGCATAGTCGTCAGGGCCTTCCACCGTCTTGATGTTGAAATGGCGGTACTCTTTCTTGTTGGGTTTCGCATTGACAAACTGCACCATCGCCGCCACTGCATAGTCGCCTTGGAAGTTGGAATTGTCGAAGCACTCGATCACCATCGGCAGCTTGGGCAGGCCTAACTCTTTCTGCAACTGGTTCAGTACCTGCTGACTGCGCCGGTTGGGATCCACCAAGTCGCGGCGCTTGTTCTTCTCATACATATAGGTGAGCGCGTTCTTCATGGAGAGGTCCAACAACTTTTTCTTGTCACCGCGCTGGGGCACCGTTACGGTCACGTCCAACAACTGGGTCTCCGGCACAAACGGCAACAGCACAGTGGGACTGAACTCGCCAAAACGGTCGCGCAGCTCCACCATACCCTGCAACAACAATTCCTCCGTAGTTCTCTCCAATTTATGGGCAATTTCAAGTGTATAAGACTGAATTACAGACCCTTCCATTACCCTCATAAAATTCACATAGGCACTCTGCTCATCTTCCGCAATGGTAAACACATCGAGGTTGGAGATGTCGGGATTTACCACTACCGATTTCCCCTTAAATTGTGTTAAAATATCGAGTTTATCTTTCATCTCCTGCGCCTTTTCGAACTCCATCTGCGCAGAATAATCCATCATTTTTTCATGCAGCTTTCGGATGATGGACTGAGAATTACCCTTTAGTATCTCAATGATATTATAAATGTTAGACTGATACTCTTCTTGGGAGATGCAGCCGGCGCACGGTCCCGGACAGCGATGCAGCTGATATTGCAGGCAGGGACGGTCGCTCTGGCGGAAGATTTTGCAGGTGCGCACCGGGAAAGTCTCCATCAGGGTGTGGAAGAGTGCGTTCATGTACTTCACGGAAGCGTAGGGACCAAAGACCTCCTGTCGGCTCCGATCAGGCGAGCGGGTGACGAAAACCCGCGGAAAAGCCTCCTTGGTGACGGCAATCCATGGGTAGGTCTTGTCGTCCTTCAGCATGATGTTGTACTTCGGCTTATACTCCTTGATGAGGGTGTTTTCCAACAACAGAGCCTCCCATTCGGTATCGACCACGGTGGTCTGGATGTCGCGGATCTTGGTGACCAGCATCCGCACCTTGGAGGAGTCGTGGTTTTTGTTGAAATAGGAGGAAACGCGCCGTTTGAGGTTTTTGGCCTTACCGACATAAATCACCTTGCCATTCTCATCGAGATAGCGGTACACGCCCGGCTTGGTGGAGAGAGCGGAAAGAATAAGCTGGATTTTACTTTTGTCCTGCGTGCTCATCGTTTCCCGTTTCGGTAGGGTTCTGCTTCTCCGCATCCCTCAACTTCTGCAAGCGGGAGTTCTCCTTTTTGAGAATAAAGATTTCGCTGATGGAAAAGATGAGGTAGATGACCATGAATGCCCCGGCGAACCGCCAGCGGTCTTCTTTGGAGGCGATGAAATAGATGAGCAAGAAGAGCAGGCACGACATGAACTTGATGATGCGCGAGAGCATGTAGCCGGAGACGAACTTCCGCGAGTCGCGCTGCGACTGGTCGCGCAGGACGACATAGAGGCTGAAGAGGGTGACAAAGAAGAAAAACAGCACGATGAAGGGCATCGCCGGCGTGGAGTACGCGGGAAGTGCAACCTGCATGAGGATGCTCAACGCCGCCACAACAATGGAAACCACCAGCAGATGGATGACGTATGGGGGAACCTTGTAGTTGATTCTTTTCATTTTCTTCATCACCTATTTCTCTTTATTTTGGGTTAATTTGTGAATCATCACATACATAGCGAGAGCAATGGATGCCAAAGAACATACAATGACAAAGAGAGGTGAGAGGTCGAGCCAACGGTCCAATCTCACACCTCCGTATGCGCCTATGGCAATAATGACACCCATCTGGACGGCCAGTCCTGCATAACTGGCGCCGGCATCCCACTGCCTTTTATCGCTCATGATGGATTATTTCTGCTGCGGCTGCTGGGGCTGGGGCTGAGCCGGAGTATGAGTCGGCTGAACACCAGCGGCCTTGCCGTTCTGGATCTTGCAGTTACCAACAAAGGTGGCACCCGGCTCGATGGCGAGCTTGCTGGAAGCAATGTCACCAGCCAGCACAGCGGTGGAACGCAAAGAGATGATATCCACAGCGTTGATGTTAGCCTTCACGCGGCCCTCGATCTCGATGCCGTCGCAATTGATGTCGCCTTCCACCACGCCGGTCTGACCGATGATGATCTTCGACTTGCAGTTGATATTTCCTTTGATAGTACCATCAATACGGCAGTCACTGGCAGCTTCAATGTTACCCACCAAGCTGGTACCGGCGGCAATGGTGTTCACTCTCGTGCCATTCATGGCACCCATTTCTTCAGGTCTGTTCATAATACTCTTAATGTTTTTTTATGGTTTTAAATAATTCTTTTGAAAAAATTCTTCATACAAAGGACGCGATTCGCGCTGCTTATAATAAATGCTGTAATTAGCGGCTCCCATCGCATAGGGCGTAATGTTTTTCGCCTGCACATCCGCCTTGAACATGTCGCCACGGATGAAACCATTGTAATAGTCCATGGCCGCATCGGCATTGCGGAAACGCGAGATGGTCACCATCTGCTCATCCTGATTGATATAGAAACTGTTGATGCTCAGATTTTGCAACGCATAATACTGCTTGTTGAAGTCGGAAATCTGAACCTTCAAATCCATCACTTTGATTTTGTGCACATTAACGATGAGGGCCACATAATGCCATTCGTTAGCACTATACAAGAACGGAGATTCAACTTGAACTTGCGGACCATCCTCAGCTTTCTCAGGCTGAGCTACCGTCTGAGGTTCCGGCTCCAGTGTCTCCAACAACAGACGGGCCAACTCAGCCACCGGCAGGTCGGCATATTCTGTCACCACCCCTTGCAAAGCATTGCGATACTGATCTTTGCCCTGCACCTGTCCCACAGAAACCGCGCGCAAATAGGCGAATTTCGAGCGCAACAAACGGTCGGTACAACTGGTGATGGCCAACTCAGAAGACTGAATCACCTTCGCCCACTGTTTATTCATGAAATCCTGATAGATGGTCTCGTACATATTCTCCATCTGTTTCTGAGCAGCGGCCACCTTCTTATAGTAGTCGGGCTCGCGAATCAGACGGGCATAGTCGGTGTCGGCATATTTGGTAAGGATAATCTCCTTAGGCTGCTCGGCTTTCCCGTTTTTCATCTGACTGTAGTTGAGGTAGAGGAGGTAAAGCACTGCGGGAGAGAGGTCATTGTCGGGGAAGCGCTGGTAATATTTCTCCAACATCTCGCAACCGCGGGGCCGGTCGTTGAGCAAATCCAAATAGATGACCGCCGCCTGATAGAGTGCTTCGGCAATCATCATGTTGGAGGTGTCCATCGCACCTTCGGTGAGCGGCAGGTCCTGCGTGTAGAAACGCTCCTTCTCGGGGTCAGTCTCCCGCTTCAGTATCGGATTGCCAAACTCGTCGTATTCCGTGGTGTCTTGATCCGCCTTCGGATTGTTGAGGTTGGCCATATCCTCAAACGAAAGCTGCTGCTTGTTGCTGATACGCCAGTTGTCCTCCAATTTACGACTACCCCACTTACGCAAGAATTCGGTCTTACCGGCCGACATCAAGGTAGAGTTGTAGAAATACCACTTTCCAGAACTACCGGCATTCGTATTCTGATTGTAGTTGGCATAACCGAGCGCACTCTGCAACGCTAACTCCTTGTCGCGTTCCTCCTTCTCTCTTCTGGCCTTCTCCTGCTTGTATTCATTGATTTTTCCCTTCACCCAACGTTCACGATCTTTTTCGCTCATCTTGGCGATACGTTGCAAACTGTCTTGCACCACCACCACCTGCAAGTTATCCACCAACTCGGTGAGTATCTGCGATTTGCGCTTAATCTCGGTATAATTGGGATAGGTCTTGGGCATCGAAACCGTGGCCGTGTCGTAGTAAGCCTTGGCCTGCGGGTATTTTTCCTGCTCAAAGTAAAGGTCGGCCAGACGAAGCGCCGAATGGGTGCGCTGGAAATCGTTGTTGGCGTATGCTGCCACCGACTTGGCCAACTTGTCCATCTGCGCCGTGGTATCCTCATCAATGCGGTCGATCTCCGACAATGCATAGTAAATCTGGTCGTAATAATCCTTGTTCTTCTCCTCCGCCAACATCTTGTTCAACTCCTTGATAATTTGCGCACGCTTGGCCGGACTGCCATCATAGTTGGTGGCCAGGTGCATGCGCGCATTGAACTCCAAGTCGTAGTCGGGACTGTGTTTGGAAACCCAAAGGAAATAGTCGTGCGCCTGTGAAGGCTGTTCCTCCAATTCATACAACTGACCGAGGATGAAATACATACGGGTCTTGAACAACTTTTTCGGTTTGTTCTTCAACACATCGTCAATGTAGTTGATGGCGGTCATACGGTCGCCATCGGGAGCGGTGAGGTGGTACTCGGCACCGGCGGCGGCATACTGGAGATTCAGCTTCTTCGATTTCTTGGGCTGCACGTAGTATTTGGCCTCATTGATGATGTCCTCCGCCTGTCCGTAATAGCCCATCCGCAGGGCGGTACGGGCATTCCAAATCATGGCCTCCTCCACACAATTGCCATCCTTGTGGGTGGTGAGAATGTAGTTGAAGATGCGCTGCGCCTGCTGGTAATCCTGCTTGTAGAAATAGGCTTTTCCCATCATCAGGTAGGCATCGTCGATATTCTTCACATACTCCTTCCCTTTGAAAAACATAGAGTGCTTGTAGATACACTTCGACCCCTTCTCAATCACGCGGTCCATGGCAGGATAGATGCTCGAGAGTTCTTCTTTGGGAGGATACACATATATAGGCAGCGTGGTGATGTAATTGTCCTTGCACAGTTTGGCATGCTCTTCCTCGCCATTCTTAAGGGCTTCTTTGCCGTTGAAATTGACATTGAAGCGGGAAGTCATGTTATGAAAACCCCTATTGATGGGCGTATTTTTGCGTGTAGAGCAGCCGCACAAGAAAATTACTGCCATCAACAGGACAGCAACAGAGTACTTTTTAGAATGTATTTTATTAAATTTCAATGATTTACGTATTTATATAAAATAGACCGCAAAAATAACGAATTATATTTAATAATATTTTGTTGTTGATAACTTTTTTACAAGAACCATCCACGATGGCTTCTCAACCACAAAAGCCCGTGCGACAACACGGGCAAAAAACAATAAGAGTGAATTGATCAAATGCCGGAAATATCGGCTTAATGTACTGATTTAGCAGGTGCTGCCTCCATATTCTTCTGGGGGGCTTGACTCTTGCTGGTGGGAGCAGCCTTACGTGCAGCATCTTTCTTATGCGAAGCGGCTGAACGCTTGAACTTACGATCCAGCTGGTAGTATTCATTCACCTGTTGGGCAGTGAGGCACTGTGAGATGGCGTTGAGGAAATTGGTCTCGGCTTCCAACAGCGCACGGCGCGTCTCCAAACGGGTGGTGTACAAAACAATAATCTGTTTGTCGGAAAGATACTGGATGCTGTCGGCCGACACATGATGGTCGATTCCCGCCGCGTTCATGACCGTACGGCTCTTTTGAAAAGCAGCATATTCGGCTTTGGCGTATGCATCGAAAGCATCCCAGAAAGGCTTTTTCTGTTCCTCTTTCAAAGTAAAATTCTTCTCCAAAAACTCCTTTTTGAGTTTCATGACGGCTTGGCAATCCTGAGAACCACACTTGGAATTCGTGGTGGTCTCAACCTGTCCCTGCGCCATCGTAGCCGCAGCGAAACTGACTAACAAGCAGAATAACATTATTCTTTTCATGATAAAACAGAATTAGTTGCAAAATGAAAACAAGCACTTTGACGAAAATGGAAGAATAGGGTTTAAAATCAAATAAGATTTTTGTAATTTTGCAGCCGATAAATCATTAACCATGGAACAAAAAAACAGATACGCATTCAGTTTGTTTGTCATCGGCACGTTGTTTTTCGTGTTCGGTTACATCACTTGGGTCAACAGCATTGTGATGCCTTTTTTGAAAGAGGCCTGCAACCTCACCACTTTTGAGGCTTCGTTTGTACCCTTCTGCTTTTACATCTCCTATTTTGTGATGGGGATTCCCGCCTCGCTGCTCATCCGCAAGGTGGGCTACAGCGGGGGCATGATGATCGGCCTGCTGACCATGGCCTGCGGTTCCATTTTGTTCGTGCCGGCGGCCATCACCCGCCAGTTCGGCATCTTCCTCACCGGCCAGTTCTTCATGGGCGCGGGTCTCACCGTGTTGCAGGCGGCCACCAACCCCTACGCCACCATCTTAGGACCGATAGAAACCGCCGCCCGCCGTATCAGCATCATGGGCGTGTGCAACAAATTCGCCGGTGTCATCGGTATCTACACCATCTACAAAGCCCTTTTCTCCGGCCTCGACGCCGAACTGGCAGAGTTGAAAAGCGGCCTGATGACAGAAGAAGCCGCTGAAGCGGTTCGCCAGCACCTCGCCGAACAGGTCATCCTTCCGTACATCATTATCACCGCAGTATTCATCCTGCTGGTAGTTTTCATCAAACTGGCCAAACTGCCCCGCATCGAGACCTCCACGCAGGGCGAGGAACAACACGACTCCCTCTTCTCCAGAAAATACACCTACCTTTGGTTGGGCGTGTTCGCCATTTTCTTCTATGTGGGTGCCGAGGTCATCGCCATCGACTACCTGATTCCTTACGGCAACGACCTTCACATCGCGGAGAGTGTGAGCAAAGACTTCCCCACCTACGCCATGTTCGCCCTCATCGTGGGCTATTTCGTCGGACTCATCACCGTGCCGAAGATGATTTCGCAGCGTCAGGCGCTCGTCACCAACCTCATCATCGCCGTCGTTTTGGCCTTTGTTGCCATCTACTCCCAGTCGTTCGTCCACCTCTTCCAACCCAACCTCGACCCTGTGGCAGCCTACTCGATGTCGGCGCGTCTCTCCATCGCCTGCATCATCATGCTGAGTTTTGCCCATGCCATCATGTGGCCCGCCATCTGGCCGCTCTCCATCCACGACCTCGGCAAACATACCGAACTGGCCTCCGGACTGCTCGTCATGGCCATCGCGGGCGGTGGTGTCATGTCGCTGATTTACGGAAAGTTATGCGAACTTCCGCAAGTGGGACACCAAAAAGCCTACCTGCTGCTCTTCATCTGCTATATCTACATCCTCTTCTTCGCCACCATGGGCTACAAATTCAACGGCCAGAAAAAACAAATCAACAAATAAACAATTCAACGAATCAACAAATAAACAAATCAACAACAATGAAAAAAGTCATCCACACCGACAAAGCTCCCAAGGCCATCGGACCCTACAGCCAGGCCATTGAAATCAACGGAACCCTCTACATCTCCGGTCAGATTCCGGTAGATCCCGCCACCGGCAAGGTCGCCGACACCATTGAAGAACAGACCGAACAGGTGATGAAAAACATCGGCGCCATCCTCGAAGAGGCCGGCTATACCTTCGCCGACGTGGTAAAATCCACCTGTCTGCTCAGCGACATGGCCAACTTCAAACCCATGAACGAGGTTTATGCCAAGTACTACAGCACCAACCCGCCAGCCCGCGCCGCCTTCGCCGTTAAAGCTCTTCCTATGGGTGTGATGGTGGAAATCGAGACCGTGGCCGTAAAATAAACCATGAAAATCGGAATCATCTCTGACACACACGGTTACGTACATCCGAAACTATTCGAGTTTTTTAAACCGTGTGATGAGATCTGGCATGCCGGCGACATCGGCAGGGAGGAGGTATTGGACGAACTCAACCTCATCGCCCCCGTGCGCGCCGTGTATGGCAACTGCGACGACTGGGACATACGCTGCAAAACCTCGGAATCATTGGTGTTTCCCTGCGAACAGCACAAAGTGGCGATGATGCACATCGTGGGCAACGGACACTACTACTCCACTCCGGCCCTGAAACTCATCCAAGCGGAACATCCCACCATCTTTATTGCCGGTCACTCGCACATCCTCAAAGTGATGCACGACACCAGTCACAACCTGCTTTTCATCAACCCAGGCTCTGCCTCACGGTTCGGGCACCACACACGCCTCACCTTCCTGCGACTTGACATCAACGGGAAAGAACTGAGCCACCTTGAAGTCTATGATGAAGAAAAATAGCACAATATGCTGAAAAAAATTCTCTTCTTGATAGCGATTTTTTCGGGTAGTTTATGCCAGATTTTGGCACAATCTACCCTTTCCAACGAAGAAAAATACAACCTGCTGAGAGAGCGCTTACGCACTGAATTTCTGTACTATACGGGCAATGGGATGGAGCGGGGCACCTCGCAGCCGATGGAACGCAGATATCAAACTCGCAACGGTTTGACGGGGTACTGGTGCGACGGGATTTGGTGGCAGGGACACTATGTGGCGCTGCTGGCCACGGAGTATGCCCGTTTGCAACAAGAAGGGAAGTCCACCGATGCCACCCTGAAGGAACTTCGATGCGCCTTGCAGGTATATGACCGACTGGATTTAGAGGCAGAGAAATGCTGGGGCGGCGACACCTTCGCACACCCCAACGGCTTCTACCTCCGCGATGACATCTGGCGGGCAGACACCAGCCGCTTCGGGGTGCAATGGATCACCAGCGACTACGAGTACCAGTGCGGGAAAACCGACAGCAAACGAAACGCCCCTTCACAAGACCAGGCATGGGGCAGTTATATCGGTTTCGCCTTGGTACAAAAGTTGGTGGATGATGCTGAACTATGCCAAAAAGTGGCAGAGATAAGCCAAAGAATGGTGGCATTCATGCAAAATAAAGAGGGAGAAAAAGAGAATTGGTCAATCATTAACCATGTAACCCACAATGAGATACAACAAAGAATGGATCTTATTTGGTTACAATACGCCCATTTGACGATAGGTGACCTTTTGAGTGGGGCGACACCGGCAGGGACGAAGAAAGAAAATGCGGGACGGAGCACCTGGAAATTGGTGCAAGACAATATGTTCATCTCGAAAACCGGCAACTTCCGGTGGTACGGCATCTTGTCGATGTCGGCGGTGATGAACGACGCCGGGAGCGGCAAAGACTGTTACGCCTGGCTGGTGAAAAGTTGCGATAAGATCGTACGCAAACGTCCTGATTTACAACAAGAACTTATCTTTCCTCACCTACCCCTCATCAATTTGGTTATCTATGGGAAAGAGGGGAAAGAGCTGCTGCCGCGCGAGCAGTACGATGCATACCTCAACAGTGCCCCTACCGACGGCAAACTCACCCAAACCACAGCAGGACAAACCGTTAGAAATGCACCGCCCTGGCATTGCTTGTCGTTGTTTTGTCCTTGGCGCACGGCCGACACGGGGGAAGTCAACATGATTGACTATCTGTTGCTCTATAATCTCGTTGAATTGATTTACGGCTCAGAATCTGAGAAATAATAACCCATGGTAAAACCGGCTCCCTTCATCGGCATAATGCGGCACCGCATCGGCATCGACGGCGAGGGGGTGACTACGCTGGCGGCTTTCCACGGTTGTCCCCTGCAGTGCAAGTACTGCCTCAACCCCAGCTGTCACGGTCTGGTGGAAGTCTGTCGCACGCTCACTCCTGAGCAGCTTTATGAGGAGGTGCGCATCGACCAGCTCTACTTTTTGGCCACCCATGGCGGGGTGTGCTTCGGCGGTGGGGAGCCCCTGCTACGGTCCGATTTTATCGTCCGCTTCCGCGAGTTGTGCGGTCCCGACTGGCAACTTACCTTAGAAACTTCCCTCTACGTTCCTCAAGAACAGTTGAAATCCGTGCTGCCCGTTGCCGACTATTTCATCGTGGACATCAAGGATTTACATCCCAATATTTATCAAAACTATACTGAAAGACCTATTGAGTTGCTGTTGGAGAATCTGAAATATCTGTCCCAAAACTTCCCTACCCAGCAGGTGATGATACGGGTGCCGCTTATCCCCAACTACAACACCGACGACGATAGGGCATGGAGCGTGGAGCAATTAATGGCATACGGATTCCAAAACTTCGACCGTTTCGAATACCGAACTGACATCGCCCAAAAAGACTCGTACATTATTCATAATCAGAAAATTAAAAAGTAGAATATGAAAATCATCTGCGTAGGAAGAAATTACTTGCCTCATATCAAAGAGTTGGGGCATAAAGTCCCCGACAAACCGACCCTGTTTCTGAAGCCCGACTCGTCGGTCATCACCCGCAACCGTCCGTTCTTTTTACCTGAATTCTCACAACAGATTGAGTATGAAGTGGAGCTACTGGTTCGCATCGACAAGGTGGGGAAATACATCCAGGAAAAATTCGCCCATACCTACTACCACGAGATTGGGTTGGGCATCGACTTCACGGCACGGGATCTGCAAAAAAATTGCATAGAGGAAGGCAATCCGTGGGAGATCGCAAAGGCGTTTGATGGGTCGGCCATCATTAGTCAATTCATTGAAAAAGAAAAATTTGCAGACCTCAACAACATCAATTTTCACCTCAACTTAAATGGCAATACCGTTCAGAGCGGCAACAGTGGTGAGATGCTCTTTTCCATCGACCAGATCATCTCCTACGCCTCGCAGTTTTTCACGCTGAAGACCGGCGACATCATCTTCACCGGCACGCCGAAAGGGGTGGGGAAAGTGGCCATCAACGACCTGTTAGAGGGGTGGATTGAGGACCGGAGAATGCTGAATTTCAGGGTGAAGTAAGGGAAATGGAAAATGGAAAATGGAAAACTGAAAGGTGAGAGGTGAAAACGGAAGAAAGCACCTTCCTGATTTACATCTATCCCTTCACATAATTTCATTTATTCCCTCACAAGCCCTATCCATTTTGTTTTTATAAAAATTTGATTCACAATTTATTACAAATCCACATAACTGCTTCATTGAAGCAGGTGGTCACATTTTTGCTGTGAGGGTTCACATTCCTGCTATGAGGGATTAAATATTGCTCTGCAAATGGTAATTTTGCCGCTGAAATTTGTCAGCCAGCTGCTGTATTTGTAACGTTTGTAACGTGAATTGAGCAAACATCACATTAATATCAATCAAAAAAAGAGTAATGAAAAAATTTAGCCTATTCATGGCGTTCCTTGCATTTATTGCAATGGTATCACACGCCCAGAACGATCCCACCAACTTGAATTTTGAGAACTGGAATGGCATTGAGCCCGTAGGATGGACCTCTTCCAACGACCTATCGATGGACGGCGGCGGTGCACAGACTGTATTCAAGGAGACCGCCTCTCCCGGAGAGGGCTCCGCCTCTTTGAAATTGGTGACAGGAAGCTGTCCGGAATGCGAGAACTTCAGGCTGCTGTTTCTGCCCCTACCCTTCCCCAATCCTGTCGGCGGCTTCATCCAGCTGGGTTCCGTCGGAGATGGCGGTGTGGCCTATAACAAACGCCCCGTATCAGTGGATTTCCTGTACAAAGCGAAACCGATGGGCGATGATGCGTGCTGCTTCCAAGTGGAGCTCACCAAGTACAATGCCGCTACCGACGAAGACGACCTCGTGGGCGAGTGCTACTTCGAGGTGAACAGCACCGTGGAGGAGTGGACGCATGTGAACATTCCCTTTGTATATTCCACCACCCAGCAGCCCGACAAGATGAGCATTTTCATCTGCTCCAGCGTCGGCTCCATCCCCGACTACTCCGCCATCGCTCCGGGGATGCCTACCCCCTCGCAGCTGGGACTTCCCGCTCCCGTGGCCGGCAGCGAGTTCTACATCGACGGCATCGTCTTCAACATGCCCAGTTGTGAAGGCTTCAATGTGACCGTGAGCGGCACGCACGAAACCTCCGTTGGTGCCATGGACGGCACCGCTACCGCCACCCCCAACGGCGGCACAGCACCCTACCAATACCTCTGGAGCAACCTTGAAACCACCCAAACCATCACTGGACTGATACCCACCAGCTACTATGTAACGGTTACAGATGCCAATGCCTGCCAGAAGGTCGGCAACTTCACCGTTAATCCTGCCGGCTGCAACATCGCCGTCACCGTTACCGGCACGAACTCCAACTCCTACTCCATCTATTCTGGCACGGGAAGCGCCACGGCCACCGTCACCTCCGGCAATCCGCCCTACCTCTACACATGGAACACCGGCGCTGAGACCGCCACCATTTCCAACCTGCCTATCGGCACCTATTCTGTGATGGTGCAAGAAGCCAATGATCCGGGATGCTTCACTTGGGGCTATTACACCGTTTTCGGTCCCAACGGCAGCGGTGTCGGCACCGAACTCATCGCCACTGTGAGAATGTACCCGAATCCGGCCTCTGACCAAATTCGCATCGAGGGCGACAGCCGCATCAACACAATCTCCGTTTACAATGCCAACGGACAACTTATTCATAAAAAGAGAGTGAACGACAGCGACTTCACTTTAGACATAAGCCATTTTGCAGCCGGACTCTATCTTCTGAAGATTGATTCGGAGAACGGCACCATGGAAGCCAAATTCGTAAAAGAATAACGGTTGAAAGCCATGCTTGAATGCAAGTAATTGGCGAAATGTATGGGACGGAAGCGGGACAGTTGCTGTTCCGCTTCTTTTTTTTATAAAAAAACTCCAAAGACATCTTCTCTCTCTTTTTTTTTGTATTTTTGCAAACTAAAATTGTGTATATACACAAAAATATTTTCCAAGCGGAAAAAATGTATCGATTCATTAAAGAAGCCTCTGCAAACGACAAGGAGATGCATTACGTTTTCATTGATGAGGTGCAAATGCTTGACAGGTTTGTGGATGTACTGAACGGTTTTCTGCACATTGACAATCTCGACGTGTATGTCACAGGCAGCAATGCGAAATTTTTATCCTCCGACATCGTGACTGAATTTAGGGGACGAGGAGTGCAAGTCAATGTCAACCCACTTACTTTTAAGGAGATATATTTGGAAAAAGGAGGAGAAATAACCTCCGTTTGGAAAGAATATATGTATTATGGCGGCATTCCTTTGGTTGTGAGCGAAACCAATGCTTCCATCAAGCGGGAAATGTTGCACGCATTAGTTAAAGAGACTTATTTGACAGACATCATAGGAAGAAACAAGGTGAAGAATGACGCGGAACTGTCTGACCTTTTCAACATACTGGCATCCAATATCGGATCTTTGACGAATCCCACCAAACTGTCCAACACTTTCAAAAGCGAGAAAAATGTTTCTATAAATTCATGGACTATCAAACAATACATTGATTACTTTGAAGATTCTTTTCTCTTAAAAAAAACTATCCGCTACGACATTAAAGGAAAGAAATACATCGACACTCCCTGCAAGTACTATTTTTCTGACATTGGACTGAGGAATTCAGCCCTTGATTTCAGACAGGTAGAACCCACTCATGTAATGGAGAACATCATATTCAACCACTTGATTCACTATGGATACAGTGTGGATGTCGGGGTAATTGAACAATACACAAAAGACAAGGACGGAAAAACCGTACGAAACACATTTGAGGTGGATTTTGTCTGCAATAAGGACAACGACCGACTCTATGTTCAAAGTGCCTTTTCCCTTCCTGATGCCGAAAAACAACAGCAAGAGGAACGCTCTTTAAAGCTAATTGACGACTCTTTCAAGAAAGTGATTTTAACCAATGACACCATTCCTGCACATAGACTGAACAATGGAATGTTCGTAATGAATGTATGCGACTATTTTCTTGATAATTAAGTTATTTACACCCTGCTGTACCCGCCGCTTCTCTTGCTGCCGGTGTGCTCGATGAGTCCCTGCTTTTTGAGCTCGGAGAGGCAGCGCTCCACGGTGCTCAACGAAAAGTCCGTTCCGGCCATGATGTCCGCCGTATTACAGTTCGGATGGGCTTCGATGTAAGATAGCACCTCCCTGACCTTTCCCTCAGCGGCAGATGCCGGTTTACGCCTGGCAGTGGTGGAAGTCGGAGTCTCCGGGATTTTATTTTCGTCTAAAACAACCTCCTTCTGCGAAAGGATTTCGGAAATTCTTTCAGCCACTTCCGCCTGCGTGCGGGCCTCCAATGGGAAGGTGGTGGGCACCTCCTCCCACGGCATCTGCTTCATCATCACCCTGTTATCTTTGCACGACTGGATATGCTGGAAAGGCACCAGCAAGGTGGTTGTGATGCGGATGAAATCCTCCTCGCCAAACAGCTGCTCCAGATGCTTCATGGAACCCAACCTCGTGTATTTTTCATTTTGCACGGTGTAGATCGTGGTGAAATTGCGTTGCTGCTCACAGTAGAAAATGTCATCCATGGTCAACAGCTGGATGTTGCTGTCCTTGTCGGCGACATCCAGCATGCGGACCCGCTCGTACACGATCTTGGTCTCGTCCTCCAACGACTGTTGGTAATGTTTACGATCCCTGAACAAAAACGGGAAGAAATTCAAAGCGAGATTCCGTCCAATGACCTCAAACTGATGGGTGGCGAAAAACTCGAAATATCCCACCAGTTTAATAGCATTGGCATGGCGCGATACAATAAAACGGTAGGCAAGAGCCGTCTCCACAACGCCCACCACGATAGCACTGAGCACCACAACCGCCCAATACACTTGCGGATATTTGGGATAAAGCTTGGGATAAAGCACAAAGTAATTGAAATACAATGAGCCTAACAACAGAATGCCCGAAATGGCTTCCTTGACAAAGCCGCCCGAGAATGGGTGCAAAATAAGGTTGCGGGCAAAAAACCAAAGCACTACGGCACTGAACAGGACATTGAGCAAAACGATGGCAATTTTCTTCGAATGTTTCATAAAGGCAGGATGTATATACGGCAGCAAAAATACTCAATTCTTTCCAAACAATCTTCCCAAAATGGGTTTATCCCTTCACTCATCTTCATTTATTCCTTCATTAGCCTTCTCAATTATATTTTTTATAAAAATTTGATTATCAAAATATTATAAACCAATACAGCATTTTCATTTGAACCATCCGTCACATTTTCGTGGTGAGGGTTCACATTTTGGGTGTGAAGGGATAAATTTTGCTTGAAACGATTGTAATTTCGTTGCTGAAAATCGCAATGAAGTATATTCATCAAGAAAATAATCGTACCTTTGCAACCAATATTTTTTCAGCCATGAAACACGGGAAAGCAACCTGCAAAATTTTGAAAGAGATCCGTCGGGATATTGCCGCGCAAAACAACATTCCGCTGGAGGAACGCGAATGCACCCATGAGGGCGACTGCCACGGCACCTGTCCGTACTGCGAATCGAAAGTGCAGTACCTGGAACGGGAGCTGCAGAAGCGGAGTCTGATGGGGAAGGCGGTGACCATTGCCGGCATCGCGTTGGGCAGCATAGCCCTGAATGCCTGCCAGCCGAAAGCGCAAGACAAAATCCCGGAGGTCGTTGCACAACCCCAAACGGAAAAGGTGGCGGATACCATACCCGCTCCTCCCATTGACAGTGCCCAAACCAACAAAGAAGAGGAAGCAACGTGGGAGATGATTGTTCCCGGGGAAGTAATAATGTGTGAAGGCTTTGTGGAAGATCCATCTGATGAAATTCTCACAGATACCATCCCGATAACCGACCCACCCCAAGATTCGTTATAGAACATGTTGCAAGCGGCTCCATTCATCGGTATTATACGGCATCGCATCGGCATTGATGGCGACGGGGTGACCACTTTGGCGGCCTTCCACGGCTGTCCGCTGCACTGCCGCTACTGTCTGAACCCCTCCTGTCTGGGTTCGGCGGAGCGGTTGCGCTGTCTGACGCCGGAGCAGCTTTACGAGGAGGTACGCATCGACCAGCTGTACTTTCTGGCCACCGGTGGCGGGGTTTGTTTCGGCGGTGGCGAGCCGCTGCTGCGCCCCGACTACCTCATCCGTTTCCGCGAGTTGTGCGGCGCCGACTGGCAGCTCACCCTTGAAACCTCCCTCAACGTGCCGGAGGAGAACCTGCAGGCGGTGCTGCCCCATGTGAATGCCTTCATCGTGGACATCAAAGACCTGCATCCCGAGATTTACCAGCAGTACACCGGCCAGCCAATCACACGGCTCCTGCGGAATCTGGAACACCTTGCGGGCCACTTCCCCACCCAGCAGGTGGTGGTGCGCGTGCCGCTCATCCCCGACTACAACACCGACGACGACCGGGCGTGGAGCGTGGAGCAGCTGCAAGCCTACGGCTTTGAGCGTTTCGACAAGTTCACGTACCGCACGGAGGGAAACCGCCAGTAGGGGCGCGAAGCGGTCATTCAATGTTTATTTCGCTGAACAATTTATATATTTCACTGAAAAATAAATTGCGAAAACTATCGTTATTTCTATACCACCTCCTTCAAAACCAACTTTTTACAAAAAAATCCCCCGCCCCTTATGGAACACATCCTCCTATCCATTTCCTTTGTCGTCGTTGCTGTCGTTGGCGCGTGCCGGTCCGCCAAGGCACAGCAGGACACCAACTACTGGCATTACCACGAGTTGATTTACAAAGCCGAGTGCGTTCTGTTCGACAGCAACATAAATGTGGAACAGGGTTTCCAATATTACGACCAAGCCTTCAACAATTTTGAGTTCAACTACGTACACGATTTGGTGAATGCGGCACAGCTGGCGCACTACTACCATCGTGATTATATGAAATATCTGAAGAAGGCCGTCGGCTACGGGCTGCACCCCGCAAACCTGAACTTTATTCCTGTCTGGCAGGAACAGACCGTCGCACAAGAATTTCTTGAATATTTCCAAAGTACTGAGGGACAAACCATCAGGCAACAATATCTCACCACCATCAATCAGGAATATCTGGCGTGGTTGTACCAGTTTTCTTTAACTGCGGAAAAAATACGTCGAAAAACTTCCTTTGCTGAATATTGTCAGAGATGCGTCGAATGGGACAAAGAGTTGGCGCAAAAAATTACAGAATCAGGGTATCCTGGCACTAAACAAGTGGGCATTGATGACTCTCTCCTTTACAAGGAATTAAAGAACAAAGATTTGAATTTCAATTATTTGGTGCAAATAAGTGCCGATAGTTTATGTGCTACGCTCGACACTCTCCCGAAACCGTATGTATTTGGCACAGATACCATTTGGATGAGGATAGTGGAATCAGAATATGTTTGTTTCGAACTGGACGACGAGTGTCTGTCACAACATTTCCCCATTACCTATTTAAGAATTCACAAATGCCCATTGCGAAATTTTGCATTTATCAATGATGAAATAGCCAAAGGGAATCTCCATCCACGAGAATTTGCCTACATAATTGATGAATCTCACACGCCTAATTCTGCTGGCGAATTAGAATGTGATTGCGGTCAGTATGCCAATTGTTTTTTTCGCATAGGTGGCGGTGATCAAGATATTTTTGCAGACCTCTTTCTTGCTGAAGATGAGACTGATGCATTGCGGAAGCAATACTGGATTATACCGCTACGGGTGGAACGGGCGAAAACGGATTTCGGTGAGGAACACGGCTACCGTTTCAACTGGGGGAACCATAATTGTTTCAAGTGAGGGGGGGAATAGAGTACTATTTTTTTGCCGAGCGGGACAATATGTATAAATAATGTTTCATGGCAAAACATTTTGTTTGTTCACTTAGAAATTTTAATCAAAAGTCCAATAAATCAGCGGCTTTTATCGTTAAAAAAACACTCCATTATCCACAGTTCTCTTTTTATTTGGCACTTTCTGAAAAAAAACACGTCTTTCTCTCGAATAGAGACACGACAATTTATTAACGATATGAAAAAGATCCTCCTTATTCTGTGCATCTTGAGCACGCTTTTTAACGGGTTATGCCAGACCATTGGCAAGCAGTATGACGCAAGCGTCCAGTTCAAACCCGCAAGTGTGAAACAGTACAACTACTGGGTCAACCAGGCCGAGTTGGCCATCTGCGACAGCAACTTCCAGCGGGCCTCCGACTGCTATGACGAGGCGTTCACCTGCCACCTTCCGTTCCGCAAGGATGCCATTTTTGCGTTTCGGGTCAATACGGAATTCCTGCGAAACACCGACCGCGCGTTCATCTGCATCTATGCGCTCATCCGCTCGGGCGAAGAACCCGCCGATTTTATCGACGACACAATCAAGGATGCCGACCTGTACCAAACGGCGAAGACGCTGTACCTCAACTGCAAAAAGACCATCATCCCTGATTTGCACGATGAAATAGAGGACATCCTCGCCTCCGACCAAGCCGTGCGGAAAAATAGCTTGTGCTCCGCAGACGACAAAGAACTTGAACGGATATTGGACAGCGTGGATTACAACAACTTACAGAGAATCAAGCAGCTATATAAGAAATATCCTCTCGTGAATGTCTATACGGCGGGCATCGCTGTGGAGCACTTGGGCCTCGTTTTTCGACACAACGCCTACAAACGGGGCTTTCCACTCTCCAAAACATGGTATAAAGAGGTGCGGAAGGGAAACCTGAACGTTCGCGACTACATGCAGACCTCGGATCTCTGCAACGCATCTGCTCCCGGCAAAAAAAGATACGACGAGTATGCCATACATAACGTTTATCAGATAGGGAATACGCTTTTCATCCTCACCCCCGACAATCTGAAAAAGATTCATCGGAACCGGCACAAGGTTTTTTGTGCGGAAACGTGGGAGGAAACGGTAAAAAAGGCCAAGTATGTGTATAGTGAGCAATGTGAGTTTTATTTCTTCCCGCGGTCGAACCTCGCCACCGCCGATCCGGAAACGGACGCGCGGAACCTCAGGGAAAAGATTGACAAAGGGGAGGTTAAAGGGGAGTACATCATCCTCAACTGATTGTTTTACAATATAATATTTTTTTCAAATAACGTTGGCCCCTTTTCCGATTTCCACGTTATACATTAAAATACGATATGCAGGCACAGCAGTTTTGGACACGAACCTACCAGAAGAACATCGGCAAGATGATCGGTGTGTGCTACCGCTATGTGGGCAACCGCTCCGTGGCGGAGGACCTCGCGCACGAGGCCTTCCTCAAGGCCATCGAAAAGTCGGAGCAGTACCACAACTTCGGCAGTTTCGAGGCGTGGCTTATGCGCATCAACCTCAACAATACACTGGATTATCTGCGCAAACAACCTCATTTCCAGTCGGTTGACGACATGAATATTTGTGACGACGGTCTGGAAACAGAGGAAGAGCCATTGCCGGCGGCAGACTTCACCGAACAGGAAATTTTGGAAGCCATCTGTGCCCTTCCCGACAAGCAACGGGCCGTTTTCAACCTATATGTATTTGAAAAACAGAAACATTCACAAATTGCAGAAACACTGAAAATTGGAGAGCGGAGTTCCAAACGCTATCTGTCGGAAGCGCGGACACAACTCCAGGCAATGCTAACCAACACCCACAAACGAAAAAAATCCCTTCTTATGATACTTTTGCCCTTTATCCCTCACAAGGCGCACGCCATCGACCGTCTTTGCCGTGCCAAGCTCCAGCACTTGGCTTTTGCACCCGCCCAAACCTCCCCGTTGGCAGGGGTCAACTGGGCCGCCGTCCCGAAACCGAGCGCGTGGATGGCCATTTCCGCCGCGAAAGTCCCCGCCATCGCCACCGCCACCGCGGGAATTGCGGCCGTTGCGGTTTCGGGCACCCTCATCGTCCTGCAACCCGCAGCACCGACAGAACAACATAACCCGTTGTCAACAAATGAAATGCATGATTCGATTGGCGTGGTGGTGGATACGGTGGAAACGGCGGTTGATACAACCATGGCAGAGACGGCGCATGCCACAGTAGAGACGGGAAATATCCCCGACCATCCCGCAAAAAAAACACCCCCGTTGTCCGAAACACCCTGCCCCAGCGAAGAAAACATACCTTCCCAATCCAGCCTTGATGCAATCGATTTCAACAATTTCCAAATTTTGGACAACAGCGGGAGGGTTTCCCAAAAACGGACGTTGGACCCCTTCACCTCGCTAACTGTTTCCTCCCCTATTGACGTCATTATAGCACGCGGAGATGAATCCACTGCTTACATAGCGGCAGATTCCAACGTGATGGACTATGTGCGCACGGAATTTGTAGACGTGATAGACCCTAAGACCTTTGAAGTTTTGGACAGAAACCTTACCGTCTCTCTCAAGCAGGGGGCTCCCAAAACCGGCTCGCCCATTTCCGTCACGATATACACGCCACATCTGAAAGAAGTGACACTGAAAGGTCCGGGCAACGTGACCGCCCGCGAAATAAATGAGGATTCATTCACCGTCACCAACCATGGCATTGGCAGCTTCAAATGTGATGGTCTGGTGGCAAAGAAGAATTTGGTTTTGGGAAATAACGACATAGGGAGCATTGATGTGCGGTATGTATGTTATGACACTTTGACTATCAAAAACAAAGGTACGGGCAGCATAAAGGCGACCGAAAAGATGGTGAAAGGCAAAACATCGAAAGTGAATGTACAGAATTTGAGTGTGGGGAATATTTCGCTTAAAGTATTGGATGTTACTATTTTGACAATCAAAAACAGGGATACTGGCGCAATTTCCGTGCGAGGGAGGGCAGACAACCTGATTGTGGAGAATGAAGGGGTGGGTAACATTAAAGCAAGTGGTTTGACAGCATCTACCGCTTACATCACGCAGAAAGGTGTCGGCAAGACCGACGTATATGTCCCGAAAACGGGAACGGTTTACCTCTTGGACGGAACCTGTGGGTGCAATGTTAAAATT
Source organism: Bacteroidales bacterium (assembly GCA_017535665.1). Lineage (GTDB taxonomy): Bacteria > Bacteroidota > Bacteroidia > Bacteroidales > WCHB1-69 > UBA1756. The sequence continues at coordinate 51,619 of JAFXTS010000011.1, read as the reverse complement.
ACAGGTGGAGCCGATGTGGTGACAAAGTGAGGGTTCACTTTGTCGCTGTGAGGGGGTAAACATCGCTCGAATAGTTTTTTTGTATCTAAAAAACAATCGAATATGACACGATTCCATTTATTGCTAATCATGTCTATCACACTGACTTCCAGTGCGTTGCTGGCGCAGACCACCGTCAAGGGAACGCTCGTGGACAGTTTGAACCAAGACAAGTTGTTTTATGTCAGTGTTGGCATTGTCACGACCGATTCGACCATGCAGGAGATGGGGGTAGCTTACACCGAGGCTGACGGCAGCTTTTCCATTTCCAGTGTTCCGTCCGGCAGCTACCTGCTGAGAGCTTCGTATCTGGGCTACGAAACGCTGGACCTTCCCATTACAGTGCCAGCAGGGAGGTCCACCGTAGATCTCGGCACCATTAGCATGAAAAATATAAGTACCGCGCTCGAAGGAATTTCGGTGACCGCCACCAAGTCCGTCTATATGGTGGACGGCGAGAAAACGCTCTACAACGTGTCGGAAGACCCATCGGTGCAGACGGGCACCGCCTCCGACGCGCTCCAGAACGCGCCGGGTGTGGAGGTGGACGTGGAAGGCAACATCACCCTTCGCGGCGTCTCCTCCGTGGAGATCTGGATCAACGACAAACCGTCGCACCTCAACGAAGAGGGGCTGAAAACCTTCATCCAGCAACTTCCCGCCAACTCGTTGGAACGGATTGAGGTCATCACCAACCCGTCGGCACGGTACAGCGCCAAGGGGACCGGCGGCATCATCAACATCGTCACCTCTTCCAAAATCAAGAAGAACAGCTTTGTCAGTTTTGGCATAAGCGGTTCCTCCCAACCCGATGTGAGACCGTGGGTTTCGTATGTGTGGAGCAACAACAAACTGTCGCTCAACTTCTACATCAACGCCTACTATTCATTCCAAAAGACGAGTACGCAGTCAAGAGCCCTCCGTTTCAACGAACAGATGGACACTTCCTCGGCGACGTGGGGAACTAGCTTGCAACGGCGTCATTCGGTTTCCAGCGGCTTCTACTTCAATGGTGACTATGAGTTCGACACCCTGAACAGCATCAGTTTCTGGGCGGGTGGCTACCCGTCATGGGGAAAGTCGTCAACCAGCACCCAAACTTTGCGTTCAGAGTATCTTTACAATCCCGATGTCTATTCCTACGAATCTGCCGAGGGCAGCCAGTATGGAGGCGGTGGCGGATACGGAGGCATCTATTATGAACACAAATTCAAAAAGGAAGGACATAAAATCAGTGCCGACCTCAGCGGCAACACCTATTATTACAATGCCAAGCGGTATTTCATTCGGGAATACGACAAACAGACCTATCTAAACCGGAATAAGAAATCGGGTGCTACCAGCAGCATGTACAATGTATATGCCAGTATAGATTATACCTATCCGTACCATAAGAACGGCGAGTTGTCGGTAGGGGTGGACGGCTACTACAACTTTGCTTCGGAGGTCATCCGGCAGGACACGCTTTTGGCTGGCACCCTCCAGGACTACCAGATTGATTCGTTGCGATTGCAAGACAGCGAAGAACGCAACTACAGTTTTACTGCCTATGCCACCCTCCAGCACAAGTTCGGCAATTTCACCCTGAAGGGCGGACTCCGCAGCGAATACGAGTGTTTCGACTACCGCATCCTCAACTCCTTAGCCGACAATGTGAAAAAATCCTACTGGAGCTTGTATCCATCGTTGCATCTGAGTTACCGCACCGAGTCGATGCACAACTTCAAGTTGAGCTACACACGGCGGGTACAGAATCCTTACGCCGAACAACTAACCACCTTCATCAGTTATGACGAAGAGAGTTATAGCATTGGAAATCCCGGCCTGAAGCAGACTTTCACTCATTCGGTTGAGGCAGGCTGGACCAAGTTTTTCGAGAAGTTTGGCTCGGTGGGCATCAGTGCCTACTACAAACATTCCAACAACGAAATCTACGACCTGAGCGATGTAGCCTACAGTGACGTTTTCGGGCGAATTGTCAACTTCAGCATGCCGCTGAACGCCGGCAAGACGATGAACACGGGGGCGGAGTTGAATGTCACCTACCGTCTCAAAGCGTTCATGAACATCCGTTTTTACGGGAATATCCACTATGACAAATCGGAATTCAACTTCCGCAACGGTACCGAGCCGACCAAGATCGACAACCTCGGTTACAGTTTCCGCCTCAATTTCTGGGCCAAATTGTGGAAGGTGCTGGAAGTCCACGCCACTGCCTACTACAGTTCCAAGAGTGTCAGCCTGTTTACAGTCACGAAGCCGCGCTACGGTATCAACTGCGGGTTGCGCGCCGACTTCCTCAACCGCAAGATTTCAGTACACCTCAACGTGAACGACATCTTCAACTGGAATGCCAGCAAGAACGAAGGGACCAACCCTTATTACCAGTATTTTTCCACCTCGAAGTCCATCAGCCGAACCATCAGCGCGGGCATCACGTTCCGTTTCGGAAAGATGGAGTTGGAGAGCAAGGCCAGCCAAGGTGGCGGCGGAATGGGGCAGCCGGGAGAGTAGTAAATTGAGAATTGAGAATTGAAAATTGAGAATTGAAAATTGAAAAGTAGAAGGTAGAAGGTTTCCAGCGAACAGTTTCCCTTCTAAAATAAAAGGGGAAATATCCCCGTTACATTATTAACCCCTAAAACCATACCCCTATGAAACACCTCCTTCTCTCCATTACCCTTGTCTTTGGCGCGTGCCTGCCCGCCAAGGCACAGCAGGACACCAACTACTGGCATTACCACGAGCTGATTTACAAAGCCGAGTGCGCCATTTTTGATAGCAACAAGATTGATGCTGGCTTCCAATATTACGACCAGGCCTTCAACAACTTTGAGTTTAATTATGTACACGACCTGATGAATGCTGCGCAGTTGGCACATTTCTATCATCGTGACTATATGAAATATTTGAAAAGGGGAGTTGGTTATGGTTTGAGGCCAGCGCATTTGTCTTATATTCCTGCTTGGAAAAAAATGACAGTAAAAAAAGAATTCCTTGAATATTTCAAAAGCGATGATGGGAAAAAAACACGACAGGCCTACCTTGCCACTATTAATCAAGATTATTTAGCTTGGTTATACCATTTTTCATTAGAAGAATTGAAATACCGGCGCTCTCCAGATCCAAATAGAATGTATGAAGAACATTTTGCAAAATGGGATGAGGAGTTATTGCAAAAAATTAATGAATATGGCTATCCTGGGGCTAAAATTATAGGAATTAATGACTCTTTATTGTATAAAAATCTGAATAATAATGATTTGAATTACAATCAATTGGTATTTAAAAGCGCGGATAGTTTGTGTCTTGCTCCGCTCAAACCGTTAACTCCAATGGTTTTGGAGACCGGGGATACAATATGGGTGAAAGACAATACTAATGAAATGGATTGTCCAGAACTTTCTTACTGGTATTTGGGCCAAACAGCAGCAGCTATTTATATGGTTCACAATCCTTGTCCGTTCAAGGTGTTCTTAAATATTTATGATGAAATTGCAAAAGGCAATCTCCATCCTCGAGAGTATACGGTTTTGATTGATCAGAGTCGTATGCACACTGAAAAATGCGATTGCGGAAAATATTCTACTTTGTTCTTTAGAATAGGGAACTTTAGCCAAGCTGATTTTTTCAAAAAATACTTTATGCCGGAAGATGAAACCGACGCATTGCGCAAGCAATACTGGATTATTCCGCTACATGTGGAGCGTGCAAAAGCAAGTTTTGCAGAAAAGTACGGTTATCGCTTCAATTGGGGAATGAACAATTGCTTCAAGTAATGACTTTCATCCATAACTTGTAATTATATAAACCTGCAACCAGATAAACAGCAATACCAATGAAAAAAATCCTCTTCACCATCCTCCTCTGCTCGGTATTCTTTACCCTTTCCGCACAGAGCCGCAAGCAAGTTCAAGAGTACTACTATTGGGTTAACCAGGCCGAGCTGGCCATCTGCGATGATAATCTGCAGCTTGCGGATTCGCTCTATACCCGAGCTTTCAGCATCAAGGAACCGCTGGCACGCGAAATGCGTACCGCCTACTGGGTGGCCGTTCAAACCGAAAACAACGAGATAATTTTGCAGATAGCAAAATGCCGGATTGAATTGGGGGATGAGGGATTGGCTAATTCATATCAGTATATGTCGCCGCACTTTGACACGGTTGTTTACCAACAATTGCTTGACATCGAAGCTCAAACGATTAAAACTTACTGTGTGAAATTTGACACGATCTTGGAGCATATCATTGAGCGTGACCAACGATACCGAATACAGGGTATGGGGCGTTCGCCAGAACAGTTTGCATTGGATGATGAGAACCGTAAACTCATCAAGCAATTTTACCGTGAATATCCTGACTTCAACGAATATGTGGCGGGATTTTACTATATGGGAATGTTGGGTGTTGTACTGCTCCATGCCGTGCAGACGGACCACTATGACTTGCAACCACTGCTTCGCAAGAAAGTGATGGCTGGGATTTTCCCTGCCGAAAAGTATATGGAATTCGAGGCTTGGTGGGAAGATGTGCATCCAGGTAAAGAACATCATTACGGAAGTGGACTCAATAATATTTATTACATTGGAAACACTTTGTTTGTCGAGCAACCCGATAATCTCAAACAGATTGACAAAAACAGGAAAAAGTTAGGATTGGCTGAAACGTGGCAAGATGCTGTGAAAAAGCGCGTGTGGGAGTGCGAGCATAATACCTATTACATCACGGGAAGCAGGCAGAGCAGAATTTATGGCGATGAAGAGGACGATGCCGCCGAAGCCGCCAAAATGGAACGAGAAATCGATGCCGAACATGCCAAAGGTGATTTTCACAGAATGTATTACGAAAAAGGTTCAAAAGCAAGTAAATAATGAAGCACACTATTCTTATCTTACTGGTAATTATTTTGTTACTTCCAACATTCGCGCAGAAGAACAAAGTCGTTACCATCGGAATCAACGACAAGGTTAAAATTGAAATGGTTTATATACCGGCAGACACCTTTGTGCGAAAGAATTTCTATGGCGACACCTGCCGACATTACCATTTAAAACCAGTCGTTGCAGAAGGCGCATACAACGGATACGACACCATTGTGCTTTCAAGTTATTACATTTCAAAATTCGAGGTAACGCAATTGGTCTATGAAACCGTGATGCACAAGAATCCCTCTTGGTACAACAAAACCAACACTCCGGTATTGAAGTATTACGAATTTGATTACAGAGTATGTCCGGTAGAGCGTCTTTCCTGGTATGATGCGCAAGAGTTTGTGGACTCACTGAATGCACTCACCGGGCAACATTTTCGCCTGCCCACGGAGGCGGAATGGGAATATGCCGCACGTGCCAAGCATTACAATGACCGCTTCAGCGGTGGCGACAATTTTGAAGAATTGGCTTGGTCGTGGGATAACGTGGGACATAATTCGCATCCTGTTGGAATACTGAAACCAAACGCTTTCGGGCTATACGATATGAGCGGCAATGTGGAGGAGTGGTGCAGCGACTGGTTTTCTTCCTACTATTATCAACCCGACACGCTGTATGTTAATCCGACCGGTCCATCGGAAGGACATCTGAAAGTGCTCCGTGGTGGAAGCTGGGGCGTGTATCCCAATCGCGCTTGTGAACTGGATACGCGCAGAGGTGAAAACCCTTCAGTAAGAACCAATCAGGCGTCCGGCATACGGTTGGTGATGGATGCCGAAGAAATCAAACAAGAATAATCCCCACCCCTATGAAACACCACCTCCTCTCCATTTTCCTTTGCCTTGTCTGCAGCTTCACCGCCCAATCCCAACCCACCCAATACTCACAAAGCGGCGGTGGCATTTGGTTTGAGGTGCGAAATGACACCTCGAACCCCTGCCGCTATACCGAGGACAACAAAATCTACCAAGCTGACCGTGAGTTTACCTTCGAGTTCCACTATTTCAACCCGCGGGGCAAGGAACGCTATATGAGGTATGAACGTGTTCCTCATCAAGGGTATGAACTTACGGAAGCTGGCGACACCTCTTATTACACCTTCTATCGTTCTGATTTTTCCTTTTCGGATGTCTTTGATTCTTCTGATTCATGCATCAACCGTTATCTGTTGAAAGTCGCCTGCAACAACGGGAGCTTCAGAAAAGATTACAACCAAACCGTGGAGGAGTTTTACTTTCTCTTGTATGGGCAGACATCAAGATTGCCCTTGGAAATGTCCGGCATTGTAGAGAACGAACGGAATTTATGGATGCATCCCAATAGATCTTGTCTGTTCAGAATCCTCGAACTCAATCCTTTCCCGTACATTCAATACCCCGTCAAAAAAGGGAAAACTTGGAAATGGCGGCTCACCATCGGCAGCCATTGGGGGGACGTGCGATGGGAAACATGGACGGGCACAATCGTCAACCGGTACAAATACAGAATTACCGACACGGATTGCGAGGTGGTCACACCCATGGGCACGCTTTCGTGCGTGAAGGTGGAGGCAGTGGCCAAAAGCCGCATCGGAACCACTTGCCTCACAGCATACTATAACGATACCTACGGTTTTGTGAAAATGGACAACGCCAACATCGACGGCTCGCGGTTGGAGATTAACTTGGTGGAAACGAATTTCTGACGGGAAGGAACGTCACTCCAACTGATAGATTCCAGCTCTTGGGTCAGGGATTGGATGCCCCGTTGAATTTCTTCCAGTAAAAAATAAGATTCGTCATAAAAATCACTTTATTCCGCTAAAATATACTTTTTTGTGTTTTTAGCGAAATAAAGACAATTTTGTTATATTTCCTCCCCATCCCCCCAAGATTGCCGCCCCCAATTTCGTTTTAAAAAGAAAAACGAATGAAACTCCGTCACATCATCCTTTGTCTTTTGGTGGCGGCTGCAACCTCAGCGGCCGGACAGCACCTCACCCTGAAAAACTACCAGAAGAAAGCCCTGCCACAGAAATTGATCATGGTTGGAAACGGGCTGTACTGCGACTCCGGACTGTACTGCGACTCCGAGCCCATCACCAACCTTGATTGGCTTGAGTACCTATATTGGCTGGAACGCATCTACGGAAAAGAGTCGGAGCCATACCGTGCCGCCCTGCCCGATGAGGAGATTCTCCGGCAGCAGCTGCCCGACAGTCTCGCGAGGTACTACCTGCGCAACCCAGTGTTCAACGATTTCGCCGTCTTGGGCGTGTCGCCGGAGCAAGCCCATGCTTACTGCCAATGGCGCACCGACCACGTGGCGGAATATATTCTGGTGTGCATGAAAATCCGTGAATGGGACCCCGACGCTCCCTTCTTCCTTGCGGACTACGACAATCCGAAAAATCTGCAATTTCTCCACTTTTTTCTTCCACAAGATGGCATGGAAACCCGATATGGCTTTGTGTGCTTTGCGATGTGGAAAACTGAAAACTGAGAATTGAAAACTGAAAATTGAAAGGTGAAAAGTGGAGAAAGCGCCTTCCTGATTTTCATCTATCCCTTCACACAAATTCATTTATTCCCGCAAAAGCCCTATTGATTTTGCATTTTATAAAAATTTGATTACCAATTTATTATAAACCCTCGCAACAGCTTCATTATAGCAGTTTGTCACATTTTTGCTGTGAGGGTTCACATTTTGGCAGTGAAGGGATAAAATTTGCCTGAAAAATTGTAATTTTGCTCAAATTTTTCAACATTGTATCCCTAAAAATTCAAGACAATGAAAAAAATCATCCTCTTTTCAGCCTTCTTATTCATGGCAACTGGTATCGGGAAAATATATGCACAAGATGATCCCGTTCCAGCCACCGTTCCCTATTATTGTGGTTTTGAAGACGAGGAAGAGCGGAACAACTGGAATGTTGTCTCACCCGATTTTTACAATCAATGGATGTTAGGGACTTCCACCCACAGCGAAGGCAACTATTCGCTATATGTGGGTTTTTACCTGAACACTACCAATAGTTACGACATCAGTTTTGCCTCCACCAGTTGGGCCTACCGTGACATTTTCATTGACAGCACTTTTCAGGAGTGCCGTGTCGCATTTGATTTCAAAGGGATGGGGGAAAAAATAGGAGACAGAGTATATGATTATTTGAACATTTATGTCGGCCCGCCTGCCGACGTTCCCTATATTTCTTATGATAATAGCAATCCCATCATTACCCCACCGGAAGGTGCTACTCTTTTTGTTGAAAAATTATGCATGGTCTCAACATGGACCCATTATGAATTTTCTATCGATGCATCCTTTTCAGGGGTACAGAGAATCTATTTCCTCTGGCGCAATGATGGTGGCGGCGGGACCCAACCCCCGGCGGCTATCGACAACCTCTCCGTAACACCTGCCAGCTGTGCCAAGCCATCGCACCTGACAGCCAATGTGATGGATACCACCCTCGTTCTCTCTTGGGATGCCGTCGATGGTGCAAATTCTTATACCATCCTCTACAAAGAATCCTCCGATTCAAACTACATAGAATTTTCATCATCCTACAATTATATAGTAATCAATGATTTCCAATATGAAACATCTTATGATTGGAAAGTTCGTAGTAATTGCTCTGATGATGAATACAGTTTGTGGAGTGAAAGTTCGTTCCATACTCTTCATCCAGTGGCACACCTTCCCTACACCTGCGATTTTGAAGATTCCACGGAGGCTGCCAACTGGCTGTTTTTTGAAAATGACCGCACCAACCAGTGGTTCATCGGCAGTGACACCTCCAACATCAGTGAAACAACTCTTTTTATTTCCAATGATGGCGGAATCACCAATGCCTACACTTTAACAACAGGAGCGTCCACATGGGCCTGCCGTGACATCTTCATCCCTGATACTATCGCCAACTATACCATTTCCTTCGATTTCAAAGGAATAGGAGAAACCTACAATTCAACAAAGTACGACTATCTGCAACTATTTGTTGGTCCTCCCACCATTCCTACTGGATATGATATTCCAGAAGGAGCCATTGCATTAAGTGACAAGCTCAATGAGACGGGTGAGTGGACTACCATTCAATTGATGAATCCAGCAGGTTATTCGGGAATGCAACGATTGTATTTCCTATGGGCAAATGATGGCTCGTGGGGGACAAATCCGCCAGCGGCCATTGACAATATTGTCATCATAGGCTCTACCTGTCCTGCACCTGTTGAGTTGTCAGCCAGTAGTGTTTTGGACCACTCTGCCGAACTCACTTGGTTGCCCGCTAATCCGTCCGTGACCTACACCCTTGCCTATAAAGCCGAGGAGGACAGTCTCTTTACGGAGATAACGGTCAACACAAACAGTTACCACCTTTCGGGCTTACAGCCATCGACGAACTATATTTGGAAGGTCAAGACTCACTGTTCGGCGAATGACGAAAGCATCTGGTCGGTTGAGCAGTCGTTCCGAACCTACAGCATGCTTGGACGGATTCCTTATTCCTGCGATTTTGAAGATGCTGATGAAAATGCGGAATGGCTGACCTCCACTACTACGGGCACGCCCCACTGGCAGATTGGAACCGCTGTGTATCAATCCAGCAACCACAGTCTCTATGTTGGTTCCGACCAATACAACTATATTCCTGAAGATGAGCGGATTACCTGGTACTGGACTTATCGCGACATCTATTTCGATCCCTCTTTCAACGAATATGAACTCTCGCTTTACCATCAATGCGGAGGACAACTCTACAATGGTACCGATAACACCTTCAAAGTGTTCATCGGGCCACCGGCCACCCCCAACTGGGAAGACACCCCAGAAGGAGCAGAACTGTTAGGCACTATCACCCGCGATCTCAATTGGAATCGACACACTTATACCATCGATCAGCATCACCAAGGACTGCAAAGACTCTATTTTTTGTGGGGAAGAAACACTTGGTACAACGACAATCCCCCCAGCGCCGTGGATGACATCGCCATTGTCGGGGTCTCTTGTGGAAGGCCGCTGAGTGTTACCACGGATACAATAGGCGCACATGAAATCGGCATACATTTCACCCCCTGCACTCCTGATGACCACACATGGGAAGTGGCCATCATGGAAGCGGGTGGCAGCTGGACGGATGCCGAAAGTTTCGTGATCCAGGACACGTCATACACTTTCACCAATCTGAACGGCAATACTATGTACAGTATTTATGTGCGCACCGTTTGTGGGAACAACGACTACAGCGTCTGGACTTCACCTCTGTCATTACATACAGGTTGCGCTGAAATTGTCACTCTGCCTTATACCGAGTATTTTGACACGTACGGATCAGAGCTCTACCCATGGTGCTGGACCCGTTTCCCGTATTCCAATGGTTTCGAGGTGTACCCGATGATCTTTACAGGAAACTCAAGCTATATTCTTAATCAACTGCCAAGTCCGCCCAATTACTTTGCATTAGGGGCGGAAGGTGCCCAGTACTCTATGGCTATTCTCCCACCTTTTAGCACTGACATCCCGATAAACAGTTTAATCATAAGGTATTGGTACGAACAGTCAGGTCCGCTATCGTCGTTCTTCTCTGTCGGGGTAATGGAGGATCCCGAAAACGAAAGCACCTTTGTCCCCATTCGAACTCTCCATTTGAACGAGTGGGATTCGTATGATGAAATCTGGGTGGAAGATACCGTATTTCTCAGCTCCTATACAGGGAATGGGCATTACATAGCATTCAAATTTACAACAGAAAGTGAAGGGGAACACCACTTTCTTTTTGACAATCTTGTGGTTGACACCTCACTTGTTCACACAGGGGTTGCGAACATAAACGACGAGCCGGACATCATTCTCTATCCGAATCCCACCAACGACATCATCAACATCCGACTCCAAGAGGAATCTTCTGACATGACGGAAGCTGAAATATATGATGTGAATGGCAGACTCTTACGCTCTATGCAAACCTCCGGCAGACACATTCAAATTCCCGTCGCCAACTTTGCCCAAGGGATGTACTTTGTGAAAATACGTTGCAGAAACAAAACAGCCATCAAGCGGTTCGTGAAGCAATAAAGGCACATCGACTTCATACAAATACCCCCAGTTTTTGATAACACTACCGTATGTTTTCTATACCAACCTGCTGTACCCGCCGCTCTTCTTGCTGCCGGTATGTGCAATTCTTCCCTGCCGTTTGAGTTCGGAAAGGCAGCACTCGACGATAAGTCCGCAAAGTGGCTATAAAATTTCATTTCGCTGAATATTTTATGCATTTCACAGAAAATATTCTGTAAAAACTTTAGTTATCTCGTTAGTATTCTTAAAATCCCATTCCATTATGGCACGATTGCGTTTTATCTTTATTTTAACTTTTACACTGATTTATAGTGCGTTAATGGCGCAGTCCACGGTCAAAGGAACACTTGTGGACAGTTTAAACAGGGACAAGCTGTTTTATGTCAGCGTGGGGCTTGTGACTGCCGACTCTACCATGCAGGAAGAGGGGGTAGCCTTCACCGAGGCGGATGGCAGTTTCACCATCTCCCGTGTACGGGCGGGCAGTTACCTGCTAAGAGCCTCGCTGGTGGGCTACGAAACGCTGGAACTTTCCGTTACAGTGCCGGAGGGTACGGCCACTGTGGATCTTGGCACTATTGGCATGAAAAATATAAGTACTGCCATCGAAGGAGTGTCGGTAGTGGCTTCCAAGCCCGTGTATATGGTAGATGGGGAGAAGACGCTCTACAATGTGTCGGAAGACCCGTCGGTGCAGACGGGTACCACCTCCGATGCCCTCCAAAATGCGCCAGGCGTGGAGGTGGATGTGGAAGGCAACATCACCCTCCGGGGGGTGTCCTCTGTGGAGATATGGATCAACGACAAGCCGTCGCGCCTCAACGAAGAGGGACTGAAAACCTTCATCCAGCAGCTACCTGCCAATGCGCTGGAGCGGATTGAGGTCATCACCAACCCGTCGGCACGGTACAGCGCCAAAGGAACCGGTGGCATCATCAACATTATCACCACCTCCAAAATCAAGAAAAACAGTTTCGTCAGCTTTGGGCTTTACGGTTCCTCGATGCCCGATATAAGTCCGTGGCTATCATACGTTTGGAGTAATGAAAAGTTGTCACTCAATTTCTACATCACCACCCACTATTCGTTTTATAAGACGAACACGATTGAGATGGCTACCCGTTTCAATGAACAGATGGACACCTCCTCCGTGGCGTGTGGGTCCAGCTTGCAACGCAGCCATTCGTTGTGGGGAGGATTGTACTTCAATGGCGATTATCAGTTCGACTCCTTGAACAGCATCAGCTTCTGGGCAGGCGGATACCCGTCGTGGGGCAAATCATTTGGCCAAAGTTATACTTTTCGTTCCGAGTATCTGTATCATCCCGATGATTACTTCTACAAAACGGATGATGGCTATCGGATTTTGAGCGGTGGCGGATATGCTGGGATGTATTACGAACATTTATTTCCAAAAGAGGGACACAAAATCAGTGCCGACATTGGGGGTAGCATGCATTATCACAAAAGCAATAGTTCCTTCATCCGAGATTATGCCACGCATCCCTACCTGAGCCGTGACAAGAAATCGGTAGGGGGTAGCCAGGGTGGAAGCACTTATGGTAGTGTGGATTACACCTATCCGTACCATAAAAATGGCGAGCTTTCGGTAGGGGTCACTGGTTCCTATTCCTATTGGTCTTCTTTAAGCCGAGAAGACACACTATTAGCGGGCACCCTCGCCACCTACCAGATTGATTCGTTGAGGTTGAAAGAGTCCGAAGATCGTGATTATAGTTTCTCTGCCTATGCCACCCTCCAGCACAAGTTCGGCAATTTCACTTTGAAAGGTGGTCTTCGCAGCGAATATGATGGTTTCGATTACCGCATTCTCAACTCGCCGGCCGACAATGTGAAAAAGACCTATTGGAGTCTGTATCCCTCACTGCACCTAAGTTATCGCACCGAGTCGATGCACAACTTCAACTTGAGTTACACACGGCGGGTGCAGAATCCGAGTTCCAGCCAACTCAGCACGTTCATTAGTTATACGGAAGACGCTTTCAGTACGGGCAACCCCGACCTGAGGCAGACCTTCACCCATTCGGTGGAGGCGGGCTGGACCAAGTATTTCCAGAAATTCGGTTCGGTGGGCATCAGTGCTTACTACAAACATTCCAACGATGAGATCAGTTCGTTGACCGATGTGGCCTACAGTGATGTTTTCGGGCGTATTGTCACCTTCTCTTATCCGCTGAATGTGGGCAAGTCGATGAACACAGGAGGGGAGGTGAATGTGACCTATCGGCTGAAGGAATTCATGAACATCCGCTTTTACGGGAGTGTCTATTATAGCAAATCGGAGTTCAATTTCCGGAATGGCACCGAGCCGACCAAGGTGGCCAACCTCGGCTACAGCTTCCGCCTCAATTTTTGGGCGAAGTTGTGGAAAGTGTTGGAAGTTCACGCCACGGCATACTATAACTCCAAGAGTGTCAGTTTGTTCTTTGTTACAAAGCCGCGCTATGGCATCAACTGCGGTTTGCGTGCCGACTTCCTCGACCGCAAGATTTCGGTGCATCTGAATGTGAACGACATTTTCAACTGGAACGCCGACAAGAACGAGAACAGGAATCCGTACTACCAGAGTTTTTCAAACTCCAAATATGTCAGTCGCACCATCAGCGCCGGCATCACGTTCCGTTTCGGAAAGATGGAGTTGGAGAGCAGAGCCAGTCAAGGCGGCGGCATGGGGATGGGACAGCCCGGGGAGTAGAAAATAGCCATGCTATAACCTCCCCGCATCCATCAGCCCCAAATTTCCACTTTGGGGAATTATTCCTTAACGAACTTCACCATGCTGACAGCACTGCCGTTCACCACCTTTACGAAGTAAACTCCTGATGACAAACCAGATACGTCAATTATTTCGTTGGCACTGGCCATAGGGATGCTAAGGACACTCTGTCCGTTCAAGTTGCAAATCATCACCTGTGAACCCTCGGCATTGTCGATGGTAAGCACATCCTGAGCAGGAACGGGGCGCACTGTGATGCACTTGCTTGTTTCAACGATTCCTGAACCCGTGGTGAAGTAGCCGAACTCGATCCATCCACCTGAAACGGTCTTGTCGAATTTCGCATAGCCATAAGAATAGGGCTGACCAGCGAACTTCAAAGCCACAAATCCATTGTTGAGGCCACCACTTGAATAAGTGTCGAGTGTAACCATATTGCTGGACCACACGGCCGATGTTTGGCAGGCGTTCCACACCGCATCAAGAGTGGCATACTCTGCAGTTGTGTACATCTGGTCGGTGCTCGGAACCGCCACAAAGCCTGACATCGGCTCCAACTGAACTTCGCTGGGGTCGTAGTTGGGCACTGAAAGCTGGTTGACCCCATTTACCACAAGCACGCCGTTTTGCAGCGCTACAGGAACGGTAGAATAGTTTTGCGCAAAAGCGCCGAAAGTACACAAAAGGCTGAGTACCATTGCCATCATTATCTTTTTCATAATAATAATTAATAATTTAAAACAGGGCAAAAATACTACTTTTCATATAATCCCAATTGGAAAAAAACTGAAATAAGAAAATAAACAATTGAAATTTTTAATTACTTTTGCAAATCCAATTTGGGACTTTTATCCTAAAAGATTATTAGGTAGTAAAATACTAAAATAGAAGAATATGAAACTAAAATTCAGACTGATTGTGATGAACTTCCTGCAGTATGCTGTGTGGGGAGCTTACTTGACCTGTATGGGTAAGTACTTGGGCAAATGCGGATTAGGAAGTGACATCGGCTTGTTCTATGCCATGCAGGGCATCGTTTCGCTGTTCATGCCCGCCCTGATGGGCATCATTGCCGACCGCTGGATTCAGGCGCAGAAGACGCTCGGCATCTGCCATGTTTTGGCAGGAGGCGCCATGATTGCCGCTTGTTTCTACGGACTGGCCAATCCCAACCCCAACTTTATCGGGCTGTTCACCCTCTATTCCATCAGTGTGGCGTTTTATATGCCCACCATCGCATTATCTAACTCAGTGGCGTACAATGCGTTGGAGAATGGCGGCTTGGATACTGTGAAAGATTTCCCACCCATCCGCGTGTTCGGCACCATCGGGTTCATTTGCGCCATGTGGCTGGTTGACCTCGTGCATTTTTCCGACAATTTCTTGTCCTCCTGTCTGTCGAACCCTGCCGACTTTCTGTGGGCGCAGCACGACGCGGGCATGACGATACAGGCCTCCAACACCCCGTTTCAGTTCATGCTGAGTGGTATTTTGGGCATCCTGTTGGGATTTTACGCTTTTACCTTACCGAAATGCGCCATCAACAAAGGAGAAAAGAAAAGTTTTGTGGAAGCTCTTGGCTTGCAGGCATTTTCGCTCTTCAAACAGAAGAGAATGGCCATCTTCTTCATCTTCTCCATGTTATTGGGAGCGGCCTTGCAAATCACCAATGGCTTCGCCACCCCGTTCATCTCATCCTTCGCCGCTGACCCTGCCTTCGCCGACACCTTCGGCGTGAAATATTCCGTCATCATCTACTCCATCTCACAGATTGCCGAAACCCTCTGTATTTTGCTCATCCCCTTCTTCCTCAAGCGTTTCGGCATCAAGAAAGTAATGCTGATGGCCATGATTGCCTGGTTCTTCCGTTTCGGGCTTTTCGGCATCGGCGACACGGGCAGCATGGTATGGGCCATCATCCTCTCCATGATTGTATATGGCTTTGCCTTTGACTTTTACAACATCTCCGGCTCGCTGTTTGTGAACCAAGAGACCGACCCGAGCATCCGCTCGTCGACACAGGGATTGTTCATGATGATGACCAACGGTTTCGGTGCCACCATCGGCACCTTAGGCGCGCAGGCCATCGTGAACCAGTTCTGCAACTGGAACGAGGCAGGACTTCTTGTTGGCATCGATGGCACCGGCGGCTGGCCGGCCGTGTGGTTCATCTTCGCCGGCTACTCCTTGGTGGTCGCCGTACTCTTCGCCATCTTCTTCAAGTACAAACATACGAGAACGGAGAATTGAGAATTGAAAATTGAAAAATGAAACGTAGAGACGTTGCGCGCAACGTCTCTACCTTCAACAAATCAACAAATCAACAACCCAACCCTATGGTCAATCCTGTCATTGAAGAATCTTGGAAACGCGAGCTGGCCGATCAGTTTGCCTCGCCCTACTTTGAGGAGCTGAAGCGCTTCTTAGTAGCGGAGAAACAGCAGTTTCCCGTCTATCCGCCCGGTCCGCAGATTTTCAACGCCTTCAACCTCACGCCGTTCGACAAGGTGAAGGTGGTGATTCTCGGGCAGGACCCGTACCACGAGCCGGGGCAGGCCCACGGACTCTGTTTCTCGGTGCAACCCGGCACGAAGTTCCCGCCCTCGCTGGTCAACATCTTCCAGGAGTTGCATACCGACATCGGGATGCCCATCCCCATGACCGGCAACCTCGACGGCTGGGCGCGGCAGGGCGTGCTGCTGCTCAACGCCACTCTGACGGTACGGGCGCACCAGGCCGGCTCGCACCAGCGACACGGCTGGGAGACCTTCACCGACGCCGCTATCGCCCGCCTCTCCGAGAAACGCAGCGGCATCGTGTTCCTCCTTTGGGGCTCGTACGCACAGGCCAAAATCCAACTGATCGATACCTCCAAACACTACGTGCTCACCGCCCCGCACCCCTCTCCCCTCTCCGCCTACCGCGGATTTTTCGGCTGCAGACATTTCTCGAAAACTAACCAAATTCTTCAACAGAACGGACTGACACCAATACATTGGGAACAAACCAATTAAAAATAAATATTATTGGAGACGTTTCACATGGAGACGTTTCACGAAACGTCTCTACAAATCAATAAAAATAATGCAGGAAATTCTGAGATTTTTAGACCAGCTGATGCGCCACAACGACCGCGAGTGGTTCATGGAACACAAACAGGAATATGTGGCCGCACAGACCCATTTCAACCAGTTTGCCGAACAGCTGATTGCGGAGGTCGGAAAATTTGATCCCTCCATCCGCGACCTGACCGTGAAAGACTGTACCTATCGGATTTACAAGGATATGCGTTTCTCGAAAGAGAAAATCCCCTACAAAACCCACATCGGAGCCTATCTTTGTCCGCATGGCAAAAAATCGGGATATGCAGGCTACTATTTTCATCTGGAGCCTTCAGAATCAGAAGATTACTCATTTGGCAATATGTTGGCGGCCGGGTTGTACAATCCCACCCCGTCGTTGGCCATCGCCATCCGCGACAGAATCTTCAACGAAGGGGAGCTTTTCCGCCAAGCAGCGGCCGCTTGCGCCCAACATTATCACTGGAACGACAATGCTAAATATAAGCATGTTCCCAACGGTTTTCCGGAAGACGATCCCAATGCGGAGTTCTTGAAACTCAAGACTTTCACTATCGCTGCTGAGCTCCCCGACGAAATGGTTTTGGGCGATGAACAGCGTCTTTTGAAATTTGTGGTGGAACGCTTCCGCGAGGCCAAACCCGTCAACGATTTCATCAACCAAGTGATTGAAGGAGGATGCTGGTAAACAGACATTAACATTTTTTAACTACCCATCATGTTCTTATATTGAAAAATATCCTATCTTTGCACCCATAAAATATCATTTCATAACCTATTAAAAATTAAAGTATTATGAAGAAAGTATTTGTAGCATTCGCCGCTATGGCCTTTGTTTTCGGTTTCGCTTCTTGCGACAAGAAATGCACCTGCAAATGGTACAACAATGGCAAAGTTACTGCCACCCAGACCTACACCATCGACAAAGATTCTGACAAAAAATGTTCAGACTATGCCACTACCGCCATTTATGACGATGGTAACGGCAAATCTGGTGTTGAATGCAAATAAGCATCCGAGACAAACACAAAAAAGGCGCAGTTTTCACTGCGCCTTTTTTATTGCTGAAAAACGCGCTGGATGGCCCGCTCGGTCACTTTCGCCACCGCATAGTCGCGGAGACGGCCAACCGGCACGATCTGCTGGTGTTCTGACAGTGGCGGCAGGCATTTCACACTCACCACATAGAAGTAGGCGAAGATTCTGCGGTGGGTGAGCTGATGCTGCGTTTGCCACACCAGACGGGGTTCTTCCGTATATTCTATTTTATTATCATTCAAATAATTAATAATATCAAACTGCTCTCCATCGAGTTCTACAAGTGGAAATTCGTACAGCTCGCGCCAGATATCATTCTCCGCCCGCCGTTGCAGGATCGTTTGATCGTTGTGGAGAAAGATGAGGTAATGGAAGTAGCGGTTCTTCACCGTGACCGTTTTCTGTTTGACAGGGAGTTGTTCCACCTGCTGGTGCTGAAAGGCGTAGCACTCTGACGCGAAGGGACACGTTGGGCAGTCAGGATTTTTGGGGGTGCACATCATGGCGCCCATTTCCATCATGGCCTGGTTGAAGTCGCCCGGGCGGTCATTGGGAATCCACTTCTGGCAGGTGGTTTCCACGAGCTTGCGGGTGGCGGGGGCGGCGATATTGTCGAAGATGCCCTGGTAGCGTGCCACGAAGCGCAGCACGTTGCCATCCACGGCGGGATGGGGCAGCCCGAAGGCGATGGAGGCGATGGCCGCAGCGGTATAGTCGCCCACGCCCTTCAGGTTTCTGATGGACGGATAGTCGGAAGGAAACGTCCCGCCATGGTCGGCCATAATCTGGCGGGCGGCGGCATGGAGGTTGCGGGCGCGGCTGTAGTAGCCCAGTCCTTGCCACACCTTCAGCACCTCTGCCTCGGGGGCGGCGGCAAGGGCGGCGCAGGTGGGGAATGCCTCCAGAAACCGGCGATAGTAGTCCATGCCCTGCACCACACGGGTTTGTTGCAGAATCACCTCCGAGATCCAGATGCGGTAAGGGTCGGTTTCGCCGCGCCACGGCAAATCGCGCTTGTGGGTGTCGAACCAGTCGAGCAGGCGTTCTGTAAACATCATTTTTTGGGAAAAAGAAGGGGAAGCGATTGGCTTCCCCTATGCGATTAGTTGTTGTCGATGATTTGGAAAAGCTCGTCGAGCTTGGGGGTGAGAATAATCTCGGTACGGCGATTCTTGGCGCGGGCTTCCGGCGTGTCGGCGGGGTCGATGGGGAAATACTCACCACGGCCGGAGGCTGACACTCTCTGCGGGTCGATGTCGCCGTAAGAAAGGATGAGTTTCACTACGGAAGTGGCGCGCATCACGCTCAAATCCCAGTTGTCCTTCACCTGGCCGCTGCCGTTGTAGCGGAGGTTGTCGGTGTGGCCTTCGATGAGCACGTTGATGCTGTTGTCAGCCTCAAGCACTTTGGCCAACTCTTTGAGGGCCTCTTTACCTTCTCCTTGCACTTCCCAGCGGGCAGAGGCAAACAGCAGTTTCTCATCCATAGAGACATACACCTTGCCGTTACGTTGTTCCACCTTGAGGCCGCTGCCCTCGAAGTTCTTGAGGGCGTTGCTCACCTTCTCTTTCAGGGCGCGCACTTCGGCATCTTTCTGGTCGAGAATCTTCTGCAACTCGGCGAGGCTGCTGGCAAACTGGTTCAGCGAATCCTGCTTGGCCTGGAGCTCTTCCGACTGGCGTTCGAGGCGGCTTTGCAGATTTTCCAATTCCTTCTCTTTATTACGAAGCTGCATCTGGGCGCTGTCGAGGTTGCTGGACAACTCTGTAATGGCGGCACCACTGCTTTTCGTCAGTTCCTTAATGTCCTTGGCCAATTCGTCGTAGTCGTGACGCGATTTGGCATATTCGGCTTCGGTTTGCGCCAATTTGCGACTCAGGTCGAGGGTATCTTGTTTCAACTGATCCACCTTCGTCTGAAGTGAGTTGACCTGTCGATCCAAATCCTTATTTTTATTCTGACAATCAGCGAGTTCAGTATCGGAGAAACGCTTATCCTCCATACATTCCTTATACTTGCCTTCCAGTTCCAGATACTTTTGTTTGGTAACGCAAGAAGTGGCAAGGATTGCCATAACCGCGATGGCGGTGAAAACAAATTTTCTCATTTTTTATTGTTTGATAAATCCCTCAACTTTAATGATTTGCACCGGATTTGTCGGGCTGTTGGTAATCACCTCGAAATTGCTGTTCTGTTTACCTCTACAACTCTGTGCCTTGTAGGTCAGTTCCATCGTGGCCGACTGGCCCGGTTCGATGGTCATGCTAGACATCTTGTAGCTAAGGGCGGGCAGGTTGTAGGTATCAATTTTGCGGATGATGAGCGTAGTTTTACCCGTATTGGTGATGGTGATCACATCGTTAGCCACCTGTTTTTGAGCGATGGTATCGAATCTGAACACGGTCTTGTCGTACACAACTTTGGGAGCTCTATCCAACTCTTTCTGAGACATAGTGGAGAAGTCCTCAGAAATCTTAACGGAATAGTGGACATACTTTTTAGCCTCGATCGTATCATTGGTGATGATGGCGATTCTATCTTTCAGGGTACCCCAGCCGTTGCGGAGGTTGCCATCATATTTCAGCACGATGTAGCCTTCCTCGCCGGCGCGAATCTCCTGTCCAAAGCTGCGGTTAACTTCCTGAATGTAAGCGGGAAGTTCAGTCTGGACGGAAATCTTGCGACCATCTTCAAAGAAGTTACGGATCCAGAGGGTATCCAGATGAACCTGCGTGTTGGTGATGTTGACACTGACGGAGTATTCTTTCAGTCTCACTTCACCCTTACCAGCCTTGTAACCAGCGAGTTCATACTTTGTCGGGGGACGTTTGATGACGTTACCCTTGATAAAAATGATGTAGGGAGTTGTCTGGTCAGGTTCGTTGGTGCTGACTTTGATATTCTTGTTGAAATTGCCGGGACGATTCCACGGGTCGTAGGTGGCATCGATAAAACCGGTCTGACCGGGAGCGATGGGCTCACGGGTATAGTTGGCAGCGGTGCATCCGCAACCGGGCTTCACGTTAGTGAGAACCAAGTCTTCTGTACCCACATTCTTGAGGATGAAGCGTGCGGTAACCTTTCCGCCCTCCTCATGGATGCTGCCAAAGTCGTGCGTCTTGTTTTCAAATTCAATTTTCGGCTGGGCCATGACGCAAAAAGCGGCCATCAACATTGCCAGAGATAAAACTAACTTTTTCATTGTACGTTATTTTATTGTCTTTTATTACAAATTACAAAACGGCTGCAAAAATACTACTTTATTTTGTAACATTGTTTTCTTATTTAATATTTTTAAAACAAAAACATTTTAATAAAAATTTTTGCCTAAATTTGCCGCTTGATTGGGTAATGGGGGAGAAGTTTAATTTTATCCTTAAAATAATTTATAAAATCTTAATAATCAACCAACTAATTTTTCAATATGCAAATCAGTGAGATTGAAAAAATTCTTTTCGAGGGCAAGAAACTCGTCATCAGTGCCGAAGACCGAAATAGAATTGAGCGCAGCTACAACTTTTTGAAGGAGTTTTCGGCCGATAAAATCATTTATGGCATCAACACCGGGTTTGGGCCGATGGCGCAGTACCGCATCCCCGATGATGAATTGCTTTCGCTCCAATACAATATCATCCGCAGTCACTCAACGGGTGCGGGCGAGCCTTTCGATGAGATTTACGTAAAGGCGGCGATGTTGTCGCGTTACATGACTTTTGCCAGCGGCAAGTCGGGCGTGCACATCAGCGCATTGGAGATGCTGGCGGCTTTCATCAACAACGGCGTTTATCCTTACATTCCGCAACACGGCAGCGTAGGTGCCAGCGGCGACCTCGTACAGTTGGCCCATCTCGCCCTGACGCTCATCGGAGAGGGGCAGGTGTTCTACAAAGGCGAGCTCCGTCCCACCGCCGAAGTGATGAAAGAACTCAACCTCACCCCGTTCCAGCCGCACATCCGCGAAGGTCTGGCCCTGTGCAACGGCACCGCCATGATGACCGGCGTCGGCTTGGTGAACCTGCATTATGCCAAACGCCTCCTCTCGTTTGCCGTACTCGCTTCCGTGATGGTCAACGAGATCGTGTCTTCCTACGACGACTTCCTTGCCCCTGAGCTCAACGACCTAAAGAACCATAAGGGTCAGATGCGTATCGCTCAGTGGATGACCAACATAGCAGCCTCATCACATCGGCTGCTGAAACGCGAGGTGGAACTGTACCGCCCACACGAAGAGGCCGTATTCAAACATAAAGTACAGCCTTTCTACTCGCTGCGCTGCATCCCCCAGATTCTCGGTCCCGTGCTCGACACCCTCGACTTTTCGGAGAAAATTCTCGAAGAGGAGTTCAACGCGGTGGACGACAACCCGGTGGTGGACATCGAGACGCAGACCGTGTATCACGGTGGCAACTTCCACGGCGACTATATCAGTTTTGAGATGGACAAGATGAAGATCGCCGTCACCAAGCTGACCATGCTGATGGAGCGTCAGTTCAACTACCTGTGTCACGACAAGATCAACGAGATTTTGCCGCCGTTCATGAACCTCGGCGTTATCGGTTTGAACTACGGCGTGCAGGCCATGCAGTTTACGGCCACCTCCACCACAGCCGAGTGCCAGACCCTTTCCAACCCGATGTGCGTTCACAGCATTCCGAACAACAACGACAACCAGGATGTGGTGAGCATGGGCACCAACTCGGCCATTCTCGCCAAACGGGTGATCGAAAACTCCTATCAGGTGATGGCCATCCATCTCATTGGCATCGCGCAAGCTATTGATTGTCTGAAAATTAAAAACGACCTGTCAGAACAATCGCAAGCGTTGTACACCGACATCCGTAACTTGGTGCCGGCCTTTGTGAAAGACACGCCGAAGTACGAGGAGATTGCACTCGTGATTGACTTTTTGAAAAACCACAAAATCGACTTTTAATGAAATATGCAATGGTAACGGGAGGCTCGCGCGGCATCGGCCGGGCGTGTTGTCTCCAATTGGCCGATATGGGCTATAACGTGATTATCAACTATGCCCGCAACCAGGAGGCTGCTGAAGAGACGCGCCGCTTGGTGGAGGAGAAGGGCGTGACGGCGGAGCTGATGCCGTTTGATGTGGCCGACGGCGCCGCGGCCGATGCCGCCGTGACCGCATGGCAGGAGCAGCATCCCGACGACTATATCGCCATTTTGGTGAACAATGCCGGCATCCGTCAGGATACCATGTTAGTATTTATGGAGGACCGCCAGTGGCACGATGTGCTGAACACCACGCTGAACGGCTTTTTCTACATCACCCGACGGGTGGTGAAGGACATGCTGACGAAGCGGTGGGGACGCATCGTGAATGTGGTGTCGCTCTCCGGCATCAAGGGGCTGCCCGGACAGGTGAACTACTCGGCAGCGAAGGCGGCCATCATCGGTGCCACAAAAGCGTTGGCACAGGAGGTGGGACCGCGCAAGGTGACTGTCAACGCAGTAGCCCCCGGCTTCATCGCCACCGACATGACGAAAGACCTCGACGAGGCGATGCTGAAGAAGCAGATCCCCTGCGGACGCTTCGGAAAACCCGAGGAGGTGGCTGCTCTGGTGGGATTCCTGGCCTCCGACAACGCCGCCTATATCAACGGCGAGGTGGTGTCGATTAACGGGGGACTGTATACGTAGGAGAGGGTTGAGAGTTAAGGAGTCAAGGAGTTAAGAAGTTAAAGAGTTAAGAGTTAGGAGTTTAATATGCGTCGTGTAGTTATAACAGGAATGGGAATTTGGTCGTGCCTCGGGAAGAACTTAGAGGAGGTGCGGCAATCGCTTTATAACGGAAAATCGGGCATCGGCATCGATGAGGAGAGAATTGCGTACGGCTATCGTTCGCCGCTGACGGGCATTGTGGAACGGCCTGCGCTGAAGGGGCTGTTGGATCGCCGCTCGCGGGTGTGCTTGGCCGAAGAGGGCGAATATGCCTACATGGCGACGGCCGAAGCGCTTCGCAACGCTCAGATTGACAGCGAATATTTGGAGAAAAACGAAATCGGCATATTGTACGGCAATGACTCATCGGCGAAGTCGGTGATAGAGGCCCACATGCTGACGTTGGAGACCAAGGACACCACCTTGCAGGGTTCGGGGGCGATCTTTCAGTCGATGAACTCGACGGTGACGATGAACCTCTCCACGATTTTCAAGCTGAAGGGCATCAACATTACCATCAGTGCAGCGTGTGCCAGTGGCTCGCATGCCATCGGCTTGGGGCTGATGTTCATCCGGCAGGGCTTGCAGGACATGGTGATTTGCGGTGGTGCACAGGAGGTCAACTACCTGTCGATGAGCAGCTTTGATGCCATCAGTGCTTTCTCCACCCGCATTGACGACCCCACCAAGGCTTCACGGCCGTTCGACCGCGACCGCGACGGGCTGGTGCCGAGCGGCGGGGCGGCGACGGTGATTCTGGAAGAGTACGAGCACGCCGTGAAGCGCGGCGCGCCCATCCTCGCCGAGGTAGTCGGTTACGGTTTCTCCTCCAACGGCGCTAACATCTCGCAGCCCAGCGACTTAGGTTCCTGCATCGCCATGGAGCGTGCCATGCGGGATGCAGGGGTGAGAGCAGAAGAGATTGACTATATCAACGCCCATGCCACCTCCACCTTGCAGGGCGATGCCTTCGAGGCCGACGCCCTCAACCACCTTTTTGGCGCACTGAAAACACCCATCTCCTCCACCAAATCAATGACGGGACATGAGTGCTGGATGGCGGGCGGCAGCGAAATCGTTTATTCTAACATTATGATGCTCAACGATTTCATCGCACCCAACATCAACTTTGAAAACCCAGACGAACATTCACAAAATTTGAATATTGTGAACCGTACGCAGGAGAAAAAAATCAACATTTATCTCTCCAACTCATTCGGATTCGGCGGCACCAACAGCGCGTTGGTCATCAAAAGAATCTGAAAATCTGTCCTATCGAGGCAACATTTTAGGAGTCTGGTTGTATAATCAACAGAAACGTCCGTATGGTCAGCGACAGTGAGATTATCCGTAAGTGCAAGAATGGCAGTCGGAAACATCAGGCCATGTTGTACGAAAAATACTCACCGGTGCTGATGGCGATTTGCATCCGGTACACCCGCTGCATGGAGGACGCCGAGGATCTGCTTCACGACACGTTCGTGAAGGTTTTGACCAACCTCGACACCTGCGACGAGAACGGAAACATCGGCGCGTGGATGCGCAAGATTGCGGTAAACACCTGCATCAACGCATACCACAAACGGAAGAAGGAGGAGGGGGAGATTGATGCGGATGATGTGGCGGAGACCATTCACGACGTTCGAATACAGCAGAACGACTTCCTGTCGGAAGAGATTTTGCTGAGGTTCATACAAGAGCTGCCCGACGGTTACCGAACGGTGTTCAACCTTTTCGAAATCGACGGCTACTCACACCAGGAGATTTCTGAGATGATCGGAAGTTCCTATACCACAGTAAGAACGCAGCTGTTTAAGGCCAAGCGTTCCTTGAAACAGAAAATTGAAAAATATCTCGGCGAAGAGTTCAAACATCACGTCGGGGTGAAAAAAAAGATAGAAGAATGAAAGAACAGGAAATCGGAGAGATGTTCAAGAACCAACTGGCGGGCCACGAGGTGAAGCCCCAGCCGTCGGTGTGGGAGGGCATTGCCAACGACTCAGCGGTGAAGCGATTCAACCGCGGGCGGCAGTTCCGTTATTGGGGACTGCGCGCAGGCGTCCCGGCCCTGTTCACGGCTGCTGTCATCACAGCGGTGCTGTTGTTCCGTCCCGCCCCTTCCACCCACGACACCAACATCTCCCCAAATCATGCTTCCAGCACTCCCATCGCCAAAACAGAAATCATCCAGCAAAACACTGAACAACAAGTCGTTAACACCCCATCAACCCCCTCTGCACTTGTTCGCACCACTCCCACACAATCTTCGAGAATCCCTGTCATCATACCCGCCGAAACGGCACCTGTTACCGACATCACCACAGCAGAAACGTCTGCCTTTCCCTCCCCCGCCCCCACTGTCTCCACCACCCCGCAGACCAAAACGCTTCCGGCTAACGGCGGCAACGGGAAACCCGAAAATCCGCCCGTTCCCAACAATCCCGAACCGGAGGCGGTACAAGTGGTCGACCATCACCCCACCACCAACCAGAAAGAAGACTTCCGTCTCACCTATAGTCACGACACGCTGGTGTGCCGCAACTCCAAGCTCACCCTTTTTGTCCACAATGCCGACCAGGTATTTTGGAGCTTTGGTTCGGACATGGAGAGTGTGGATCTGATTGTGGAAGAGAATACCCGTGTAGAGGCGACGGTGCATACCAAAGAGGGTAAGGACACGACCATCCGTGTGAGCATCACGGTTTGCGACTGCGAGTTGTTCATTCCGACTGCTTTCACGCCCAACGGCGACGGTTTGAACGACGAGTGGATGGTATATGCACCGGCCGGCATCACCGACTTTGAGTGCATGGTATATGACAAGGCGGGCACGTTGTTGTTCCGCACCCGCAACATCCATCAGGGCTGGAACGGCATGAACAACGGCAAGTACCTGCCTGCTGGCGGCTATTTCTACACTTGCCGTTACCGCGATGAGTTAGGCACCCAGCACGTTCAGAAAGGCCAGGTAACGTTGGTGCGGTAAGACAAATTTGTCGTATCTTTGCCGCGTCAAATTTACCCGTATGAAGAAAATGCCCAAAGAGACCTCCTATTTCCTTGATATGGACGAGGAATTTGCACAGGAGGCGACTGCAAAATATGTTTTGATACCTGTCCCGTACGACGGCACCAGCACGTTTGTGAAGGGAGCCGACAAGGGTCCACAGGCCATCATCGAAGCGTCTGACAGTCTGGAACTTTACGACACGATGTGTGGCATGGAAGCCTATACCGCCGGCATCTACACCGACACGCCGCAACTCGACCTTTCCAGCCCCGATACGATGGTGCAATCGGTGTATGAGCGTGCCTGTCATTTCATGGACAAAGGGAAGATGGTGGGACTTCTTGGCGGGGAGCATTCGGTGAGCGTGGGTGCCATCCAGGCGGCCAAAGAGCGCCATCCGAACCTCTCTGTGCTGCAAATCGATGCCCATGCCGACCTGCGCGACGAGTACCACCACTCGCCTTACAACCATGCCTGCGTAATGCGGCGGGCGCAGGAGATGGGGGCCAACGTGGTGCAGGTGGGCATTCGCAATGTTTGTATCGAAGAAAAGCCTAACATCGTGGAAGACAACACCTTCTACGCTCACCATATTGTTGGGGCGAACCCCGAATGGATGGACCAGGTGTGCGACCGCCTCACCGATGAGGTCTATCTCACCATCGACCTCGACGGGCTGGATCCCTCGGTGCTGCCCGCCACCGGCACGCCGCTCCCCGGCGGTCTCAGCTGGTACGAGCTGGTGCGACTGCTCGACAAGGTGGCGAAGAACCGCCGTATCGTCGGCTTCGATGTGGTGGAACTGTGTCCGCAGCCCGACAATGTGGTGTCGGATGTGCTCGCGGCCACGTTGGTTTACCGCATCATCACCCTGTTGGAGATGTACAAAAGATAAACCACAGTTTTCTTATGTTTTTGGGTGAATTTATCTCGCTTTCCGTAGCGGTTTCGTGGACCGTCACGGCCTTGTTTGCCGAGGTGGCCTCGAAGCGCATCGGCTCGCTGCCGCTCAATGTGGCGCGTATGGTTTTCTCACTCGTGCTGTTTGTGCTCACCCTGTCGTTGGTGATGGGGGTGCCCTATCCCCGTTTCGCGGATGGTCCCACTTGGGGCTGGCTGTTGTTGTCGGGATTGGTGGGCTATGTGGCCGGCGACTACTGTCTGTTTCAGGGCTATATTCTTATCGGTTCACGGTTCGGACAGCTCTTTATGACCTTGTCGGCACCTACGGCAGCCCTCATGGGACGGTTGCTGTTGGGCGAGCAGATGCGGCCGTTAGCGGTTATAGGCATGTTGGTCACCCTGACGGGCATTGCCCTGTCGATTTTGTCGAAACGCACGCCGCAGAAGGGAGAAGCAGGGCGGCATCACGGGCTGCAATTCAACCTGCCGTTACGGGGAATTCTGTACGCATGTGGAGCTGGCATCGGTCAAGGAGCGGGGCTGGTACTCAGCAAGATAGGGCTTCAGCACTATGATGCGGCCATCCTACAGCATGGTCTCACACTGGAGATGGTGCCCGACGGGGCATTGATACCGATACCCTTGTCGATCAGCATGCCATTTGCTGCCACCATGATCCGCACGGTGATTGGGCTGGTGAGTTTTCTGACGCTGTTGCTATTGTTTTCACGTGACGGGACGGGGCAGCTCCGGCGGGCGGTGCACGACCGGAAGTCGATGCTATGCGCGTTAGGTTCCACCTTTTTCGGACCGTTTGTCGGGGTGAGTTTGTCGCTGTTGGCCACGCAGTACACCTCTGCAGGCATTGCGCAGACGTTGTTTGCGCTCACGCCCATCCTCATCATTGCGCCGGCGGCATTGTTGTTCCACCAGCGGGTGACGGTGCGCGAAGTCATCGGGGCGATGATCAGTGTGGCGGGGGTAAGCTTGTTTTTTGTGTAAATATGTAATTGGTTTTTACACAACAAATTAATGTAGCAATAAATTGTTGCAAAACAACGCTGTAAAAATACGCAGAATTTCGTTTTTTTCGCCTTGAAAATCAAAAAAATGGAAAAAATTCAGACTTTCAGGCCACGCTTTGTAGGTGTGATTCCAGGGTGACAGGTGCCTTGTGAACTTCTTTGGCACAAAGAAAGGAAAGCTATAAACCGTGGTGAAAATGCACAATGCTCACATTTTTATTTTAAAGAAAAGTAGTAATTTTGCAACCAAATTAAAAACCGTAGGTATGGCTAATTGGCAGATACCTATGAAAGCAATCTTATCAAGATGGAAAATCCTGAAATCGGTTCGAAGCGCTACACTTCATACATACCGTATTATGGTTGATTCTTATTTTCACACGAATCCACACTTAAATCAACATCACTGACAATCATGCGATTACAATTTTCACACGAGTCCACAAAGGGTGAGAAGGAAGTCGTTCACTTACAAAGATCGTTACCCCAAAATGGAGAAAACTTTGAAATAATTTTCTCCATCTTCTGTTTCAAAAATTAAAAGTAAATTTGTAGTGAAAACAGGTACAATAATTTGGTAATCGCAGTAAAATTAGTCATGAAGACATTCAAAATTGACAATAAATATATTATTTTGGATATAGTCACTACATTACTTCCTATTATTTTAGTATTGGTGTTATCTCTAGTTTCGAATATTAATGCCACCGCGATCATCGCTATTTTCATTTCTTGTATCATAATGCTGTGTTACCCTTTTTATACGCTAATCAAATGTTACCGTTTTGATAAACATACACAAATGACAATCTTGGATAATAATGTTTGCTATACC
Organism: Bacteroidales bacterium; assembly: GCA_017535665.1. Taxonomy (GTDB): domain Bacteria; phylum Bacteroidota; class Bacteroidia; order Bacteroidales; family WCHB1-69; genus UBA1756. Next base: position 22,280 of record JAFXTS010000011.1, on the reverse strand, counting down.
CATCAATTAATTAATATTGAATTCGACATCGATGACATATCAGAATGCTGGTATTATACTTCATCAAGAGTTGGTCATGGATATTCTGTTCTCAAATTGAAAAATCAAAGATGTATATATATCACAGATTTAATTGACCAGACGGAAATTGATAGATTATGCAAATCTCGAAAGATAGCGATCCATCATGGAACAGATGTTTTTCTGCTTGGTCTTGCGAGTAATCGGGTTCTGTCTATGTAAACCACTGATTCTGAATGTTATAGAGACTTTTGCGAGACGTTCGGGATTGGATATTCCTTCCGCTGCCGCGGGCGTCCTGGCAAACCAAAGGCCCTTGCTCCGCAATGGCCGCTTAATTGTTTCCCGTCAGCCTTACGACCGCTTGCGGTCGACGGGACGTTCGGGATTGGATATCCCTTTCGCTGCCGCGGGCGTCCTGGCAAACCAAAGGCCCTTGCTCCGCAAGGCCGCTTAATTGTTTTCCGTCAGCCTTACGACCGCTTGCGGTCGACGGCTTCCTGAAAACAATTAAGGCGATGCAAAAAGCATCGCCTTTTTGTTTGCGGAAAGTGAGGGATTCGAACCCCCGGAACCCCGAAGGGTTCAACAGATTTCGAGTCTGCCCCGTTCGACCACTCCGGCAACTTTCCGCGGCAAAAATACAACTTTTTTCGCCATGCTCGGCAAAAGAGCCGAAAATTTTCCTCAAATTGCATTCCCGAAATACCACCACATTTTCCCCTGTTAAATTTTAAGACAATTTTGTTTCAGAAAATTTTAACACTTGTAAGAGTCTCCCCTTTTATTGGTTTGTTAATTTTGCTGAAACATCTTGTTCTTTCGCTGAATGATAGGGCGGAAAGCCTCAGCCTTCTTAAGAAAATGGCTATTTTTGCAGGTCTTTTTAATGTATAACATGGTTTTTATAACTCATTAATTTCTAAGTAGATGCAAATGTTAATACCGATTGATTTTGTAAAAAAGGTAGAGAGAAATTTCTACTTCATTAATATTGAAATAAATACAATTAAAAACTCTAGCATAAAATAGGCGCATAATTCAGATGATGAAAAGAACCGTTACCTTGCTTTTAACCCTTTGTATTAGCTGCGTAATCTACGCACAAGGATGGGTAGAACAAAATGCTTTTGTTGCTTCCGGCGACGTTTATGATCCCGCCAGTGGTTCCACAAGCACAATTGGACAGATTTTCACCGTGGCCGGTGTGGGCACGGGAATGATGGTCAATGAAGGCGTTCACAACGCTACCCTTGTCACCACCAACGAAACCGATGAGGTTTGCGAGGGCTATGACTACAGCGGATATGGTTTTACCCGCGCTGGTAGCCTCAACCACGTAAGCGTGCAAGGGGTGGATGAAGTGTTCGACACCTCCCGTTACTCTCTGGCCGGCATCGAGCTGGGCTATGATAGCATCATCAATCTGGCACTCACCATCCACGCCACCCAATACGGTGCGGACACTACCGTGCTGATGGCTGGCGACACGCGCCTTGCCGAGGATCCCACTACCCACAAACTCTCAAATACTTACAGCACCGCGTCAGGCTGCGATAGCATCGTGGAAATGCTCGTCTATCGTGTGACTCCCAACGACACCGTCAAGCAGCAAGGCCGCATCGGTCATGCCTGCGAAGAACTGGTATCTCCCAACAACCCGCTGCAGACCCCTGACATCGATGACCTCACCACCTACCCGCTCTCCGCTTCTGAACTCACCATCACCCATACCCCCGATGAGTCTACCTTCTGCTTCCCCACTGGCGACACTACCGAAGTGACCTGGACGATCACCATCGCTGACTCCGTAGTCACCTTCACCCAGCCGGTTATCATCCTGTGGCCGGAATGCCCGGCACAGTCCGGTCCTGACGGTGACAATAATATATATGATGCAGTGCGTGTGAACTACGACTGCTGGACCAAGACCAACCTCCGTCCTGAAAACTACGTGGGCGGAACGCCCATCGCCGATGGCGTGATGACCTATCCCAACACTCCCGACCCCACCACATACGGCAAACTCTATACCTTTGACGCCATGCTGGGTACGGGCGGCCCCGATGCCAACGGCAACTACCAGGGTATTTGCCCCGATGGCTGGCATCTCCCCGATGGAGCTAAGCTGACCGAGCTGTACACCACCGTGGAAACCACGGCCTTGATGGCTACCCACGACTGGATCCCCTTCAGCGGAACCGATGAAAGCGGGTTCAGCCTCCTTCCGGCAGGATACTATAACGCATCCACCGGCTATTTTGAGAACCTCGGCGTGAAGGCCTACCTCTGGTCCACCACCCCGATGAATACCGAAATATCTACAGGCTGCGAGATCGGCCCCGGCTGCGAGCCCGACGGCATCGTGAACCTTCCAAGAAACTACGCCCTCAGCGTTCGCTGTCTGATGGATGCTGAATAACATTACATAATATTGTAAAAAAAAGAAAAATTAATAATAATCAATCATTACAACAAAACGAATTATGAAAAAGCTTGTAACGTTCTTAGTTATCTTAGTGATGAGCTTGACTGCTGCCATGGCACAGTCTGCCGCAAAATTGAATTACCAGGCAGTGGTCCGCAGCAGCGACAACCATTTGGCGAGCAATGAAACCGTCAATGTGACTATCGACATTAAAGTAAGTGGCACCAGCGTTTTTTCTGAGACCCACAATGCTGTCAACACCAACATCAACGGTCTGTTGAACCTGATCATTGGTGAGGGCACCGCTCAGACTGGCGATCTCGCCACCATCGACTGGGCACACGCCACCATCGAAGCTACCATCACTTGGGGTGAAAATACCGTTACCACAAGCAACCCCGTATATGCTGTTCCGCTTGCACTCAGCGCCAATGTGGACTGTAGCACAGTGGTGGGTTGCGTGGACAACGCCATCGCCAACGGCTCCTCGACTACTAACAACGCTATTGACACGGTGATTGTGAACCACCTCACTCCTTACGAGATTAAGAATTGCGACGATGTGGTAGCATGCCCCATCATCCAGAACATGCGCGACAGTATTCAGAGCAACTATGAAGAGATTGAGCATTTGACGACTGACCTCAACACCTTGGAGACCCGCGTGGAGACCTTCAACACCCACGTTTGCGACTCGGTTGCAGATTGCATCCACGACAGCCTCGTGAATTACACCATCAAGAATTGCGCCGACGTGATGGCCTGTCCCGACATCCAGAACATGCGCGACAGCATTCAGATCAACCATGACGAGATTGAGCATTTGACGACTGACCTCAACACTCTGGAGACCCGCGTGGAGACCTTCAACACCCACGTTTGTGACTCTATTAAGGATTGCGTGGCTGCTCAGATCAGCGACAGTTTGAATACGAACATTCGTCCCAACTACTACACTAAGAGTGAGACTTACAATAAAACAGAGGTGGATGCTTTGATTCCTACCGTGAACAACAGCACCATCACTTTCCACCAGGAGGGTTCAACTGACCAGACCATCACCCTGAACCAGAGCACCAACCAGACCATCACGATCGTCACCTATAGTCAGAAAAGCAAAAAATTCTCTGCCACCACTGCACAGGACGAATTTGAGCTTGGAGAAACCCCTGACACCGACAACCACCTCGTACAAATGTACATCAACGGTGTGTACGTTGGTGACACCGTTGATAGTGTTGTGAAAATTTCTGGAACCAAAGCTCAGTATCAGAAAGGCAATAACAACAACTATGATCTTGTTGCCAGCGACCGCGTCCAATTCGTATATTGGGTAAAATAAGCTAAATAATTTGTTTAGGTTGATTTAGACTAACATCAATGAATAAATTCAAGAATATACATCAAGTGTTAGCGGCACTGTTCATCGGGCTGCTCTGCCTGGCGCCGTTCGCGGGGTTCACGCAGAACGTGAACGGTGTCACCGAACAGGGTGAGTCGACGACCGCTTCTTCCAAATCGTATGTAAACGAGAATGGTAAGCTCGTCTGCTGGCCGCGTGTTACCCCCAACGGACAACTGCTGACCTACGGTCCCATCGCGGACACCGAAGGGGCTGACAATATCACCAGCACCTCCGCCACCCTGCATGGCAATATCCTGCACGACGGCTGGTGCAACGGCATCACGGGACAAGGCTTCCAAATCAGTCTCGACGCGGACTTCACCATGATTGTGACAACAGTGGTGACGAGTCCTGTGCATACTTTCAATCCATGCAACAACTACCCCATTTGTACATGCAATAACAATCAATACACTGAGCCTGTCACGGGTCTGACCCCGGGCGTTACGTACTACTACCGCGCCTACGCCACCAACGACTGCGGCACGGGCTACGGCGATACACTGACCTTCACCACTGAGAACAGCTTCGTGGTGACTGTGGATGGCCCCACCCCCGTACAGTTCTGCCCCGGCGGCAGCCAGTCGGCCACCTACACGGCCAGCGTCACTCCGGCGATGACCTCCCCCACCTACCAGTGGCACCTGGACGGAGTGGAAGTGATGGGCGAGACCAACAGCACCTACACCACTACATTCTCCGTAACAGGCACCCATACGGTGAAGTGCGAGATCACCGCTTCCGGCCTTACGGTTGACGGCTCGAAAAGCGTAACTGTATCCACCTATACGGTTCCCGCACTGGCTATTTCTGCTCCCGATGATCCCATCTGTGTGGGCGGCGCAGGCAACCTGACCGCCACGACGGGCTTCAGCACCTACGAATGGAGCTCTAATGTGACCTCATCGAGCACGAACACAGCCACCTATAACGCTGCCGGCACCTACAGTGTGACGGCCACCACCAGTAATGGCTGTACCGCCACGGCCAGCAAGACCGTGACCGTAAGCGATCCGCAGGTTGTGTCGGCAAGTGCCATCTCTGGTACGACCACCATTTGTAGCGGCAGCACGACCACGCTGACCGCCAACGCGACGGCCAGCACCGGCGCCACGCTGCAGTACCAGTGGAAGAAGAACGGCACCGCCATCAGCGGCGCCACCAGTGCAAGCTACACTACTGATGCATTGACGGCTGAAGCTCTCTATACTTGCTCAATAACGGCGGTACAGGATGGCTGTACCTCAGCTGCCACCGTTAAAGATGTAACGGTAACGGTCAACACCCCCACCTTGACGGATGTTACCATCACGCCCTCGCCGATTGACATTTGTTCGGGTGCGACTGCAACCATGACGGCAAGCGCTACGGGTAATGGAACGCTCTCCTATCAGTGGAGGATAGACGATGCCACTATCATCGGTGCTAACAACACAAGCTATACCTCTCCCGCGTTGACCAGTACAAGAAACTATACCTGTGTGGTGACCAACGACTATAACGGATGTATCATTTCACGGACTTCAAATCAAGCTAGGGTCAATGTTTACAATGCTTCTGTGGGAACCCTTTCTTTGGCTGGCACCACCGTTTGCTATGACGAACCTGCCACCTTGACAGTTTCCGCATCAGGTAATAATGGCACTCTCACTTACCAGTGGGCTACTGGCGGCAGTGACATCAGTGGAGCTACAAACAGCAGTTATACCACGCCGAATCTAACGGCTGCGACCGACTACACTGCCTACGTAACCGCCACTATTAACACTCCCGTCACCTGTACCGCTACGGGTAATGTGACCGCCACCGTGAATGTGGCTGGACCCTATACCAAGAGAGATACTATTGAGGTTTGCGCTTGCCAATTGCCCTATTCCTTTACTATCCGTAAGGGAAGTGATGTTTGGACTGAGACATGGACGTCATCGGATTATCAGACCAATCCCACCCGTTCCCATGTTTTCCATACTTCAGCAGGCTGCGATAGTACGGTATATTTGACCTTAAAAACGTGGGATCCTGAAAACGAGACACCCACCACTTGTAATGTTTCAAACATTAGAAGTAATGAAGTAGGAACTGCTGGTGCCCTCAGCGAACTCGTTGATGTGGAGGGTCATCATTATAAAGTGGTACAAATCGGTAACCAGTGCTGGATGAAGGAGAACCTACGTGTGAAAAAATTCGCCGATGGACGAGCATTAAGTCCTGCGTATAATGTAAACCAAGGATACCGTGCCGACATCTATTACTCCACAACAGCTAGTACTATTCCCAGTAGAGGTATTTGTGACCCCAGTACTGGTCTTACTCTTTCTGAGTTTGAAACTCGATACGGCTTGATGTACAACTGGTACACCGCCATGGACAATACGGCTCCTGCTATGAACATGCATAATGTTCAAGGTATCTGTCCTGATGGCTGGCATCTGCCCGACACCACGGAATGGCAGACGTTGGAGAGAAACATTGGCTTCGTTGGGCAACATTACGACGATCAACCACATAATTTCGTTGGCAACGAGGCCATCAAGTTAGTGACTGGCTGTGAGTGGGAAAGATCAAATGTGGCAGGTTCCCCTGGCGACTATCAAGCATTAGGTCGTAATGCTACCCATTTCAGTGCACGCCCTGCTGGCTGCTTCTTGGATCATGAAACCAATGTCCCCATTAGTGGTGGTGGCACAATACACTATGATGCCAATAGTTTCGCCTATACGGGCAACTGGGCCTTTTTCTGGAGTTGTACGCGTTTCAAAAAGAATGATACCCAGTACGCTGCTGCTAGGGCTGCATACAATTATGATATCTCGTTCGAATACGCAGGTATCGCCCGTGACGTGAATGGTGAGGACTATTTGATTGGTCGTTCCGTACGATGTGTGCGTGATGGTTCCACTCTGAAAGTTAGTGTTTCAGATGCAGAACCCAGCACGGGAACCAGTTATATAGTGAATTGCAATCTTGATGACCTCGGATCAGATGTTTGTACAGAGCGTGGTATCTGTTATAGTACAACGCAGAATCCCACCATCGCCGACAATAAAATTGCAGCAACTGGAGCAGTTACGGTAGGGAGTTATTCTTGTGTAATTCCGAATGTTCCTGCTGGCACTGTTTATTATGTACGAGCATACGCTATCGGAAGTGACGGAACGGCATATAGCAGCAGAGAAGAGAGAATTCCTCCAGTATGTCCCTCTGCAACAGTAACTGACGCGTCAGGAAATACCTATGCCACAAAGGCTTACGGAAACAAATGCTGGACTCTGACCAGCTTGTACACCACGAAATATGCCAATGGAGACGATATCGGTTTTGGAAGCCCCACTTCAGGAGATATTTATTCCTCCTCTACCCCATACTACTATACGCCTTATACAAACAGAGGAACTTTACCACCCAATCCAGAAGAAAGAATCTATACGTGGGGTTATCTTTACAATTGGGCTGCAGCGAACGACTCTCGCGGTATCTGCCCCTCTGGCTGGCATGTGGCAACACTGACCGATTGGCAAGATTTGGATACATACGCGATAGACCACTATGGTTGTAGCAATGGATCGGCGCGTTCGCTCGCAAGTGTTGAAAATTGGGCATCTGATGGCACCTCGTGTGCCCCTGGCAATAATCCAAGTTCAAATAATGCCTCTGGATTTAATGCATACCCCGCTGGCATATATAATCCAACTACTAGTGGAGGAGGATATAAATTGACTAAGCAATTTGTGAATTTTTGGACTTCAACAGGCGAATACTTTACTGCTGTTGGTTATAATAATAAAGATTTGTCTATTAGAAATGATACGGGAGATGGTAGTACGAGTATTACGAAACGCTATGCTTTCTCCGTCCGTTGCGTGAAAGACTAAGGAAGTTGAAAACTGAAAACTGAAATTTGAAAATTGAAAATTGATAGGGCTGTCAGGAATGACGGCCCTTTTTTATTGGGGTTGGGAGATTTTCCTCAATCAAGGTTTGGGACGAAAAACGAGGCATATTTACAAAAAAATTCCCACAAAATTGCAATTACGTGGATAATTGTTGTATTTTTGCAATCCAATTTGCAATTCATCTATCAATATGAAAAAAATAAGCGCGATTTTCTTCTTGGCCATCATCGTCATCCTGTCAGTTTCATGCAAACGCGACTGCGTGTGCACCGGCGTACACCCCAGCACCGAAGAGGCCAACGAGACCCACAACTATGGCAAAATGACCAAGGAAGAGTGTCAGGACAAACAGTTCCGCATGAACAAGGACACCGTGTTCGCTACCAACAAAACATGGGTTTGCGAACAATAATCCTTACCGCTTTTCCGTCACGTAGTCCACAATCTTGCTTTCCTCTACCCCACGGTAGCCGAAAGCATCGATGATTTCCCCGTCGCGCACCACCAGAAAGGTGGGAAATGTTCCATATACCATATCAATCGCCAGCTGCGGACTTATCCGGTAAACCTCATGCTCCCAGCATTGGGTAACCCGCAGGAAATTTCCACAATGCGCATCGTTCACGCCCCATATCCAAAACACTAAATGGTCGGCAGGCAAGTGGTTGCGCTCGAAAATGTTGTGTACCAACTCGCAACTCTGCTTGCAGTACTTGCAGCCCGCACTCACCACCGGCACAATATAGGTGCCCTTCGCCAACTGGCAATACACAGTGTCTTTCTGAAACGTCACCGTGTCCTTCGCCTCATCGTAGCAGATGTTTTCATAATGCAGATAGACCAGCGAATCCGTCAACGCCTTCTCATACACGGGCGTCGCCACGAGGTCGTTTTTCGAGAAAATCTTATTGTAGATGGCCGTGGGCGGAAACAGCACAAAGGTAGCGATGAAAATAAGCAGTCCGGCCACCACATAGATGATGATTTTGGCGGTTTTTGAATACCACGGGGTGGCTAAAAACAGGTCCTTGAACCGGAACTTCGGTACCTCTTCTTCCTCCTTCTCCTCCGCAGGAAGAATGCACCGCTTCCACTCGTAAATCAGGAGGAAGAAGAGCATCACCGCCACATTTTTAAAGATGGAAACCACCGGCTTCACCTCGATAATGTCGCCGAAACAGTGACAATTGTCGTCGTTGCGGAAAATGGCGGTATAAATCAGGAAAAGGGTGAAGGCGACCATCAGTCCCATGGAAGTCCACCACACCAGTTTGTAGCGCAGTTTCAGGATGAGCATCACGCCTAACAGCATCTCGAAGCCGATGAGCAGCCGGCAGGCGATTTCCGTCAGCACAAATGGAAACAACTGAAAACTATACACATACATTACGAAGGTATCGAGTGAGAGCACTTTCATGACGGCACTCACAATGAAGAAGATACCGAGCAGTATGCGGATGGAATTTTGGGAGATAAGGATGGCTTTTCTCATAGTGATGGGTTAAAAGGTGGGGATGGCACTGATGAGGGTGCGCGTATAATCGGTTTGGGGGTTGCGGTACACTTCGTCGGCATCGTTCATCTCCACGATGACGCCGTTCTGCATCACCGCCATACGGTCTGACATGAACTTGACGACTGAAAGGTCGTGAGAGATAAAGATATAGGTAAACTTGAACTCCTGTTTGAGTTCGTTAAGGAGGTTGAGCACCTGTGCCTGCACCGACACGTCGAGGGCCGACACCGACTCATCGCAAATGATGAAGCGGGGGTTGACGGCGAGGGCGCGGGCGATGGAGATGCGCTGACGCTGGCCGCCGGAAAACTCGTGCGGGTAGCGATAGAAGTGACTTTCGTTGAGCCCCACCCGCTCCAGCAGGGCGATGGCCTTCTCGCGTCGCTCGCGCTGGTTGCCGTACAAGCGATGGAACTGCATCGGCTCCATGATGGTATCGCCCACTGTAAGTCTTTGGTTTAATGATGAATATGGGTCTTGTAAAATAATCTGCAAGTCTTTTCTGAACACCCGCATCTGTCGCTGCGACAGCTTCGTGAGATCTTGTCCCTTGTAGAAAATCCGACCCTCGTCGGGTTCGATGAGCCGCAGCAGCGTGCGCCCCAACGTGGTCTTGCCACACCCCGACTCGCCTACCAGTCCGAGGGTTTCGCCCTCGTAGATATCAAGCGAGATGTCTTTCAACGCATACACATATTCTCTTTTGGAGAAAAGATGTTCTTTGCGAAGCGGATATTTTTTGGAGAGATGCTCAAGACGGATGAGCGGCTCGCTCTGATAGAGCTGTTTATGGCGTTCGGCACGCTCTTCTGCGGTGACCATGGGGAAGGTTTCGTTGGGGGAAGGAAGTCCGTTGTCGTGGGCTTGCAGGAAGTCGCTAACTGTCGGCAATTTATGGAGCCGTTTGCCGAGCGAGGGACGGCAGGCAATCAATCCTTGTGTGTAAGGATGTTTCGGATTCTCAAAAATCTCTTTCACCGACCCTTTCTCCACCACTTCGCCATGGAACAGCACCGCCACATCGTCGGCAATCTGGGCCACCACACCGAGGTCGTGGGTGATGAAGATGACGCTGATATTGTGTTTGGTCTGCAGCCGTTTCAGCAGTTCGAGGATGCCCTTCTGCACGGTGACGTCGAGGGCGGTGGTAGGCTCATCGGCGATGAGGATGTCGGGGTTGCAACTGAGGGCCATGGCGATCATCACGCGCTGTTTCTGTCCGCCGGAAAGTTCGTGCGGGTATGCGGTGAAGATCTTTTCAGGACGGGGCAGCATCACCTCGCGGAACAGTTCGAGCACCCGCTCGCGGGCCTCTTTTTTGGTGAGGGTGGTGTGCAGCAGAAGGGCTTCCGTGATCTGCTCGCCGCACCGAATGACGGGGTTCAGCGAGGTCATCGGCTCCTGGAAAATCATCGCGATACGGGCGCCGCGCACCTTCCGGAGTTCCTTTTCCGACAAAGCAAACATACTGACATACTGATCGTTGCGACTGTCGTGGAAGACAATCTCGCCGCCAGTCACGCGCATAATCTTCGGACTGATGAGGCGCATGACCGACAGGGCGGTCACCGACTTGCCGGAGCCCGACTCGCCCACGATGCCGAGGGTTTTGCCCTTCGGCAGCTCCAACGACACGTGGTGCAGAATGTGTTTCCACTCCTCATCATTTTTGAGGTCGAGGGAAAAGTCGCGGATGGTCAGTACGTTAGGGTTCATCTTTAAGTTTTTATAACTCCACTATGGTTACTCCGTAGCCGCCCAGTTCAAGGGCTTCATCAGTGAAGCTGATGACATCGCGGCGGCGGGCGAGCTGTTCGCGGACAATTTTTCGGAGGATGCCGTTGCCTTTGCCATGCAGGATGCGCACCTGATGCACGCTCAGCAGAACGGCCTCGTCGATATAGGGTTCCAGCATCGAAACGGCCTCGTCGGCGCGGGCACCCCGCAGGTCGAGCGTGGGGTTGAAGCTGGCAATCTTCTGGTTCATCAGCTCGCTCAAAGAGCCCGTCCCCACGATTTTCATGCCATGCTTCTTCACATCCTTGGCCTCTTTCTTGCTGATTTTGGTGAGTTTTTTGAGTGATGTGCGGAAAGACACCGAGTTGAAATCCACCACCACATCCTGTCCATTGATGCTGGACACCTCTCCAACGGTTTGTATATCAACAATAAACACCGAATCTCCAACATGGATTTCCTTGTCTTCGGGCTTCTTTTCGGTTTTGGGTTGGAGCGGACGGGTATATTTCAGCGGCACGGCGGGTTTGGGACCCTCGTGTTTCTCAAACTGGTCGATGTCCTCGCGCATCTTCTCCTTGGCTTTCTCGGCTTCCTTGCGAATGACACGGGTTTTCACAGGGTCGGCCTTGGCTTCCACAATATCCCGTATCGTCTTTTCAATCAGTTTATTAGCATTATCAACAATCGATGTCGCTTGATTTTTGGCTTTTTGTAAAATCTCCTTGCGATGTTTCTCCAACTCGCCAAATTTCTCGCCATATTCGGTCACCATTTTGGCTAATTGGTCATCGGCGGAGCGTACCATTTTCATTTTCTCGTCGATTTCGAGTTTCGCAACCTCAATCTCCTGCAATTTCCGTTCATAGTCGATCTGCGCCGTGCCCGACTTGGCGATGGCATTGTCGATGATAGACTGCGGGAAGCCAATTTTCTGGGCGATTTCGTAGGTGAACGAGCTGCCCGGGTTGCCCACTTTCAGCAGGTAGAGCGGGCGCAGCTGCTGCGTATCAAACAGCATGGCCCCGTTCACCGAGGCGGGATGCGTGTCGGGAAACAGCTTGAGGTTTCCGTAGTGGGTGGTCACAACGCCAAAGGCACCGCTCTCGTAAAATTCCTCCAACACGGCCTCAGCCATCGCTGCACCCAGCGTGGGCTCCGTTCCCGAACCGAACTCATCGATCAAAAACAGAGAATTTTCGTTCAGATTCTCCAGCATCACCTTCAGATTGCGGAGGTGGGAGCTATAGGTACTCAGGTCGTTCTCTATCGACTGCTCATCGCCCATATCAATAAAGAAATCGGTAAAAATTCCCATCTCCGACTGCTCGTCGGCGGGAATGAGCATTCCGCATTGCAACATATATTGCAGCAATCCTATCGTTTTGAGACACACCGATTTACCGCCTGCATTCGGTCCCGAGATGATGAGGATGCGCTGGTCGTGGTGCAGTTTCACCGTCAGTCGCTCGACCTCTTTTCCTAATGTTTTAAATTTGAGGAAAAGAAGGGGGTGAAAAGCTTTGTGAAGATGAAGGAGGGGTGTGGTTTCAAGGTGGGGCATGCCCGCACCGAGGTCTATGGCGAAGAGGGCTTTGGCGCGCACGAAGTCGATATGTCCGACAAGGTCGTGGTAGCTGCGAAGGTTGGGAATGGAGGTGCGGATTTCGTCGGTGAGCTGGGTGAGGATGCGGATCAGCTCGCGTTTTTCGGCGTTGATGAGGTCGCGAAGCTCGTTGTTGGCGGCAAACACCTCGGTAGGCTCTATGAAGACCGTCTGGCCGGTGGCCGACTCGTCGTGGATGAACCCTTGGAGGCGGCGTTTGAACTGCGCCTGCACGGGGATGCAGAGCCGTCCGTCGCGGATGGTCATCTCGGCGTCTTCCTTGGCGATACCGTCCTGCTTGGCCTGCACCAGCAGTTTGCGGATGCGGTGGTCGGCATCGTTGGAGATGCGGATGATAGCGCTTTTGATACGTCGCAGTTCGGGCGAAGCGTCGTCGCGGAGGTTGCCTTTGGGGTCGAGGATGCGGTTGATGGAGGCGAGCAACTCCTTTTCGAGCAGCACCTCCTCGCAGCAGTGCCACAGATGCGGGTACTTGCCGTCGTCGTGGCGGGCGCGGAAATAGACCACCACATTCACCACCGTTTGGAGCAACGCCCGCAAGTCGGCCAGCTCGTCCAATTCGATGAAGGTGCCGTCGATGGCAATGCGCGATAGCACCGGCAGCAGGTCGTGGCACTCTTGCAGCGGGAAGGGGTCATCGAGCAAGATGAGTTGCTTGAACTCGTTGGTTTCCAGTAGATTATTCTCCACCTCTACCCTATCCACACCACACTGCATAGCCTCCACCTCACGGCGGCCCATGGCGCTGACACAACGGGCGGCGAGGAGCTGACGAATCTGGTCGAAACCGATTTTTTCTTCAAAAGTGGCTGGATAAAACACGGTGAAATTCAGTTAAAAGAGATCTCTATTTTCCGAGTGCAAAGGTATAACATTTTTTCCATTCTATGTCATCAGGATGAACACTCTTCCCATCGTGGCTTCACTTTCCTTTTTTGCACGTTCCCGTATGCACTTTCGCCATCGCCCGTCCGATGCTCGCCATCTCCTTGCGCAGGGATTGAGGTGCCATCACCTCCGCACTATCACCTAAAGTCAGCAGCTCTTGCTGGAAGTCGTAAGTGATGCGCAAGAAGTAACTGAAAATGGTATATTCTTTCGTCTGCTCGACCACTTTCTGCGAGTGGTGCGCGGCGGCCTCATCACCGACACCTTCTACTCGCTCATCCGGCCTACACCCAACTACTATGCGTGGTTCTGCCAGGAGGTACACGGTCATAGACCACTTCAACAACGAGATTATCGCGTACAACATGGCAAAGACTGGCACGAGATTCGTTGCCATGATCTCCTATCAAAAAAAGTCTCATAACATTCACATGGAAACAAAATTCATGTATTTTTGCACGTCAAATTAATTTATAAAAAACCTCGGTTTTTTTTGAGGCCAATACAATAGATCTATCATTAAACCGTTTTTTATGAAAAGAATTGTATTATTATTATGTGCAGCTGCCCTGTTTGCTGTGGCTTGTGAAAAAGAAGACCCCATCCAGCCAGAAGACAATACAACTGAGGTAGTTGTGATCCCCAATGCGGTGACCGACATTGACGGGAACAGCTATGATGCGCTACAGATAGGCAAGCAGTGCTGGATGAAGGAAAACCTGCGTACCACCAGATACGCCAACGGCACCCCCATTTCTCAAGGCAACGGTACATCCACCACAACTGCCTATTGGTATTATCCGGATAACAACCCTTCTAATAAGCCCACCTACGGACTTTTGTATAACTGGAAGGCGGTGATGGGTAGTTCCTCCTCCAGCAGTGCCAATCCGAGTGGGGTGCAGGGCATCTGTCCCGATGGGTGGCACGTGCCGAGCGATGCGGAATGGACCCAGCTGACAGATTATGTGGGTAGCCAGAGCCAGTATGTGTGCGGCAGCGACAACAGGTATATAGCCAAAGCACTGGCGGGCACCACGGGGTGGCACAGTTGCACCTATATCTATGCCGTAGGCAACACGCCCAGTCAGAACAATGCCACCGGCTTTAGTGCGCTACCCGCTGGCTCCTACCGCAGCGATTACCTATATTTCGGCAAATACGCCGTCTTATGGGGTGCTACTGAGAACAACAGTACTGGCGTATACGCCCGCGCCCTGAGCTACGGTGACGCCATCGTCTCTCGCGGCAACTACTATAAGGTCAATGGTTGTTCGGTCCGATGTTTGCGCGACTAACTAACGCACGAAGGCAGAGGACGGCGAGCGCAACGTGTGCCCCGACCCGATAGCGTAGATTTTCCCAAATATTTTTTGTATCTTTGCCGCCGTTTTTAATAACTCTATTAAACTAATTTATTAAACATGGCAATTGATACGAAAACCCCTTATCGTATGGGGGTTGACATAGGGTCCACAACGATGAAGGTGGCTGTGTTGGATGCGGACGGAACGCTGGTTTTTTCGGCCTATCAGCGCCATCAGGCCGACATCAAGGGCACGGCAGCCGACATTGTGGGGCGATTATACAAGGAGTTGGGGAATGTGAAGGTGCGGCTGGTCATCACGGGCTCGGTAGGAATGGGCTATGCCCAGCGGTTGGACATCGGTTTTGTGCAGGAGGTAGTGGCGGCGGCCGAAACGGTGCGGCAGCGGTATCCAGAGGTGCGCACATTCATCGACATGGGCGGCGAAGACAGCAAGATGATTTTCTTTGAAAAGGGCAAAGTGCCTGACATTCGGATGAATGGCAGTTGTGCTGGCGGCACCGGCGCCTTTATCGACCAGACCGCCATGCTGTTTCATGTGGAGACCAAAGAGCTGAACGCCTTGGCGGCGCAGGCCGAGAACATCCACCCTATCGCCTCGCGGTGCGGAGTTTTCTCGAAGACCGACATCCAGAACCTGATGAGCCGCAACATCAGTCGCGCCGACATTGCCGCCTCGGTTTTCAATGCGGTGGCGATGCAGGTGGTAGCCTCGTTAGCCCGCGGCATGGACATCACCCCCAAGGTCTTTTTCTGCGGCGGTCCATTCGCCTTTCTTCCTGAATTACAGAAACATTTCCGCCGCGTGCTCGGTCTCACCGAAGAGGAGTGTATGCTGCCAGAAAACGCGCAGCTGATTCCCGCTACGGGCTGCGCCCTGCTGGCCGACCAACAGGCCAACGGCATCCTCACTGTTGAGGAGCTGGTGAACATCACGCAGACGAAAACGGAGGTGGAGGTGCCGCTCGACAACCGCCTGCCGGCGCTATTCAGCTCGCAGGAAGATTACGACCTGTGGCTGCGGTCGGAGAACATCTACCGTGTGCCCCGCGCCGAGCTCCTGTCCGATACGCCCACCCCCTACTTCCTCGGAGTGGACTCCGGCAGTACCACCACTAAACTGGTGCTGCTCGACCGCTACGAGCGCATCGTCTATACCGACTACCAGCGCAACGAGGGCGACAGCTTCAAGGCGTTCTGCAAGATGCTCCAAACACTTCACAGCAGCACCCCGCACCCCGAAAACATTCTCATCGAGGCGAGTGCGGTGACCGGCTACGGCGAGAACCTTATCAAAACCGCCTTCAACTTCGACTACGGCATCGTGGAGACCATGGCGCACTTCTCGGCCGCCAAGCAGGTGGAGCCGCAGGTGAGCTTCGTGCTCGACATCGGCGGACAGGATATGAAGGCAATTTTCGTGGAGAACGGCTCTATCCGTCGCATGGAAATCAACGAGGCCTGTTCGTCGGGATGTGGCTCATTTATAGAGACTTTTGCCAATATGATGGGCTATCCGGTGGCCGAGTTCGCCCAACTGTCGTGCTTCGCCCCCCACCCTTGCGACTTGGGCACGCGTTGCACCGTTTTTATGAACTCAAAGGTGAAACAAGCTATGCAGGAGGGCGCTTCGGTAGATGACATCGCCGCCGGATTTAGTTATTCTGTCGTCAAGAATTGTCTTTTTAAAGTATTAAAACTCAAAAATATAGAAGAATTAGGAGCGAAGATTGTGGTGCAGGGAGGCACCTTCCGCAACCACAGCATCGTGCGCGCAT
Organism: Bacteroidales bacterium; assembly: GCA_017535665.1. GTDB lineage: Bacteria > Bacteroidota > Bacteroidia > Bacteroidales > WCHB1-69 > UBA1756. The sequence continues at coordinate 5,660 of JAFXTS010000011.1, read as the reverse complement.
TGGAGAATATGGCCCACTGCAAGGTCGCCTTTTCCGACATCCCCGAGCTGATGGGTGCCTACGGAGCGGCCCTCTACGCCAGCCGGATGTTTGAACGTTCCAACCATTAAACTAAATAATCATGTCCACCAACCTAAACGACCTGATATCTGCCAACAGTTACGAATCGGCATTTGAGATATGTCCCGGGTGCGAGAACCATTGCACCGTCAAGCTGTTCCACTTCCAGAACGGCAAGACCTTCTTCTCGGGCAACAACTGCGAGAAGGTGTATTCCAACACACAGCAGGAGCAGCGGCGGGGTACCAACATGTTTGCGGAGAAATACAGCATGCTCTTCCGCAAACCCGACAAGGAATTGCCCTCCGACGCACCCACCATCGGCATTCCGCGCGGATTGGGCATCTACGAAAATTATCCTTTCTGGAAAACCCTCTTCACTGAATGCGGCTTCCGTCCCGTGCTCTCCAAACCATCCAGCAACTCGTTGTATGAAAGCGGTTTACGAGCTATCATGGCCGACAATATCTGCTTCCCCGCCAAACTGATGCACGGCCATATCAACGACCTGATTGCGCAAAAGGTAGATCGCATTTTCTACCCGTATGTGGTGTATGAGCGCAAAGAGGACGAAAAGTCGGGCAACAGCTACAACTGTCCGATTGTGGCGGGCTACTCCGATGTCATCAAAAGCTCGATGGACCCGGTGCAGAAGGCGGGCATCCCGTTCGACGCCCCCGTCATCACCTTCAACAACCCGAAGCTGATGCAGAAGTCGTGCTGGGCTTACCTGCAGACGCTGAACGTGCCGAAAGAGGTGGCCTTCCGCGCCATTGACAAGGCCTGGCAGGCACAGGAGGACTATCTGTCGGCGTTGTCACAACGCGGCAACGAGATTTTAGAAGCCGCCATCCGCGAGAAGCGCATGGTGATCCTGCTGGCCGGCCGCCCCTATCATATCGACCCGCTCATCGAACACAAAATTTCCCATGCCATCGCCGACATGGGCATTGATGTCATCACCGAGAATACGGCGGCGGTGAAGGGCGCGGAGGTGTATAACGAACTTAATGCCATGTCGCAATGGAGTTACCCCAACCGCATCTTCAAAGCGGCCTATTTTGTGGGCAAACATCCGTATCGCAACCTCCATTTTGTGCAGCTCACCTCCTTCGGCTGCGGTCCCGACGCCTTCATCCTCGATGAGGTGAACGCCGTACTGAAGCGTTTTCACAAAAATCACACCATCCTGAAAATCGATGATGTGAACAACATCGGCTCGTTGCGGCTGCGGGTGCGCTCGCTGGTGGAGTCGGTGAGCGGCTTCGGCCAGCCGGTGGGGGCGGTGGACGAGCAGGGCGCCAACATCCCCGCCCCGTACGTCACCACCCGCCTGTTTACTAAGAAGGAGCGCCGGCGCACCCTGATAGGACCTTACTTTGCAGAAGGATACTCAGAGTTTTTCCCGTCCATCTTCAAAGTAGCTGGTTATAAATTAATTACACTACCTGTAGGCAACCAGCAGGCCGCCGAAATGGGTCTCAGATATGCCAACAACGAGGTGTGCTATCCCGCCACTATCGTGGTGGGTTCCATCATGACCGCCCTGCTGAGCGGCGAGTACGACCTCAACGATGTGGCCATCATCATGACGCAGACGGGTGGACAGTGCCGTGCTTCTAACTATTACTCGCTGATTAAGAACGCGTTGGTGTCGGCGGGCATGCAGGACATCCCTGTTGTGTCGCTCGCCCTGAGTGCTTCGGTGAAGGCCAGCCAGCCTGGTTTTACCATTCCTTGGCGTAAAGTGCTGGGTATCACTGTCAACACAGTGCTGTATGCCGACTGTTTGGCGAAGCTGTACCATGCGGCGGTGGTGCGCGAGAAGGTGCCGGGCAGTGTGAAACAGCTCCGGCAGCAATACACCGAGCGCGCCTTGCCGCTGATAGAGGCCCGAAACTCCAAAGGGTTGCGCCAATTGCTCAGCGAGGCCGTTGCGGACTTCACCGCGGCCATCGACACCGCCAAGCAGGTGCCGGTCATCGGGCTGGTGGGCGAGATCTACGTGAAATACAACGGTTTCAGCAACAAGTATGTTGTCAACTGGTTAGAGGAGCATGGCGTGGAGGTGGTGCCGCCCGCCCTTATCGGCTTCCTCACCACCGGCTTTGCCAACAACCATATCAACCGACGGCTGAACATCAAAGAGGTGAGCTTCCCAGGCTGGCTCAACGACTTTGTTTACAATCGGTTATATAAGATGATCCAGCAATTTAACCAGATCTGTGCGCCATTTCCCTTCTATCGTCCGCTGACGCATGTATATGAAGATGCGCGTTTGGCTGAGCAGGTGGTGAACATGGCCGGTGATTTCGGCGAGGGATGGTTCCTGCCCGGCGAAATCTGCCATCTGGCCGAAAACGGGGTCTCCAATGTCATCAGCCTGCAGCCGTTCGGCTGTATCGCCAACCATATCATCTCCAAAGGAGTGGAAAAACGGCTCAAACAGGTATATCCGCAGCTCAACCTGCTTTTCCTCGACTTCGACAGCGGCACCTCCGAGGCCAACGTCTTCAACCGTCTCCACTTCATGGTTGAAAACTGCAAACAGGCTTCACATTTATCATAAATTATTCATAATTAAAAATTTATAACAAAAATAATATGGCAAAGAAAGTACCTTTAGAGGATAAAATTCTTCAGGTAGCAGAAGAATTGTTCATGGCCAACGGCTACGATGCCACCTCCACCACCGATATTGCCAAAAAGGCGGGCTGCAACCAAGCGTTAATTCACTACTATTTTCGCACCAAAGAGAATCTTTTCCAACAGATTTTTGCCAATAAATTCCAGTTGATTCTGCAATACATCTATAGTGATGTCGAAGAAAATATCGAATTTAACGATGCTCTTTCGCAAATCATTGATGGCTATTTCAACATATTGTCGCACAATCGCAAACTGCCTTTCTTCCTCATGACCGAGCTGGTGATGAACGAGGAAAGGAGAAAAACCATGCGTGAGAAAATCACCACTAACACGCAGTGTCTCAACTACTATGCCCGATGGGACAAGTTGGTGAAAGAGGAGGTGAAAAAAGGAAACATCCGTCCCCTAGAGACGATGGACCTCACATTGGATGTCATCTCGTTGGTGGTGTTCACCTTCCAATCGCTGCCGTTATACAGCGAAATGTTTCTTCAAAATCAGGAAGAGATAGAAGGGTACTTATCTCATCGAAAAGAAGAGATTAAAACTCTAATTTTCAATGGATTGAAGAAAAATTAAAAACGGGTATCCTGAAGAAGATTACTCTTCAGACTTTTGGTCCAAAAGAATTTCCTTGATATTTTTCTCCAGTTCAGCCTTTTCCATGTAGCCGATAGTACGTTGTGGCGGGGTATTCGGTTTGATGAGAAGAAGAGTCGGAATGCTGCTGATTTGCAAGGCTTTGGCCATTTCTTTCGCGTTGTCGATATTAATTTTGTAGAAGATGATTTCGCCTTCATATTGTGCGGCCAGTTCTTCAACGTAGGGGGCCAGCATGCGGCACGGTCCGCACCAGTCGGCGTAGCAGTCCACCACGACGGGTGTTTTGCCCGTGTAGAGAGCTTGCGGGTCGTTGTAGTTGAAGATTTTCTTGGCGAATTCGGCCTGTGAAATTTTTATCACCTTGCCCTTGGCGGGGGAAGCCACCATGGTCGTGGTGGGACTGTCGGAGGTGGGCGCTGGTGAGGTGCATTGTGCGCACAGGCCGCCCATCAGACCTATCATGCAGAGGGAGAGGAGGATTCTTTTCATAACGGGATAATTTTTCAATTTACAGTTTGCAAAAGTACAAAAAGGAATTGAATTGCAAACGGGGGGAGGGGAAAAATGTTGATTCGGTGATTTGTTGATTTTTCTCATTCCATATTATATTCATGAATGGATGAGATTGTAGGAGAGAACGTCATACACGCACCAAAATCGTCACCATGGTAGGGGTGATAATTGAACCCCATGGTTCCAGTGACATAATACTTTTTCGTACGATCCACCTCAATGGTATCAAAGAACCCTTTGCCATCGATTTTCAATTCTATATCAGGATGGTCATCAGATTGCTGTGGGCTGTCAGCTAATGCATAGTAGTTCCCTTCGGGATTCCTGTAAGTATAGATATATCCATAAACTTTAAGCCTGCTGCCCTCCACTTGGTATACCACTTTATGTCCCTCTCCAATTCCCTCATACATATAAAAATTGTAGTAAATAGCTTTGCAGGTATTGTAACCCGTATCGGACAGCACTGGCGGATTGTCATAAACCAATCCCTGGCAGTTTTTCTTATGACAAGAGCCCAGCAAGATTGCACCCACGACTAATGTTGCGGAGCAGATGCACAGTTTGAAGAACAATGATGTTTTTTTCATAATGGATGGTTCGGTTGTTGATTTGTTGAATTGTTGATGCGTTGAAAGCGGTGTGAATGTAGAGACGTGGTGCACCGCGTCTCTACACCCACATATTTCATCTTTTCATCCCCTCCTCCAATTCCCGCGTGCAAAGATAGTGAAAATCCGAGAAAATTCACCACCTTTCCATTTTCAGTTTTCAGTTTTCAATTCTTCACAAACCGTCCCGTTTCCACGCCGCTGTCGGTGACGGCACGCAGCAGGTAGATGCCATTGGGCAGGGATGAAACATCCATGATTAGTAGGGGCGAATGATTATTCGCCCCGCCCTCCGCCGTCATCATCACCCGTCCGGCGAGGTCGTACACCGTGAGGGTGCGGATGGGGCTAGTCGATTCCACCGTCAGGGTGCCGCCGGTGGGGTTGGGATGGAGGCGCAGACCGTCATCCGTGGCGGCGATGGGGCATGCCCCATCGCCTCGCAGGGCGCGTTCCCCGATGCCGTCCAAATCCCACACCATCTCGTCCTCGTAGCAGATATGGTGGAAGAAGCAGAGAATTTCCTTCGCCATGCGTGCGGCACGGCCGTTGTCGTATTCTGCCACCTGCTGCATGGCCGCGATGTCGGTGTCGGTCATGGTGTACCAATTCCCGGCCACCGTTTCCCGCAGTTGTTGCAGCGCCATGTAGTTGGCATATTCGTTGCGGGCAGCCTCATTGGGAATGAACTGTTGTGGCAGGGAGGACAGTAGCGCAGCGGCGGCGGCCAGGTCGCCCTCCATGCTGTAGGTCTCCGCCAGCTGGTAGGCCGCGACGGGGATGGTGGAATCGGCCATTTGTGGGGACGCAAAATTTTGCGTCTCCATGATGGTGGCGTACCACCGTTTCAGCAATGCCATGTCCGGCACGCTGTCGTTCAGGATGTTGCGGATTTCAGTGCGAGCCAGGTCGCCCATTGCGGCCGACAGGTCCGACAGGCGGGCGATGAGGTCGGCGTCATCCGTCTCATCCTGCTGGTCGGGGGCATCCGTTTGTAGAGACGCGCCATGGCACGTCTCCACACCGCGCAACGTCTCTACGATGGCCACATATTCCTCCGCCATCGACAGATACTGTTCCAACGCCGTGAGGCCGTCACCCTGAAATCGCTGGATACCGCACAGGCTGGAGGCGCAGCTGTTGGCGTTTGTGGCCTGGCGGAGAGTGTAGTTGGAGCTGCCCACCGGAGTGTGGCTGCCGCTGTTGTGATAGTAATAGCTGACA
>JAFXTS010000010.1 GCA_017535665.1 Bacteroidales bacterium | reverse complement strand
GAGGGTGGTGTCCTGATCACCGTAAACGTAGGTGTAGGGCAGTTCAAGTTCGCAGATCTCAACGGTGTCGTAAACGAGGTCGTTGTGGAAGACCACGGCCACAGTGGTGGTGGCGGTGTCACGGCAGCCGAAGCCGTCGGTAGCCACCACAGTGTAGTAATGGTTAACATCCTCGGAGCCGTTCTTGGCTGCCACGGGGTTGCCGGTGGTGGACACCAAGCCGCCCTCGTCGTCGTTGCTCCACTCGAAGGTGGCGTCGGCGACCGGGGTGCTGGCTGTCAACTCCACACCCACAGCGGGGCAGATGTAAGGAGCGGTGAGGTCGTGGCTGACCGTCAGTGCGAGGTCGGGGTGCACCGTCAGGGTGAGGGTGTCGGCATAGGTGGTGCCGCAGTCGTTGGTGGCGGCGTAGCAGATGCGCACGCCGTCCCATGACATGTCGGCGGTCTGCGGGAAGGTGAGCTCGACGGGGTCGGCCGTCTGGTCATCCTGCACGAGGACCCAGGTGGCGGTGCCCTGCGAGAGGTTGTACTCCACTTCGGGGGCTTCGGGGCTGATGGCCTGGCCGAAGCAGGTGGCGATCTCGGTCACCTCGACGGGTGCGATGGCGGGAAGGTCGCGGACCTCCACCAGCACGGGATCGGTGGCGTTGCCGCCGCAGGTGTTCTCGATGCGTGCGCGGATGTAGTACTGTCCGATGGCGGGGATGCCGGACTCGGTGTCAAGCTCCTGGTAGTCCTCCTCTTCCACGCCGGTGTACTCCCACCAGGTCTCCTCGTCGGTGCCGGTCTCGTCAGACATGGGCATGTCGAGTTCGATGGGGGTGTTGGCGCAGAGCTCTTCAGGAATGTCAACCTCTTCGGTGAACGCCGGAGGAGCATATACGGTGATGTGGGCTTCCGACTGGTTCTCACCGCAGTTGTTGATGGCTTTGCGGATGAGGGTGTAGTCGTTGCCGTAGTAGAACACCATGTCGTCAGTCAGCAACTCGGGCTCCTCATCGTTCACGGAGACCATCCATACCTCGATACGGCTGTCAGCATTGTCGGAGATGGTGTTCCAGATGATTTCGGGCAGAAGTTCCTCAAGAACCTCCTCGGTGAGGTTGTCGCCGTTGCAGAGCGGGTCGGGATCATCGAAGGTGCCGACCTGCGGCAGACTGTCAACGATAACGGCCACTGCGGTGCGGTCTTCCGACATACAGCCGAAATGAAGTTCGCCCTCCACATCGAAGTGGATGGTACCGCAGAAACTCAAGGGATTCGGATAGGCAGACGGGAATCCGATCTGGAAGTCGGAGGTGTACTGGAAACCATAGCCCTTGTGGATGGTCATGAAGTTGTTGGAAGCGAGGACATCACCCAATTGGATCTGGCTCTCCATGTTGTAGTAGAGCTGCATAGCGTTGCTGGTGTTGATGAGCAGCGAGATGGTCTCGTTGGGTTCGAGGCTAATCGGGTCGCTGAAATGGATGATGGCGTGTTCGCCGCCGTCATAGTCCATAGTAGTATTACGCAATCCCCAAATATTGGGGTCAATCGGGTTGACGTTTTCAATACTGCCGTTGTACACATATACCTGTTGCTGAACTCCAGTGCCCTGGCCACTTCTGACATGCAGGTCGATGGAGTCGAGCACGATGGGGCTATTGCCGGCTGTAATGTCGAAATAGACGGCGTTACCATAGTTGGTCTGCGTAGCGGCGGGTGCAGACAAGTGCATCGGACCGCTGTAGGAGTCGATGTAGGAGGCGGTGGCGGCGTAGAGCGTGGTGGATACGTCAGCAATCTGACGGCTCAGCGGGCTGCCGCTGGCGGTGGTGTCGATCCACTCGGTGGCGTCGCTGCTGGTGAACCATACGATGTAAGGATCCAAGAGACCTTGTTCGTCGTTTGCTTCACCGAAGGCTTCGATGTTCAGCGGCTGACCCTTGCAAATTTCGTATGTGTCATTGAGGGTAGAGGGGGCCTCCAGCGGAAGGACGGTCACCACAACAGAGTTGGTGTTGCTGGACTGGCAGAGGTAGGTGCCGCCCTCAACTTCCCATGCGTACTCGCGCAGGTAGTAGGTGGCGGTTTCAGTCTGGCGATCCCCTAAGGTGTAGGAGTAGCCCCTGCCCACCTCGTGGGTGCAGTCGGCGTCGGAGTACCATACGTAGGTGTGGTTGGGCGTCGGATTGCCTTCGATTTGGAGGGTGAAGAAGTTGCCGCAGGTGTTGGGCATGATCTCGGCGGTAGCCGCGGCCTCAAACGGTGCTGCAGTAAGGGTCACCTCGGTGGGTTCGGAGGTGCACTGCCAGATGGTGTCAATGTCGTTCTCTACGCGGTAGGAGACAGCCTGCACATACAGGGTGTTGGTGCCGAGAGACAGCGGTTGGGTGATGTACTGGTCTTCGCTATGGGCGATGGGTTGAATGTTGTTGGAGATGGGATATTCGTTGTACCAGAAGTACATCAACTGCATGTTGCTGGAGTTCTCGGAGGAGACGTTGAGGGTAGCCTGGTCGCCGCAGAGGAGGTCAGTGGGGATCTCAGTAATCTCGGGGTTGCCGGGCACGCGCAGGTCGAGGATATATTCGCCTTCCGACTGTGCCCAGTCGTTGCAAGCGTCCTTCACCCAGCGGGTGTAGGTGTGGAGACTCGGGGTGAGTCCTTCCATCTCGGCGACGGTGACAGTGTAACTATCGCTAGTGGCACCCTCAATGGGCTCGTTGTCAAGTTTCCACTGATACTCAACGCCGTTGCCTGTGGCCGTGCCATCGAAGAGCGTCGTAGTGATGGTGGCAGTGCCAGTAAACCCTAATTGAATATTATTCCGATAATTTAACACTGTACCGCTATAACTGGTGGGTGAAAGAGCGTTATAGTTGGTTCCATCAGAATAGATACGGATAGCTGCACTTGTCACCGCATCTACTTTCTTCGATACACTTGAAACGTATGAACCGGTATTGTCATCTACGCAAATCAGTAGGTTACTGGTCCCATTGTATTCAAAGGGCTCGTCAAGCGTGATGGTTACCCATAAATTATTGTCTGCTGAGGAGTAGGAAACTGTTCCATTATATACTTGGTCGGCTGCTGATATGGATTCCCAATCAGAGCTGCCAGAGAATGAGGTCTTATTAGTGTGCTTCATGTAAATGGCACAAGATCTTGTAGTGGTGTTACTTGCAGATAACTGGAACGCAACACTGTGGATGGAACCAGCGATACCTCCTGCATTTAGAATCTCAGCTGCGGTGTAGATCTGTTGCGTTAAAGAGTAATTGTAAAATTCGTAGGTGGGAAGGTATGAGTTAGTGTTTGTTCCACTACCGATGGTGATGGGTTCGGTAAGCTCAACTTCAACTTCCGCAGTTTCAATTAAGGAGTTAATAGTTTGTGATTCTGTGATGTCACCGCAGGGTGCATAGGTGCCTTCGGTAATAGTACCCGCCGAGAAAGGAATGGCGGTGTTATTAGTGGTGAAGGTTCGGGTAACGTTCGGACCATTTTCTCCAACGCAGATACCATGCACTTGTACTTCGTATGAGGTGTTGGGGTCAAGGCCGCAAATGGTATAGGGTGAGGTGGCATCATACACCACAATGGGGTCAGTAGGTATCTCAAATTTGATGTTAATATCATCAACATAGTATCGGTCGTCATTGTGACCATTTGAGCTATCCTTATAAAATCTCCAAAGGAATGTGTGAGTGCCTGCGGTGACATGATAACTTCTGAGTGTCCATGAGCCAGCACCAGATTCTTGATATTGTTGTGTTCCATCAATGAAGAAACGACCATAGTCCCAATTCTCTTCAGATGAAACTCGACTATAAAATTCGATAACACCAGGTACATCAAAGGTGTATGTCATAGAAATATCGGACGTGGTGCTATTTACACCATTGTTGCCACTTGCCATACAGTAACTACCCGAGTGAGGATTGGTGGAAGAAATAACCCACGGATAAGAGGATATGTTATTGTTGAAATTGGGACTGATGGTGTTGGTGCTAAAGTCGTCAGAATAAACTGTTTCTGTCGGGTTGTTAGTGGGATAGCAGATCAAATCGTAACTTTCAGCGTTACCCGTCCAGGAGACATCGGCGGAACTGCCGGTAATGTTGCTGACGGTGAGGCTTGCGGGAGCGGGGATGGCGAAGTGGGCCACGAGTGCACAGTCGGAAGTTACGGTGAAGGTATAGTTGGGTTGTGTGGATACCACAGTGCCATTCAGAGTCCAGTTTACAAACTGGTAGCAGTCAACTGTCGTGGAGGCCGTCACCGTACAACTGGTACCGTAATTATAGATGCCATCACCGGAGACAGTGCTGTATTCTGCCGGAGTGGAGGAAACACTTACGGTGTAGGGGATGGGGTCGAAGTTGGCCACTACGGTGTGGTCGTCATCCATGATCAGAGTGGTGGGGTTGTCGCTGCCCGCTGCAGTGCCGTCCACCGTCCAGTCGGCAAAGGTGTAGCCATAGTTGGGTGTAGCCGTGATTTCCACTTCATCGTTAGGAGCATACTCGTTAGAAGCGTAACCTGTTCCGCCGCCACCAGCAAAACCAATGACCATGTTGGGGACGAAGGTGCCAACAAGACTGCTGCCACCACTGGGAGTGCCTGCAACTGTCGGGTCGAAGTTGCTGCTGCCCCAAGCTCGAATGCCACGGTTGTCTGAGGTGTTGCGACACCACCAATATATACGTGTATCTGTAGTGCCTGTATTATCGTCAATACAAATCAACAGGTTGTCTGTTCCATTATAATTAAAGGGGGTGTTCAATTCAATGGCCTGCCATTCTCTGTCTGAAGTTTGGAAAGTGTAGTTGCCAGAGTAAACCAAATCCGCAGGACCTACCGCAACCCAATCAGCAGTGGTAGAATAGGCACTCATAGTGGTATGCTTCATATAGATGTTGATGTTACGGGTTACAGGACTGCCAGAACCTTCAGAGTAGCGTTGGTATGATAAACTTGTGATGGCGCCAGCTTGACCAATTTCATCGGCATGAAGGATCATCTGGTTTTCGGTGTAAGCCCATATAAAGTTAACAGGGAAGGCCACTTGTTGTACAGTTGAGGAGGGGTCAACAATCTCCACCATTTCGTTGGCGTTCGATGTCGGGTCGGTGATGGAGTGATGGGTGACCGTACCGCCTGCATTCGGGTTGGCCGAAGTGGTGAGCGTGTAGGGCGTCAGTACAAAGTTGGCCACAAGTGAACAATCATGTGCGGGAACGGTGAAGGTGTAGTTGGCATCGGTGGAGACCACGTTGCCGTTCTGGGTCCAGTTTACAAACCGGTAGGTGGCATTGCTCGGTGCGGCCGTCACCGTACAACTGGTGCCATAGTCGTAGGAGCCGCCTCCAGTGACCGTGCCATATTCAGCGGGGTCAGCTGAAACACTCACGGTGTAGGCGAGGGGGGCGAAGTTGGCTACTACGCTGTGGTCTTCATCCATGGTAAGGGTGATGGTGGGGGTGGAGATGCTGGTAGCGATACCGTCAATACTCCAACTGCTAAAAGTGTAGCCCTCCTCAGGGGTTGCAGTAAGTTCCACTTCGGTGCCGGTTTCATAGCGGTTGCCGCTATAGGTGGGATCCGGATCGAAAGTGATAGTACCGGTTTCGGCAGGGCTGACTGAGGTGGTGAGGGTGCTGGTAGGAACACTAATGCGTTGAACGCAAACCTCCATGTTGGCTCGGTAGGTGTACGTTTGCTTGCTGCCACTATACGACCCTAAGTTGTATGGGTCTGGGTTAGAGCTGTCGCTGTAGTAGCGCAGAGCCATGTTCGCCGAGTTGGGTGATGTGGTTTGACGCCAAGTGTAGCTCGTGCCAGGATAACCACTGGTACCATCGTAGAAGGCTACCAGCAAGTTGCTGGTGCCGTCATACTCAAATGGTGTGTTCAGAGTGAAAGTATACCATCCTGCGCTAGTCGGGGCAATACTACCAGTCCACACTATGTCGCTTGCTGAGAGAGGTTCGTAATCGGTAGTAGATGCGAATGATGAACGGGAGACATTCTTCATGTACATCGTCACGTTCGAGCATGTGTAGGACGTGCCGTAGTTGTAATAGAACTTGATGGAAGTGATGGTGCCGGCATCTCCCACCTCTGAAGCGAGGTAAATCTGCTCCGTACAAGAATAATTAAAGTAATTGTCGATGGGGAAATAGTATGTCGTTCCAGTGCCTTGGCCAATCTGCTCACATTCAGTAGTGACAGGGGCGGTGCCACCAGAAGTGACGGTAAGCATGTAATCTTCACCCTCACCGAAAGAAGCACTCACACAAGGGTCTTCGGGAGAAGCTGTGTAATACTCTTGAAGCACACGCATACGGTAATTGCCTGCAGGGGTTGAGGATGGAACCGTAAAAGAACTGCTCCAAGTGCCTGTCGCCGTAGCCGAAGAATAAGCCACCCTTTCGGCTGATGTAAAAGAACCGTCGTTATTCCAATCAACCCAAATGGCATGGCCGTATTCCCACGATGATGAGCTTGGTATTACTGTACAAGTCAGGGTCTGGCCTGCTGCGATGGAAGCCGAATAATTATTGTAGTAGTTGCTGTAACCGCTTGAAGAGTATGAGGTACTGTTATTGATATTGGTGTTTCCACCAGAGGTGGAGAAGGTGCTGATATAATCATCGCTGGGGTCGCTAAATGTGGGGGTGCAGGTGACGGTAGGACTACCTCCACCAGAAGTGACGGTAAGCATGTAATCCTCAGCCTCACCATAACTAGCGCTTACGCAAGGGGCCTCGGGAGAAGCTGTGTAATACTCTTGAAGCACACGCATGCGGTAATTGCCTGCAGGGGTTGAGGATGGAACCGTAAAAGAACTGCTCCAAGTGCCTGTCGCCACAGCCGAAGAATAAGCCACCCTTTCGGCTGATGTAAAAGAACCGTCGTTATTCCAATCAACCCAAATGGCATGGCCGTATTCCCACGATGATGAGCTTGGTATTACTGTACAAGTCAGGGTTTGGCCTGCAGCAATGGAAGCCGAATAACTGTTGTAGTAGTTGCTGTAACCGCTTGAAGTGTATGAGGTACTGTTATTGATATTGGTGTTTCCACCAGAGGTGGAGAAGGCGCTGATATAATCATCGCTGGGGTCGCTAAATGTGGGTGTGCAGGCAACAGTAGTGCTACCGCCAGGTGTGCTCTCGGTAACAGTGATGTCATCAATGAAGAGCATGTACATATCTGCGTTAGAGGTGCAATGTACAACAAGTCTTACGCTTTGTCCAGCCAGTGCGGAACTTGTATTGGAACCCGATACTTGAGCAAAATCCTCATTGGTGTAGGTCGCTGATGCGATGGCATTATAATGCGTAGCGGAAACTACACCCGCAGCCGTGGAAAAATCACTTGCTTTTACAAAAAATACTTCAAATCTTTCAGGGTAGCTATCATAATAGTAGGTCATCTCCTGTAAAGATACGTTAAGACTGGTCATATTGGCAGATACGTTAAATGGTGCAGATACCAGATAACAGTTGGCCGAATAGGAGGAATTATAACTATACGATACACAATAAGAGCCACTGTTGGACATTTCATCAGTGATTTCCCAGTTATTTCCATTGCCAGCATTATAGGCATACCAACCAGTGGAAGAGTAACTAGTAGAAATGCTTGATATGTTCTCGAAGTTCTGGGTCAACAATGTTTGTCCCCATGCTTTTTGTCCTACTCCGATGCAGAGAAGGATGCCCATGAAAAGGGGAAGGAGGGCAAGGCGGGATCGCCGTCCGGTGTTTGAAAGGGTAAAAAATGCTTTCATAATATTGAGGTTTAGTTACTAATTTCTATATTTTTCCTTTTGTACAAAATATTGCGGGCAAACTTACAACTATTTTTTTTAAAAACAAATTTTCTTTTAATAAAAATTTAATTTGCTGAACTTTTTTATACGCCTTGGCTCCTCATTTTGTTTCAACCCCAGTACAAAAAAAGAGGGCAGGAAATCCTGCCCTCTTTGTGGGAGATATGTGTCCGCTGCGGACTACTTGGTGATGACCAGCTTCTTGGTCACCGTGGTGCCGTTGCTGCGGAGGTTGACGAAGTAGACGCCCGCTGCCCACTGCGACACGTTTATCTGGAGGTCGCTGGACTGGTCGGCGGTGGCCGAGAGGACGACCTTGCCGCTCATGTCGGTGACGGTGCAGTCGGCGTCCGCGACGTTGGTGCGCAGGGTGACGATGTCACGTGCGGGGTTCGGGAAGAGGGTGATGTCAGGCATCTGACCGTAGTCGCCCACGCCCATGGGAGCGGGGTTGACGGGCTCGTTGCTGCCGCCGCCCACGGTGAAGGTGATGGTCTCGGTGGCGAGCACCTCGCCGTCTGCGCTGCCCTCACCACCGATGAGCATGATGCCGCCCGCGGTGGAGTAGGGGACGAAGATGTCGGTACCGCCGTTGCGGCTCATGAGGGTGAGGGTGATCTCATACTCGCCCTCCTCGGTGAAGGAGTGGGATATCCTGTTGGTGCGACCGTTGAGGAAGTGGAAGTAGAAGTAGTCGTGGTAGTGTGAGCTGAGGCGGAAGGTGTTGCCGGGGATGTACCCTTCTCCGTAGGAGACGTTCTGTCCGACGAAGCTGCCGTTGAACTCGGTGCTGATGTTGAGCTCACCGCCGCAGTCGTGTGAGACGATGTTGACGGGCTCGCCGTCCTTGGTGATGGAGTAGGCGATGGCGACCTTCTCGGTGGGATCCACCTGGTTGGCGAAAGCTACTACCTCGAACTCGCTGTCGGAGATGTTCTCGACGGTGAGGAAGGCGTCGCCTTCGCTGCCGCCGCTGACGGTGAGGGTGAGGGTGACGATGCTGTCACAACCGCTGGTGGAGAGCAGATGTACGGTGAACACGCCGGACTGCGTGCCCAGTTCGAAGGTGGTGTCGGCATAGGTGTAGGGAAGTTCGGTGACGCTGATCTCCAGCTCGTCTTCCACCGCATAGACCGGGTTGACGGTCAGTACGAGGGTGTCGATGCGCGGGCAGGTCTCGCCTTCCTGGTACTCGTGGGTGTAGGTGCCGCTCTGGGTGATGGGCTCCTCGCCGTCGATCCAGGTGTACTCGCCGCAGGCCTCCACGGTGAACACCTCGCCGTAGGGCTGTGAGATGGTGAGGCGGAGGGTGTCGACGTGCGGGCAAGCGCCGCCGTTGACGTCAGCGTCCTGATAGTCGTAGTAGTACTCGCCGCTCTCGGTGTAGGGCCGATCGTGCCACTCGTAGGATTCGCAGGCCTCCACGGTGATGACTTCGCCGTTGGGCTGCGAGATGGTGAGGTGGAGAGTGTCGGTGACGGTGCAGCCGAACTCGTTCTCACGGTCGTAGGTGTAGGTGCCGGACTCGTAGTAGGTCTGGTCGGCGGCCTGCCAGTAGAACTCGTTGCAGCCGGTCTCGGTCTCGACGAGAGGCGTCACCTCGAAGATGGTGAGGTAGAGGGTGTCGACGTGCTCGCACTCGCCGGCGTTGAGGTCGGCGTCCTCATAGTCGAAGTAGTAGGTGCCGCTGGCGGTGTAGGTCTCGCCGTTCCACTCGTAGGAGCCGCAGGCCTCCACGGTGTCGGCGGTGCCGAGCGGGGTGTTGATGGTCAGCACGAGGGTGTCGGTGACGGTGCAGACGTCGTTGTCATACTCGACCTCATGCTCGTAGGTGTAAGTGCCGGACTCATAGTAGGTCTCGCCGTTCCACTCGTAGCTGCCGCATACGGCGACCACGTCGGGTGTGGTGGTGACGTCGTGCACGGTGAGGTGGAGGGTGTCGGTGACGGTGCAGCCGTAGTCGTTGTCATAGCTGTACTCATAGTCGCCGGACTCGGTGTAGAGGGTTCCGTTCCACTCGTAGGATCCGCAGGCGGTCTCGGTGTAGGCTGCGTGTGCGGGCTGGTCAACGGTGACGGTCATGGACACGACGGAGTCGCAGCCGAGCACGGTCTGGAGGTTGGCGGTCTGTGAGCCGGCCTCCTCGAAGGTGATGCCGTTCCACTCGAACGGGAAGGCGCCGGCGCACACCACGGTGTCAAGCTCGACGGGGTTCTCCGCGGTGTAGGCGGGGGCGACGGTGAGGGTGAGGTGGTAGATGGTGTCATAGACGCCGTTGTCGGAATAGACGTGGAGGTCCTCCTGAGCGTCGTCGCTGAACTCGGTGCCGTGGATCATGACGGGCAGGTCGTTCTCGCAGACGATGGTGTCGATGACGGCCTCAGCGGGCTCTGCGACGGGGATGTAGAAGATGACGGCGTTGGTGTCGAGCACGGTGCCGGTGTTGGAACCGTTGGCACCACCGACGGTGTCATTGGGGTTCGTGCCGTAGGTGAGCGGGTAGGGGGTGCCGCCGGTGCGTTCGACGAGGCGGAAGACCACCTTGTACTCGCCGGGCTGCTGCCAGTTGGCGGTGAACTCGTTGTCGGTCTGTGACCAGAATCCGAGGGTGAAGTAGCCGTAGCTGTAGAAGCCCACGCGGAAGGAGGCCTCGGGCACGCTGCCGTCGGGGAATTCGAGGGCGTTGCCCACCATGGCGTTGGTGCGGTCGTAGAAGGTGGCGAAGGTCATGGTGCCGTAGCCGTTGAGCTCGCTCAGCAGCTGGCCGTCACGATAGACCTCGTAGTCGAGGGCGACCTTGGTCTGCGGGTCGGCTTCGGCGGGGTTCTCAATGTTGACCGCGAAGGTGCTGGTGGCACCGATGACGGGGTTATCCTGGACGGCGGAGATGGTGATCATGCCGTTCTGGCCGTTGTTAACATCAGCCTCCTGGCCTTCGTTGCCGCCTTCACCGCTGACGTACATGATGAGGGAGTCGGTGGCATAGACCGAGGTGGTCGTGCCGCCGCCACCACCGATGACCACGCCGGGTGATGACTGGTACGGGTAGTCCATACCGCCGGTGCGACCGACGACGCGGAAGACGATCTTGTACTCGCCGGGCTGGTTCCAAGTGGCGGTCACAGTGTTGGGTGCGGTGCCGAAGAAGCCGAGGTAGAAGTAACCGTACTGGTAGTTGTACATGTTGAAGGTGCTGGCCGGGATGCTGCCGGTAGCGGCGTGCACGTTACGGCCGAAGCTGAGGTTCAGGTCGGGGATGGCCGTGGTGAAGTTGAGGGTGCCATAGTCATCGGGGTTGACCATCTCACCGTCCTTGTAGAGGTCGTACTCGATGGCGACCTTCAGGTTGTTGTCGCATTCGGTTCTGCCGAAGACGGTGGTGGAGAGTGCCTCGCCGGTGAAGCCGGAGAGCTGCGGGTCGGTGATGACCAGTGAGGGCTCGCCCTGCGTCACGTTGATGCAGTGGAGAATACTGTCGCACTGGCTGCCGGTGTAATAGATATGGATGGTATCGCTGGCGGCCTCGGTGTAGGTGCGTTCCATGCCCTCAACGGCATCCCAGTAGTAGGTGTCGCCGTCGGAGCAGAGGTTGGCGTGGTAGTCGATGATGGTGACCTCACGGGTGGCGAGGGTCAGGTTGACGACATAGTCGCAGCCGTCGGCCTGGGGGAACTTGACGATGTGGCTGCCTGCTCTCTGGAGGGTGGTGTCCTGATCACCGTAAACGTAGGTGTAGGGCAGTTCAAGTTCGCAGATCTCAACGGTGTCGTAAACGAGGTCGTTGTGGAAGACCACGGCCACAGTGGTGGTGGCGGTGTCACGGCAGCCGAAGCCGTCGGTGGCCACCACAGTGTAGTAATGGTCAACATCCTCGGAGCCGTTCTTGGCCGCTACGGGGTTGCCGGTGGTGGACACCAAGCCGCCCTCGTCGTCGTTGCTCCATTCGAAGGTGGCGTCAGCGATCGGGGTGCTGGCTGTCAACTCCACACCCACAGCGGGGCAGATGTAAGGAGCGGTGAGGTCGTGTCTGACCGTCAGTGCGATGTCAGGATGCACCGTCAGGGTGATGGTATCGGAATAGGTGGTGCCGCAGTCGTTGGTGGCGAAGTAGCAAATACGTACGTCGTTCCAATCCATGTCGGCAGTCTGCGGGAAGGTGAGCTCTACCGGATCGGCCTCCTCGTCGTCTTGTACCTTCAACCAACCTTCAGCGGTGGCGGCGATGTATTCGTCCTCATCCACGTAAGGAACTTCGGGGTTGATGTTGGCGCCGAAGCAGATGCCTAAGTCTTTGTCCTCGATGGGGGCGATGACCGGCTTGTCGAACACGCTCACCATGGCGATGGCGGTGTAGTCTCCGCCGCAGTCGTTTTCAATATATCCTCTGATGTAGTAGTCACCAGTGGCAGTGATACCCTCCTGGATGTTGAGAGGCTCGAATTCGGCCTCGTCGGGGGTTACATCAAATGCGCTGGCATACTCCCATGATCCGGTCACGTCAGAACCATGGTCTTCAAAACCAGGCATGGTGACTGCGATAGGACTGTTGATGCACTGCTCTTCCTCGATTTCAAGGTCGTTATTGTCGAAGGCCGGAGCATCGTGTACTTCAACGTCGATGGAAGTCTCATCGGTGCCGCAGTTGTTGGTGGCACTGTAGATGAGGGTGTAGTAATGATTGTAGTAGAAGATGTTGGTGTTGTCGTTGAGTTCAACGGCATCCTCTTCGTCCACTGATACCATCCATTGTGTTGTCTGGCTCTGCTCGTCGGCGGTGTTCCAACTGATTTCGGGCACTAATTCGGCCAGCACATCGGCGTTCAGGCTTTCGCCGTTGCAGAGGGGATCAAGTTCGCCGGTGATGGCGCTCACTTCAGGTACGCTGTCAACGATAACGGCCACCGGAGTGCGGTCTGACATACAGCCGAAGTGGAGTTCGCCTTCCACGTCGAAGTGGATGGTACCGCAGAAACTACGGGCATCAGGTGAGGATGTCGGGAAACCTTCCTGGAAGTCGGAGGTGTACTGGAAGCCGTAGCCCTTGCGCATGGTCATGAAGTTGTTGTTGGCGAGTACGTCACCGGGCTGGATCTGGGTCTCCACGTTGTAGTAGAGTTGCATAGCGTTGCTGGTGTTGATGAGCAGCGAGATGGTCTCGTTGGGTTCGAGTCTGATCGGGTCGCTGAAATGGATGATGGCGTGGTCACCGCCGTCATAGTCCATAGTGGTAATCATCAGGTTCCAGCTGCTGGCATCGGTGGTGTTGGCGATGTCAAGGCTGCCACTATGGTAATATACCTTCTCCTGGATACCGGTGCCCTGTCCGCTGACGACCTGCAGGTCGATGGAGTCGAGCACGACGGGGCTGTTGCCGGCCGTAATGTCGAAATAGACGGCGTTACCGTAGTTGGTCTGGGTAGCGGCGGGTGCCGACAAGGTCATCGGACCGCTGTAGGAGTCGATATAAGAGGCGGTGGCGGCGTAGAGCGTGGTGGAGACGTCAGCGATCTGACGGCTCAGCGGGCTGCCGCTGGCGGTGGTGTCGATCCACTCGGTAGCGTCATTGCTGGTGAACCATACGATGTAAGGATCCAAGAGACCTTGTTCGTCGTTCGCTTCACCGAAGGCTGCGATGTTCAGCGGCTGTCCTTTGCAGAGCTCGTACGACCCGTCGAGGGTGTAGGGTGCCTCCAGCGGGAGGACGGTGACCTCGACGGAGGCGGTGTTGCTGGACTGGCAAAGGTAGCTGCCGCCCTCGAGTTCCCATGCATACTCACGCATGTAGTAGGTGGCGGTTTCAGTCTGGCGATCCTCCAAGGTGTAGGAGTTGCCTCTGCCTACCTCGTGGGTGCAGTCGGCGTCGGAGTACCATACGTAGGTGTGGTTGGGGGCAGGATTGCCGTCGATCTGGAGGGTGAAGTAGTTGCCGCAGGTGTTAGGCATGATCTCGGCGATGGCGGTGGCCTCAAACGGAGCGGCCTCGAGGATCACCTCGGTGGGGTCGGAGAAGCACTGCCATACGGTGTCGATGTCGTTCTCCACGCGGTAGGTGACGGCCTGCACATAGAGGGTGTTGGTGCCGAGTGCCATCGGGTCGGTGGTGTATTGCTCACCGCTGTGGGCGATGGGCTGGATGTTGTTGGAGATGGGGTACTCGTCGTACCAGAAGTACATCAGCTGCATGTTGCTGGAGTTGTCGGAGGAGACGTTGAGGGTAGCCTGGTCGCCGCAGAAGAGGCCGGAGGGCATCTCGGTGATCTGCGGGGCGCCGGGCACGCGCAGGTCGAGGGTGTACTCGCCTTCCGACTGTGTCCAGTCGTTGCAGAGGTCTTTCACCCAGCGGGTGTAGGTATGGAGACTCGGGGTGAGGGCTTCCATCTCGGCGCCGGTGATGATGTAGTTTTCACCGTTGGCACCCGCGATGGGCTCGTTGTCAAGCTTCCACTGGTACTCAACTTCGTTGCCGGTGGCAGAACCTATCTGGGTGGCGGTGCCAGTGCCAGAGATTCCGAATTGGGTATTGACACGGTATTGTGTGTAGCTCTTGCTTCCGCTAAAAGATGTCAGATCATTAATGTCGGGGGTATAGGAATCGCTATACCAATGAATGCCGCTATAGTTGGATGTCGCTGTAGTACGGAACTTGTAGGAACTTCCAGGATAGCCAGATGTCGGGTCATACATGCAGAGAAGCAGGTTGCTTGTTCCGTCATACTCGAATGGTTCATCAAGAGTAATTGTCACCCATCCGGCAGTGGAAGCAGACATGGTTCCTTCCCATACTTTTTCTGAGGGATACACTTGTACCATGTCGGTATTGTTATCGAAAGATGTTTTATTCACGTGCTTCATATACATCTGTACTCCAGAACAGCTGAAGCTGCTGCTGTAATCATAGTAGAAGCTCACGGAGTTGATGGTACATGCAGAACCTATTTCAGCGGGCGTGTACAATTCCTGTGTGACGGAATAGTTGAAGTACATGTTGATGGGGTAGTAATAGTAGGTGGTAGTTCCGTCACCGATGGTTACGGGTTCGGTAATCGGTACTTCTACAGTTACCTCATCTGAGCCGATGGTTTGTGAGCTGGTAAAGTCACCGCAGGGCACGTAGGTGTCTTCGGTAATGGCACCTGCTGAGAAGGTAACAGCCGTGTTGCCAGTGGTGAATTGGGCGGTAGCCAATTGCGGACTCAAACCCTCCGCGCCGCAGTCGCCCTGCAATTCCACTATGTAGGTTGTGCCGGCCTGCAAGTTGCAAAGGGTGACAGGAGATTCGGCACCATAAATAGCATCTTCGAAGTTAGCGGCTCTGTAAATCAGATTATATTCGTCAGAAGTGCCTTCCCATGTAACAATAGCGGAACCTCCAGTTACATCGCTCACTGTAACGCTGGTGGGCGGGAAGCAAGCGGGGGTTGTGGCGAAAGAGGTGAGAGCACTCCAATCGGTGTGACCGTCTTGGCAGTCGTTAGTATTGCCTCTTACCCGCAGAATATAGTTGGTGTAAGAGTCAAGTTCTTCAAGTGTTTGGGGAGAGGTGACATCGCTCAGGGTGGTGAACTCATCTGCATTCAACAAGTGGGCATGAATCATCCATCCGCCAGCAGTTTCATAATCAATCCATTCATTTGATGAGGTTTTGTACCAACTGGCATTGGCTTGTTGTGCGGCAGTAGCGGAGATGGCCGTAGGATAGGAGTTGTAGGGGCAACTTTGCATACCGAACACTACCCAAAGGTTTTGTGATGGGTTAATAGCCAGCGGTTCGGGGAAGGTGAAATCCACAAACTGGTTGGCTCCAGTGAAGGTGACATCCATAATTCCCAACAAGCTATTGGGTTCGTAGAGGCTGCCATAATAAACGGCAACGGTACCGTTCATCGGGCCATTGTCGTAAGCCGATATGGTAGTAAGGAAGTTGCCGCTATACGTGTTGGCGGGGAACATTACCGCCCAGTGGTACCATTCATCGCTAAAGTAAAAATCACCGGTCTTAATTCCATCGTCATACTTGTACTCTTGCGCGGTGCAGGAAGCGTATTGCAGATCGTAGGTTTCGTGGATGCCCGTCCAACTCACAGTGGCTTCGTGAGCAGTAATATCAGCAATCTCTACATTGTACGGAGTGGCGCAGTTGTCAGGAGTAGTAATACCGACGCCGCTCCAGCCGCTATATTCCTCTTCATCATCGCAGTAGTTCTGCACTTGGATTACGTATTCGGTTTCAGGATCAAGTCCAGTGAGGGTGAAGGGGTTGGTTGTGGCTTCAACCGGCTCCGACCAGTTGCCCACGCCATAAATAGTGAAGTTATCCACATTCAAGCGGAACATATCGGTAACATTGAAGTGGCGGATGGCGATGTAGCCCTGCTGGCCTGACCAATTGCCTAAGTTGGCAGTGTATTCTGTATAAACGGCTTGGGCCGGGGTTTCAGCAACCAATACGGTACCAGCGAGGAAGTCGCTTACCGTGTTGCCAGAGGTGGAGAGGTAGATAGCAAAGTGCTCGGCTGCCCATTCAGGATCCTGACCTCTCAACCATACGCTCAGGGAACCTCCAAGCTCTACAAGAGGTGAAACCAGCCAGTTGTCAGGTGTGAGAGCGTAACCATCGTAACTTGCAGATGTGACATGCTGATAATCAAGACTGGTTGGGTTGCCATAGTTATCTGTGTTGCCAGAGTAGGTGTGCCAATTATATCCGTCGCCATCGTTGTCGATGGTGGTGAAGTTGCCGAGGCCGTTCTCGAAATCCTCGAAGAAGGAGATGCTTCCTAACTGGCCATAGCGCACCCTGCCGGTTTCGGTGCCTTCCCATTCGAGGGTAACGGAGGTGGGCATGACTTGGGTAGCGGTAACGTTGGTGGGACGTGCACATGCGTCGAGGGTGGTGAAGTTGAGGGATGTCCATTGGCTCATATCACAATCACCGCATATCGAGCGGACCTTCACATTGTATTGTGTTTCGGCATCGAGGCCGGTGAGGGTGTAGGAGGTGGAAGTTACGTCAATCAGGTTGTTCTCGTCGCCGTTGAGGCAGATTTGCCATGCATTAGCATCCCCCGTTTCAGTCCAAGTAAGGTCGGCCGTGTGCTTGTCGGGTTCGGCAGTAAGATCACTCGGTTTCGAGCAAGTGGCGGTCTCGATGCAGAATTGGGTGTTGGGGTAGTATGACGAGGTGCTTCCACTGCCTGGACTATTTGGGTTATAAGGTGAATCGTCATTTTGTAAATACAATTGTACAGTTCCAGATCCGGTACTGTAGTAGAATGCATAATAGGACCCATCATAGCTTCCTGAATTGTCTAAAATAGCCATTACAAGGTTGTCGGTGCCGTTGTAATTGAAAGGCGTGTTAAGGGTGAATGTGTTCCAACCTTGAGAACAGTTCATGGGGCCTGAATATACGGGTTCGAGACTGTTAATGTTAATCCAGTCTGTCGAAGAAGAGAATGTTGATAAAGAGGTGTGCCCCATGTAAATAGTTACATTATTCTTGCGTGACATGGCTGTACTGTACTGATACTGGAAGGCAATAGAGCTGATAGTTCCAGAAGCCCCGATTGATGCGGCAGGATAGATGATTTGGCGGTAGCCATAATTCCAGTAGTCATTAACAGGCCCATAACTAGTGGTATAGCTAGTTCCTGTCCCCACTGTAGTGCATGTGATCGCGCCGCTGGTGGAGAAGCTGGTGGTGACCCAAGTGCTTTCGTCTCCACCACCACAGTCAGCTTTCACCCGCACGTAATAGGTCGCGCCCATAGGAAGACATGTGAAATGATAGGAAGGGCTGCTAAGGTTTTCGGTGGTAAAGCCTGAGAAATCGCTGCTGGTGCTGTATTCCAAAATCCAGTTGCTCTCACTGTGGCCTGCTGTCCACGTAACGGTGGCCTCATGCTCTGTAGCTGTGGCGGTGAGGTTGGTGGGGGCAGGACAACTTTCAAGTGTGGTGAAAGAGATAGGACCTACCCAATCACTCTGTTCATTGCCACTGCAATTGGATCGTACATAAACATTATAGGTGGTTTCTGGAGTAAGGCCTTGCAGTAGGTATGGGATGCTTTGTGCGGTGTAGGAACCAAGTTGTTCAAATGTAGGTTCTCCGCCAAAAAGTCCTGTAAACTCGATGTCGTCCACATAGAATGCATCGCCAGTGGGATTCACACTGCCGTCTTTCGAATAAGACCAAGTGAAGGTGTGGGTGCCCGCCGTTACATTATAGGTGTAAGTGCTCCACGTTTGGAGTGCTCCATTGGAGAATTGTTGTGATCCATCTATGTCAAATGTGCACACATCCCATGAAGTGCCTTCTCCCCAGCATCCTCCGCGGAAACTGATAGAACCATCCTCTAAGAAATTGGCCGTTATGGAGAAGGATGAAGTGGAACTTCCCACACCACCGTTACCGCTCATGATACAGTAGTTGCCACTGTATCCTGATTGTCCACTGCTGGTCACTGTCCACGGGTATGAGGCATCGTTGCTATAGGTGAAAGGGGTGGAGATGCCGAAGTTGCCGTTTTCGAAATTGTAAGTGGCATTACTTACTCCGTTTTGTACTAACTCTCCGTACATTACTTCATAACTGTTGGCATTGTCGTTGCCTGTCCAACTGATCGTAGCACTGGTAGGGGCTATATTGCTGGCTGCAAGGTCTCTGGGCTTCGGACAGGAAGCTTGATCTGGGGTGTATGTGAAGGTGATCTTAGGTAAGAATTGAGAAGCACTACCGGTGTTGGAACCATAGCCATACCATGCAGTGTTAGTGGACTGTGATTCACCAACCCAATATGTGTAATTGTAACTTGTGCTTCCGGTTTGGTAGAAACCGATAAGAAGATTGCCGCCTTGATATGCAAAATCAGACGAGAAAGGAATATTATATTCAACATTTGAAGCACTTGTATTGATGGTAATCGTTTGGTTGAAGACGGTTGTGGCTCCAGTGCTTCCAGTATAACCCGTCAAGGTTGTTTGTGAAACCTCCTTAACAAATACATTGAAGGTAGCACTAATTTGATTGTAGGAGCTACTGCTGCTAAGATAAAACTTCATCGCAGAGATGTTACTGCCGGCCATTTCGCTTATCATTCCGCTTGGAATAATAAATTCACACTTGGATTGACTGTCAGCCCAATAGCCGTAAATCGGAACATATGAATTGGTGGTCGTGTTGTTTCCGTTCACGGTCAATGTTTCTTGTCCCCATGCTTTTTGTCCCACTCCGATGCAGAGCAGGATTCCCAATAGGAGGGGGAGGAGGGCAATGCGGGATCGCCGTCCGGTGTTTGAAAGAGATAAAGATGCTTTCATAATAAATGTATTTAATTAATATTATATTGTTGTTTCAGGTTTTGGTGTTCAGTTTTCAGTTTTCACCTCTCAATTGTCAGTTTTATATATGCTTTTTGTGGCGTGTTTTGTTACTTAGTGCGTTTTATCTTAATGGGTAGTAGTGAGTTAAATTTCTCTGTTCTTTAGGGCATAGTACAAAAAATGCCGTTGCAAATATACGAAAAATTTAGCAATGCGCAATAAAAATGAAAAAAATTTCAACAATGCGGTGTGGAATTTGTAGGGGCGCACGGTGTGCGGGATGATGTTGCAGGCTGGTGGGGCAGTGGAGATTCCGTTGCCTCCTGTCGTCGGCAACGGAATGGTGGTGCGGACTGGAATACAAAAAAAGGAAGGATGGGCGGCGGGCCGGGCCCCAAACTTGGAGCGGCCTGCGCCGCCGCCCATCCTTCCCCCTATGTATGATAATTTGCGGCACCACCATTCCGTCAATCGCCAGATTGACGGAATCCCCTTGTTACTGGCTGGATGGCTGCGGCTCACCATGGACATGCTCCCGGAGGGAGCGGAACATGCCGACACCGCTCCGAGGCTCGGTCGCGGCAGGGATAGGAGCGGCACGAGCGTAGCGAAGTAGAGCGGATAGCCCGACGGCGACCGCAGGGAGCCGGGCCGCCCAAATAAAAATCCAAGAGAATTTTCCCATTATTTCAATATTTAATGTATTTTTGCAGATGGAAAAATATCATCAAATTTATCGATATGAAGAAAACGTTATCGCTCGTTTTTTCTTTTGTAATGTTTTGCTATACAGGATTTTCGCAAGATAATCCTGCAGCAACCGACACGCTGACCAACTCGCGTGGCAGCGCCGAAACCTCCTCCTTCGACACGGATGGACTCGACGATGAGGAGTCAACCGTCGGCGGCTTCGTACCCGGACTGCTGCACTCGTCGCGCGACGTGTTCAGCAACAATACCTCCTACGCCTTCGGCATCGCCTACTTCAAGGCCCGTGGCCTCGACTCGAAGTACCAGACCATCGCCATCAACGGTCTGGAGATGGAGAGCCTCGTGACAGGGCGCGCCGTCTATGCGCAGTGGGGCGGCCTCAACCGCGTGTTCCGCTGGCCCGAGAATGTGGGCAACCTCGACCCCGTGACCTTCAACTTCGGCGACATCGGCGGCTCCACCAACTACAGCACCCGCGCTTCCAACTATCGCCATCAGTTCCATGCCAACTACTCGCTCTGCAACCGCAACTACAACAACCGCATCATGCTCACCTACGCTACGGGTCTGATGAAGAACGGCTGGGCCTTTGCCGCCTCCGCCTCCACCCGCTTCGGCAGCCAGCTGAGCTACGTGGACGGCAGCAGTTACACGGGTTTCGCCTATTTCTTCTCCGCTGAAAAACGCTTCAACAGCGAGCATGCCCTCAACTTATCGTTCTGGGGTTCACCTACTTCCAAAAGTCTGCAGAGCAACTCCACCCAGGAGGTGTACGACCTTACCGGCGACCATTACTACAATTCCAACTGGGGCTGGTACGATGGCAAGAAGCGCAACGCCCGCATCCGCAAAACTTACGAGCCGGTGTTTATGCTCTCGCATTATTACACCCCGCAAAATGGCAAATATCAGATTACTACGAACTTAGGAAGCAGTTTCGGTCGCCAGAGCACCACCTCGCTCAACTGGGCCGACGTGCCGGACCCGCGTCCCGACTACTACCGCTACTTGCCCAGCTACATCACCGACGACGATGCCCTGCAGGCCTGGTACACCGACCAGTGGATGCACAACCGAGATTTCCGCCAGCTCGACTGGGACCACTTCTATGAGGTGAACCAGTTGGCCGCCGCCAACGGCGAACGCGCCCAGTATATCGTGGAGAACCGCGTCATCGACCATGTACAGGTGTCGGGCGCTACCAACGTGGTGACCAACCTCACCGACCATATCAAACTGGCCGCCGGTGTGGATATTCGTGGCTATCATCAACGTAACTATAAAACTATCAACGATTTGTTGGGTGGTGCCTACTGGCTCAACGAGGACAAATATGCCGATGGCGAAAGCCCCGACAATCCCTACCTGCTGTACGACGATTTGGACAATATCGGCGCGCACCTCGGCGTGGGCGACAAATTCGGCTACGATTATGCCTATAACATTTTTAAGCAGAATGTATGGGCTACCGCCAAATTTGCGTACAGCCATGTGGATTTTCACCTCGGTGCTAACTTCGTGGTTACCGAGATGTGGCGTACCGGTTACATGCGCAACGGCCGTTTCCCCGACAATTCGCAGGGACGTTCCGAGCTGAAAGTCTTTCCCGACTATGGTCTGAAAGCGGGTATCACCTATAAGATTAACGGTCGTAACTATTTGGTGCTGAATGCGCAATGGCAAACTCAAGCTCCCAGCATCCTCGATGCTTTCGTCAATCCGAACATCCGTAATGAATATGTGGGTTGGGTTGAGAGTGAGAAGGACCTCGGTGTGGATTTCTCCTACATTATGCGCTATCCCTTTATGCGGATGCGACTGACGGGCTATTATTATATGTTTAGAGATGTTACCGACCAGTTCAGCTTTTACCATGATGACTATGGTACTTTCGTGAATTATGCCATGAGCAACATCAACAAGCGCAACATGGGTATCGAGTTGGGTATTGAAATTCCTATCGGCTCGATGTTCACGGTGGCGTTGGCCGGCAACTACGGCGACTATATCTATACCAACCAGCCCAATGTCACCATTTCGGCCGACAATGGTTATGATGTGTTCGGCAGTGGTTTTACAGAGTATGACGAACTGGTATATTGGAAGAATTTCCACGTGGCTGCCGGTCCGCAGGTGGCGGGTACCCTCGGTCTGAAATTCAACTATAAGTATTGGTATGTCAACCTCAATGCCAACTATTTCGACAAGATTTATGTGGACATGAATCCTGAACGTCGTACCACAGCAGCTCGAGGCACACTGTCCACCAACAGCGAGCAGTATCAGCAGCTTGTTGCGCAGGAGCGTTGCAAAGGTCAGTTCACGCTGGACCTTTCGGTGAGCAAATCGTGGAAGGTGAAGCAGAACACCATCGGCTTCAATGTGAGTCTCACCAACCTCACCAACAACAAGAACCTTGTTACCTCCGGATGGGAGCAGCGCCGTTACGACTACAGCGGCTACAATGTCAACAAGTTCCCCAACAAGTACTACTATGCGCAGGGAATTACCTTCTACATTGGCATCAATTACACTTTTCAATAATAGATAATGTTTAAGATTATGAATACTTTCAACAAAGTGAAAATGATGATGGCGGCGCTTCTGCTGGTGGTAGTGGGAGCGGGCTGCAACAAGGAGCTGGATGAGGCTCCTGTGCTGCGCTATACTGGCGAGGCCAACATGACCATTGAGGATCTGTTGGCTCTGCATCAGGTAGGCAGCGTGGACTCGTATTCTGAAATCCCTGAGGGAACGATTATTACGGGTGTCATCACCTCCAGCGACCAAGAGGGCAACTGCTACAAGTACCTGACCATTCAGGATGAGACGGGTGCCATTATGATCAAGGTGGACGACTCGGAACTCTATCCCAGATACCGTATTGGGCAACGACTTTATGTGGAATGCCGCGATATGGTGATTGGCGACTACCGCAAGAACAAGCAGCTCGGTTTCTGGGTGGATGGCTCGATATCAGGCATTCCCTCTTCACGTGAGGCCATGTACCTGTACCGCGACGATGTGTGCGGTGCTGAGCCGGAAGCTTTGGTCATCAGCTCCAAGAATGACATTGACCAGAGCATGTACAACCGTTTGGTGAAGCTGGAAGGATGTCATTTTGAGGAGGGCGGCACGGCCACCTACTGCGACCCGGGAGCGGCCACTTCGCGCAACATTGTGATGAGCGACAACACGCAGATTGTGCTGCGTACCAGCAACTACGCCACTTTCGCCAATAATGTTCTGCCGGCTGGCGAGGGCGACCTCTATGGCATTCTGACCATCTACAACACGACGCCCCAGCTGATTATCCGCTCGTTGGCGGATGTGCGCATGGCGGGCGGCGGTGTGAATCCCGGCACTACCGAGACCCTCTACAGCGTCGATTTCTCCAGCAACCCGCTGGAGGGACAGGGCTGGACAGTGCAGGGCGACGCGGGCTGGTTCTACTGGACCGGCGGCCCGGCATTCGCTATCCAAAACCAAGGTAGTGACTTGATTGATAGTTGGTTGGTGTCTCCCGCCATCAGCGGACTGAGCGGCTATCAGGATGTGTTTGTGGAGGTGGATGACGTGATGAACGCTTCCGCAAATGGTCTGATGGAGATGTACTACAGCACCTCCTTCAACGGCACCGACATCAACGCCAGCGACTGGACGGTCTTTCATAATATGGAAACCCTGCCGGCTGGTGTGGCATCCAACAGCAACTTCCGCATCGCCTTCCGCTACCGCGATGCCAATGGTGCCAACTGGCGTATCAACAGTGTGCAAATCAAGGGCGTACCTGTCCGTTAACTTTAAAAATCTGAATTATGAAAAGATATAGTTACCTGATTCTGATGTTAGTGGCTGCGGTCGCTTTCAGTGCCTGCAACAAGTGGGAAGACCCTGAGTTTGAAGTGCCGACATATAAGGGCGAGCCTGCCAACATGACCATCGCTGACATTATCAATGTATATACCTCGGCGGGTCATCTGGACTCCATCTGCCATGCCGGCGAGACCTTCATCGTGCGCGCCACGGTGGTGAGTTCCGACGAGGGCGGCAATTTCTACAAGAATATGGTCATCCAGGATGAAACAGGTGCCATCCAGCTGCAGATCAACCAGTCGGGATTGTGCCACACTTATCCCGTGGGACAGACCGTATATCTGAATTGTAGCGGCCTTGTGGTAGGCAACTACCATGGTGTATATCAGGTGGGTTGGATCTACAACGGCGACGTGGGCCGTATCGATGGTCACTATCTGGATCGCTATCTCTCACGTGACGGGCTCCCGCAACCGGTGCAGCCGCTTGACATTATGAGCGCGTACGACATCAACGAGGGCAATGTGTGCCAGTTGGTGCGTTTGCACAATGTGGAGTTCGCCGATGATGTGGTGGGGAAGCCGTGGTCGGAAGACGCCGCCACCACCTCCCGCACCATCAAGAGTGTGAATGGCGAGGCCGTGACGAACCTCGTGGTGCGCACCTCCAACTATGCCAAGTTCCGTAAGGCGTTGGTGCCCGGCGGTACCGGCGACCTTATCGGTATTCTTTCCGTTTACAACTCCACCTACCAGCTGATGCTGCGCACCATCGACGATGTGCAGTCATTTGGCACGGTACAGGATGTCTATTCCGTCTCCACCGCCAATGGAAGCGGTTGGGATTACACGGGCTGGACTACCAATCAGGATTATATGTTGCACAATGGAGTGGATGCGGCCACCGACGACTGGCTCGTGTCGCCTGTGTTGCCCACGGCTACCGTTGATGGCAGTACACTTTTTGTTGAAGAGGCCTTCTTCAACACCGATGCCACCGCACAGAGCAAATTCACCCTTTATTATACCACTAACTATACTGGAGACCCCTCCACGACTGAATGGATTCCGCTGGTTTACAGTGATTACCGCGACGGTGCTGGTTTCTATCGGGCGCAGGTGGCGGTGCTCAACAACCTGTCGGGCAGTGTGCGTATCGGCTGCCGCTACGAAACCCATACGGCTGATGCAGGCCAGTGGGCCATCAAGGGGTTGCATTTTCAAAAATTAGTGGCTCATTAATTCTATTGACATTCTTAACTAAACGATTTATTATAAGCTATTTATGGAGATTAAATTCAATACGATAGAAGAGGCGATTGAGGATTTCAGAGAAGGCAAATTCCTGATTGTGGTTGATGACGAAGATCGCGAAAATGAAGGAGATTTTATTGTTGCCGCAGAGAAGATTACACCGGAGAAGGTGAATTTCATGATGCAATACGGTCGTGGAGTGTTGTGTGCACCGATGAGTGCTGACCGTTGCCGTGAGTTGGACTTGGAGATGCAGGTCAACAACAACACCTCGCTGTTGGGAACGCCCTTCACGGTGACGGTGGACCTGCTGGGACATGGCTGTACCACAGGCGTTTCCATGTACGACCGTGCCACCACCATCAAGGCGTTGGCGGAGCCCGGACACCGTCCGGAGGACTTCGGCCGTCCGGGGCATATCAACCCGCTGCGTGCCCGCGACGGCGGTGTGCTGGTGCGTGCCGGCCATACCGAAGCCGCCGTTGATCTGACGAAGCTGGCAGGCTTACAGCCCGTTGGCGCGCTCATCGAAATCATCAACCCCGACGGCACCATGGCACGTGTGCCCCAGCTGATGGAGGTCGCTGAACGCTACGGCATCAAAATCATTACCATTCAAGACCTCATCGCCTATCGTGTCAAAACCGAAACACTCATCCGTAAGGAGCAGGAGGTGAAACTGCCGACGCAGTGGGGCAACTTCAACCTGATTGCCTACACGCAGCTCAACAACGGACTTACCCATCTGGTGCTTCGTAAGGGCGAGTGGAACGAGGGCGACGACGTGCTCGTGCGTGTGCATTCGTCGTGCGTCACCGGTGACATTTTCGGCTCGTGCAAGTGCGACTGCGGCGCACAGCTGCACCGCTCGATGGAGATGGTGGACAAAGAGGGTAGGGGAATGGTGCTCTATATGAACCAGGAAGGCCGTGGCATCGGATTGGTGAACAAACTGCGGGCGTACCATTTGCAGGAGTTAGGGCGCGACACTGTGGAGGCCAACCTCGAACTCGGCTTCAAGGCCGACGAGCGCGACTACGGCATTGGAGCGCAGATCCTGCGCGACCAGCACGCTACCCGTCTCCGCCTCATCACCAACAATCCCGCCAAACGCGCCGGTCTGCTCGGTCACGGCATCGAGATTGTGGAAACCGTTCCGATCATCATTGAACCCAATGAGATTAACCGTTTCTACCTCAAGACCAAGCAGGACAAGATGGGACATAACCTGCACCTTAAATAGGGCAACTTTCTATTTATGAAAAATAAACTTCTGATTTTCATCGCATTGACGATGCTGGTTTCGGCGTGCAAACGCCAGCCGCAACCCGAGGTGGTGGAGGGCTTTGCCTTCGGTACCTATTATCGTGTGACCTATGTGAGCGAGAAACCTTTCGAGGGGTTGGAACAACAGATTGATTCGGTTTTACAAGAGGTGAATCAGGTCTATTCGCTATTTGATACGAACTCGGTGGTATCGCGCTTCAACCGTAACGAGATGGTAACCATGCCGTTTGAAATTGGCGAACTGCTGGTGAAGGCTTGTGAGGTGAGTGAGATGACCGATGGCGCGTTTGACGTGACGGCCGGTCCGCTGATTCGTCAGTGGGGATTCGCGAAAGATAAAGAGGGAGATTTGAGTGCCGCGGCGTTGGATTCCATCATGGAGTTTGTGGGTTACGAGAAACTGAATTTGGGTTTAGACGATACCGTAAAATCAGACCCTCGTATGCAGTTGGATTTCAATGCGATAGCAAAAGGGCATGCTGTGGATAAGATTGGACAGCTGTTGCGTGAGCATGGTTGCAAAGATTTTATTGTGGACATTGGCGGCGAGCTGCTGGTAAACGGGGTGAAAAGTCGTGCAAAAGAGCCGGTAGCATGGCGTGTGGGAATTCAGGTACCAACCGATACCAAGGACGGAATGGTGGAGGCCGACTATGTTTTCGAGACCGGCACTGCACAGAATGTACGGATGGCGGTGGCCACGAGCGGCAATTACCGCAACTACCACGAGCATGACGGACATCGTTATAGCCATATCATCAATCCCAAAACGGGTCGATCAGAAGAGTCTGATTTGTTGAGTGTAACGGTGGTGTATCGGGTGCCTATGGCTGATGCAAGTGGCTATTATTGCGCCTACGCCGATGCTTTGGCCACGGCCTTCATGGTGATGGGCAGGGAGAAAGCCATGGAATTTCTCAACCAATTCCATGATAAGAATTACTTGGCAGCCTATTTTATCTATGATAAGGATGGGAAGTACCAGACGGAGCAGACCGCCAATTTCCCCCAGCGGGCGCAGTAGCCCTATTTATTTCTTCGATTTCTTCTTCTTTTCTCCCAGCGGTTTCAGGTAGTGGCGCGGGTTATCTTGGAAATCTTTGAGCAAATCGTTGAGACTCTTGATGGTGTCATCGATTTTCTTTACCAAACCTTCATCGTTGAGCAGGGCCGAAACGGTGCCGTCGCCATTATTAGCCTTAGCCACCAGGGTTTGCACCTCCTTGATGGTGCTGTTGGCATTGCTGATGACGCCTGCGATGTCGGCCTTGGCGATGGTGTCGCTGATATTGTCAAAGTTGTCCAGAATTTCGTTGAGCTTCGGTGATGCCTCTTCGAGGGTGTTGCCGAATTTTTGCAGACTGGTGACGAGGTTGCTCACCTTGCCCTTGTTGTCGGCGAGGATGCTGTTGAGGTTGTCGGTGGCCTCTTCGATGTTGGCGAGGGTGGTGCGCAGCGATTCACCGCCGCCCTCTTTGTGCAGCAAGTCTTTGAGTTCGAGACCGATAGTGTCAACGGAGGCGACCACGTTGCCGATTTGGGCTTTAATACCGTCGATGCCATCGAGCAGGCCGGCCTCTTTGAAACATTGGATAGTGTCGTTATTTTGGAAATAGGCTGTTGAATTGCCCATCATCACGTCCAGCTGCATGCCACCGAGGATGCTGCTGGATTTCAGTTTCAACTGCGAGTCTTTGGGAATGTCCACCTTTTCGCCCAGCATGATTTTGGCACAAATGCGGGGCGGGTTGGCACTGAGCAGTTCTACTTCCTGCACTTGTCCGATCTTGTAGCCGGCGAGAAAAACGGGGGTATTCTGCTGCACGCCACTGGCATCTTCCATCACGCAATAGAAGTAGGTCTTTTTGTGAAAGACGTTGATGCCTTTGAGAAAGTTAGCGCCGATGTAGAAAATGAGGATGGCCGAGATGCAGAGCAACGCAACGCGAATCCTTTTCTTGCGATCCTGTATATCTTGTGGTGTTCTTTCCTTCTTTGACATGTTATTTTATTTATTATCAATTATTTATAATAATGACGATGACTTTGCAAAAGTACAGATTTTTTTATATTCAGATGGGTTTTTCGCTGAAATTTTGGAAGTAATCAGAGAGTGACGGCTTGTTTAACGGCCTCGATGACGGTCTGCACCTGTTGATCGGAGAGGTTGTAATAGACGGGCAGGGAGATTTCGCGCGAGAAGTTGTCGTAGGTGACGGGGTAGTTTTGGATGTTGTAGCCAGCGTTGCGGTAGAAGCTGAGCATGGGCAGCGGGATGAAATGCACGTTCACGCTGACCTCGAGTTGGAAGATGCGCTGCATGATTTCATCGCGTTGTTGCTCGGTTATATTGTTGATTCTGAGAGGATAAACATGGTAAGATGATTGTTTCTCCGCGGTTTCGTAGGTGGGGATTTGGAAGCGTGGGTCGTTGCGGAAGGCGTTGCTGTAGGCATCGAAAATCTGCTTGCGGCGGGGAAGTGTCTCACTGTCGTAGCGTTCCAGTTCCACGATGCCGATGGCGGCCAGCACGTCGGTCATGTTGCACTTGTAGCCAGCCTCGGTGACATCGTACCGCCAGTTGCCTGCCTGCGTTTTGGAAAGCGCATCCTTGCTTTGTCCGTGCAGTGATTTGATTTTCAGTTGTTTGTATAACGCTTCATTGTCGAAAGGGTGGGGGAGGTTGAGGCAGATGGCGCCACCTTCGGCGGTGGTAAGGTTCTTGACGGCATGGAACGAGAAAACGGCGAGGTCGGCTTGCGTGCCGAGCGGCTGTCCGTGGTAGCGGGCCCCGAGCGAGTGGGCGGCATCTTCCAAAAGCAGGATACGGCCGAGTTGTCGCTGGAACTCGTTGGTGGGAGTAAACATCTGTCGTACTGCATCTTCCCGAACAAGTTGGTTGAGTTCATCGTAGTCGCAGGGGAAGCCAGCGATATCAACGGGCATGATGACTTTGGTCTTGGGGGTGATGGCGCGCCGTACGGCCTCCACGTCGATGCCAAAATCCTCCTTCACATCCACCATGACGGGTGTGGCACCGCAATGCACCACCACGTTGGCTGTGGCGCAATAGGTGTAGGCAGGCACGATGACCTCATCGCCAGGACCCACGCCGAACCAGTGGAGCATCAGCTCCATGCCGGCTGAGTTGGAGCTGACACACAGCACGTTATTTACTTTACAATAGTCGGAAAGCATCTCTTCGAACTTCCGCACACGCGGACCGGTGGTGATCCAGCCGGACTTCAGGGCAGCACAGACCTCTTCAAGGGTGCGGTCGTCGATTCTGGGGGGTGAGAAGGGTATCATAGTAGGTTAGTTGGTTCTTTGCAGTTTTTTCATTTTGTTTTCTTGGTGAAGTTTCGCCATCTCATTGATATTGATGGAGAAATCGAAGAAGTTGGGCACCGCGCCGGTGGCGTAGTGCATACGGGAGAAGCCGAAGCGGATAGACTTGATGTTGATGGAGAAACCGTAGGAGAAGCCGGCAAGGGTGCGTTTTTGCGGGATGTTCATCTCCTGCCGGCGGTTATGGTTGTAAGCCACATAAAAGGAGAGGAATTTTGCGGGGATGATTTCGATGGCGAAGTTGATGTGGCGGAAGAAGTTGTCGAAAAATTGTGCGGCTTTGCTGGGGTAGAGCGGTTCTTTGGTGATGACATCGTATTCGAGCAGCGGGTCGTTAGGTCCCACGTAGGCCATGTTCCAGCGGTAGAGGTGGTGAAGCGTGATATGGTAGCGCACGGGAAGGAATTTAAACCGTTGTGAAAAAGCAATTTGCAGGTCGAAGGGGAGCTTCTCGAACTGTCCTGGCACGTAGTTCACGATGGGGGTGCCGATGTTGCGCGCCATGATGGAGAGGGCGAGTCGTTTCTTGTGGTTGACGTACGAGCCGGCCACATCCACCGCGAGGCCGAACGACTGGTACGACTCGTAGGCGGAGTAGATCAGCTTGAGGTCGGCGCCGATGGAGAAGCTGGAGTCGAGCTGGCGGCCCCAAGCCACGGTGGCGGCATAGTCGCCCGCATGGAAATAGCCCTGCTCGATGCCGCACTCGTCAGTGGCAGTGAACTTGCCGTAGTTCACCATCTGCATTCCGAAGGCGAAACTGCCCACTTTCTTGAAGGTATGGGAATAAAGCACTGAGCCGTAGGAGGCGTTGGAAAAGTAGTCCACCGCATTCACCTCCAACGAGGTGTGATGCCGCTCGCCGATGAGCGACGGGTTGTTGAGGATCAGTGCAGGGTCATCATCGTAGGCTGCAATGAGTCCGCCACCTAAACCTGCTACACGGCTGGAGTTATTGAGATTCAAAAAGTTATAAATGTACTGACCGCCCACTTGCGCATGGCTTGTCGCGATAACGGCAACAAGCAGAATAGACAGGAAAAAGGCGCGCGTTCTCATCATTAAAATTTGGCTGCAAATTTACACAAATTCAACGAAAAAAAACTATCTCCACAAGCCAAATTTTATTATTTTTGCACCCTCAAAACTGAGAGGCATCCTTTCGTACCCGAAATCGTTGCATTTTTCCGTTTTTTCTTGTGTTTTTTAATAATAGAGTAATGAAAAAAATCCTGATTCTCTCCTTGTTACTGATGGTTTCTGCCGCTATGCAGGCCGCCTACGTGTCGAATGTTCCGCAGACGCTTGTACAGCCGAATGGCGACACCCTGCATTGCTTTGCCTCTGGCGATGAGTTTTACCACTATCTGCATGATGCTGACGGCTATACGATCGTGCAGAATCCTGCGACAGGCTATTTTGTGTATGGGAAGAGAGAAAACGGGAAGGTGGTGCCCACCGAATTTGTGGCGGGTACGGTCAATCCTGCTGAGGTCGGGCTTGTTCCGAATGCCCGTATCTCTAACAGTGAGTGGCATCGCCGTTATGATGCCATGATGCAGCCGGTAGAGGCCCGTCGTGGCGAGCGTGTGCGCGATGAGAATACCAACCATGGCGATTTCAACAATCTCGTCATCTTCATCCGTCTCGCAGGGGATGATCCTTTTCAGCAGACATACGGTGAAGTGAACCGTATGTTCAACGACTCTTCCGTGACGAGTAATGGTTATTACAATTCTATGTATAACTACTTCAAGGTCAATACTTATAACCAGCTGTTTGTGCGTTCGTATCTCGTTCCGCAAAGCACGGATAATGTCATTGTAGCCTATGAAGATATCTATCCAAGAGATTATTATATGCCGTGGTCTGAAGCCAATCCGATGGGTTATGATGATAATAATGAGGAAGATAACCGCACCACCCGCGAGATGCAGTTGTTAGTACGTGCCATCGATTTTGCCAATGAAAACAACATGTTCCCGTCAGACATCAATTTCGACTATAACAACGATGGATTAGTGGATAACGTCTGCTTTATTGTCAGTGGCAATGTCGCTGGATGGGCTGACCTGTTGTGGCCGCACCGCTGGTCATTGTGGGGCGCGGAGGCGTATATCGGAGACTTGCGGGTGTGGGATTTCAATTTTGAGTTGAGTGATCATGATTGGTATTTCAGCAACTCGACGCTCTGCCACGAGATGTCGCATTCGTTAGGAGCTCCCGACCTTTATCATTACAGTGACACACTGGGTTTTACCCCAGTGGGAGGATGGGACTTGATGGCACAGAATGCGTATATTCCCCAGCATTGGGGCGCCTATATGAAATATCGCTACGGGAACTGGATTTCTGAAATTCCTACGATTGTGAATTCTGGTCGTTATAAGCTAAATCCGGTGAGCTGGCCTACTCCCGATCAGGTTTGTTATCGTATCAATTCGGAAGATCCCGATGAGTTCTTCGTCATTGAAAATAGGCGTTCTTCAAGACCTTTCGAGTCGTATATTCCCAATGGCGGTGCTGTGATTTACCGTATCAACACTAATTTCGATGGTAATGCTGGATGGAACGGTGACGATGTGTTGGACGAAGTGTATGTCTATCGTCCCGGTGGCACGCTTACTACCGATGGACAGATTAACAATGCCAACTATTCGCAAAGTGCCCATCATACTGAAATCAACTATTCTACTGATCCTCAGCCTTTCTTGTCAAACGGATATATCAGTGCTTTAAATATTTACGATGTCCGTACGTATATCCACGATTCGCTTACGTTTTGGTATCTTAAGCCGGGCGACACGCTTCCTAATGAAGTGCGCGACTTCAGCTCGCAGCTCAGCCTCTATCCCTCGCCGGCTGTTTCCGTGCTGACAGTGGAAAACTCTGCTCCGTTGCAGCAGGTGGAGGTGTTTGACCTGTCGGGACGTTGCGTTTATCGTGCGCAGCCGAATGCCACCCGCGTAGAGGTCGCTGTAGATCGTTGGGCAGCAGGCACCTACATCGTGCGGGCGCAAACCGCTGAAGGACTGTTGCAAGAGAAGATTACGGTAGCGAGATAGCGGAAATTTATCTCCAATACTATTACTTAAATATGCCGTACTCCGTCGGATACTTCCGGTGCGATGCGGCGTACCAGTCCACATAACACCTCGCCGGGATCGAACTCCACAAATTCGGTAGCCCCATCCGCCACCATCTGTTGCACCGACTGTGTCCATCGTACCGGATGGGTGAGCTGGTCTTTGAGATTCTGTTGGATGGTAGCGACATCGGTGGTGCCTTGTGCGCTGATGTTCTGGTAGATAGGACAGATGGGCTCGTGGAAATTGGTCTGCTCGATAGCCGCCGCCAGCTTCTCCTGTGCCGACTGCATCAGCGGCGAGTGGAACGCCCCGCCCACG
This sequence comes from Bacteroidales bacterium, assembly GCA_017535665.1. Lineage (GTDB taxonomy): Bacteria > Bacteroidota > Bacteroidia > Bacteroidales > WCHB1-69 > UBA1756. Next base: position 28,434 of record JAFXTS010000010.1, on the reverse strand, counting down.
TTGAGTGGCAGTACGCGCCGTGCCCCGATCTCGCGCAGCTTCTGGATCGCTAAATCCACCCCTTCTACCGAACCGGAAATCACTAATTGTCCGGGACTGTTGTAGTTGGCGGTCACCACCACCTCCTCGGTGATGGAGGCACAGACTTCCTCAATCTTCTGGTCGTCGAATTTGAGGATGGCGGCCATCGTGGAAGGACGTAACTCACAGGCTTTCTGCATCGCCAGCGCACGTTGGCTCACCAACTTCAAGGCATCCTCGAAGTCTAAGGTGCGGTTGGCCACCAGCGCAGAAAATTCGCCCAACGAGTGACCGGCTACCATGTCGGGAGAGGGGAGTCCATCGGCCGTCAGGAACTCAATTACCGAGTGCAAAAATACGGCAGGTTGTGTCACCTTCGTCATTTTCAGCTCCTCCTCACTGCCCGCAAACATGATGTCGGTGATGCGGAATCCTAAAATGGTATTGGCGCGTTCAAAAAGTTCGCGTGCGGCCGGACGGCTCTCGTACAACTCTTTGCCCATCCCGATAAATTGTGCCCCCTGTCCGGGGAAAACGTATGCTTTCATATTCTCTTAATTTTCTGATTAAAAAGGCCATCCCTCCAAAAAATCAATCTTCTCCGACTCAAAATCAATCTTGAAAAATCGACTCTCTTTCCCGTTGCTCACCCCAATATAGGGCGCATGAAGGGTTTTGTTGTATCGTCCTGCCTGCTCCACCACCGCCTGCGTCAGCTGCACGTGCGGTGCCTTGCACTCAATCACCGCCAGTATCTCGCCGCCCGGCTGGTAAACCACCAAGTCGTACCGCCGCTTCAGCCCATTGACCGTAATCTCGCGCTCCACCGAGATACGCACCGCCGGAATTCTCCGCTCTTCCACCATAAAATGAATCAGGAACTGCCGTACAGCCTCTTCGGGGGTCAGCGTTACCCACTTCCTCCTAATGATATCGAAACACTCGGTGCGCCCCTCGTTTATGCGTTGTTGTAGCTGCATCTTGTTTGTTTTTAGTGGGTTAACGAATTACTGTGACAGTGCCGTGCAAATCTTTGGTAATGGTGCCATGCAAAGAAGGCAGATGGACCTTGCAGACGTAATAGTACGTTCCGTCTGACGACATCTGGTGGCTGTTCATGTCCTTCCCATCCCAGTTGATGTCGATGTCGGTGGTTTTGTAAACCAATCTACCCCATCGGTTATAAAGGTAAAAATCAACACTTTGCACGCCTTTATAGGGGAAAGGAACGAGAATGTCGTTGTAGCCGTCGCCATTAGGGGTGATGATGTTGGGAAGCTCGTAGTTGAAGCAGTCGTCGATGTCGAAGCATACGGTGTCGGTCATGCCCGACCAGTTGCCCACGGTGTCGATGGCCGACAGCGCGAAACAGCCGATGACGTATGGGAGGTCGGTGATGGAATAGGTGCAGTGGGTAGTGTAGCAGTCGTTGGGAATGTAGAACGAGTCAAGAATGGTAAAGGCATCCTCCAAGGTGGGTTTGTAGTGGATATAATATTGATAGACATCAAGATATGCGGAGTCATTGGAGAAGGTCCAGTCTAATGTCACGGTTTCGCAGTCGGTGGTGACGGTCAGCTGCGGCACTTCCGGCGGGGTGAGGTCGGCAGGCACGGCGCAATCTTTCTGCGAGCGGTTGAGGAAGGGTGCGATGGTGTCGGGGGCAAAGTAGCCGCCGGTTGACCGCACGAGGTAGCAGTAGGAGGTACCGTTGAGCAGCCCGCGGTCGGTATAAGTGCGTTCGGTGGTGGTGGCGATGGAGTCGAATTGCTGGGCGATTTCATCCCACCGGTAAATGGTGTATTCGGTGTTGGTCCAGGGTACAGTGGCGGTCCAGTCCAACTGCAAGGCGCAGTCGAGCGGGGTGATAGACAGCCGCAGTGAGGAGGCCGGATCCGACGTGCCGGCGAGCACGAGGCTGTCGTGTACTTCAGCCCACACCTCCACCTTGTAGGTGTAGGTCAGGTCAAGTGTATTTACCCCCATGTCCGTAAATTGCGTGTCCTGCAACGACATTCCCGTATAGATGAGCTGGAAATCGTTAGGCTGGTTAGAATGAGCTCTGTAAAGCCGGTATTGGTACTCCGGACCTGGATATTGGATAGTGTCGAGTTCGGTGGGACGGAGCCACTTCACGTGGATGATACCATTCTCGGATTCGGTGGTCTCAATGTCGGCATGGGTGAGGCGGGGCACGTCGTTGTGCAACACTGTGCAGGCCTCGTCCGACACGTAACTTTCGGCGCCGTCGGGGTAGTAAGCCACTACACGGTAGCAGTAGTCGTTGCCGTGATAAAGGGGCAGCGAGGTGCCGTCGTCCACAAACTGGCAGTCGGTCCAGTCGTGCGTCTCTCCCACCAGCTGGTAGCCGGTGTAGCTGGGCAGTCCTGTCTCGCAGTTGTCGGGCTCGAAGTCGTAACTGCCGTTCCGACGGTAGATGCGGTAGCCGGCCGTTTGGGTACAGGCATGCAGCGACCAAGATACCTCGATGGTGTTGCCCACCGGCTCTGCCACGACATTTTCTGGTTTGGGTGCTACTACGGTGATAGTTAGGGTTTTATAAGAAGTGAGATTAACCTGCGGACCATTATCTACAGCCTTAAACAGCACGCTGTAAGGGGCGAGACGGATGTGGCTACAAGCGGTGTTCCACGTAAACTGACTGCTCACTGGCGGTGTGCCTTCGGCGGTCGGGAAGGTGGCGTGATGGTCGGAAAGTCCGAACACGCCGCCGGTAGCTGTAAGCCGCACAGAAGTGGAGTTGGCATCGGTGGCGGTGACCGTCAGCTGGAGCATCTCACCGGCGGTGACGCAGGTGTCCATGCAGGTGATGATTTCCGGCGGCTGGTTGTTGCAGGCGATGATGGTGATCTGCATGTCGCGCACTACCGAGCCGATGAGCACGCCGTGCCGCCACTCCTGGATGAGGATGGCGATGTTGTATTCGCCCACCGCCAATGGCGAATCCCAGGTGAGGTCGCCGGTGCGCGGGTCAATGTCGATGAAGTTGCTGGCCGCCGGGAGCGAATAGCCGGGGATATCATCACCCTCGTAGCCACGGCAGGGGATGAGACTGTAGCTCAAACTGTCGCCATCGGGGTCGTAAGCACCCGGGTTGTGGTAGTACGGCACGCCCGTGCAGCCATTGTCAATGGGTGGATTGAGCAATTGCGGCGATGAGTTGGCACCGAGGAACGGGTTGATAACAAGTATGGTTTCGAGGAAAAACGGGATGTTGACCGAGTTGGGAATGTTGACAATTCCGTTGTTGCGGTTGGGGTCTTCAAAAGTGATGTGATAGGTGCCCGTGGAGGGGTAGGTGTGTTCGGTGATGTAGATGTTGCGGCTGATGTCATTGTCCATGTTGATTTTCTGGTAGCGGTCAACGATGGAGGAGTTGCCATCCCCCCAGAAGACCTCTATCTGCGGACGATCGGCCGCGCTGGGGGTATAGGTGTAGGTGATGATGGTAAAACGGTAGGTGAGGCCTCCTAAATGCTCGTAAGTAATCTCGCCGGCCCGTTGATGAGTCGCCCATGTCGCCCATGGCAACAGCAAAAGCGCAAGAAGGGCCAGCCATTTTTTCATTTTACACGAATCTTTTGTCCTAACTGAAGTTTGCTATCTTCGGTTATATTGTTGAGTTTTAATAATTTGTCAACTGTAGTTCCATATTTTCTGGCGATGCCGTAAAGCGTGTCGCCCGACACTACCGTATGGATGACGCTGCCCGAGTTGTTGTTATTCGCGGTATTGTTAGGGGCAGGCTGTGTGGCAGGTTTCGGGGTGGGATTGGTGGTGGCAGGGGCGTTGTTGGCCGTTGCCGGAGCGTTGTTGTTGGCTGTGGTGGGAGCAGGTGTTGGAGTAGGAGTCGGGGTGGGAGTCTGTGCGGTGGCTGGTGCTTCGGGTGCCGTGTCGAAGTCGAGTTCTGACTTGGCGATGGTGAGGATGTTGCTGATGAGGTCGCCGCTGCCGAAGTCAATCATCTTTTCGGGGTCGAAATGCTCGTACAGGAAGCGCGTCTCGAAGTGGAGGTGTACGCCGCTGGCGCGTCCTGAGTTGCCCGCTGTGCCCACCAGCTGTCCAGCTCTCACCATCTCGTTGGGTTGCACGTAGATAGAGTCGAGATGCGCATAAACGGTCTCCAGTCCGTTGTAGTGCCGCACCACCACGGTCTTGCCGTAACTGCTATACTCTTTCGCCATGCGCACCACGCCGTCGAAACAGCAGCGGATGGGCGCTCCTTTGGCCAGCGCAAGGTCGATGCCGGTATGCATGCCCCCCTTGCGGTTGCCATACTTGCTGGTGATTCTGTACAGGTCGCAGGGCATCGCGAAGGCATTGTTATGACTCTCTACCAAGATAATTTTGATATCGTCATTATTCCCAAAAGAAATGCCTAATGATTTGATCTTCAGATATTCATTATTCCAATCTTGAAGATAAAGATTGTAGGATGGAATCTGATAACTTTCCGTGATGAGGTTTTCTGATGGATCCGAGGTGGCATTGCCCTCGTAGGGATTCAGCACGTCATCTTGGGCGTGAAGCCAGGGTGTGGAAAGGATGGCGATGAAAAGGATAAGGTTAATGATTTTTTTCATAATGGTTGAGTGATTTTGTTTAATGTCGATGTGGTGGAATATCCGTCAACAAAGGGGATGGTGGTGACGATGCCGCCATTTTGCAGCACGAAGTTGGCGCCCACGATGGTGTCGAGGGTATAATCGCCGCCTTTGACGAGCACGTCGGGACATACGGTGTGGATGAGTTGCTCGGGGGTGTCTTCATCGAAGAGGATGACGAAATCGACACAGGCGAGCGAAGCGAGCAGGAAAGCACGGTCGTACTGGTTGTTGACCGGTCTCGAAGGGCCTTTGAGCCGCCGCACGGAGGCATCGGTGTTGAGTCCTACCACCAGCAGGTCGCCGAGTGCGTGGGCTTGTGCCAGGTAGGTGGCGTGACCGCGGTGCAGGATGTCGAAACAACCGTTGGTGAAGACCACCTTCTGTCCTTCGGGCTTGCTCCACGCTGCCGCAGGGATGATTTTTTTCTCGATGTCCGTTACTGTCATGGCTACTCCTTTCGTTTCATAAAGGCGGTTGCTGTCAGCGAGAACAGGCCGAGAACGAGTACCTGGAGGGTCTGTACCGCCCAGCCAATCCAACCGGCCGCTAAGCCGGGTGCGTAAAGTTCTGAACCGCTGTATAATACAATCATGGCCGCCACAATCAGCGGATAGGTGCCGATGCCGCCAGGCCCGATCAAAAAGCCGATGTTGCCCATGGCAAATACCGTGAACATCATCACAAAGGTATATCCTGAGAGAAAATCAAACGCCTGGAAACAGAATACAGTCTCCAACACCCACAACACCCATATCAGCAACGAATAGAAGATGAACAGCCACGGCCTCCGCACATCCTTGATGGAGATCAATCCTTGCCAAATCCCCACAAAAAAGTCCTTGATCTTGACAAACAATTTCACCTTCGACCACCATTTGCGGGTAAGGATAATCGCCACGATGAACAGCACGAATGCGCCGAGGATGATGTAAAGTTTGTAGTTGTTGGCCATGCCGTCAGCCTTCGCCGATAACATCTCACGCAGGGTGGAATCTCCGATATGGAGTGAGTCCATCAGTCCGGTGTTCAGCAGGAAGGCCGCGATAAAAATGGCCACCATGATGATGAAATCTACGGCACGTTCCGTGACCACCGTTCCCAGCGACTTCTCAAAGGGCACCTTCTCATAGCGTTGCAGGAAGGTGCAACGCAGCACCTCGCCGAGACGAGGGAATACGTAGTTGGCTAAATAACAAACCATTACGGAGTAGAAGACCATGCTGCGGCGCGTCTCGTAACCGAGAGGCTGCAACAACTGCCGCTGTCGTAAGGCACGGATATAGTTTGAAATTCCTCCCACCAAGAAGGCAAGAAACAGGAAAACCCACGCCGATCCTTTCGTCACCTGCCGCGCACTCTCCTTCAAATGGGTGACATCCTCAGGCGACAATTTCCGGATGGAAATCCATACAAAAAACACGCCTACCCCAAAGAACAGGATGAACTTAAGGACCTTTTTCAGCACTTCCACAGCCGCATTTTTCTTCTTTTCCATGATAGTAATTTCAGGCTGCAAAGTTACAATTTTTTTGTGAAACTAAAAAAAGTCGTATCTTTGCCCCGTCATTATCAAAATCGTTACAATTATGGGAAAATTTGAACTGATCAATCTGCCTTACGAGGCCAACGCTTTGGAACCGATTATTTCTGCGCAAACTATCGGATTTCACCACGGAAAACACCTGCAAGGGTATGTCAACAACCTGAACGCCGCCATCGCGGGTACGCCTTTCGAGGAGATGCCGTTGGTGGAAATCGTGAAGAAAGCCACCGGCGGAATGCTCAACAATGCTGGACAGATTCTGAACCACAATCTCTATTTCTTGCAGTTCGCCGCTCCGAAAGCCGACAACCGTCCCGCTGGCAAACTGGCTGCCGCCATCGATGCACAGTTCGGCTCTTTCGAGGCCTTCCAGAAGGAGTTCGTGCAGACCGGTGCCACCCTCTTCGGCTCCGGCTGGGTGTGGCTCTCCGCCGATGCGGATGGCAAACTCGTCATCACCCAAGAACCCAACGCCGCCAACCCCGTGCAGAAAGACCTCACCCCACTGCTCACCTTCGACGTGTGGGAACATGCCTATTATCTTGATTATCAGAACCGTCGTCCCGACCACCTCAACGCGCTTTGGGACATTGTGAACTGGAAGGTTGTCGAGAATCGGTACGTGTAACGGTATATTTTTCAATCGAAAAGGGCGCAAAATTTTGCGCCCTACAATTCTCGAATCTTTCAATTTTTTCAAATCTTTCGAATCTTCAATTTCCCGGTTTCAATTGTCAATTGTACATTGTTACCAGCTGATGGTCTTGTCCTTCGGGTATTTCACGCTGTAGGTCACAGAGAAGGTGCGTGTTTCGCCCTCTTTCAGCTCGGTCTCCCAGGTCACTACGCCGATGCCAGTCTTGTTGTAGGTGGCCGCCGGCTTGATTTCGGTCACTTTCACCTCAATGTCCTTGTCGGCTGAAATCGGATACTGCTCCTTCAGCGTCAGTTTCACCTGCTTGTTCTGGTTGTTCTTTACCGTAATCAGGTACGATTCGGTGGTGGTGGTAGTGTTGCCCACATGTTTCGTCTCGCAGAACTGTTTCTGCTTCTCACGTTTCACCGAAACACGCGGGTCGGTGGCGAGGGTGACGGTGAACAGACTGTCGGCCGTGTTGGGATTGATGCGCGTTTTCCCGATGAAGGTGTTGTTGAAGGTAACGGTGGCTTGTCCCGGCAGCAGGTTGTACTTCTCATAGCCCGTCAAAGTAGCCAAAAGGTAGGTTTCGTCCGACAATTTCGGAATGCTATAGTAGGTATATTCTGCGTTGATGGTATAATCTTTTAAATCAATGAGTTGCGCCTTACCATTGCCAGGAATGTCGTAGGGGATGGCGATGACATAGTTGACATGCACCTCCTGCATATCCACATCCACAAAGTTGTTCATGCTGATGGGGGCGGGAACAGTTTCGACACCTGCTGCAGATGAAAAATCAAAATATCCTTTTTCGGCAGCAGCAGACTCCTCAACCTCATACACCATGGTGTTGCTTAGGTAATCCGCATCCTGTTTGCTGTATCGTTGGCTACGGAGCTGAAATCTCAGAAACCATGTTGAGAACACAGGTGCCACAGAGGTCTTGTTGGGGGTGGCGTTCGACAGAGTGAGCATGGTGTGGGTCCAGTCGAGGCCGGTGAATTGTTGCACTTGCGCCTTGGCTTGCAACGTCACTTGCGGTTGCATGTCGTGGATGTTAAGGTCGTAGCAGGGCGTCCACGAGGCGGTGTTGGTAAAGTAGGTGATGGTGAATTTGGTGGTGATGTCCTTTGGTACGCTCACCGACAGATGAAGTACGCCGTTCTGTTGCTTGCCGGAAGTCTCATCTTGCGCAATTTGTTGGTTCAGACGCTCGATGGTCTGGTTCAGCTCCTCGATTTTGCTGTCGCACTCATCGATCTTCTTCAGTAATGCGTCTGCCTTGGATTTGTACAATTCCATATTGGCGTTGATGTCTGCCACCGACACCGTATGCTCCGTCTGTTGCATGTTGTGGAGAGTACCGTCTTTGAGCATTTTTAAGAGATGTTCATTGATGTCAAGCTCGTTCACCACCTCCGTGTGCTTTTTTTCGTAGGACTTCAACGAGTCTTTCATCCGGTTGATGCGGGCGTTGTCTTTGGCCGGGGTGAGGTAGTCGGTGGAAAACTCGGTGGAGGAGATGAGTACGCCGTTGGCGGTGACTTTCAGACTGCTGATTTCAATGAACGGACTCAATCCCGTGATGATCACCTCCTGACTGCCGCTTTTGAGCGTGGCGGTGGCGGTCTGTGTGAGGGTGGCGCCGTAGAGATAAACCGTGGCTTTTTCCACCGTGGCGTTGGTGGTGGTCTGTGCCTGCACGCCAGCCATCAATAACAATGCTGACAACAATGAAATGACAATCTTTTCCATATTTTTGAATTTTATGACTTCTAAATTGCTTAACTCCTTAACTCCTTAACTCTCAACTCTCAACTCTCAACTCCCCCCACCGTAAACTTATAAATCTCCTGTCCGCGCGATCCCACTACAATATGGTTATCAATAATAACGGGTGATGACTCAAAATTATTGCCCACCCATTTTTTGAACAGAATTTTTCCTGTTTTGCCTTCGATAAGGTAGATGTATCCGGTAGTGTCTCCTGTGAAGATAAATATTTCATCGTTTTCATTGTAGAAAGCGACGGGCGATGACCAAGCGTAGTATCTGAGTGGGATGCGATACACCACTTCGCCTGTTTGCTTGTTGAAGGCCATGAAGTCGCCTGACATGGGAGGCGTATTACGAACGAAATTGGCGAATATCAAATGTTTACAGTTCCCTTGTCCTAACAGCGGCGTGGCGTAGAAACCGCCGTCGAAATGCTTGCCATTGTAGGTGGTTTTGCAACCCTCTACCGCTGCCGACCACACTTCCTCGCCATTCAGCGCATTCAACTTGGTCAGATAGCCGTTGCCCACCTGCTGCTTGTCAATCTCGCAACTTGTGTACAGATAGGGGATGCCGTCTTCGATTTCAATGACGGGCGTGCCGTCGCTATCGTCGTGGTTGAAGTAGTGCCATACGGGTTGCAAGTTGTTGAGGTTTACGCAGATAACATTGCCGTGATTGTCGGAGAAATAGCCGTAGTTGAGATAAACGGCCATCGAAGATTCAATACCAGCGGTGCCGCGCCCTTTGGCATGATAACGTAGCGTGGAGTGCAATTTCAGGGTGTCACCGGTGCAAAGGTACTTATATACAGTTCCGTTCTCGCCTAAACGAAACAGAAACTGTCCGACTCGGATAGGGGAGGAGTCGTAGGCGTGCCACTGCCGCCAGGCCCGAACATCCCGCCCGAAGAATTGTGTCTGCCGGTGGGTGAACAGGTTGAAGGTCAGTGCGCCAAAGGGGTGACCACAAGGAATGCCGTGCCCGACATAGAGGTTGCCATTGAGCTGCGGATCGAGCGAGGGAGTCCCTTTGATGGTGTTGCCCACATAGAAACTGCGCCGCGACGAGTCGCCGGTCTGGAAGTTGATAAAGTAGAGGTGAGCATCCAATGAACCAATGATAATCTCTTCTTTATCAAAATGTTGTGTAAGTGCCGGACACTCTTTTCTGAAACGCTCCACACAACTGTCGGGCCACTGCACATACAGCGGTTGGCCAGTCCAGCCGGTGCCGCCGCCCCATGAGCCGAACTTCGTCTCCCTCTTGTCGAAATCAGTTGTGAACACCCAGTCGATGACGACCGTGTCGGGCCGTCCCTTCACGGTGCCGTGGAAATTCGCATCACGGTATGGTCCCCCGCGGAAGGTGAAGATGCCGGGTACATCCTCGTAAAGATCTTCCAACTGGGCGAGGTTGCCGTCTGTCAGCGAGTCAAAAATAGTGATGGTGTATTCCAAATTCTCCACAGACGGATAGATGGTGTCGGGTAGCGGAACAAGTGCTACTTCTGTCTTGACCGTGTCTTTGGAAACGACAGTTTTTTCGTCATCTATGGGATGATGACATTGGGAAAATGTTATAATGCTGATTATAAATAAGATAGCCGAAGGTAAAAGGCGTTTCATCGGTGCCGTTTTTACTCGTTTTCTTCGCTCTTGGGCATGATTTTTTCGCAAGCCCGCTGCGCAGCAATCTGTTCGGCTTTCTTGATGGTATATTCCAGTCCGTCAGCATAAACTTCGCCGTCAATGGAGAGTTTCACACGGTAGAGTCTCGAGTCGCGGCGGTGCTCCACGACCTCGTGTTCGAAGACGACCTTCTTGTGCTGGTGCTGCGCCCAGTTGATGATTTTGCTTTTGAAGTTAACATCTTCCATCACCACCTCGTCGAGGTTATAGTTGCTTTCGAAGATCTTCTTCAGCACAATCTGCTTGGTCTTTTCGTAGCCTTTGTCGAGGAAGATGGCACCAACAAGGGCCTCAAAAGCGTCTCCGCCCGCCGATTTGGCGTGGGCATGAGGATTGATGGTGATGAGTTCGTTGAGGTGCATCTTACGCGACAGCTGTCCCAACCGTTCGCGGCTTACCAATTTGGAACGCATCTCGGTGAGTTCGCCTTCATATTTCAAAGGATATTTTTTGAAAAGAAATTCCGCCATGATGGCATCCAACACGGCATCCCCCAAATATTCGAGGCGCTCGTTGTTCAGTGCGTGACCATCCATCACATTGTTCGATGCAGAACGGTGAGTCAGCGCAGTAAGGTATATTTCAAGGTTCCCAGGGCGTATGCCCACTACATTTCGGAGAAATCTGGAAATCTCCTTCTCGTGAGAATCTTGTTTTTTGCCTATGCTGAACAATGTCGTTTATATTTTTTTGTAAAGGATGGCTGCGTTGTGTCCACCGAACCCAAAGGCGTTGCATAGCGCGTACTCCATTTCGCACTCTTCCGGTCCATAGATACAGAAGTCCCATTTCGGCAGTTCTGGATCTTGTCCCATGAAATTGATGGTGGGATGTACGACGCTGTTTTGGAGTTCGAGGATGGTGGCGATGCTCTCGATGGCCGTGCCGGCCCCCATCAGGTGACCGGTCATCGACTTGGTGGAGTTGAATTTGATTTTTTCCGCGTGAGTGCCGAACAGGTCTTTGATGGCTTGGCATTCAGCGCTGTCGCCCAGCGGCGTGGAGGTGCCGTGGGTGTTGATGTGTTTCACATCTTCGGGGGCGATGCGGCCTTCCTGCAAGGCGAGTTTCATGGCCAAGCGGGCACCGGCGCCATCCGGCCGCGGATGGGTGGAGTGATAGGCGTCGGAGGTGAGACCGATACCGGCTATTTCGGCGTAAATGTGGGCCCCGCGTTTTACCGCATGCTCATATTCCTCCAAAATCAGGATGCCGGAGCCTTCTCCCATCACAAAACCGTCGCGACCGATCGAGAACGGGCGCGAGGCAGTGTAGATGTCGTCGTTGCGGGTGGAAAGGGCGCGCATGCTGTTGAAACCGGCAATGCCGACCGGCGCGATGCCAGCCTCCGTACCGCCGGAGAGGATCAGGTCGCACTGTCCCGACCGTATGAAATTACAGGCGTTCCACAACGCCACTGCTGCCGAGGTGCATGCTGCCGAGATGATGTACGCCGGTCCCCGCAGGTTGAATCTCAACGAGAGATTGCCCGCGATCATGTTGCTCAACGAGCGTAGGATGAAAAAGGGACTGTAGCGAGGCAAACCGCCTTGCTCCGCCTGATCCATGATCTCGTAGGCGCTGGTCGTCACCCCACCGATGCCGGTGCCGATAATGGCTCCCGCTCGGTCGGGGTTGTAGGTGCCCGGCGCAAGCCCGGCATCTGTCATGGCCTCCACCGAAGCCGCAATCGCGTAAAGAGAACAATTGTCCATCTTGCGGGCTTCGCGGGGATCCATGTATTTCGACACGTCAAATCCCTTCAGCTCGCAGGCAAAAGTGGTCTTATACCCGGTCGCATCAAAATGTGTGATGGGATTTACACCATTCTTCCCCGTGAGGAGACCGTCCCAGAATTCGGCAACATTATTACCAATCGGAGTCAATGCCCCGACTCCGGTAATAACAACTCGTCGCAATTCCATACGATGAGTAAGGTGTTATTTGCGGTTATTTTTGATGTACTCTACAGCGTCACCAACAGTGTGAATCGTTTCGCTCACCTCATCAGGAATCGTGATGTTGAACTTCTTCTCGAATTCCATAATCAGTTCGACCGTGTCAAGCGAATCAGCACCCAGGTCAGCTGTGAAACTTTTTTCTAAGGTGATGTCTTCTTTGTCAACGCTTAATTTCTCTGCGATGATTTCTTTTACTTCTTCGATCAATTCTTCCATTGTAATTCACTTTTAAATTTCTGCAAAAATACTACATTTTTTTTATTGCAATATCATTGTCCCTCACATTTTTCTCATGTTATTTTTTATAAAATTGATAGACAATGATTTATTTTTTTCACAAAAGGCCCTCCATGTCGTTTTTGATGGTGAAAATTTTGTGACTGATGTCATGCGCCGTCAAGATTCGCTCCACTCTTTTGGGATCTGTGTCGGATAGAAAAACTTGTCCAAAGTGTTCATTTCCAACTAAATATAAAAGTTTCTGGATGCGTTTTTCGTCTAATTTGTCGAAAATGTCGTCCAACAAAAGGATGGGTTTCACCTTTTTTTTCTCGAAAATATAGTCGAACTGCGTGAGTTTCAAGGCCAATAGGAAGGTTTTCTGCTGCCCTTGCGAACTATATTTTCGGACATTTTTGCCGTTCATCACGCATTCGTAGTCATCCTTGTGCACCCCCGCGCAGGTGAAACCGCTCCTGAAATCCGCCTGCTCGTTCCTCCGCAGCAGCTCGTCCATCGGCAGCTCGTTGAGCGACGACTGGTAGGCAATGCCCACCTCCTCGCGATTGTCGGCCAAGAAATCGTAATGTTTCTGAAAAATAGGCTGAATATCAGTAAGAAACGCCCCACGTCTTGTGTGGATGGACTCCGCTAAAGGGGCCATCTGGAGGTCGTAAATCTGTACCAAGGAACTGTCGTAATGCCCCTGCTCAAACATCTGCTTTAGCAACGAGTTGCGCTGCTGAAGCAACTTCTGATAGGCAATCAGCGACTGTAAATACTCCTTGTCGAACTGCGAGATGATCATGTCGAAGAACTTCCGGCGCAACTCGCTGCCGCCATGGATCAGGTTGCTGTCCACCGGCGCCACCATGATGGAGGGGAATAGCCCGATATGGTCGCTCAGGCGCTCGTACTCCTTCTGGTTGAGTTTCATCACCTTGCGACCGCTGCTCTTGTAGATGCAGCTTACCCGCCGCGTGCGCTCGTCATCCTGCCCTACAAACTCCCCGTGGATGGCAAAGAAATCCTCGTCGAATTTCACCGACTGCTGGTCCTGCGCCGAGAAAAAACTCTTGCAGAACGACAAGTAGTGGATGGCATCCAGCAGGTTGGTCTTGCCCGAACCGTTGTCGCCCACCACAGCGTTCACATTCTCCGAGAAGGTGAAGTCCGCCTGCCCGTAGTTCTTGAAATTGGTAATCTGAATAGAATGGAGGTACATCCTGTCTCGTTAGTCAAGCCTATTTCAACGCTTCTTCCAAGGTGATGCGTTTGCCCGTGATGACATCCACCAGCACGTATTTCATCTTGCCCATGCCGAGCTTCGCAGCGTATTCGCACTGACCGCGGCCGCTCACATCATTCACATCCTTGAAGGCATCTTCGGTGTTCTGCTTCTTGGCACACAGATCGTGGCATACAAGGTCCACTGCCACAATGTCGGTGGAGGCCACCGCGCCAATCTTGTCCATGAAGGGCTTCGGGGCTTTGGCCGAACAGTCGCAGGTCTTCGATATGTTGTCCATCACATTGATGAATACCATAGGTTTCTTTTCCACGAAAACTTTTGCGTATTCTACCAGCTTCTCAAGGAATTCTTCTCCGGAGGTGAAGCCGCCAGGGGAGAAGATGCCGAGGCCGCATTCTGCGATACATTTTGCGCAGCCAAGACATTTGCTGCTGTCGATTACAGGACCGCCCTCAGTAAGCACGATGGCATTGGCCGGACACTGCTGTACGCAGCGGTTACAGTGCACACATTTGTGACCGTTCTTCACCGCCGGCACGTTCGAGGCGTGCATGGCCATCTTGCCGCCAGGAGAAGCGAATCCCATCGACACATTTTTGATGGCTCCGCCGAAACCTGCCGAACCATGCCCTTTGAAGTGTGAATAGATGATGTATGCGTCGTAATTGGCGAAATGACTGCCCGTCTTGATCTTGTCGAAATGCTTCAGGCCAGTAGCGGCGTATTCAATCTCGCCCTCGTCATCCAGAATGTCAATCGGTGCGAAGGTGAAGCCGTGCTCCTTGGCCAAGGCGATGTGCTGGTCGGTGAAACGGCGCTTGCTGACATACAGCACGTTGGTCTCCACGAAGGTGGCATTGGTCTTCTTCACCAACGGGCGCAGCAGTTCGGGGTTCAGGAAGTTCTGGTTGCCATCCTCCCCAAAATGCACCTTCAGGCCGATTTTCCCCTCCTGTTTCACTCCTAACGCCTCGTACAGTTTCAGGATATTCTCGGGGGTGATATCTTTACAAAAATATACAATCACCTCATCATCAGCCACCTTAATATCGTTGTTTTTGGCTTTGCCGTTACCGCAGGCTGTAAGGACAACAGCTACCATGGCGATGAGCAGGAGGGTAATTCTGTTCATTGTTTTAATTTTTTAATGATTAATATATATGTATAATCTTGATGTTATTTTTTGGCTGTTTTTTCTTTCTTTTCGCTCTTGATTCTCATGCCATAGAAGGAACGATAGACGAAGAATAAACCCACCACGAGGAAGGCAAGACCGATGTACGGGGTGTAGTCGGCCGAACCGTTCTCTTGTGCCACCACCTTCATCACCACTGCGATTTCAGTAGCTAACATGCCGAATAGGGTGGAGAATTTGATGATGGGGTTCATAGCCACTGAGGAGGTGTCCTTGTAGGGGTCGCCCACCGTGTCACCTACCACCGTAGCAGCGTGTAGGTCAGTGTTTTTCTCCTGCAAGTCCACTTCCACCACCTTCTTGGCGTTGTCCCATGCACCACCGGCATTGGCCATGTAGATGGCCTGGAACAGACCGAACACAGCGAGGGAGATGAGGTAGGCAACGAAGAAGTTGGGATCGAAGAAGGCGAAAGCCAATGTCAGACAGAAAATCACGGCGAAGATGTTCCACATGCCCTGCTGTGCGTAGCGGGTGCAGATCTTCACCACGGTCTTCGAATCCTCAATGTCGGCCTCGGTCTTGTCGAGGTTGAGGTTCTTTTTGATGAACTCCACAGCACGGTAGGCACCCGTGGTGACTGCCTGCATGGAGGCGCCGCTGAACCAGTAGATGACCGCACCACCGGTGATGAAACCGAGGATGACGGGTGCTTTGGTGAGTTCCAGATGAAGCATTCCTAAATTTTTGAGCATCAAGATGATGGCAAAAATCATGGTGGTGGCACCGACTACGGCCGTACCAATCAGCACGGGCTTGGCCGTGGCTTTGAAGGTGTTGCCGGCGCCGTCGTTGGCCTCCAAGAAGTATTTGCCCTTTTCGAAGTTGGGCACAAAACCGTACTCTTTTTCAATGTCGGATTTGATGGCAGGGATGCTCTCGATCTGAGAGAGTTCGAATACCGACTGCGCATTGTCGGTTACCGGTCCGTAGCTGTCCACCGCGATGGTGACAGGTCCCATGCCAAGGAAACCGAAGGCCACAAGGCCGAAGGCAAAGATGGCAGAGTATTCATCGAAGATGTTAAGTCCGTTGGCAGAGACGAAGAAGGCTGCTACCATGAGGCCTACCATGACGATACCTTTCCAGAAGGCGCTGAAGTTACCAGCCACCATACCGGAAAGGATGGTGAGGGAGGCACCGCCCTCGCGGGAGGCCGTCACCACCTCCTGCACGTGGCGGGAGGTGGAACTGGTGAACGCCTTGGTGAGCTCCGGAATAATGGCTGCAGCCAACGTACCCAAACTGATGATGGAGGCCAAACGCCACCATAAACTCGGGTCGGGAACCATCGCGCCAATGAGCGAACTGTCGCTTGCTAAGTTGTTGTTGTTGAGCAGCAAATAACTGATAGCGTAGGTTACAATGATGGAGACAATAGAGGTGATCCATACCAATGAAGTCAGCGGAGTCTCGAAGTTGAAGTTGCTGGCTTTCTTGTATTTGGCAGATGAAATCCAGTGGTTGATACCATAGGAGAAGACGGAGGTGAACACCATGAGGATACGCATGGCGAAAATCCACACGATGAGCAGCGCCTGCAGTTCCGGACTTTGTGCTAGGGCAAGGATGATGAAGGAGATGAGGGCCACGCCCGTCACACCGTAGGTCTCGAAACCGTCGGCGGTAGGTCCTACGCTGTCGCCAGCATTGTCGCCCGTACAGTCAGCGATGACACCCGGGTTGCGCGGGTCGTCCTCGCCAATCTTGAAGATCACCTTCATCAGGTCGGAACCGATGTCGGCAATCTTGGTGAAGATACCACCGGCAATACGCAATGCGCTGGCTCCCAATGATTCACCAATGGCGAAACCGATCAAGCAGGCACCTGCACTGTCTTTCGGGACAAACAGCAGGATGACCAGCATCAGAATCAGCTCGATGGTGATGAGCAGCAGACCTACGCTCATACCCGACTGGAGCGGGAGTTTCACCACCGGCCACGGCTTGCCTTGCAAGGAGGCAAACGACGTGCGGCAGTTGGCCCACGTGTTGATGCGGATGCCGAACCACGCCACAGCGTACGAACCGCCAATACCTAAAATCGTCCACAACAGGATGAGCAGGATGCGGCTGACCGGCATGGAGTTCAAACCACCGAAATAGAAGCAGATGACCGCTCCGATGATGGCGAACAGGATGAGCAGGAACTTGCCTTGCTGTAAAAGGTAGGTCTTGCAGGTTTCATAAATGGTGTTCGCCACATTCTTCATAGCGCGGTGAACGGGGAATTTCTTGATACGCAGGGCCTGGAAGAGTCCGAAGAGCAATCCGAGGATGACGATGATGGAGCCCCACAGGAGCAGCGCTTGTCCCGTGACCGCCCCGTTGAAGAAGGAGATGTCTCTGAATTCTGGAAGCGTCAAGTCAGCTTCACTTGCTGACAAAAAGAAAGGACATGCCAGCGCAGACAGCAGTAATAAAAACTTTTTCATTTTGTAAATTATTGATTGTTAATATTTTATTATAATTTTTCTTGATAAGTTTTTAACCTGCAAATTTACACTAATATTTTTAATAATATATCAACAAAATGATGGTCTGAAATGGATGTTGAAAACTTCTGCAAAGGTACCTAATCGAATGCCAAATACGGTCTTAGTTTTTCCACCAGTTCCTGATAGGCGTGTGTCACCTGTTGAAACTCTTCCATGTTGTGGATAGGGCCGTTTTTTTCGCGATAACTGATGATGGTTTTGGTAAGATAGGCATCGATGTAGGGGTGGGCTATCAGCTGTTTGTAGGTGGCTGTGTTGATGTGGATTTTTCGGATGGCAGTAGGGGAGAGGGTGAAGTATTTTTCGCAAAGATTGAGGTCAACATTCTGTAGCACATATACTTCCTGTAGTTGCGAGAAGGCGTGGAAGCCTCCCAGACGCTCGCGGTACTCCACCAGTTTCTGGGCGCGCTTGCTGCCGAAGGTGGGTACCCGTTGGATGTCGGTGGTGTCGCACCGGTTGAGGTCGATTTTTACAATCTCGTATTGCGGACGGTACGGCTGAAATCGGTTGCTGTCGCTACGTCCACGGATGGTGTCGTCCGGTCCGCCCCACCGGCGATGAGTGTCGCTTCCCTCTCGGTACTTTCGATGCTGTCGGGCTGCTTTCGCCGAGTCGTCAGCGGCCCGCTGATAGGCGTAAAACTGTTCCACTTCCTTATGGAACTTCTCCAGATCCGTCGGACCTGCCGCCTTCGTGTCGTAGAGAAAATAAAGGGTAAAAACTGCAATGATGAGCGCCAGTAACACCGCTGTTGCGATGAACTCGCCGCGGGGAATGTTGAAAAATTTTTTCATAGTACATTCGAGTTAAATGAGTTATTACTAAATTGATGATCAAAAAGATACTTCGCAAAGATATGAAAAAAAATATGGAATGTGGTCTGTCGCTCATTTTTTTTCTGTATCTTTGCGGCTGCATTTTTTTAATAAATTAACAATCATTTTGTTATGAAAAACATTTTACATCGTATTCTCCTTCTTAGTTTGTTCTGCTTAGGATTTGCCATCTCCGCGCACGCCCAGTGCGATACTCCTGAACCTATTCCCTACAATATGAATTTTGAGAGTTGCTATACTGGTCCTAATAATTTCGTCGATTGCTGGACCAAAATGCAGGCTTCTGGCAATTACCCCTATCCGACACTGCAAGGTTCTGAACAGTGTATGATTTTCAATGGGTATTGCATCGCTTCCCTTCCTGAAATGTCGCAGCCGCTCTCCAATTTGCGAATCAGTTTTGATGTGAAAGTGCAGAATATCAATAACTTGATTACGATTTCCATTATCGATTTTCCCGACTGGTCTGATGCGGAGTCTATGGTCGATATTGAAACCATTACCCTGCCTGCTACGGGTACGTTTTATCATCGTGAAGTCCATTTCGACACCTACCAGGGCAATGGCCGCTATATCCTTATCCAACATGATGGAACGGCAGCGTCGTATATCGACAATGTGGTCGTGGATGAGATGCCCGACTGCTTGAACCCTATCGGCGTGGAGGCCAACAACATCGGTTCACAGACGGCCACTTTGAACTGGACCGAAGCCGGTAATGCCACCCAGTGGCGTACGCTCTGCTCCACCACTCCTATCACCAATTTCTCTGGTAGCATCCCGACCACGGTCAACAATCCCTCTATCAGTTATAATACCTTAGCCCCCAATACGACTTACTATTTCTATGTGCAGTCGGTGTGCGGAAGTGATTACAGCTCATGGAGTTCCACCATTTTCACCACCACCTGCGGCGTTGCCTCACTGCCCCTGCAGGAAGGCTTCACCTATGGTGCAATGCCCGCCTGCTGGTCCTTCCAGCAAGTGTCGGGCAACTCTACAGTGACTTTTGTGGCCAGCGGACAGAACCCCATCGTTTCGCCCGCCGCTGGCGAAGCTATGGCTCAGTGGGCCAGCGGTAGTTACCAGTCCGGACGACAGGGACGACTGGTCTCTCCCGAAATTTCCACTACAGGCACTAATGTGTTGGGTGTCAACTTCAAATGGTATCACGGGAGCGAAAACCCTGAAGCCGTTATCGAAGGCGTTCAGGTGCAGTATTCGTTTGATGGCACCACGTGGACCGATGCCCCGCAAGGTTTGATCCCGCGCTACCATGCACTGCTCTCCGGCTGGACCAACTACGATGTGATCATCCCCGCCGCCGGCAACCATTCGTCCGTATATGTCGGCTTCCTCTTCACCTCCGGCGGTGGCCGCAACTGCTACCTTGATGAGGTGAACCTGCATGCCGCCTCCGGCTGCTTCGTCCCCGCCAATCTCGCCGCTACCGATGTCGCTGGCAATAGCGCCACCATCAGTTGGACGGAGGTCGGCTCTGCCAATAATTGGCAACTTGTAGCCTCAGAATTGCCCCTTAGCAACCCCTCTGTAGGTACTCCAATATCCGTTACGTCAACTACTTATAATCTCCAAGGCCTTAACCCGCTGACGACCTATTATCTCTATGTGCGCTCGTCATGCTCCAACAACTCTTTCAGCGATTGGAGCCATGGAGTGACCTTCACTACCGGCTGCGGCACCATCACCGCGCTGCCCTACTATGAGAGTTTCGATAACTACGGCACCGGCGACAACGCCTTCCCGCCCTGCTGGGCTCGTCCCGCTACCTCATACTACCAGTCCTCCGTTACCCCGTCTGCTTCCAACATCTCTTCTACGAATGGCGACAACAGCCTGCTCTTCTGCACGGGTTCTAACATGCAGACATACGCCATTACTCCCGCCATCGGTGAGGATATCCATAACCTTTCGCTCTCATTCTATCTCTATTTTGAAGATGCCAACTTGTCAGGAAGTTTAGAGGTGGGCGTGATGTCCAATCCTGGCGACTATGCCACTTTTGAGCATGTGGCGACCTTCACACCGACCGCTGCCGGCACGTGGAACTTCCAGAACGTTTCGTTCAGCAATACCAACCTCACGGGCAGTAACCGTTACATCGCCCTCCGCCATAACGGCACCTCCGATTTCAATTACTGTCTGATTGACGAACTTACCATTTTGTTGCACACCGACTGCTGGCCTGCCCAGCATCTCACTCTCAGCGGCGTGACCGGCAATGAGGCCACCCTCACGTGGGATAATGTCAATGGCTCGGATGTCGCCTGGCATTTGAAAATGGCTGACTACCCGCTCACCGATCCGACAGGTTACGCTAACGTGCTGGATACGCTGATTCAGAATGTGAATTTCCATATCGACTACCTCAATGGTGGCACTACCTATTACTATTATCTGCAATCCGTTTGCGGGAATAATGAAGTTGGGGCTTGGCAGAGCGGCAGCTTTACCACCGACCCGTGCAACTGCTACATCCGTATCATCATGCATGACCAGTACGGCGACGGCTGGAACGGTGCGAAGATCCAGATGAAACGGGGCAATACGATTTTGGCAGAAATCACCTTGGAGGATGGCTCGCTTGATACGGCCATGGTTTACACCTGCGAGGCTGGCAATATCGACTACTACTTTGTGGGTTCGCCCGTCCAGTCGAGTTTCGATGCGGAGGTCTCCTTCCAGATTGAAACCAATCAGGGAATGCAGATTTATGCCTCTTCCGGCACACCGGTTGCAGGCGCATTCTTCCATAACTCGCCCAACTGCGGCGTGGACTGCAGCACAGTTCCCTCCAATGTTACCGCAGTGAGTCTTCCTGGCGGCTCTGCACGAGTGTCATGGAACAGCGTTCCCTCCGCCCAGAGTTATTCCATCTATCGCAATGGCGAGGTCGTCGCCGAGTATGTGACGGGTACCTCCCACGTGGTTTCCACCGTCGAGGGTGAGAACTGCTTCACCGTCAGCGCAGTATGTATCGTGGGCGAAAGCAGCCTCTCCACTCCCTCCTGCGTGGTCGGCATCGCCCAGTATGAAAACGGTACGGTACGCCTCTATCCGAACCCCACCCGCGAGAAAGTGACCGTCGAGTCGTCGGCTCCGTTCGACAGAATTGAGGTTTGCAACCTTATGGGACAAACCCTCGCCACCATCCAAGGTACTGGCAACAGCCGCGCCGACATTGCCCTGCACTATGAGTCTGGCCTCTATCTCGTGAAGGTGTGGACCGGCAACCACTGCACCGTTTCGAAAGTGGTCCTTCAACGCTAAGGTGACTATAAAAAGTAGTCATACTATGGATGTTACCGATAAAATTCTGAAATACTGCGCTTTCCAAGAACGCAGTTGTCGCGAAGTATGCCGAAAATTGGCAGAGTTGAAGGTTCCCCGTCAGGAAGCCGAACAGATTTTGGAGGAACTGAAGGAGCAGAATTATGTGAACGATGAGCGTTTCGCCGAGTGTTTTGTTCGGGGGAAAATGAACAACAACCGTTGGGGACGGGTGAAAATCCGTGTAGAGCTTTTGAAACGAGGCGTTGACGATGCCATCATCTCGGAAAAACTGAAGATGATGGATGAGGATTTATATGTCCAAAACTTGCATTATTTGGCCGCTCGTTGGCAGCAAGAAAACCCGTCAAAGGGAAGGGATTACATGACGAGATTCCTCCTGTCGAAAGGGTACACGTTCGATGAAATCCGTCAGTGCGCGTCGAACCAGGAAGAGCCGTAGTTGACATCGGTAGCGAGCGGCACCTCCATGGTGATGGCGTTGTTCATGATGCTGGTTACCAGCTCTTTCATCACTTCAATCTCCTCTTGCGGCACTTCGAATACCAGTTCGTCGTGAATCTGGAGCAGCATCTTGCTTTTCAGTTGCCGTTTTGTCATCTCTCGATCTACTTGAATCATAGCGATTTTGATGAGGTCGGCGGCGGTGCCTTGGATGGGTGCGTTGATGGCGTTGCGCTCGGCGGCTTTTCGCAGCATGCCGTTGGCGGCGTTGATGTCGCGGATGTAGCGGCGGCGGTGCAGCAGCGTCTCCACATAGCCGTGGGCGCGGGCGAACTCTATCGTATCATTAAGGTAGGTGATGATTTTGGGGAACTGCTGGTAGTAGCCCTCTATCAGGTCGCGGGCCTCCTTTTGGGCAATATGCAGCCGGTCGGCCAAGCCGAAGGCCGAAATGCCGTAGATGATGCCGAAGTTGACGGTCTTGGCACTGCGGCGCATGTCGGGCGTCACATGGTCAATGTCCACCCCGTAAACCCGCGCTGCCGTCATGGCATGGATGTCGAGACCGTGTTTGAAAGCGTCGATCATGGCTGAGTCGCCGCTCACTGCCGCCATGATGCGCAGTTCCACCTGCGAGTAGTCGGCCGCCATGATGACCGTGCCGGGTGTGGTGGGCGTGAAGGCCTTGCGCAACTCTTTCCCCCTTGCTGTGCGGATAGGGATGTTTTGCAAATTCGGGTTGGTGGAACTGAGTCGCCCCGTGGCGGTCACTGTCTGGTTGAAAGTGGTGTGGATGCGGCCTGTGGTAGGATTCACCAGCTGCGGCAAAGCGTCCACGTAGGTGGATTTCAGCTTCGTAAGACCGCGCCACTCCAAAATCAGCGGCACAATGGGATGCCGTGCCGACAGCTTCAACAGGATTTCCTCACCCGTCTGGTACTGCTTGGTTTTGGTAAGTTTCGCATTCTCAATGATATGCAGTTTCTCAAAAAGAATTTCTCCCAACTGTTTCGGCGAGCCGATGTTGAATTTTTCACCCGCATAATTGTAGATTTGCTCCTCTAACTCCTTGATCTCTTCGCCAATTACCCTCGAACTTTCGGCCAAAATCTCCTTGTTGAGGTGAATGCCATTGTTTTCCATCTTGGCTAAAACGGGTGCCAAAGGCATCTCTATTTCATCAAAAAGATTTCGTAAGCCATTATCATCCAATTCTTTATTGAAAATGGGGTAAAGTTGACGGTAAATTTCTACCTGCTCATCCGTCCTTTCAAGTAATTCTTTAACAGTTGGCTGTAACTTTTTGATTTCTGGAAGCATCGCGTAGTTTAGATAGTTCTCTGAGAGGTTGGAAAGCTGATGGGAGTTTTCAGGTTGAATGAGGTAATGGGCAATCTGCAGGTCGAAGAAACGGGCCTTGACAGGAATGCCTAACAGCTCTAAAAATTTGTAGCTTTGTTTGCAGTTATAGGTGATGATGAGCCGTTCTTTTCCGAAAATATTTTGAAGAATATTTTTGAAGTAATGATGCTCTTTTTCAAGAAGATGATAAAAGATATGTTGCTCATCGGCAAAGAAGAACCCCGCGATTTTCCCTTCATTCAGCAGCCACTCAAAGTAGAGGTCGCCCGTGCCATCGTACTGGTTAGTGGACTCGAAATGGTGCTCCTGTTGGTCGAAACTGTTGAAGAGGGGAAGTTCCATCGTTGCGGGTGCCGATGGGGTAGGGGCTTCGTTCTCCAAAGCCGAAAACATGTCGGGCTGCTGCGGAGCGGGGGGCATGTTGCGCAAATTCAGGTCGTTGAAGATGCGGGTGGAGAGGGTTTTGAACTGAAGTTCATTGAAGACGGCCTGCAAATCGTTGACGTGGATGTTGCCGAATTTCATGTCATCCCAATGATATTCGATAGGAACGTCTAAAATGATGGTAGCCAGCGCTTTCGACTGAAGCGCCTTCTCCTCATTGTCGATGAGGGTCTGCCGAAGTTTGGCATTATCTACCTCGTTAATGCGGTGATAGATGTTCTCGATGCTGCCGAATTGGGCAATCAGTTTTTTGGCTTTCACCTCGCCGATGCCGGGCACGCCGGGGATGTTGTCGGCCGAGTCGCCCCACAGTCCGAGGATGTCGATGAGCTGTTCGGGCTGCTGGATACCATATTTCTCGCAGATGCCCTCCACGCCCACCACCTCGGCGGGTTGTCCGAACTTGGCGGGTTTGTACATGAAAATATGTTCCGAAACGAGCTGTCCGTAGTCCTTGTCGGAGGTCATCATATAGACCTCAAACCCGTCTATTTCAGCCTGTTTGGCCACCGTTCCCACGATGTCGTCGGCTTCGTAGCCGTCCTTTGAGAGGATCGGGATGCCGAAGGCGGTGATGATACGCTGGATGTAGGGGATGGCGGTCACGATGTCGTCGGGAGTGGCCTCGCGGTTGGCCTTGTACTCTTCGAAGTCGGCATGGCGCAGAGTAGGGGCGCCGGTGTCGAAGGCAACGGCGATGTGCGTGGGCTTCTCGTTCCGTATCACCTCATACAGCGTGTTGGTGAAGCCCAACATGGCGGAGGTGTTCAAACCGGTCGTGGTGAAACGCGGACTTTTAATCATCGCATAATAGGCTCTGTAAATCAAAGCCATAGCATCAAGGAGAAAGAGTTTTTTCATGATTGTGATTTTTGAAGAAGAAGATAAAAGGAGTTAAAGTTCAGCCTGTTTTTTGACTTCGTTTTTGAAGGTGCCGCCCCGCACGGTGAAGTCTTTAAACTGATCGTAAGAAGCGGCGGCTGGAGAGAGCAAACAGCTGCTACCCAGCGCGGTATGGGCGTATGCGAAAGTAACGATTTTAGCATAATCATTCTCCACTATGAAATTTTCTGGCAGAGTGTAGCCCTTTTCGGTCCACTCTTTCAGCAGTCGTTGTCCCACCTCACCGACAAAGGCGATGTTACGAACGGGATGTTCGTGGAGGTATTCAATGAGGATGGAGTAGTCGATGCCGCGGTCGAAGCCGCCAAGAATCAGGGTGTCAACACGTTTGATGGTGTTGAGGGCGGCGATGGTGGCTTCGGGGATGGTGGAGATGCTGTCGTTGTAGAAGGTGATCTCCTTGAAGGTGCCCACCAGCTCCATGCGGTGCTCTAATCCTTTGAAAGTGGCGATGTTACGAATGATGTCGGCATCGGCGATACCTTTGGCTTTGCAGGCCAGCACGGCCGCCATGATATTGTTGTTGTTGTGCCGCCCGGGAATGTTGGGTCTCCCTTCAATCGGAATCGTACAGATTTGTTCATTGTTTTTCATCAGCACGATGTCGGTTTTGGTGCAGAATGCGCCATTTTTTAGCGTAGTCTGACTGCTGAACGGGATGAACCGCCGTTGCAGTTGGTGGCTCTCGAGCAAACCGGGAATGTAGCGGTCGTCGTAGTTGTAGATGAGGATGTCGTTCTCTTGCTGGTGTTCGGTGATGTTGAGTTTGGCTAACTGGTAGTTGTTGAAGGTGTTGAAATGGTCAAGGTGTTCTTGGTAGAGGTTGAGGAGGATGGCGATATGCGGGGAATAGTCGGTGTACTCCAGCTGGTGCGCCGACAGTTCGGCCACGATGGTGGTGTCGTCGTTGATCTCCTCAAGGATGTCGAAAAACGGTGTGCCGATATTGCCGGCCAGCAGGGTGTTGCCGACCGAGTTGGAGAGGATGTGGTAGATGAGCGAGGAGGTGGTGCTTTTCCCTTTCGTACCGGTGACTCCGATAACATTTTCGCCGTAGGCCATCAAAAAAAGCTCCGTTTGCGACACGAATTTCTCTCTGGAAATGAAGTAGTTGAGGTTGTTGAAGTTGACACCGGGCGATTTGAGGATGACATCGTATTGGTTGAGGTTGCGGTCGTACTCTTCGCCCGTCACAATTTTCAGGTGTTTGTCTTTCAGAAAATCATCGGCATGCAGCAGCGGATTTTTGTCTGCCACCGTGATGGGCAGGTTGGGATAGTGTTGGCGGATAAGTTTGTAGGACGACACTCCCTCGCGTCCGAATCCCAAGATGACGATTTTTTTGCCTTTGAAAAACTCGATGATTTGGTCTTTTTTCATGCCTGATGATTTTGAGGTGCAAAGATACAACTTTTCCTGTGAATTTTCTCTTTCAATATTATGTCATGAAATTTTTATTTTTTTTAGTAATTTTATTTCTTGAAAATTTTTGTGTTTGAATTTAAAAATTATTTGTATCTTTGCAGCCGAAAAAATCAAGTAAAAGATTTACTATTATGCCTCTTTTGAAAGAAATTGCTAATATTCGTGCGGGACTATACCTTAACAGCTCCCCGACTGGTACGGTATCTTATCTGCAAATCAAGGACTTACTGATGGATGATCCCGAAAAGACCGCCGTAAAGGTGGAGTATAAGTCCAAAATGGATTACAACATGGTGCGGCGGGGAGACCTTCTTTTTGCGGGTAAAGGTACCTCCTATTTGTGCACTGTTTTCGAACGTAGTTTCCCTGCTGTGGTTTCCACTTCACTTTATGTTATCCATCTGATTGATAATAGGATAACATCGGAATATCTATGTTGGTATTTGAATCATCCGACTATTGTCAGCAAAATCAAGGCATCGCAAATTGGCAGCTCTACACCGCTGATTTTAAAATCTACGCTGGAGAATCTTGAAGTCCCCATGCCAGTTATAGATATTCAGTATCAGGTAGTTGCGATTGCTTCCCTTCAAAAAAAAGAGGAGGAATTGATGAAAGCCATTCATGAGAAAAAGAATAATATATTGAACCATTATCTTTTGAACAAAATCACTACCTCAATTGTTAATCATTAACATTTTTGTTTTTATAATAGTTTGAATATGGAAAATAAGAAAGTTACCCAAGAAGACATTAACCGCACCGTTTGGAAAGCGTGCGACACCTTTCGCGGCGTCATTGACCCGAGCCAATACAAAGACTACATCCTCACGATGCTGTTCCTGAAATATGTGAGCGATGTCTATAAATCGAAACTGAACGATTATCTGGACAAATACGAGGGCGACAAGGAACGCGCCGAGCGTGCGATGCGCCACGAGCGCTTTGTGGTGCCCGAAAAGAGCTCGTTTGACTTCCTCTACGACCACCGCAATGCCACCAACATCGGCGAGCTGATTGACGAAGCTTTGGCAGACCTCGAAGATGCCAATCGTGAGAAGATGAGCAGCGAAGACGGCAGCAGCATCTTCCGTAACATCAGCTTCAACAGCGCCAATTTGGGCGAGACGAAAGAGAAAAACGCCCGCTTGCGAAATCTGTTGCAGGATTTCAAGGGCGTGGAGTTGGACGAGTCGCATTTAGAGAACAACGACATCATTGGCGATGCATATATGTATTTGGTGTCCACATTCGCGGGGGAGGCGGGCAAAAAGGCTGGCGATTTTTTCACCCCCGCCGAAGTCTCCACACTGCTCGCAAAACTGACCAAGAGCAACCCGGGTGCCCGCATCTGCGATGTGACCTGCGGTTCCGGTTCCTTGCTGATCAAAGCAGGTAAGGAGGTGGGTAACAACAACTTCTCGCTTTACGGCCAAGAGGTGAACGGCAGTACGTGGGCGTTGGCGATGATGAATATGTTCCTGCATGGTTTCGACAACGCTGTCATCCGCTGGGGCGACACCTTGCGCAACCCCAAACTGAAAACCAATGACAAGCTGATGAAGTTCGACACCGTGGTGGCCAATCCGCCGTTCTCGCTCGACAAATGGGGTGCGGAGGAGGCCGCCAGCGATCCCTACAACCGTTTCTGGCGCGGGATTCCGCCCAAGAGCAAGGGCGACTGGGCCTTTATCAGCCACATGCTGGAGGTGGCCGACGACAATGGCGGCAAGGTGGGCGTGATTATCCCGCACGGTGTGCTGTTCCGTGGCGGCAGCGAAGGCAAAATCCGTCAATATATCCTTGAGAACGAGCATATTTTGGAGGCGGTTATCGGTCTGCCCGCCAACCTGTTCTACGGCACGGGCATTCCTGCTGCCATCGCCATCTTCCGCAAAGGTCGCGGATCCGAAAACGTGCTGTTCATCGATGCCAGTCGCGAGTACGAGAACGGCAAGAACCAGAACAAACTCCGTCCGCAGGACATTGAGCACATCGTGGGAGTTTATCGCAAGTTTGCCAATGGCGAGTTGCAGCCCGGCGTGGTGGAAGACAAATACGCCTACGTGGCCACGCCCGCCGAAATCCGCGAGAACGACTACAACCTCAACATTCCGCGCTACGTGGACACCTACGAGGAGGAAGCCGAAATCGACATCCCCGCCGTGCAAAAAGAGATTGAACAGTTGGAGACGGAACTGGCCGAAGTGCAGGGGAAGATGAAGGAGTATTTGAAGGAGTTGGGGTATTAACAGACCATTTCGTGGATATGCACGAAATG
>JAFXTS010000009.1 GCA_017535665.1 Bacteroidales bacterium | reverse complement strand
TCTAGCTTACTTCATAGTTCACCCTCCGTTCTTGGTTAACTTGTTAGACATTGATTTGCAGTTTTTTTCATACGTTCTATCTGCCTTTTCAGATACAATAAAAAGAAACTGCAAAACTAAAGGCTTTACTTCGCTTCGCTCGTGCTCGCTCCAATCCCTGCCGCGACAGAAGTGCGAAGCGGCAAGCGTTTATGCAAACTCGTACTGCAAAATTGCCATATTTAATGCGTTTTCCAGCTTGCAGATGGTTTCTAACGAAAGGTTTTCCTCGCCTTTTAGAAGACGGGACACGTATTGCGGCGAGCATCCCATACGGGTTGCTACATCCTGCCGGGTGAGCCCCTGACACTTCATCTCCATGGCTACTTTGATGGCTATCTTGCGTGAATATTGTAGCCATCCCTTTTCTTTGGCAGCACGGCGTTTTCCCTCATCTTTACGCCAATCGGACGGCGAGTCAGACGACTTGTATCGGCTTAATCGGGCTATGGCTTCTTCTCTTGTCATATTGATACCTCTTTTTGATAATCTGTAAAACTATCTTCGTCAAATACGCGTTCCTTGATTAAAAAATCCCTCACTTTCTCCATTCTCCCCAACTCCTGCAAAGTGTGCTCCCGTTCTATGGCATCTACCGCTTCACAAACTTCTGCGTGAAAACACCGTTGTCGCTCTGCACCTTCACCTCGTACCATCCGGCCGTCAAGGTGCTGAGGTTGAGGGTGGTGACATCTTCCTGCTGGAGTACCAACCGGCCCTGATTATCATACAGATAGCAGGTGAAATGTTGGCACGACTCCGGCAGCTGGAGGTGGAGCTGGTCGCTGGCCGGATTCGGATAAATGGTGAAGCTCCCGCTCTCCTGCTCCGTAATGCCATCTTCCGGATCAACAACAGGCTCCGGATAATTTAGGTGCTCGGCCATAAAATTCACCGCAATGCGGAAACAGGTGTCGAATTTTTCAGGAATCAAAGTGGTAAATCCATCAATGTAGAAGCAATGTTCCTCTCCTTCAAACACATGCATTTCGTGGTCCACCCCGCGGCTACCGAGCCGCTGGTCGATGTAATACGAGCCGTACATGTCGGGCAGCACCAGCGAGGTGATGCCCAGGAAATTCTCTTCGTAGGGTGCGCCGTAGTAGAACGATACGGTCTCGTCGGCCGTGCCGTGGATGAGGCAGATGGGGGTCTGGTCGTCGTTGCCGATGATGTTGGTGTCGAGTATGCCGCCCCACTGGGCCACCAGTCCGGCAATGTTGGGCGAGTACGACAGGTACTCGGGAAAGCCGGAAGTGTGTACCCCGCCAAGGTCGCTGTGCCCGCCGATGCCCAAGAAGCCGCTGTCCTCGTACGTCTCTTCCGGTCTTTCATCATCATCCATCCATACACAATGCATGGAGGCGATGGTGCCGGCCGAGTTGCCGATGACAAAAATGCGGTTGGTGTCAATCCGGTAGCCCTCGCAGTTGCCCTTGAAGAACCGCACGGCGGCACTCACATCCTGTGCGGCCATGTAGGCGGCGCGAATGAAGTTGGTCTCCGTGATGCGGTAAACGGGTAGCAGCCGGTAGTCGATGGAGGCCACCACATAGCCGTAACGACTGAGTGCCTCGGCGTAGGCCACCATGTCGCACCACGAGCGGTTGCCCGCGACGAAGGCGCCGCCGAAGACCGTGATCACCAGCGGACGGTAGGCCATGGTGTCGCCAAGGGGGTGGTAAAAGTCGAAGTACAACGGGTCGGGGTCATCGGAACCCACAGGTGCCGCGCTGCTGTATTGCACTTCGCTTTGCACGGCGATTTCATCAAAAACGGGCGACAAAAACCGCTGTCCGTTCTGTGCCCGCAGCATCAGACTGCTACACAAAGCGAGGCATATCAAAAGGATAAATTTTCTGCTCATATATGATTTTGTTAAAAATGAGGCCGCAAAAATACAAAAAAAATTGTTGTATCTTTGCACCTTATTTTATTGACAGCCAATATTCCCACCCTAACGCGAAAGCGCAACTATAAAGAAACGCACGAACCATGTCCGACCGCCTCTCACCGGAACAGCGCCACCGCTGCATGTCGCACATCCGCAGCCGCAACACCAAGCCTGAGCTGAAGGTGCGGAGGTGGCTGTGGAACCATGGCTACCGCTACCGCCTGTGCGTGAAATCGGTGCCTGGCAGTCCCGATATCGTCATGCGCAAATACCGCACCGCTATTTTTGTCAATGGGTGTTTTTGGCACGGCCACGGGGTGAAATTGAAAATTGAAAATGGAAAATTGAAAAATGGGGAGGGTATTCCTTCGTCCGTTGTCGGAAATGTCCAGCAGGATGGTAGGGACGCACGGCGTGCGTCCGAAACGGGGAACCTGAATGTGGAAAATTCCCCCTGTTGTAAAATCCCGCAGACCAACCGCGATTTCTGGGTCAACAAAATCCGTCGCAACCAGCAGCGCGACCAGCAGAACTACAAGGATTTGCAGGATAACGGCTGGCAGGTGCTGGTGGTGTGGGAATGTCAGCTCGCGCCCAAAAAACTGGAACAGACGATGTTACAGGTCGAGATCCTGCTCAACGAGAACCTCATCGCCACCCTGCATCCCAAGCGGTTGCGTTACGACCAGCCGGACGAAGCGCCCCTGCCCGTCGCCGCCGAACCGGAGGGGGAGTATCATCACCACATCCCCGTATAACCTATCCCCATTTAACCGCATAACCCCATCGCTTTTTTGCGAAAATGCAAGCAAATTTCCATAAATTGCGATGATGCTCCTGCTCTTTTATTTGCATTATTCACCTGTTTGCTTGCAATTAATTGTGCTATCTTTGCAAAAATCCCATAATTGCTTGCAAAATAATCCTTTTTATTACGTGAAAATTGAAGGTTTTTCTTTTTCACCGATTTTTGCAATCGGAAATGCGCAACCGATTCCGCGTGTGTCCCGTCGAAAAAAAGGAATCGCTTAAATTCTTTCTTTTATGAGAAAAATTGTTGTGTTGGCCGTCATGGCCTTTTGGTTCGTCTCTGCCGTCTCCGCTCAGGAGGTGGCCACCAACAAGAAGTTCAACTATTGTGAGTTGGTGTGCAAAAAGAAACTCCTCTCTAACAAGGTGAAATGCTTCATGGATTATGGTCAGCATACCTCCATCCTGAACGAAAAACGCAAGATGAAACTGAAGGACGAAGAAGGTAGGGTGCTGAAGTTTGAAAGCAATATCGATGCCCTGAATTTCTTGGGACTGCAAGGATGGGAGGTGATAGATACTTATTATATCACCATCAAAAAGGATACCTATTTCGGCTACCTGCTCAAACAGGAGGTCACCGAGTAAAACCCAATTGTTAACCATAAAATTTTTAACTATGAAGAAATTGTTTTTGATGCTGGCGGTGGCCACCCTTATTTTCGGTTTTTCATCTTGTGGAGATGCTGAAAAAGATTGCAAATGTTATGTTGATGGTGAACTGTATGACTATGATGAAGATATGACTGCAGAGGAGTGCAAGGAGATGGAAGAGGATGTATGGGACGATTTTGAGGACGAACCGGCCGTTTCGATCAACTGTTACCACGGCTAAATCGCGGTCAGGATTATCGTAGTGCATTTTTTTGTAATTTTGCAGCTCATAACAAAGATTTATGCCATTCATGATAGATGATGTTTTCCTTCTGCTTGCTGCAGTGTTGCTGGCGGGCTTGCTGGTATATACGGTGATTTCAGGTATTTCCATCGTGCAGAATACGAAGTCTCGCAAAAAACTGCGGCAGGAGAATGCCGATCTGTTAGCCGAAAACCATGAGCTTCGCACCAAATTGGCGCAATGGGAAGGTCAGTCCAAATCAACCCCGATGAGTCCCGTGTTCGTCAAGTTTGGCGCGATGCTCATCCAGGCCGACCGTATCAGCTATATTGTCTCCCAGTCGTTCGACATGCCCACCGGCGGCGATTCGCGGGTGAAGGTGATCCACTACGCCGATACCGAGAAGACAGATTCTGTCTATGAGACCTTCGATGGAATGATGTCGCAACTTCCAGACTATTTCATGCTGGTGAACAAAAACCAGCTGGTCAATCTTCACGAAATCAGTAAGGTGGATGGCTGCACATTGTATCTGCGCAAAGTGCGGATGCCCTTCACCATTTCCGATTCCAAGTTGTCCGATTTCCTGTCGCGATTTCAGTAAGTCGGAAGCCCTTCATTAGCATCTCATCTATCACTCACTGCCCTTTTTCACCGCCCCGACCACCCATAATCAGGTTGGTTGTCCTTATATTTCTCTTTTTTGGGCGGCCCGGCTCCCTACGGTCGCCGTCGGGCTTTACGCTTTACGTCGCTTCGCTCGTGCTCGCTCCAATCCCTGCCGCGTTCCGAAGGAACGCACTCTCAGTAACCTCAGACAAGCGTAACAAAGTGAAGCGCAGTCTGAGGTAGAGGCCGCGCCCCACCGCCACCCGCGGCACGCCGGCGGATAATCAATCCTTTTCGGGTTCATTTTGTTGACTGCTAAGAGCTACATGGATGATGTCTGCATCAAGTGCTGCAGAGATTTTGGCAATGGTGGAAAGCGTGAAGTTGTGACCACCACCCACCCAGTGAGAAACAGCCGCTTCGGATGTGCCCACCATCTTCGCAAACTCTTTTTGTGACAGGTCTCGAGCTTTGAGCATTTCATCAATCCAGTCGGCGATTTGGTATGACCACACCACTTGAAGTTTCAATGCTTTCGGAGTGTTGTCAAGCGTTTGCTGGAAAAGCTGTTCTGTTTCTTTTGAATGTTTCATATATCAAATTGTTTGTCATCTACACCATAAATTGCAGCTTCTTCGATTGTTATTTCACCCTTAGCCTCAGATAGTCTTAGCAAATCATCCAGTTTTTGTAGTTGTATCACATAGCCGTTAAGTTCTGTATCTTCTTCGTACTTTTTTGTGTGTTTTGTTCCTCCGTTACCGACTATCAAAACGCTGTCTGACAAGCGCAAACAATAGAGACGCAACTTGCTGGATTGAATTGGAAGCGCTGCTACTCTGTCTCGAAATTTCCCTTCTGGTCTGAAATATCGGTCAAGAAATCCCGTTGCATCCATCATGTGTTGCAAGGCGTTCAGAATCTTTTGGAGGTCAGGTTGAAGTGTAGCATTCTCATTGCCTTTCATCATAAATTTCTGAAATTCAGTGAAGCTTTCACCCTCAAAACATATAGTGAACAGTCCGGCTTTCTCTGTTTGCCTAACGGATTCGATAGTAGTTTTAGTCATAACAAGTTGTTTTAGTTTTTCGGCTGCAAAGATACAACAATTCTGAGAAAATTATCTCAAATGATAATTTTTTTAGTTGTTACAATACAAGATGGGAAAGTTTGGGCATCTCGCCTTTGCGTTGATGGAAGGGGGATTCATTCTCCGATCCGCACCGCCAATCCGCTTAAATAATTGAAAACTCAAGACGCAAATCAGATAGAATTGCGAAATTTTCTCATTACTTTTGAGAATTTTTCTGTTGTAAATTGAGAATTTTTCTTACTTTTGCAGCTCAAAATCAAATGGTTATAGTTGAACTTTGCAATTTGATAATTATGAATGAGACAAAATAGATAATATGAAAAAACTTTCCATTCTCTTTCTCTCTCTATTGTCAATCACTTTTGTGGCAAAGGCCCAGCCCGACGCGCAGCCCGAAACCGACCCCGTCATCCTCAACCGCATCGACCAGTGGCAGGACTTGAAGTTCGGTTTCATGGTGCACTGGGGCATGTACGCCCAGTGGGAAGTGGTGGAGTCGTGGAGCATCTGCAACGAGCCGTGGATTAACCGCAACGGTGCCGACTATACCGAGTATAAACAGCAGTATCAGGCGCTCAACAAAACCTTTAACCCCCAGAAGTTCGATGCCGCCCAGTGGGCCACCGCCGCCAAAGAGGCCGGCATGAAATATATGGTCTTTACCACCAAGCACCACGATGGCTTCTGCATGTTCGACAGCCGCTACACCGACTACACCGTGGCCGGTTCCGACTGCCCGTACCACACCGCCCCGCAACCCGATATCACCCGCGCCATCGTCGATGCCTTCCGCGCCCAAGGAATGTGGATCGGGCTCTACTTCTCCAAGCCCGACTGGCATTGCGACGACTACTGGGCGCACGAGTGGGCCACCCCCGACCGCAACGTCAATTACGACATCAACACCTATCCCGAGCGTTGGAACAAATATAAAGAGTTTACCTACAATCAGTTGCAGGAAATTACCCACAACTATGGCGACATCGACATCCTGTGGCTCGATGGCGGATGGGTGCGCCCTGAGTGGAGCCTCACCGACGAAACCCGCGAGTGGCTGGGCTGCTACCAGCGCATCCAGGATGTGGATATGTCCCGCATCGCTGCCATGGCCCGCGACAACAATCCCGACCTCATCATCGTGGACCGCAGCGTGGGCGGACGCTACGAGAACTACCGCACCCCCGAGCAGCAGGTGCCCGACTCGCTGCTGCCATACCCGTGGGAAACCTGCATGAGCATGGGCTACAGCTGGTCGTATGTTTCCACCGACGAGTACAAAAGTACCCGTCAGCTTATACATATATTAATAGATATAGTATCGAAGGGAGGAAATTTCCTGCTCAATGTCGGTCCCGATGCCGACGGACAGCTGCCGGCAACCGCCTTGCAGCGGATGCGCGAGATGGGGGAGTGGCTGAAGAAGAACGGCTACGCCATCTACGGTACCCGTCCGTTGTACCCGTATGCCGAGGGCAACGTGCGCTACACGCAGAGCAAGGACGGGAAGCACAAGTATGCCATCACGCTGAATGCCGAGGGTGATTACGCCACGGTGAAAAAGATCAAGTGATTTTTCATTGAATTCATTCTTGCCGTCGGAAGCGTTTTTCTGCCGTTTTGCGCAAATTTCTCCGAAAAGTGCTCCAAAAAAATGGGCCGTAATTCAAAAATTGGCCAAAAATAGGCCTTTTTTTTGTTGAAAAATGGGTGTTTTTGAAAATTATTTCACTGATATACAATAAGATGAGTAAATTTCAAAAAAATTTTTTATTATAGTGTTGTATGTAATGAAAAAGCAGTATTTTTGCAATCCCGTTTTGCGCGTCACACGAACGGCGCGCCAGTAGGGAGACGCGCCCCAAGCAGGGGCGGAAGAGCAGAGGAAAAACGACGGGGATTTGTTCTTTGAATGAATGGAATGATGTAGCAAACACTCAAGAGATTCTTTTGAGAGACTCAAGCGATAAGACGAGGCCGGGACAGACAAACAAAAAGAAAGAAATTAATTAGGATGGAGAGTTTGATCC
>JAFXTS010000008.1 GCA_017535665.1 Bacteroidales bacterium | reverse complement strand
TCACCAAATCCAAATTCGACAACCTGTACGGCTGTCGCGAGTCGCTCGCCGACGGTATCAAACGCGCCACCGACGTGATGATCGCCGGTAAGGTGGTCGTGGTGTGCGGCTACGGCGATGTGGGCAAAGGCTGCGCCCACTCCATGCGCTCCTACGGCGCCCGCGTCATCGTCACCGAAATCGACCCCATCTGTGCCCTCCAAGCCGCTATGGAAGGCTTCGAGGTGAAGACCGTGGAAGACGCCCTCGACGAAGGCAACATCTATGTGACCTGCACCGGCAACTGCGACATCATCACCGCTGACCATCTTAAAAAGATGAAAGACCAGGCCATCGTTTGCAACATCGGTCATTTCGATAATGAGATTCAAGTGGCTGAGTTTGAGAAGACTCCCGGCATCGTGAAACGCAACATCAAGCCGCAGGTCGATGAGTATATCTTCCCCGACGGCCACTCCATCTTCATCCTCGCTGAAGGCCGCCTCGTGAACCTCGGCTGCGCCACTGGTCACGCCTCCTTCGTGATGAGCAACTCCTTCACCAACCAGACCCTCGCCCAGCTTGAGCTTTGGCAGCACGACTACAAAATCGGCGTCTATTGCCTGCCCAAACACCTCGACGAGGAGGTGGCACGCCTCCATCTGGCCAAGATCGGCGTGAAACTCACCCAGCTCACCCAGAAGCAGGCCGACTATATCGGTGTGCCCGTCAACGGTCCTTTCAAAGCTGATTTCTATAGATATTAAAATATTGTAAATCAATAAACTGCGATGGAAGATTAAACTTTTTAATCTTCCATCGTTCTTAATGCTCGTTTATTTCAGATAAAAATGATGATGAAAAAGTTCCTCTCAATCCTGATTGTCAGTGTGTTATCAGTAGTAATGGCCGTGGCACAACCCTCCGGCTACACGTTGCAGAGCGGCGATGCACAAACAGCATTGACCAAAAGCATCTCCACGGCCTCTTCACAGTTGAAGTCGCTGAAGGTGAACTTCACGCAGGAGAAGAGTTCCAAAGCCTTCACCACGCCCGCCAAGTCGGAAGGCACGCTCTCGTACCAACAGCCCGACCTGCTCTGCTGGGCCTACACCTCTCCGAAGGCTTATTCCATCATCTTAAACAAAAAAGGAGCCTATCTGAAAACCGCCAAGGGCTCCACCCAGAACAAAATGATTGGCGAGATGGCCGGCATGATTCTGAAAACCATCAGCGGCTCGGGGCTCACCAGCAGTGCCGACTTCGACGCCACCTTCTACAAAGGGAAAGACGTACTGGTGATGCTTTCTCCCAAGAGCAAGCGCGTGAAAGACATGTACCAGAGCATCGAGGTGTACCTCAATCCCACCACCTATTTGGCCACGCAGGTGAAGATGACGGACAAAAACGGCGACGTGACCACCATCAAATTCTCCAACCATCAGAAAAACATCACGTTACCCGCTGGCACCTTCAACGAGTAGGGGGAGAGACTTTTTGTCTTTTTTTTTCTAAAAAATTTTTTTTCAAAATTTTTGAATAGTATTAAAAATAATACTATTTTTGCACCCTCAAATCGTTTCTCCCACTACTATGAAGACTAAGAAAGTAAGAGATGTAATCAAGATGCTGAAAGACGATGGCTGGTTTCTCGCCTATACAAAAGGTGATCATAGACAATTTAAGCATCCGACAAAGAAAGGCAAGGTAACGGTAAACAAGAAGTTGTCGGATGATTTAGACGGAGACCTTTTAGATAGTATTATCAAACAAGCAGGGTGGAAATAATCACTGTATCAATGCGAATGGTTATGGAAAGAATTATTGTAAAAGTAGATTGGTGCGGCAAAAATTACGCATCCTATATTAGCGACCCCCGCATTAATGGGTTGGTGATCTCAACGGGTAGAACTTTCGAAGATTTGCGCAAGGAGACCGAAGAGGGGTTGCAGTTCCACTTGGAAGGATGTATCAATGACGGAGACCCTATTTCGGAAGATATAAAAAATGGAAATTATGAATTGGTATATGAAAAGCGAGTAAGTGCTATCCTGCATGAGGCTCAGCAATTTACCACGTTGGCAGCATTAAGCCGCGCAACTGGCATCCGCCATGCTCAACTCTCTCACTATGCCAATGCTGTTTCCAAACCACGTCCGGAGCAATGCGCACGCATCATTGAAGGATTGCATACTATTGGAAGAGAGTTGCAGAACGTAAAGTTTGTATAAAAACTCCCAGTTTTCAATTTTCAATTCTCAATTTTCAGTTCACCAGTCTTCCTCGTGCTCGATGACCTCATCGGCGAGGGCGCACTTCTCTTCCTGCGACATCTGCCGGTTGATCCGCGCCATGATTTCCGCCTCTGTCAGCTCGGGATTTCTCCGCTTGATGCGTTCTATGCGCTTGCCTACGGAAGCATTGACGACCATCACCTTGTCGAAATAGTGCTCTAAATGAGCCTCATAGAGAATGGCCGACTCCATGATGACGATTTCGCTGTGCTGCTGTGTCGCCCACTGCTCGAACATTCCCATCACACGAGGATGGAGAATGGCCTCCAGTTTTTCGAGGGCATCGTGGTTGTTGAAAACCAAATCCGCCAGTTTCCGGAAGTTGGGTTTGCCATTTTCAAACACTTTTTCACCGAAAACCTCCCGAAGTTGCTGCAACACTTCTGCATCAGCGTAGAGTTTCTTGGCCTCGTCGTCGGCATAGAATACAGGAATGCCTTTTTTCAAGAAAGTCTTGGAAATAAAGGTTTTACCCGTTCCGATACCGCCTGTCAATCCCCATTTTTTCATAAAAAAAGAGTCTATTTTTCTCCGATTAACTGAGTTATACGGAAAAGTTGTAATTTTGTTGCCGATTTTTGTAATAATTATTGGAAAATGAAAAAACTGCTTACTTTTCTGGTTGTCGCCCTGATGGGTATGACCGCTTTTGCACAGAAAGCTGAAACTCAAACCATTACCATACAGACCAATGGCACCTGCGAGCATTGCAAGAAAGTGATGATGGACAACGTGCCGCAATGGAAAGGCGTGGAGAAGTGCACCTACGACCTGAAAACGGCGAAAGTTACCATCACCTACCAGCCCCAGAAGACCTCTCCCGAGACTTTGCGTCAGGGCATCAGCCAGTTGGGCTACGATGCCGACAATGTGAAGGCCAATGCCGAGGCGCGTGCCAAGCTTCCTTCTTGCTGCACACAAGCACAAAAGGGTCAGGGCTGTGGTGGTCATGGCAGTACCGGTGGCTGTGGCGGCTGTGGTCACCACCACTAAATTTCCGCAGCGTCATATTTTGGCATATTCAATTACAAGATGATCAACCAACTGATAAATAAATTCGCGTCATCCACGGTTCTCGTAATCGGGGACGTGATGATCGACGCTTATCTGAAGGGCAGCGTGGGAAGAATCTCGCCCGAGGCGCCGGTCCCGATTGTGGATGTGGAGGAGCGCTATTACCGGCTGGGCGGCGCCGCCAACGTGGCCATCAACCTCCAGTCGTTGGGTGCCACCCCGTTGCTGTGCTCAGTCATCGGAAACGATGAAAAGAGCCACGAGTTCCTCTCGCTGATGAAGGAACACGGCCTTGCCACCGACTGTCTCTATCACTCCGACTATCGCAAAACCACCATCAAATACCGCATCATCGCCAATGCCCGCCAAGTGCTTCGCGTGGACGATGAAGACTGTTTTTTGTTGGATGAGGTGGAGCAGAAGGCTTTCCTCGCCATGCTCCAGCAGGTGATGAATAGCCGCAAGGTGGATGCCATCATCTTTGAGGATTACGACAAAGGCGTGATCTCCGCCCCGCTGATTGCGCAGGTGGTGGCCTGGGCCAAAGAGCGAAACATCATCGTGACGGTGGATCCGAAGAAACGCAACTTTGCTCATTATCAAGGGGTTGACATGTTCAAGCCCAACCTGAAGGAGCTGGCCGACGGTCTGGAGATGAAAGCCCAGCAGCTGCCGATGGAACGGGTGGAACAGCTGATGCGCGACTTCGCACAAAAGTGTGGTATCCGCTATCTGTTCACCACCATGTCGGAAAAGGGGGTGGCGTTGTACGACCGCGAGCGTGATAGTTTCTTCACGCAACCTGCTTACCTGCGGCGCATTAGCGACGTGTCGGGGGCGGGCGACACGGTCATCTCGGTGGCCACACTCTGTCTGTTGGCAGGTTTGCAGCCCGAGCAGACGGCGCAGATTGCCAACCTCGCCGGCGGCATCGTGTGCGAATACAGCGGCGTGACTCCCATCCCGTTGCAGCGGCTGAAGGAGGAAATTTTGTCGAATCACATTTTTGAATAACATGAAAGAGTTGAAGAACCTGGGGCGCGTGCCGGCTGAAATGATCAGCATCGAACAGATGCCCCGTTCGGTGTGGGGCCGCCGTCGGAAACGGATGCTCATCACCCACAGCATCATCTATACCCCGTTCGGCCGTATGCTCATCGGCTCGGTGGATGGCGGCATCTGCTTTATGGGCGTGATGGACGAGGATGACGTGTGCATGGGCGAGATGCGTGCCCGCTACCCCAACGCCGAGTTCAAGCGGCAGACCATGCCCGAGCACCAGAACGTGCGCCACTTCCTGATGAAGGACTGGAAACATGTCGGCAAAATCCGTATCTATGTGCGCGGCACCGATTTCCAGATGGCGGTGTGGCAGGAGCTGCTCAAGATACCGGTCGGCAAGGTCTCGACCTACGGCGAGATTGCCCGCAACATCGGTAGGCCGCGCTCGCTGCGGCCGGTGGGCAACGCCGTGGGCAACAATCCCGTCATCTATCTCATCCCCTGTCACCGCGTGATATGCTCCTCTGGCAAGATGGGACGCTTCCACTGGGGCGTGGACCTCAAACTGCTGCTACTCAACTTCGAGTCGCGGTCGGGCCGCAAAATACAGGGCTTTTTCAATTGGGAACCCACTCTTTTCTAACAATTTCTAATTTTATTATGGTAATGGAAGAAAGTCAGGTGCAATTCCATTTTTCAGCTCCTATCCAAATCAAGATGTGCGATTTGGATCCCTTTGCGCATGTGAACAACGGCGTGCAGTGCAACTATTTCGATTATGGGAGAAGCCAGTATTTCGAGGAGGTTTTCGGAGAAAAAATCGACTGGATGAAGATGGACCTCGTGCTGGTGCATGTGGACATGGACTTCATGCAACCCATTAAGATTCATGACCATATAGTGTGTGAGACCGCCATTTATGCCTTTGGCAATAAAAGCATGAAGATGGTGCAGCGGCTGCGTTGCGCCGAAACGAATGCCGTGAAAACCGTATGTCACAGCGTGTTGGCAGGTTTCGACCGGCAGACCGAGCGTTCCATTCCCATCAATCCGATGTATAAGGAAAAGGTGGAACGATTTGAGGGAGGTTTTTAAATCCGTTTCTCCCTCCAATTCCCCTTCTTTAAATATCCCCACGACACCACTCCCAGCAGGGTGGCGTACAGGATTTCTGCCACCCAAATCACCTCGACGGGCATCGGGAACACTTTTGTAACCAGCAGGATATAACCGATATAAGCTACCAAGATGGCCGACTCAAGGATGAAGGCCACCATCGTCCGGCCCGTGCCCGACACCGCCTCGAAGAGGATGCAGGCACCGCTCATCAGCAGGGCACTCACGCACACCACCCGTAACGACGGCACCGAGGCCGCCGCCAACGCCGCATCATCGGTGTAGATGGTGGCTATCGTGTCGGGTATGATAGCGCATACTGCCACCAGTACCACCAAGAATATCAGACAGATTTTCAAGATCTTACGAAGCAAAAGTCCCACCTTGTCGGCATAGCCCTCGCCGATAATCCTGCTGGTGAGCGTGTTGGCGGCAGCAGAGAAGGCGAACACCGGCACCAATATAATCATATAGGCACTGCGCACGATGCCCGACACCGCCACGGCCAGCTCGCCCGTGCTCTCAATCATCACGAAAAACACAAACCACGCCCCGAAGGATACCAAGCGCTGGCCCATCGTCGGCAGCGACAGCCCCACGATGGACTTGACCAACGGCATCCGCACCTTTTTGATGGGGAAGATGCCGTACTTTCTGGTGGGAAGACGGAACAGCGTATAGAAAATGAAGAAGATGAACGCCGATATTTCGGCCAGCACGGAGGCAATCGCCGCGCCCGAAACCCCTAACTCCGGCAGTCCGCAGTTCCCGAAAATGAAACCGTAGTCGAAAAAGATGTTCACCAACGCCATCAGGAACGTGGTGTAAATGATGATTTTCGTATCGGAAAGTCCCACATACAGCGAGCGGAACAGGAAGTTGAAGCATACGAAAATAATGCCGTAGTGGCGGTACTGCATAAATTCTTCCGACACTTTCAGGATGTCGGGGGAGGTGATGATGCCTTTCAGGAAAATGTCGGTGCCATAGTGCAGCAGCAGGAACAGCAGCACCGACAGGGCCGCCACCACCAGCAGACCGTGTTTGAACACCGCCCCGACCTCCTTGAGATTGTTCTCCCCGAACCGCCGCGCCACAATAATCTGGATGCCCGTCGCGAAGCCCCACGCCAGCGTCGAAAAGACGTAGTAGTAGAGTCCCGCCATCATGGCCGCCCCAAGCTCCACCTGTCCGAGATGACCGAGAAACGCCGTATCCACAAACGTGATGATCGTCTGCGCCAAATTCCCCGCCATAATCGGCAAGGCAAGGGCGATGATGCTGCGGGTGGTGTAATTCGACGGGAGCAAGGTAGTTACGGTTTTTTCAAGTTAAGAGTTAATAATTAATAGTTAATAGTTTGGAGTTAAGGAACTAAAAAGTTAAGGAGTTAATGGTTCTTATTCGGTAGAGCCGTCATAGTATGGCGGCTGATCGATTGTTTCGTAAAAGGGAAGAACACAGGGTTCAGGGGACAGGGTTCAGTTTTATGTTGTAGAGACGTGCTGTAGCGCGTCTCTGTGTTGTAGCGCGTTTCAGTCGTTGTTATGTCTATATGGGTCGTAAATTTTGTGTCGTTTTTCAAATATTAGTAATCGTCTGTATCCATAGAAAGAGCCATAGGAATTGCGTAGTTTCGGAGGTTTGCCGTTTTTTCGCAAACGATTGTAATTCTTTTCATTTTTTGGCAATTTGAAAAATACCTGACGGTCAAAAATGATAGTTCTCTGATTTACGATTTCTGCAATACATTGATAATAAAAGGGATTGTGAATCTTCTGATACGCTTCTTCAGGTATCGCTAGGGTGAAATGAGAACTATTTTCATTTTGAACAGGATAAGAACACTTTGCAAAGCCATCGGTATAGTTAGATAATGAGTGATCCTGGTAAAATGGATGAATCTCTATTTCAATGGACCGGATGGGAAGTCCCTTGACAGGCACAAAATCCAATTGCTGGTCATAACAGATGAATTGTTGGAAATAGGTTCCATTCACAACCGTGAGTCCACGTTGTTCATCCTCCTTTTTGAATTTCATTGCTAAAATTGAGTCTTGTTTGTAAACTTCAACATCAAATTTGGAATCGTGATAGTATTGACCATAAAGTTCCATTCTTTGTATCTGTTTTACAGAATCAAGAGAGTCGTGGGAATACAATATTTTCACCAAATAGTAATAATTTCGATGGTCATGAATATCATCAAAGCCTGTCCAAACGTCTTCGCTGCTTATTTTAATAGAATCAACGATGGTCAGATGGAACAAAGAATCTGATGTTTGGGCTTCTTTTCCCGACAGGTAAACAGGTTTACACGGATTCAGATTAGGGTTAGTGTACAAATAATATGCCCTCTTTTTATGTTTGACGTATATTCCTGTATTATAAGCATTAACTGGCAGTTCTGGACAAATATCACATCCGGGAGAATAATAGTAATTGTATGTACTGTCGTTGTAGAAAATGAGCGTACTGCCTTGGAAACTCCTATACTTCCTTTCGTCTCCACGCTGCGAAAAACCAGAATAGTGGAGGACTAATAGATTTGCTATCAATATGAAAAGAATTCTATAACAGCGCATTAGCGGAAGATTAGTTTCCAGTTTTCAGTTTCAACTGACGTTTCCGATGTTCTCCTTCACCATCTCAATAAGATACTGTACGATTTCCGGTTCTTGGATGGACATCCCGTCGAGGGCTTCGTTCACCTCGTCGGTGTCGAACACGTAGTCGGTTTGGTCGGAATGGTAGTGGAAGATGAAGCGGATGTCGGGGTAGGCAGAGGCGGTGAGGACGACGGTGCCGGCGAGGTCGCCCATCGGCGGACGGTCGAGGTGCGTGAGGCCGAAGACAGCGGTCACGGTGGTGCC
Organism: Bacteroidales bacterium; assembly: GCA_017535665.1. GTDB lineage: Bacteria > Bacteroidota > Bacteroidia > Bacteroidales > WCHB1-69 > UBA1756. The sequence goes on along the minus strand of JAFXTS010000008.1, from coordinate 63,183 downwards.
CTTGCCCTTTTCTGACTGTATGTCAAGGCTGCCGCCGGTCTGCTCGGTGTTCTGCTTCAGCAACGGCAGTCCGAGGCCCACCTTGCGGGTGGTACGGGTAGTGAAAAACGGGTTGATAACCTTCTGGACGGTTTCGGCATCCATTCCGCAGCCGTTGTCGATGAAGCGGATGGTGAGGGTGTCGGCAGCAGGATTCTCGATCACCTCCAATGTCACCTCGGTGGCACCGGCGCGGGTGGAGTTCTGCAAAATGTCCATGATATGCATTGAAAGATCTTTCATAAGTTGCAAGTTTATCAGGTTAATCAAGTTAAAAGCCTATAGTTTAGAGTTAAGAAGTTAAGCGATAATAGTTCGTTCGTCATTCTTTAGTTTCTTCATTTCTTATTTTCTTAGTTTCTTCGTTTCCTAACTTCTTAGTTTCTTCGTTTCTTAACTTCTTAGTTTTTAGTTCTAAGTTTCCTCAGTTTTCAATTTCCAGCAGTACCCTCCTCCCTTCCTCCTGATGGAGTGCCTTGCGGATTTCGTCGAAGCTGCGGGTTTCCATCTCAAACCAGCAGGGGGCGGTGGCAATCACATCGGGCAGGTGGGCGTCGGAGGCGCGGGTAAAGGTTTTGTCTTTGAGGTAGGGATGTTGCTGCAGGATTTTGTCCTTGTCGCCGTGTTTCGACAGCTCTACCGCGTCGTAGGGCAGGTCGAACGGGATGAAGCCGAGCTGCGAGATGACGCTGTTTTTCATCTTGTCGATGTGGGCGGGGATGAAGATGCCGTTGAGTTCTTTCACCTTGGCGGCGATGCCTTCGATAGGCACGTCGAGACCAGAGGTGAGCAGTTTGGGCTCCTCATATACGATTTCAAACTCCTCGTTGATCTGCACCTGGTCGCCGAACACGTCCGGCACGTTGGGGATGTCGGGCAGGTGCTCGTCCAGAAATTGTTGGAAGAGGTCGAGGGTTTCGTGGTTCTCGAAGAAGGCGAGACAGTGCGCCTCTTCCTTGGTCGTGACCTCGGCACCGCACAGCACGAAGATGTCGCGGTTGTGCGAGTAGTGCTCGGCCAGCCGGCAGTGGCGGGTGCAGTTGTGGTCGGTGATGCCAATCACGTCAATACCCTTCCGCTTCGCCTCCTCGATGATGAAGTCGGGCGTCATGTCGAGGTCACCGCACGGCGACAGCAGCGTGTGGTTATGCAAATCGGCCTTGAAGAGGTTCACGGCTATTGGTTAATCAGTTGGTAAACAGTGCCGGTAGTCTCGAAGGTCTGGGCATCGGTGCCAAGAACCGGAATACCCTCGTCGATAGCCTGTTCCAGCATATCCTCTTCGGGCTTGTTGCCCTTTACGAGCAGAATGGCAGCGAGCTCCTTGAGGGAGGCGATGGCCAGCACGTTCTTGTGCGTCTGAAGGGTGATCCACACCTGACCTTCGCGGGCAAAGCCCATCACATCGCTGAGGAGGTCGGAGGTATAACCGCCTTTGATTTCACGATCCAAATTGTCCTGTCCGCAGAAGACGGTCAGATTCATTTTTTCTACTAACTCTTTTACTGTCATTTTTATAAATTATTAATAATGAACAAGATAAAAATTTTATTGCCCTAATGAATGCATTTGCAAAAGTAGTCAAAAAATCAATATGAGGGCAGGGGAGAGGTAAAAAGAAATGGAGTTTTCGCATTTAAAAATGGCTGTTGAAAGATTTTTTTTTAAAGGATGTTGTAGGTTTCAAAAAAAGTTGTATTTTTGCAGCCCCAAAATTTAAGAGAAACAAAAGCCAAAATAAGATGAAAAGAACATTCCAGCCGTCCAACAGAAGACGCAAAAACAAACATGGTTTCAGAGAAAGAATGTCCACCGCTAATGGTCGCAGAGTGTTGGCCGCTCGTCGTGCAAAAGGGAGAAAAAAACTCACCGTTTCTGACGAAAGCATGGGCAGAAAATAGTTGAGAAAAATTTTCTGAGGCAAAAAAAGAAGGAAGGCAGGCTTTGTCTTCTTTTTTTTTGTAATTTCGCAACCTCAAATCCATTTGCTGAATGAGAAAGATTTTTATCGTCATCCTCTTTTGCATCAACTGCTTGCAGATAGCTTGGGCGCAATCGTCTGGCACGATTGATGAGATTATTGCCGTTGTGGGCAAGGAGATTATCACCAAGTCGGAGTTAGAGGCGGAGTATGCCAACTATGCGGCCCAACTCAAGGACATTGACAACGAGGAAGAGACGAGGATGCTGATTTTCGAGCACATGCTGAAACAGAAGCTGTTCATCCACCAGGCGCAACTCGACAGTATCGAGTTCACCGATGCAGAGGTGGACGCGCAGGTCAACTACAAATTCAACTATTGGTTGGCGCAGGTGGGCGGCAATCCCAAGATCATTGAGGAGGCCTACAACAAGACCATCGACGAGATCAAGAAGGACATGCGTCCGGTGATGCGCGACCAGATGATGACCGAGCGTGTGCAGCAGAATATCACTGAAAATGTGGTGATTACGCCTTCCGAGGTGAAGAAGTTTTTCGACAAAATTCCTTACGACAGTCTGCCCACCATCCAGCCCACGTATGAAATCGGGCACATTGTGAAACTGCCGCCGGTGAGCGAAGAGGAGATTGCTACCATCAAAGAGAAGTTACTCGGCTTCCGCGAGCGTGTGCTGCGCGGCGACAAGTTCTCGATGCTGGCACGCCTCTATTCCGACGACCAAGGCTCTGCCTCCAACGGCGGTGAACTCGGCTTCGTGGAACGCGGCACCCTCTACCCCGAGTTCGAGGCGGTGGCCTTCAACCTCAAGAGCGGCGAAGTGTCGCAGATCGTGCAGACCAAGGCCGGCTACCACATCATCCAGATGATTGAGCGGCGCGGCGACAAGATCAATGTGGCGCATATCCTTCTGCAACCCAAGCCCTCTGCCGAGGAGCAGGTGAAAGCCATCGAGTGGCTCGACAGCGTGCGCCAGGTGATTATCGACCAGAAGATGGACTTCAGCAAGGCCGCCATGGAATTCTCCGACGACATGAACAAGAACAGCGGCGGCTGGGTGGTGAACCCTTACACTAACTCCTACAAGTTTGAGAAGGAGGCCTTCGATGCCAGCACCTTCGCCATCGTCAGCAAACTCATCCCCGGCGAGTACTCACAGCCGGTGGCCTATGTCAACGAGGATGGCAAGATGGCCTATCGTATTGTATATCTGAAAAATAAGGTGGCCGCCCATAAGCCCAACCTCCGCGAGGATTACGACCTGATTAAAGGTGCCGCCCTCGAAGAGAAAAAGCAGAGCCTTATCGACAAGTGGCTGAAAGAGAAGGTCGCTGTTACCAATATCAAAATCAACGAAAACTATCGGAACTGCCCCTTCCTGAAAGAGTGGGGCATCACAGAATAAAAACTTTATTGTACTATGGCAGATTTGAATTTCAAGGATGATGTGGAAGCCATTGAGGCGTTTGTAGAAAAATATGCACAGCTGCGCCGCGAAATCGGCAAGGTGATTGTCGGCCAGGACGAAATCATCAAGAATATCCTGATGGTGATGTTCAGCCGTAGCCACGCCCTGCTGATTGGTGTGCCCGGACTGGCCAAGACCTTGATGATTACCACGATAGCAAAGTCTATCAGCTTATCATACAACAGAATACAGTTCACCCCCGACTTGATGCCGTCGGACATTATGGGTACCGAAATCCTCGACGAGAGCCGTAAGTTCAAGTTCGTGAAAGGCCCCATCTTCGCCAATATCGTGCTGGCAGATGAGATCAACCGTACGCCTCCGAAAACGCAGTCCGCACTGTTGGAGGCCATGCAGGAGCGTTCGGTGAGTATGAACGGTGTGACCTACCAGCTGCCGGAGCCTTTCTTCGTGCTGGCCACCCAGAACCCTATCGAACAGGAGGGTACCTACCCACTGCCAGAAGCCCAGCAGGACCGTTTCATGTTCAACATCATGCTCGACTACCCGGGCTTCGACGATGAGGTGAACATCGTGAAATCAACCATCCATGGCGCTATGGCCGAACCCGAGCAGGTGCTTACCATGGAGGAGATCATCTTCTACCAGAAGTTGTTGCAGAAGATTCCGATTTCCGACAATGTATATCAGTATGCGGTGAAATTGGCCACCATGACGCGTCCCAACACGGCGGGTGCTCACCCGTGGGCCAACGACTACCTCGCATGGGGTGCTGGTCCGCGTGCCTCGCAGTTCCTCATCATCGGTGCCAGAACGCACGCCGTGCTTAGCGGCAAGTACTCGCCCGACATCGAGGACGTGCGCGCCGTCGCCGTCAACATCCTCCGCCACCGTATCATTAAAAATTACAAGGCTGAGGCGGAAGGCATTTCTATCGAAGATATTATTAACAAACTGATGCACGCATAGTTATGTTGTTCAAAGATGTACTGGTAGATGAAGAGTTGAAACGTCAGCTGGTGGCTCTCGCCGATGAGAACCGCATCAGTCATGCGCAGCTCTTTTTAGGACGCAACGGCAGCCATAGTTTCGCCCTCGCCCTTGCCTTCGCTCAGTACATCTGCTGCACCGACCGCCACGACGGCGACTCGTGCGGACAGTGCCACTCGTGCAAGATGTTCGAGAAGTTGCAGTACCCCGACCTCCATCTCATCTTCCCCAACTGCACCTTTGAGGAGGTGGATAAGGATCCCGACTCGGAGAAACTGGCCGGCTACTTCCGCGATTTTGTCTTTGCAAATGATTATCACCTCGACTACAACGAGTGGGTGAAACACCTGAAAAGCGAGCGCAAGCAGGTCGTTATCAATATCCGTGATACGGCTAATATCTTGATGCAGAATAGTATCCGTTCGTATGAGAATGGGTATAAGATTTATATTTTGTGGATGGCGGATAAAATCCAGATTGCGGCGGCCAACAAACTGCTGAAGACTTTGGAAGAGCCAGAAAGCCAATCGCTGTTCATCCTGATAGCGGAAAGCAGCGACCAGATGCTGCCCACCATCCTGTCGCGTACGCAGCTGGTGAAGATTCCGCCGCTGTCGGAGGCCATGATCCGCCAGCAGCTGGTGGAGCGCGAGGGGGTGACGGAGCAGGAGGCCGCCGACCTCGCCGCAGTTTCCGATGGAAGCTATGTGCGCGCCCTCAACATGTTGCACGATAGCGCCGAGATACACCATCTGCTCACCAACTACAACATCATCATGAAAAGCATCGCCGCCTACCTCCAGAATGCCAAGGACTTGGCGCGTATCAACTATCTGCAGACGCAGGACGTGCTCACCGAACTCGCCCAGGCCGGTCGCGAGATGCAGAAGCGCTTCCTCAACTACACGCTCCGCATGTTCCGCAACAGTCTGCTCCTCAATACGGGCAACAACTCGCTGGTGCGCGCCACCTCTGAAGAGTGGAAGGTGCTCGATGAGTTCCGGATGCTTTTTACCCTCAAAGACTCTTCGCAACTGCTGCAAGAGTGCAGCGACGCGCTCTACCACCTCGAGCGCAATGCCAACGCGAAAATTCTGTTCACCGATTTTTATTTCAAGTTGTTGAAAGCATTTTCCCAACGATAAATCCATATCCCATGCCCGAATTTCCCATCAAAGTTTTCACGGCCGATCGTTTCCAGTTGGTGCATAATGAGCAGGAGTATCAGGCTTTGCTGGAGCAGTTTACCTATATCCGTGCCGCTGGCGGCTTGGTGTTTAACGATGCTAATGAGCTGCTGATGATTTTCCGCCGTGGCAAGTGGGATCTGCCGAAAGGGAAGGTAGAAGCCGGTGAAGATGTGGTGACCGCCGCCTTGCGGGAAGTGAAGGAGGAGACGGGTGTGAGTGCCGAGGTGATGGGGGAGAGGAAGTTCTTCCGTTACCATACCTACAGCACTTACGGAACGCCCATGCTCAAGGAGACTGTTTGGTTTGAGATGCAGGCTCTGCCCGGCCAGCAGTTGGCACCGCAGTCGGAAGAGGATATCGCACAGGCCGTTTGGGTGCCGATAGTGGAGGTGGATGACAAACTCCGCAACAGTTATGAGTCGGTGCGCGACCTGTGGGAAGAGGTGAAAAATAGTAGAAAGTAATATTGATATTAACTTTAAATAATTGATTATGAAAAAGTTTAGTTTGGTATTATTAATTGCTCTGCTGATGGGTGGAGTGATGAGTGTTTCCGCACAAAAAACAGATCATCACGGTATTTCCGTGCATGTGGGCGGCATTATGCCCGTGCATGAGTTCCACAACACCCCTGCTTATGTGGTGCCGGGTGTCAACTCTCGCAACTTCGACCGCCATGGCGGTGCCACCTTCGGAGCATCCCTCGGCCTGAAATACAACTACGTGTTCGACTTCGGTCTGGGTGTCTTCGCATCTGCCGACCTGATGTGTAATATGGTGAACAAGAGTGTGCGTGAGGTATATAACAATGCTTCTTGCACCAAGCCTATGTATGTGAACGTGCCGATTATTGTGGGTGTCAACTACATTACCGATTTTAGTGATATTGTGGATTTGTGGGCTGAGGCCGGTATCGGTTGCGACCTGTTCCTGAAGACGCAGGAAGGTTGGTCCAATAGTACTATCAAGTATAATATGAACGCCGCCTTTGCCGCTGAAGCGGGCTTAGGTGTTACTTTCATTGACCTTATCAGCGTGGGGATCCACTATTACTGGCTCGGTCGCCAAAGCGTGAAAGTGGATGGTGTGACCTATGACGAGACTTACGTCATCCCCAACAAGATGAAAGTGGGACAGGTGGCCTTCAAGGTGGGTTTCCATTTTTAATAATTTGATAATCAGAATAAAATAGGATAGCCTTGCTGGAAGAGACTATCCTATTTTTCCACAAAGGGCATACTATATATTATATGTTAACCCAGAAAAGATATTGGACTTGGTTGCTGTTCGCATTAGCACTCGCTGCTTTTGTGGCTATCCTCTATTATTCCAGCGTTTTGCTGAAGGGCATCGCGCAGGAGGAGCGCAACAAGGTGGAGCTTTGGGCAAAGGCGGTGAAACACAAGGCCGAGTTGGTCAACTCTACCAACAAGTTTTTCAACGAAATCAAGCAGGAGGAAGGCAAGCGTGCGCAGCAGTTTGCGCAGGTGTTTCAAAAGCTGAATGAGGCTTCTACCAGTGCGGAAATCAATTCCTATCTTTCTGAAATAGAGAATAATAAAAAGAATAATAAGTTCCCTTTGATATTGGCCTCTCCGGATGGCAGCATCGCCTATACGGTCAATGAGACGCCGGAGGTGGAGCAGATGCGCAATGTGGAGCAGTTGGGCGAACGCCTGATGGAGTACGACTCCATAGTGTTGCATTACGACCCTGCCGACCCCACTTCGTATGTGACGATTTTCTTCAAACAGTCGCAGGTTTACACCGATTTGAAAGGGGCGTTGGACACTTTGCAAAGTTCTTTCTTTCAAGAAATTGTGTCGAATACAGCCTCCCTTCCCGTACTGGTGACCAACGAGGCGATGGACGAAGTGATTCTGTCGGGCAATATTGATGCAAAAGAACTGGGCAGTGGTGAAGGCCTGTCGGAAATGCTCAACCGCATGAAGAACAAGAACCAGCCGATTGAGGTGGTGCTGCCTGAGCATGGCCGCTGCTTCGTGTTCTATGAGGAGTCGCCAGTATTGGTAAGATTGAGGTATTTCCCTTACATTCAGTTGTTTATAATCCTTGTTTTTGTCATTGTCGCCTATCTGTTGTTCAGTTTTGCCCGCCGGTCGGAGCAGAACCGCGTGTGGGTGGGCATGTCGAAAGAGACCGCCCACCAGCTGGGCACCCCCATCTCGTCGCTGATGGCCTGGACGGAAATCCTACGCGAGAGCGAGGTGGATCCTACTATGGTGGATGAGATTGACAAGGATGTGAAACGCCTCGACACCATCGCGCAGCGTTTCTCGAAAATAGGTTCTGTGCCCGAGCTGAAGGAGGAGAACCTGGTGGTGGTCATCCGCGATTTCACCTCCTACCTGCGTACCCGCATCTCGTCCAAAGTGAGTATCATTTTTGATTCGGAGAACACGCCCGACATCATCATCCCATTGAACCGCTATCTTTTTGAGTGGGTGATTGAGAACCTCTGCAAGAATTCTGTGGATGCGATGGACGGCTGCGGCACCATTACCATTGTGGTGACCGACGAGCCGCGCCATGTGCATATCGACATCACCGATACGGGAAAGGGCATCCCGCCCAAGAAACAGAAAACCATCTTCAACCCGGGCTACACCTCCAAGAGTAGGGGCTGGGGACTCGGACTGACGCTTGCTCGCCGCATCATTAAAGAGTACCACAAGGGTAAGCTTTTCGTGAAAAATTCGGTAGTAGGGGAGGGCACCACCATGCGCATCTCCCTCAATAAGCCCAAAACGAAATCTGCCATTTCCCACTGATTTTCTTCCAAAAACATCACCCCAAAATCCATTATTTTCTTTAATAAAATCATATCTTATTGATTATCAATTAGAAAAATTTTAAAATAATTGATTCATCGTAAAGATATTCCATTTACTTTTGCAGTGTATTAGTTAACTACTACACTAAAGTATTCATTCATTCAAACACCTCAAAAAATGATACAGTTAAAAAATGTTACTTTTCATTATCCGCGCCGGAAACCTGTATTCGCGGATCTGAGTTTAGAGCTTGAGGGCAATCACATTTATGGTTTGTTAGGGAAGAATGGGGAAGGCAAGACCACGCTCATGAAACTGATGAGCGGCTTGCTTTTCGCGCAGGAAGGTTCGATAGAGACCTCGGGAGAAAAAGCCTATCTGAGAAAGCCTAAAATGCTGGAAGAGATTTACTTCCTTCCCGAAGAGATGTATGTCCCCTCTATTACCATTGAAAAATTCGAAACCGTTTATGCTCCTTTTTACCCGCGGTTCAGTGCTGAACAGTTCCACAAGTACATGGAAATGTTCGAAATTGTGGATTTTCAGCAGAACATGAAGAAAATGTCGCACGGTCAGAAAAAGAAGGTGCTGATTGCGTTTGCGTTGGCCACCAACTGCGGCATCATTTTCATGGATGAGCCGTCCAACGGATTGGATATTCCTTCCAAGAGCATTTTCCGCAAGGTGATGACCTCCGCGGCGGATGAGCATCGGCAGATTATCATCTCCACACATCAGGTACGCGATTTGCACAGTCTGATCGACACGATTCTGATTCTGGACCAAGGTGAAATTCTGCTCAACGCTTCGGTGGACCAGATTACCGAGAAGTTGAGATTCGGGGTCGTGGAGACGGAAGAAGAGGCTCAAGATGCATTGTACAAGGAAGATACGCTTCGGGGTATCTATACTGTATCGGAGAACACTGCCCACGAGGAGAGCAAAATGGACATCGAGTTGCTCTTCAATGCGGCTTTGGGCAATCGTACTAAAATCAAAGAAATTTTCTCACTTTAAAATTGAAGCACTATGAACGAATCGTTTTCATTTCATCGCATAGGACTACTGATGAAAAACATGTTCCTGCAAAATTGGAAGAAGGACCTTTGTATCTTCCTGTGCATGATGGGAGGTATGGCAATATGGAAATGGCTTTCCTGTATAATAATTTGGCGTGGTGATGCGGATTTTGTTTCGGGTTTGGTTATACAATATCTTCCCATCAATTTTGCAGTCGCAGCCACTTTAATGGTTCTTGCTAGCCTCACATTCAGGAGGTTGTCGAATTCTGCCTCTGGCATCATGTACCTCACATTGCCGGCCAGCACCCTTGAGAAGGTGATGGTGAACATTCTGCTGGTCAATGTGTATTATTTTGTGTTGCTGGTAGTTTCCGGACTGGCGGGATATGCCTTGTGCCTATGCATGCTGGCCCCCATGTACCCATCAGAGAATGTTTTTGTGTGTTTCAAATTTATTAATTGGTGGTCATTCGGAAGTTTTGCAATCCTGCTTACAGCCGGTGCTGCCGCCATGCTGTTTGCTTCGGTATATTTTAAAAAGCTGGCGCTTCTGTGGAGCTTCCTCATCGGAGTGGCTGTGCTTTTTGTCACCATTGTCATTAACGTCGTCATCTCTTCTATGGGTGGTGGCAATATGCAGAGAATTTGGGATTTGTCTCACGATGCAGCTGAGGCCATCTATTATTTGATATTTTCTCTCGTCACATTGTTCTTCTGGTTTATGACGTGGTTGAGATTAAGAGAAACGGAGGTATAAGATGAATTTCAAAGAAGAAAAACCGATCTATTTGCAAATAGAGGATTACGTTTGCGAACAAATCCTGTCGGGCAAGTGGCCTCAGGGCGAGCGGCTGTGCTCGGTGCGGGAACTGGCAGCCCAAGTGGAGGTGAACCCCAATACGGTGCAGCGGGCCTATACGGAGCTTTCCGACAAGCATGTCATCGAAAACAAGCGCGGCATCGGGTTCTATGTGACCGCCAACGCTGTTGAACTGATTCAGGAGGAGCACCGGCAGTACCTGTTGTGCCATACGCTTCCTTCGCTGTTGAAGAAAGCGAAACTGCTAAATATCAGTAAGGAAGAAATTGTGTCCATTTGTCAAAACATTGAAAATCAATAGTTATGAAAAAATATACCAATAAAATCATGCTGGGCGCTATTGTCGCATTTTTCGTGATTGAAATCTTATTCTGGTGCCTGTTGGCGTAGAGGCAACTTTTGTTTTTCATTAAAATTATGATGATGAAGAAAATAATCATTTTCGCATTGATGATAAGCCAGGTGGTGATGGGACTGGCGCAAAGGGGAACGCTTACCGGACGTGTGGTGGAACCCGAGAAGAAAGCCCCGTTGGTGTATGCCAGCGTGGGACTGCTCAAGTCTGCAGATTCGTCGGTAGTCAACACCCAGATGACCGATAAGGACGGGGTATTTGCTTTCGACGCAGTGGCTTCCGGAAAATATCTCGTGAAGATTTATTATGTAGGTTATAAGGAATTTATCAGTGAAGAAATAGAAATCGGGAAGGCAGACTACGACATGGGAACCATCGTGTTGGGAGAGTTGGTGGAGATGCTGGAAAAGATAGAGGTGGTGTACAAGAAGCCTCTTTTTGAGCAGAAGTTGGGCAAGACCATCATGAATGTGGAGTCGCAGCCCAGCGCGGCGGGCGACAATGTGTTGGAGTTGCTGCGCAAGATGCCCGGTGTGTTGGTGGACAACAGCGACAACATCTCGTTGCAGGGCAAGTCGGGTGTGCTGATTCTGCTGGATGACAAGGATCCGCACCTCAGTGGTGACGACCTCACCAACTTTCTGAAGAGCATGCCGGCCACTTCTATCGAGCGGGTGGAGGTGATTAAGAACCCGTCGGCGCGGTACGACGCTGCAGGCACGGCGGGCATCATCAACCTCGTCACCAAGCATGTGCGCACCAACGGCATCAACGGTTCGGTGTGGGCGGGAGTCTCTTACGAGAGCGATTGGGGCACCAACGAGGGTTTCAACCTGACCGGCCGCACTGGCAAGTGGGTGCTCAACGGCAGCTATTATTATATGTATAGCCAGTCGAAGTTTGGCTTCGACTCAGACCGCACCTCCTTTATCGGAGGGGACACCATTCGGCAGACCACCAACGAGAAGGCCGAAGAGCTTTGGAACAGCCACAACAATTTCAGCTCCCATGGCATCAACTTTGCCGCCGACTGCTATATCGACTCGGTCAACACGCTCAGTTTCGCCTACCGCGCCCAGCTGTTTGATGCCCATTTTACGGCCTTGTCGGCGAACCGTATCTACCGCAATGATGAGCTGACCACCGCCTTTCGGGATGTTTCGCGCAGCAATTCGTTCCATGGTAACCATCAGTTCAATGTCAACTTCAAGCATCGTTTCGACACCCTCGGCACCACGCTGTACGCCGATGTCACCTACTCGTTCGCGCACGACCGTTCGTTGACCGACCGCGAGCAGCCCTTCTTCGCCGACGAGTTCGTCACCCCGCTTTACAATAGTTATTATAAAGGAATCAAGCGCCCCGGCAGAATGCACGTGGCCACCGCCAAAATCGATTTGGAAATTCCGGTCAACCCCATGCTGACGCTGGAGTGTGGTGTGAAAACCAGCTTTATCAGAAATCTCAATATCAATAATAACTATCTGAATGATAGTTTGATGGAGTCGCAGAGTAACCATTTTGTCTATAGTGAAAGCATCTCTGCGGCCTACGTGCAGGGCAATTTCCAACCGACCCCGATGCTCACCGTGCAGGCCGGTTTGCGCGCCGAGTATGCGCATATCACGGGAAAATTGCTCACGACCGACGAGTTCAACAAGCAGGACTATTTCGATGTGTTCCCCTCCCTGCAGATCGACTATCAGCTGCCCAAGATGAACACCCTCTCCTTCGCCCTCCGGTCGCGCATCACCCGTCCCGATTACCGCAGTCTTAATCCTTTTGTGGACATTGAGGATGAGTATAATATCCAAACGGGTAATCCTTATCTTGCGCCCGAATACACCTACACGGCTACCGTGGATTACTCGTGGCATTACATGCTGTTCGCCTCTTTGGGCTATGAGTTCATGCGGGGCGGTGTGGAAGATATGTTGTATATCGACAAACTGACCAATGTGGCGTTGAGCCGTCCTGAGAATATCGGCAAGATGCACGGCATGCGCGCTTCTCTGTTCGCCAACATCCCGATAGGGAAGTGGTGGATGATGATGTGGAATGTGAACTATTCGTTAGGACAGCAAACCTTTGATTATGAGAGTAGTACAGAGAAGAGTCTCGTGAGTTCGTTGCAGCTTTTCACCATGCACACCTTCACCTTCTGCAAGCATTACTCCATCGATTTCGGACTTTGGTGGATGCCGCTGTCGAGGAACACGTTCGGCAGTTCGAAGGGAACCGTCTATTCATGGGCAGGCTTCAAGGCGAGCATGTTCAAAGACTCTTTCACCGTTCGGTTGGGCATGCGCAACCTTTTCAATTCGAGCAAGTGGGTGAACCACGATGTCTATCCTGACGGCACCGTCAGCAATTCGCGCTGGATGAGCGGCGGCATTGGGGTGAGTATCGACCTCAGTTACCGTTTCGGCAAGCAGCGTATCCAGATGCAGCAGCGCAAGGGTCACGACGACGAGTTCGACCGTATGGGTAGCGGAAGTTCGGGTGGCAACGGCGGCCAGTCGGGCGCTCAGAGCCAGCAGTCAGGCGGTCAGCAGCGGTAGTTCGCACCCCCGTTTTTTCAGACTATTTTTTATCGTGCCAAACCTGTATTTTTTCACAAAAAAAATGCAGGTTTTTTACTTTTTTTTGTAAAAGTTTAATTATCAGAAAGAAAAAATATCAACGAAAATTTGTTGAAAAGAAATCTGATTTTTAGAACATCATTCAGACTTAAAAAACTATTTTCGTGATGCCTGCCTGACGCATAATCGGACAGCGCAAGTTTCTGATAATTACTAATTTAACTCTTGGACAGAAATTGATGCCCAGCATTGGAACACCCTAAAATTGCGATTAACGATTTTTAACAAATAACCATACACCCTATCATGGAAGATACTTTATCTCTCTTTGATTCATTCCAAATGACCGAGGAAACTATGCAGAAAAAGGAAGACAATCTGGTGGCGTTGCGTGGGAAGCAATTGAGCCAAATGTCCGCCAACGAAGCGGAGCCGAAAAACGGGAAGAAAAGCCATAATGAGGAGGGAAATCTCTTCGCTGCTTTGGACGAAAGTGTGGAGCAGCCAGAGAGTGTGGAAGAGACCTTGGCTGCGGCTGAAGAACCAGCACGTATTTACACAAAGGAGGAGGTCTTCCAGGATGTGGTGGACTATTTCCATGGCGACCAGCTGGCCGCCAGCGTATGGGTGGACAAATACGCGTTGCGCAACGGCCAGGGCGAGTTGGTGGAGCATACCCCCGACGATATGCACCACCGTCTGGCTCGCGAGTTCGCCCGTATCGAGAAGAAATACAAGAATCCGATGAGTGAGGAGCTGATTTTCAGCTTGATGAAGGATTTCAAATACATCGTTCCGCAAGGAAGTCCGATGGCCGGTATCGGCAACAACTACCAGGTGGTCTCCCTCTCCAACTGCTTTGTCATCGGCAACGGCGAGAATGCCGACTCGTATGGTGGCATCATGCAGATGGACGAGGAGCAGGTGCAGCTGATGAAACGCCGCGGCGGCGTCGGCCACGACCTGTCGGCCATCCGCCCCACGGGCAGCAACGTGCAGAACTGCGCGCTGACCTCCACGGGTATCGTTCCCTTCATGGAGCGCTACTCCAACTCCACCCGCGAGGTGGCGCAGGGCGGCCGTAGAGGTGCCCTCATGCTCACCATCTCTATCAAGCACCCCGATGCCGAAAAGTTCATCGACGCCAAGATGACCGAGGGGCGCATCACCGGTGCCAACGTCTCTGTGCGTATCGACGACGAGTTTATGCAGTGTGTCAAAAACGGCACGCCCTACACCCAGCAGTATCCCATCCACTCCGACACCCCCAAGGTGGTGCAGCAGGTGGACGCCGCGAAACTGTGGACCAAAATCGTCTATAACGCCTGGAAATCCGCTGAACCGGGTGTTCTCTTCTGGGACACTATCCACCGCGAGGCCGTGCCCGACTGCTACGCCTCCGATGGCTTCCTTACCGAATCCACTAACCCCTGCGGCGAAATTCCGCTTTGTCCTTACGATAGCTGCCGTCTGATAGCCATTAACCTGTACAGTTACGTAGATCAACCTTTTACGGACAAAGCGAGCTTCAACATGCCCCTCTTCAAACAGCACGTCGCTTACGCCCAGCGTATGATGGACGACATCATCGACCTCGAAATCGAGAAGGTGGATGCCATCCTCAAGAAGATCGACTCCGACCCGGAGCCCGACGACGTGAAACGTGTGGAGAGAGAGCTGTGGAAGAAGATACGCAACCAGTCGCTGAAGGGACGCCGTACCGGTCTGGGTACTACCGCCGAGGGTGACATGCTCGCCGCCCTCGGCATCCGCTATGGCACCGACCACAGCAATGCCTTCTCCGCCGAGGTCCACAAGCAGCTGGCGCTCGCCGCCTACCGTTCCTCTGTCACCATGGCCAAAGAGCGTGGTGCCTTCCCCGTCTATAGCAGCGTCAAGGAGGCTAACAACCCCTTCATCCTGCGCGTGAAGGCTGCCGACGAGAAGCTCTATGAGGATATGGTGCGCTACGGCCGCCGCAACATCGCCCTGCTCACCATCGCCCCCACCGGCAGCGTGAGCATCTGCACCCAGACGACCTCCGGCATCGAGCCCGCCTTCAATGTGGTGTACAAGCGTAGAAGAAAGGTCAACCCCAACGACATCGACAACCACCGTACCATTGTCAAGGATGTGAATGGCGACTCTTTCGAAGAGTATTTGGTCTTCCACCAGAAGTTCCTGAAATGGGCGGAGGTGAACGGCTACGATGTCAGCACCTTCTCCAGCATGAGCGATGACGAGATCAACAACATTGTGGCGCAGTCGCCCTACTACAAGGCGATGGCCAACGACACCGACTACATCAAGAAGGTGGAGATGCAGGGGATGGTGCAGAAGTGGGTGGACCACTCCATCTCGGTCACCATCAACCTGCCGAAAGACACGACGCAGGAGATGGTGGGCGCGCTCTACCAGAAGGCGTGGGAGTGCGGCTGCAAGGGCATGACGGTCTATCGCGACGGTTCGCGCGACGGCGTGCTGGTGTCCACCTCCGAAAAGCCGAAGGAGAAGGAGAAACCTGCCGTTAACTTGAAACGCCCCAAAGAGTTGCATGCCGAAGTGATTCGTTTCCGCAACAACAACGAGGCGTGGGTGGCGCTGGTGGGCTTGCGGGCCGACGGTACCCCCTATGAGGTCTTCACCGGCAAGAGCGATGAGGAACGAATGCCCATGCCGAAGAGTGTCACCCATGGCGTTATCATCAAGAACCGTTTTGAGGATGGTACCAAGAGCTACGACTTCAAGTATGAGGATTGCGACGGATATCCCATCATTATCAGCGGGTTGAACCGCTGCTTCAATCCGGAGTTCTGGAACTATGCCAAGATGATTTCCGCTATGCTGCGCCACGGCATTCCGATTGAGAATGTATGCGACATTGTCGGCGGGCTCAACTTCCGCGAAGAGACCATCAACTCATGGAAGAACGGCGTCATCCGCGCCCTGAAGAAGTTCATCAAGGACGGCACCAAGGCCAAGGGTGTGATTTGTCCCCACTGCGGTGCCGAGAACACCATGGAGTTCAAGGAGGGCTGCCTGGTATGCACCAACTGCTCCTACTCCAAGTGCGGCGGGTGAGAGCGAAATGCGTAATCTTTATCCATCATTGACGCAGAAGGGAAGATGAAGAGGTTTTGGTTGATGTTTTGCGGTCTGTTGCTGGTGGTTTCCGTCTCCGCCCAGACGGTTGACTCTGTCGCCACCGCTCCCGATACGGTGGTTCGCCAGCCGTGGGCCCACAAACTTTCCCGTCAGGAGATGATCCCCAAGTTCACCGCCACCGTGTTGGGACGCTATGAGTACAACACCCAGCAAAACACCCACCACTTCGAGTTGCGCCACACCCGTATCGGCGTGTCGGGCGACCTCCACAGCATGTTCTCCTATATGGCATTGGTTGACCTGAGTTACGGCGGCAAGTTCTCACCTGTGGCCATTTTCGCCAAGTTCAAGCCCGTGAAGGGCTTGTCGTTCCTCATCGGCTACGACAAGATGCCTTTCAGCAACGAGAACCTGCTCTCTCCGTGGCAGTACTATTTCTCCGACAAGTCGTTCCTCACCCAGCGGCTCACCGCCTGGAGCGATGTGGGCGCCGTGGTGGAGTATGCGTGGGACCAAACCGTGCCCTTCTCCATCAAGGCGGGGGTGTTCAACAGCGGCGGCTTCAGCAAACAGATGCAGTTCCAGAAATCGCTCAACTACGTGGCACGCGGCGCTTTCCGCTTCTTCAAAGGCTTTGAGCTCACCCTCAACTATGCCGCCGTGAAGTACGAGACCATCCGGATGCACAACTTCGATGTGGGCATGATGTACGACATCGGCGGACTGCACCTCGATGCGGAGTACATCTATAAGGCCTACTCCGACAAGAGTCTCCAGCCCACGCATGCCTTTGAGGGCTTCGCCTGCTACACCTTCCGCATCGGCAAGCCGTGGCTTGATGAC
The DNA here is from genome assembly GCA_017535665.1 of Bacteroidales bacterium. Taxonomy (GTDB): domain Bacteria; phylum Bacteroidota; class Bacteroidia; order Bacteroidales; family WCHB1-69; genus UBA1756. The sequence continues at coordinate 46,073 of JAFXTS010000008.1, read as the reverse complement.
ATCTCGTTGGCGCTGCGCTACGATGCCATCACAGCCAACTGCAACGGCATGCTTTCAGACTCGGGCGATTACGAGTGGAGCGACTACCGGCAGCGCATCACCGCCGGCTTCACCATGTACTTCATCAGCCGTCCGGTGCGCACGGGCATCCGGCTCAATTACGAGAAGTTCTTCGTCCACGCCGGCTCCCCCTACAAAGACGACCGCCTGATACTGGAGCTGATTGTGCACTACTGAGAGTGGGGGAGGATGTGAGGAGGGGATGAAAAGATGAACGCCGCCAACTCCCTCTTCACTTCTTAACTCCTTAACTCCTTAACTCCTTAACTCAAAATTACCTTCAACAAATCAACGCATCAACAAATCAACGATTCAACAAACCAACAAAAACCATACCACATCACAATGTCCATTCGCATTAAAAAAATCATTCTTGTCATCGTTCATCTGCTGTTCTGGGCAGTTGTGGGCTATCTGTTTTTGGAGAATTCCTTTCTGCGCCTTATGCATCCCTCGTTATGGGTGGAACTGTGTGCACTGCTTTGCATGGTAGTGTCGTTTTATGTGACATACTTTGTTCTTGTGCCCAAATTGCTGATAAGCAGACGCTTTGTGCTCTTCTTTGTCTGTACGATTCTACTTGTCCTATTGAGCGGGTATGCGGAATTTTGTATGGTGGAGAAAAATGAGATGGCTATATATAGCCAGATAGATGGAGTTGCATTTGACGTAAAACTTCGATTGAATATAATATTTTTCCTGTGTTTACGGAATGCGTGCTTCATTATTGTCGGCGATATTGCGAAATTGTGCGAACTACAGGCCATACAATTGCAACAGAGAAATAAAGCCGCTATTGAAATGAATGATGGCTGTATTTTTGTTGACCTTCCATCCCAAATGACCGCGCTGTTGGCGATGGATGACATAGCTTATCTGACGTATGAAAAGCGGCGAGTCACCATTGTTCGCAAAACTGCTCCACGTGTTTACACCTACTCTTCCCTCGCATATTTTGAAGAACATTTGCCCTCCGATAGGTTCATCCGAATCAATCGAAGTGCCATTGTTGCCTACTCAGTGATTGAAACCTACAATGAAACCACCGTTCGTGTGGTTGCCCATAATATGATGAAGGAGTTCCCAATACAGCAAAACAACTCGGTTGATATTCTGAGCCAGCTTCAAGCGTGGGCGCCTTCTAAATATCAGCCAGATTAGTCTTGTCTTTATGTCCTCTCCTTCAAGCACTTCCCCAGCAGTCCGAGCAGCTGCTGCCAGGTGCCTTCAATCACCTGCGCGCGCTGGCGTGGGATGGACAGCTTGCGGGTAATGGTGCCGTGCTCTGAGGCCACGGCAATCCACACCGTGCCGACCGGCTTCTCGGGCGTGCCGCCCCCAGGTCCGGCAATGCCGGTGGTGGCGATACCAAAGTCGGCATGAAGCTGCCGGCGCACCCCCTCCGCCATCTGGATGACGGTCTCCTCGCTTACAGCTCCGTGGGTGACCAACGTGTCGTGCGAAACTTGCAATACGCTTTCTTTCACATCGTTGCTGTATGATACCACACCGCCCACATAGTACTCGGAAGCCCCCGGCAGGGCCGTCAGCTGCGAGGCCACTGCGCCGCCGGTGCAGCTCTCGGCCGTGGCGAGGGTGAGGCCTGCGGTGACCATGGTGTGGGCGATGAACTCGGGAAGCGTGTCGAAGCCATCGCAGAGGATGTACTGGCCGGCAATCTGCATCAGTCCTTGCACGGCGGTCTCCACCTGCTGCTGCAAAACGGCCGGGTCGTCGCCGCGGGCGGTCAGCCGCAGACGGGTGAGGCCGGGCTGGGGCAGGTAGGCGAGCCGGATGTTGCGGGGCAGCGCCAGCTCCCATGGCTCGATGAGGTCGCTGAGAAACGACTCGCCGATGCCTTGCGTGATCAGGGTGCGGTGCAGGATATGGCCGGTATGGAAAGCCTCGCGCAGGCGCGGCACCACCTCGTTCTCCATCAGTCCCACCATCTCGAAGGGCACGCCCGGCAGCGACACCACCACCTGCCGGCGCCCGTTCCCGTCCTGCGTGTCGAACCACATTCCCGGCGCGGTGCCGAGCGGGTTGTTGAGCACCGTGCAGCAGCGGGGCACCCATGCCTGCTGCCGGTTGATGTCGGTGAGCTCGCGGCCGTGGGCGGCCATGCGCCTTTTCACATTCTCCAAGGCCTCGGCATCTTCGTACAGCTCGCTGTGGAAAAAGTCGCACAGCACCTTTTTGGTGATGTCGTCCTTGGTGGGACCGAGTCCGCCGGTGATGAGTACAATCTCGCTGGTTCTCAGAGCATCGGTGAGGGCGGTGCGGATGGCTTCGGCATCGTCGCCGATGGTGATGACTTGTGCGACTTCGATGCCGGCGGCACCAAGCATTTGCGACATCTTGGCCGCGTTGGTGTTGACGACCTGCCCGATCAGGAGCTCGTCGCCGATATTGATAAGGCTGCTGTTCATAATAGTTTCTCGGTTAAAAAATGCGTTTGCAAAAGTACGAGAAAATGCCGAATTTTTTGTATCTTTGCAGCCTTATTTTAAGATGAAAGAATAGTATGAACCATGACCTTTTTTGTGTAATAATGGCAGGCGGCGTGGGCGCCCGTTTCTGGCCCATGAGCCGTTCTCACAAACCAAAGCAATTTATTGATATACTGGATGATGGAAGTTCTTTGATTCAAAAAACTTTCAACCGTTTCGCACAGATTTGTCCGCGTGAAAATATCTATATCATTACCAACGCCATCTACGCCGAACAGGTGCGGGCGCAGATTCCTGGGCTGAATGACGACCAAGTGGTGCTCGAACCGGCACGTCGCAACACCGCCCCCTGCATCGCCTACGCCAACTTCAAGATCAAGGCGCGCAACCCTAACGCCGTGGTGGTGGTGGCCCCGTCCGACCATGTCATCCTCAAAGAGGAGGTGTTCCGCGAGGTGATCACTACTGGACTTCAGTTCGTGAAAGACAATCCCAAGCTGCTCACCATCGGCATCCGGCCGTCATCGCCCAACACGGGCTACGGCTACATCCAGTACAACGAGGATCGCCAGTACGAGGGCACTTCCATCTACGATGTCAAGATCTTCACCGAGAAACCGGAGCTGGAGGTCGCCCGCCAGTTTGTGGAGAGTGGCGAGTTCCTTTGGAACGCCGGCATCTTCATGTGGTCGCTTCCCGAAATCGAGAAAGCCTTCATGACCCATCTTCCCGAGGTTTACGAACTCTTCAAGCGCGGTGAGGGAATCTACAACACCCCCGCCGAAGATGAGTTTATCAAATCTATCTATCTCGTTTGCAAGAATATATCGGTTGACTATGGCATCATGGAGAAGGCCAAGAATGTGTGCGTGTACGCCGCCGACTTCGGCTGGTCAGACCTCGGCACATGGGGCTCTCTTTATGAAGTGAGTCAAAAAGATGAACAACAGAATGTGGTGGCAGGTAATAAGGTGAAAACTTACAACACAACGGGATGTATTATCAATGTGCCGAAAAATAAGGCCGTCGTCCTGCAAGGGATGGAGGATTATATTGTGGTGGACAACGACAATGTGCTGCTGATTTGCAAGAAAAACAGCGAACAGCAGATTCGCCAGTATGTGAACGATGTGGAGCTTGATTTTGGAGAAAAATATATCTAAAAAATGCCTTCGCTTAAAAAATTAGTCGGTCAAACGGCCATTTACGGACTGAGCAGTATTATCGGAAGGTTTCTGAACTACCTGCTGGTGCCGTTATACACATACAAGATGGCGGCTGAGTCGGGGGGCTACGGCATAGTGACCAACGTGTATGCCTATACCGCGCTGCTGCTGGTGCTGCTCACTTTCGGTATGGAGACCACCTTCTTCTATTTCGCCAACCGCGAGGAGGTGGATGCCCAAAAGGCTTTTGCCACCGCGGCCAATTCCGTCGGACTGGTGTCGCTGCTGTTTTGGATTGTATGTATGGTGTTCGGAGGCCCGATTTCCAGTGCTTTGGACTATGGCAATCATCCCGAGTATCTGCGGATGATGGCGACCGTGGTGGCCCTCGATGCTTTCCAGGCCATCCTGTTTGCCCAACTTCGGTACCAGAATAAAGCCGTCAAGTTCGCAGCTTTGAAACTGCTCTTCATCGTGCTGAATATCGGCTTGAACCTGTTCGTCTTCCTCGTGGCACCCTCCTTGAAGGAGTCTGCCCCGTCGCTGATGGCGTGGTACCAGCCCGCCCAACAGGTGGCCTACATCTTTGCCGTTAACTTGCTGTGTACAGCCCTCATCACCTTGGGGTTCATCCCCGAGATGAAGAACCTGCGGTTTGGCATTGACCGGCAGTTGCTGAAGCAGATGCTGAAATACACGTGGCCGCTGCTGCTGTTGGGCTTGGTCGGTATTCTCAATCAGGTGGCCGACAAGATTTGCTACCGTTTCATCGTGCCCGGTGCGGAAGGGGAGGTGCAGCTCGGCATCTATGGCGCCTGCGTCAAAATCGCCATGATCATCGCCATGTTCACCCAGGCCTTCCGCTATGCCTACGAGCCGTTTGTGTTTGGCGGCCAGCGCGAAAAGGGCAGCAAGGAGTCGCAGGCGGTGGTGATGAACTACTTTGTCATCTTCACTCTGCTCGCGTTCCTCATCGTGGTGTGCTACCTCGACATTTTCAAGTTCATCATCAGCAGCGATTATTGGGATGGTCTTCAGGCGGTTCCTATTGTGATGATGGCCGAGATTTTCATGGGCATCTATTTCAACCTCTCTTTCTGGTACAAGCTCAACAAGGAGACGTGGTGGGGCGCGATATTCTCGGGCATCGGGTGTGCCGCACTGCTGGCCATCAACTTCCTGTTTGTGCCGAAATTTGGTTACATGGCTTGTGCGTGGGGCGGTTTCGCCGGTTATGGCATCTGCATGGTGCTCTCCTACCTGGTGGGGCAAAAGCGTAATCCCGTGCCCTACCAGCTGAAGGTAGTGTTCGGCTATTTCATGCTGGCTGGCGTCGTGTACGCACTGGTCAGGGTGACTTCGCACTTGATGGTGCTGGGTTATCTGCCCGATAAAACTTGGCTGAGACTGGTGCTGAATACGCTGTTCTTGCTGGTTTATGTGGGCGTTCTGCTGTATTTGGAGCGTGTGCTGGTGCGCAAGGTGTGGGATGCAGCGAAAGGGATGTTATTGCATAGAAAATAAGTGATTTTGAATAATATTAGTGAGAGATGAAAATATTTGACAAGAGTAATTTGAAGGGTGATATTTTTGGAGGAATTACCGCTGGAATCGTGGCGTTGCCGCTGGCGCTTGCTTTTGGTATTCAGGCATTTGGTGTGATTGATGACCCAAATGTCGGGGCGGGGGCTATCGGTGCTTTGGCAGGCCTTACCGGTGCCATCATGATTGGCATTTTCGCCTCCCTGTTCGGCGGCACTCCATCGCAGATCAGCGGTCCCACCGGTCCGATGACGGTCATCTCCGCCACGCTGATTTCGGGCGTGTGGGCCAGTTCGCACAACATCTCCACGGTCATCGTCAGCATGGCCATTGCCGCCATCCTGTGCGGCCTCTTCCAGATTTTGTTCGGCATTCTGAAAATTGGCAAATATATCCGCTACATACCTTATCCGGTGCTGTCCGGCTTCATGAGCGGTATCGGCATCATCATCATCGTGCAGCAGATTTACCCGCTGTTCGGCCTCAAGTCGCCGGTGCTGATTGTGGATATGATCACCCAGCTGCCTTCGCATATCAGCGGTTTCAGCCTGGCCGCGCTGCTGTTGGGACTCGGCACAGTGGCCATCATCTATCTTTTCCCGCTCATTACCAAGAAAGTGCCGTCCACGTTGGTGGCTTTGGTGGTGATGACCATCGTGGCTGTATGCATACACTTTGATGATAAACTCACCATCGGTGAAATCCCGTCTGGCTTCCCGATGCCCTTCTTCCTCAAAGAGGGCATGGACTTCTCACAAGTGCAGTGGCTGTCGGTCATCAAGATGTCGGTGCTGCCGGCGATGACGCTGGCCGGTCTGGGTTCCATCGACACGCTGCTCACCTCGGTGGTGGCCGACAATACCACCAAGACTAAGCACAACAGCAACCAGGAGCTGATGGGACAGGGCGTGGGTAACATGCTGGTCGGCTTGTTCGCAGGCCTTCCGGGTGCTGGTGCCACTATGCGTACCGTCGTCAACATCAAGAGCGGTGGCCGCAACCGGTTGTCGGGTATTGTACATGGCATCTTCCTGCTGGCGGTGCTGCTCGGTCTCGGCAAACTGGTGAAATTCGTGCCGCTGTCGGTGCTGGCCGGTATCTTGATTACTGTGGGTATTGGCATCATCGATGTCAAGGGTTTCAAAGACCTGCTCAAGATTCCCCGCGCCGATGCTGTGGTGCTGCTTACCGTGCTGTTCCTCACCGTGTTTGTGGATTTACTCATCGCGGTGGGTATCGGCATGATCATCGCCTGCGTGCTCTTCATGAAACGCGCCAGCGACCTCGTGGAGGGCGGCTACCACTCCGACCAGATGACCGCCTTCGACAAGGAGATACCGTGGGAGGATGAGAAGGTGCTGACCGACGAGGTGCGCAGCAAAATCTATATCCAGCGTCTCAACGGCCCTATCTTCTTCGGCTCCATCACCCGTTTCCAAGAGGTGATGCACGACATCCCCGATGATGCCAAAATCGTGATCATCCGTATGCGACTCGTATCTTTTATGGACCAGTCGGGACTGTATGCCATGGAGACCGCCATCAAGGATTTGCAAGCCAAGGGCGTTACGGTGCTGATGACCATCATCCAGCCCCAGCCAATGTATATGCTCACGAAAATGAAGGTGATTCCCAACCTCGTGCCTGAAGAACTTACCTTCAAGACATTCGAGGATTGCGGTCATTTTCTGAGTGAGAATTTGAATAAGATTACTGAAAAATGAGTGAGAATAATACGGAAATAGTGCAGAATTCTGCTGCTGAACAGGCTGCGGGTACTCCTGCGTCAGCAAAGGAGAGACGCAGGGAGCGGGTGAAACGCAGAAGACGCGAAAGACGCGAGAAACCCCGTACTGCAAAGGAGATTATCCATGAACAGCAGACATGGGTGAGCCGTGTCATCTTTTTCTTCTTGGTCGCTTTTCTCGTTTTCCCCTTTGTGGTGCTGCTCCGCCGAATCTTCCCCGCCACGGGTTGGATCGTACCGGGCATCGCCGGTCTTGTCTGTACCTCCGGTTTGTTCTATCTTTTCAGAAAAATCAAATACACCATCTGGACCATCATCGGTGTGATACTGGTTTTGCTCACCATCTCTACCCTTGTTGGCAAGTATTCCTTCAGAGATGTCGGTTACGACTATAGCGGTTTTCTGTATAATGTTTCCAATGAGAAGAAAAGTCTGAAGGATGTCTTCCTGCAACGCCCTTTCCCCAAGTACCGCGAATTTCTGAAAGCCTCCCGTTTCACTCCCGCAGTGCGGCAGTACTCGTTGAAAGCTGCCACCAAGAATTTTACCAAACAACAGAAGGGCAAAGGATGGCAGTATGTGCAGTATTTCTCTATCTATAAGGAAATTGACTCCAAATGGAAATATGTTAGCGACCCCGTCCATCGCGATTATATCGCCCCAGCAGAGGAGTCGTTGGGCACTTTCTGTGGCGACTGCGATGACTATTCGGTGCTGATGGCCGCTTGCATCACCTCCATCGGCGGCACTGTGCGCCTGGTGCGAACGGAAACCCATGTCTATCCCGAACTCAAGATTGAGAATAAGGAAGATTATAAGATGGTTAAAAATCTGATCCGCAATCAGTTGTTTTCTAAAATGGCAAGAAAAAAGAAGATTTATTGCCATGAAGACGGCTACGGTGACATCTGGATTAATTTGGACTATACCGACCATTATCCGGGTGCCAAGTTCCTTGCCGACGATGTGATTTCTGTTTTGGAAATTCCGTAATTTATTATTATTCAATAAAATAATGCATAAAATACTTTTTGTTTGTCTGGGCAATATTTGTCGCAGTCCGATGGCGGAGTTTGTGATGAAGAAGATGGTGAAAGATGCCGGATTGGAGGAGCAGTTTGAGATTGCGTCGGCAGCCACCTCTACTGAAGAGTGGGGCAATCCTGTATATCCGCCCGCCCGCCGCAAGCTGGCCGAAAATGGCATCTGTTGCGAGGGAAAAACCGCCCGCCAGATGTCGCGTGCCGACTACGACTATTACGACCTTATCATCGCCATGGATCACTCCAACCTGCGCGGCATCCAGCGCATCATCGGTGCCGATTCCCAGAACAAGGTATCTCTGCTGATGGATCATACCGACCACCCTCACGACGTGGCAGACCCTTGGTACACAGGCAATTTCGATGCCACCTGGGAGGATGTTACCGCCGGTTGTACCGCTCTCCTCCATGAGCTTTGTCCTACGGTGTGACATCGGCATGGATGGCTGACGTTTTTTTGAAATTCGCTGAAAAAAAATCGCCGCACAAAGCTCTTTTTTTGTACTTTTGTACCCTTAAATTTATAACATGAAAAAACTTCTTTTACCCCTTATTGTTTTAGCACTTCTGCCTCTGTCAATTTTTGCGGAAGGAGTGCCGGCTTCAAGAGTTATTCATCTGGGATGCAATGCTTTCCAGCAGCGTACCCATCAGGTCGCTGTCGTCAAGGATGTGGATTTCCTGACCGAAGGCACTGATACGTTGATGGCCATTCTGCATTTTCAGAACGGTGGTTTTCTCATCATGTCTGCCGATGATGCCGTTTCTCCAGTACTGGCCTACTCGTTGGAGGATGATTTCGAGCTCGACAACTCCGCGCCTGCAGCCCTGTACTGGTTGGATGGCTATAAGGAAATGGTCTATCAGACCCGCCAGCAGAACGCATCTGCTACCGCTGAGGTGGCTCGCCAGTGGCAGGAGCTTGAAGGTACCGGCGCCCGCGCCACCCGTAGCGAGATAGTGGCTCCGTTGCTGCCCTCCAAATGGAACCAGAGCAAGTACTACAACGATCTTTGTCCCGCCGATGATGCTTCACCATTCGGTTATGGCGGCCATGTGCCCTGCGGCTGCGTGGCACTCGCCATGGCATCGGTCATACACTACTACCGCTATCCCGCCACCGGACAGGGTAGCCATGGCTATTATTCTTCATACGGCTATTTCTCCGTCAATTATTCCCAGCAAAACTACAACTATGATGTGATGCCATACTCTTTGTCGAAGAAAAACAACGAGGTGGCTAAGCTGATCTTCCATTGTGCTATTGCAGTTGAGATGGGATTTGATCCTGAAGGGTCAGGAGCACAAACCGCTGACTGTAAGAATGCTTTGAGAGATTATTACCAATATTCTAACGATATCGCCGTTGCCAATCGTGGAGGTGGCTGGGGACCTTGGGGCGGTAGCAGTTATACCGATGAGCAGTGGATTGACCTGCTGAAAGGCGACCTCGACAATGGTTATCCCATCATTTATAGTGGATACGCAGAGAATGAAGGTGGCCATGCCTTCGTGTGCGATGGCTACGACTCCGACGACCTTTTCCACTTCAACTGGGGTTGGGGAGGCACCGGTAATGGCTATTATACCGTAGCTACCAATGGCAGCAATGCAGTAGGCGGTTTTTCTGCTTCGCAAACGGTAGTCCACAATATTCATCCTCCGGTCAATAGCTATCCTAACTATTGCCAGGGCACTGTGACCGTCAACTCTTCGGCCGGTTCATTAGAAGATGGTAGCGGTCATCTTGATTATCAGAATAATATGACCTGTAACTATATCATCCAACCTGAAAATGGTAAGTCTATCACCATCGGTATTGTGGATTTGGATTTGGAAGAGGGTCATGATTATCTGCGTATTTATGATGCTAATCCCGACAACGGTGGCAACTTGGTGGCTGAATATACGGGCAACACCTTCAACCCGACCGATTGTCCGTACATCCAGGGACCTTTGGCCTACCTGCGTTTCACTTCCGACTGGGCGGGAACTGCAGCTGGATGGAAAATTCGGTTCACCAGCAAGCGTTTCGTCACCTGCTCTGCCAATACCAATTTCACCACTCCTACTGGTACTTTTGAAGACGGTAGCGATGACGAGAGTTACGCGCAGGACGCTTACTGCTCGTGGATAATTAAACCCAACAATGCTACCTACGTACGTCTCACCTTCTCGCAGTTCGACATCAGCAATGAGGATATGGTGATGATTTATAATAGTGAGACTGAAGATGATAGCCATCTGTTAGGTACCTACACTGGAAGTTCGCTTCCCAGCGCAGTGCTGAGTAATACAGGTGTGATGCGCGTGCGTTTCATCAGCGACAACTATATTGAACGTAGCGGTTTCGCCGCTTCTTGGTACTCTGATGGTGTGGAAGTGCAAGACCCAGAAGATCCTGAAGATCCAGAAAATGCGGTGTCTGACTTCAACGATTTCTCCTTGGAGGTGTATCCTAACCCCGCCCACGAACAGGTGAGCGTGCTGGTGCCCGCTTCCTTCCGCAATGGTCAGTTGCGTATTGCCGACCTGAACGGCCGTGTGGTGCGCACCCTGCCCGTGAACCCCAGCAGCGAACTGAACGTCCTGTCGGTTAGCGACCTGTCTTGCGGTGTATATGTCATTTCTGTCATGAACGACAACGATATTGCCTTAAAGAAGTTAATTATCAGTCGATAATGGGAAACGTCAATCGCTGGCTGCTGCCTATTACCACCTTCTTGTTTGGAATGGCGGTAGCACTCTTCCTCGCCAAGAAACTCTTCACCAACGATCTGGCTGAGTCCAGCGGTAAGCAGAAATTCGATGCGGTACTCTCCTACATCGACCAGTATTATTGTGATGATGTGAGCGAGGATAAACTCTTCGCCGGAGCTATCCAGGGAATGCTGCAAACACTTGATCCTCACTCAGTTTACGCAACTGCCGAGGAGAACAAGCAGATGATGGAATCACTGGACGGTGGCTTCGAAGGAGTGGGCATTCAGTTCAACATTATGAATGATACGGTGATGGTGGTGGCGGTCATTTCGGGTGGCCCTTCCGAAAAGGTGGGAATTCGTGCCGGTGACCGCATCATTTCCGTTGATGATGAGAAGATTGCCGGTGTGCATGTTACACAAGATAAGGTATTTAAGTCGCTTCGTGGTAAAAAAGGTACCAAAGTCAAGGTAGGCATCTTCCGCCCAGGCTCTAAAGGTACCACCCAATACACCATCGTGCGCGACCAGATTCCTACCACCACCCTCGATGTGGCCTATATGCTGAATTCGCATGTGGGTTATATCAAACTTAACCAGTTTGGCGAAAAGACTGATGCCGAATTTGACGAGGCTGTTAAAAAGCTGAAGCAGCGCGGCATGACCGACCTAGTACTTGACTTGCGGGGCAATGGTGGAGGCTACCTTACCGCGGCTATCCGCATCTGTGATGCGTTCCTCCCGAGAGGAGAGAAGATTGTCTATACGGAAGGGAAGAATGTGAAGGAAGAGGCGGTATTCGCCACCGCGGCTGGAAGTTTCGAGAAGGGTCGTGTGGTGGTGCTGATTGACGACTTCAGCGCCTCCGCCAGCGAGATTGTGGCCGGCGCCATCCAGGATAACGACCGCGGTACGGTCATCGGTCGCCGCTCGTTCGGGAAAGGATTGGTGCAGCAGGCATTTGAACTGCCCGACGGCTCGTCGGTGCGCCTCACCGTGGCTCGCTACCATACGCCCAGCGGCCGCTGCATCCAGCGCAACTACTCCGCCGGCACAGAGGATTATTACGAAGATCTGGTGCGCCGCTATGAAAACGGAGAGATGGATAGCGCCGACAGCATCAAGTTGGACAAGAGCCTCCATTATACCACTAAGAAAGGCCGTACCGTGTATGGCGGCGGCGGCATTATGCCCGACATCTTCGTGCCTCTCGATAGAGATTCTAACGCAGTGGTATTCAATGAGATATTTAATACAGGATTGCTGACAGAATATGCCTTTAACTTTGCCAATCAGAATAAAGAGCAGCTGCTAAAGAGTTATCCGACCGCCGATTCGTATGTGAAGCGCATGAAACTTCCCGCCGCCGTGGTGCAGGATTTCCTCTCCTTCTATCAGAAGAAAAAAGGTGCGGTTTCTCTCAATGCAGCCTCTTCTCAAGAGTTGAAATTGTGGCTGAAGGCCTTGATCGGAAGGAATTTATATCAGGAAGAAGGCTTCTATCCCATCGTCAATACCTCCGACAAGGTGATTGTCAGAGCGTTGGAAGAGTTGCAATAACTTGTTCACAAGTGATTTTGGCCGTCACGGTTACGCCTAACACCCCGTGGAAGTTGATGCTTTGTCCCGTCAGGAACAGGTTGGGTAGGGGCGTCTTGGTGGGCAACATGGTGACCATCAGGTTGTTGCAATCGGTACAAATGCCGTATGCGCTGCCTTCGTAGGTGCCGGTATAATCGTGGTAGGTGAGGGGCGTGGAGGTGAAAATCTGTTCGATATTTCCTTTTAATTCAGGAAGATAGGGAAGCACTTGCGCGATGGCATCTTCGGCACGGCGTTGCTTGAAACTCTCGTAGTCGCTGGGTCTGCGCAGGGGCTGACTGTCGGCCCACGCTGCCACCTCCTGCCAATACATCGGCATGAAAAGGTCGATATTGCGGGTGTATTCGGCGCCGTCTTCGGGAACGGAAAAATGCACTCCGATGGAGCGGGTGCGGCCATCAACGGGCTGCTCCACCGTGCGCCACAACTCGGGCTGATGGTGAATGAACAGATTGCGGTTGCGGTATTTTACGCTGTTTTCTTTGAGGAGAAGATGAACGGTAAAAACGCCGAAACTATTATGTAAATTCTTGATTCTTTGAATGTAACGCTTGCGTAAAGCACCTTCTGGAAGCAGCGGGAACAAGATATTGGGATGGATGTCGGAAATGACTAAGTCGCAAGCCATTTCCTCCTCCCCGTTGATGAGGACTCGGCTCACCCGCTCGTTGTCCACCTGCATCCCCGTAACTTGTACCCGTGTGCGTACTTCGCCGCCAAAACTGCGGATTCCGTCTGCTAGTCTGTCGGCTATCACCTGCCCGCCCCCAACTAACCGCCATGCGCTCTGAATGAACGTGCCGTTGATCTGTGCGAACAGATAGAACGGCAGTGAATCTGCGAGCAGGTCCATTTTTAACGAGGTGGCCGACAGTACGTTGCGCAACTTCTCATCGCTGAAGTTCTGTTGCAGAAAGTTATACGCGGAGGTGGTCATCAGTTCGCGGGAGGTCGGATTGTCGGCCATCTTGCTGAAATCTTGCAGACCTTCCTGTGCATTTTTTAATATGGAGGCATAACGATGTAAGGCTTCTCTTTGGTTTGGGAATTGGCGTGAAAGTTCTTCTGCAAAATTCTCATAACCATTAATATAGGAGAATTTTTTCCCATCTATATAAACCTCATCGAAACACTCTCTGTCGAGTTCTTTCCAGGGCAAGTTTAGCAGATTGAAATCTTCGAACAGGCGGTACAATACCTCGCCTTCGCCCATTCCCCCAACATAATGAAAACCGGTGTCGAAACGATGCCCCTTGCGTTCAAACGATTGCAAACAGCCGCCAATCTGTTTCCCTTGTTCCAAAATGCAGACTTCAAATCCTTGTTTGCTAAGCAGATATCCACATTCTAATCCTCCTAATCCGGCTCCTATGATGACGATTTTCATGGTGGGTAATGGTTATAATGATGGGCTAAAAATTCATCGCCAACTTCAAGTTGATGGTGCGGCAGGTGAGGTAGTTGGGCACCGCTGTCATGGTATTGTTGATGTCGGTAACCCAGAGGTAGGATGATACATTATTGATGTTGAGGATGTTAAACACTTCGAGGAAGATTCCCGCATTCTTGATGGAGCGCAGGAACTTGCTGTTGTGTTTCATCCTGTCGCGGCTTTCTTCAAGGAACATGTACGAGAAGCCGATATCCACGCGGCGATACCACGGTGAACGTAAGGTTTGCTGGTAGCGCTGTGCGTTGGGCGCGCCGTAGGGCAAACCACTGGCAAACACAAAGTTGAGGTGGACCCGCAGCGGGGTGAAAAAAGGTACGTGGTCTTGGAAGAAGATGTTGATGGCGAACCGCTGGTCGGTAGGACGTGGGATGTAGCCCGGCTCCACATACTGACCATTCTTGTCGATATAGTAGTCGTAGAGCAAATCTTCGGCGGTTTTCATCAGCGAGAGGGAGATCCACGACTCGATACCACGGATGAACTCGCCACTCAGTTTCATATCGATACCGGCGGCATAGCCTTTCGCATCGTTCTCTGCGGAATATATAATCTGCACATTGTCAACACTATAGGAGATGAGATTGGTGAGATATTTGTAGTAGGCCTCTCCTGTAAGCTTAAACGGACGGTTCCACATCCGGAAGGAGTAGTCGGCCGAGAGGGCCACTTGGTACGAGTGTTGCGATTGGATGCTGCGGTTGAGGGTGCCGTCTTGGTAGCGCATCTCGCGGTAGAAGGGCGGCTGATAGTAACTGCCGGCCTTCAGGCGGAACACCCATTCGTGCTTCCATCGGGGCGTAAATGAGAGAATGAAGCGTGGCGACACCGTAAATTCCTTGTTGAAAGTCCAGTAGTGTGCCCGCAACCCGCTGTTGAGTACCCACTTCTGGTCTTTGTCAATCGTCCATGTGGATTGAATGAACCCGTTGAGTCTGACCGTGTTGAGGGCGTTGTCGGCAGTGAAGAAGGTGCCGAAGTCCAAGATGCGCGACGGGTCGTTCCAGGCTACCTCCACCCCCGGCATGGTAGGAGGGCAGGGGAGGGTGTAGCCGCTCGAGTCATACATCTTCCACTCTTTGATATGGTCGTGGATGATTTCGTTCTGCACCTTCACTCCCCATTCAATCTTGTTGCTGGGGAAGGAGTGCTGTCCACGCAGGTCGGCGGTGGCCACCACGGCGGTGAGGCGGTTGCGGGCATGTTCGAGGAAGGTGCCGTATCCCCGCACGTCGGTTACCTGCGCGATGTCATCGCTCTCGCTGCCCAAGTCGGGCTCAATGTCGCTCAGCCAGTACTGACTTTGCAGGTCGTAAGTCTCTGTCTCTTTGGCGTAATAGGAGGACAGAATCAGGCGGTACTGGTCTCGCGTGTTAGGCTGGAAGGTCAGCGTGAGGCCGCCTAAATAGTTCTCGTAATTGTCCACCTCCTGTCCGTCGTAATAGATGATGATTTTTCGCGCCTCGGAGATGGTTCCGAATTTGGTTTCGCGGTCTTCGGGGATGTATTTGTAGGAGTTGCGCGAGAAGTTGCCTAAAAGGTCGAGGCTCCATTTGTCCGACAGTTTCCAGGTCAGCAGCATCTGCAGGTCGAAGAAGTTGGGCTTGTAGGTGCCTTTGGTCTCCAACGAGCGGAACAGGTAGCTGTTGGTCTTGTATCTTGCTCCCACGAGGAAAGTGAACTTGTCGTTGACGTTGCCTTCTGCGTAAGCGGTGGCGCCGAGGAAGCTGAGGGTGAAGCCGCCGCCGTAGGTCACCGGCTTTTTGTACTCCACATCCAACACCGATGACATCTTGTCGCCATATTTCGCCTCGAAGCCGCCGGCCGAGAAGCGCACGTTCTTGGCGAGGTCAAGGTTTACGAAGCCCATGCCTTCCTGTTGGGCACTGCGTACCAGAAACGGTCGGTAAATCTGTATGTCGTTCACAAACACCAAGTTCTCATCGTAGTTGCCGCCGCGCACGTTGTACTGGTTGCTCAGCTCGTTGGTGGATGATGCGCCCGGCATCGACTTGATGAGCGACTCCACACCGCCGCTCGGTGTCGGCATGGTGAACGATGCCTTCGGGTCGATGCGCGTGTACGAGTCGGCATACTTGTCGGTTACTGTCAGTCCGTCCAGCATCTCGCCATTGGTGGCCAACACCATCACGATGCTGGTGTCGGTTCCGCGGGCCACTTTCACGTAGAGGGTCGTGTCGCGGTACGATGGGTGCTGGAAGTGAATGCCCGTCTCGCGGTTGACGGGTATGGTGATGCTGAACTCTCCTTCCGCTCGGCTGAAAATGGTGGTGCTGTTGTGGGCGGTTGTAATCAGCACATTTTCAACGGGATTTCCGTAGGTATCCACTACACGACCTTTCAGCTGGGTGGTGTACTGTGCCCACGCTGGCATCATGCCGAAAAACAGCAGCAACCACAATAAAGTAGCGGGTCTGAATCTCAAGAAAGGTTTCGTTTTTACAATCACAAAAAACTATAACTATTTTCCTGCCGTTTTATTGCATGATTGGCTGAAAAGAGAGGAGGTTTTTTAGAATGTGGCAGATAACGGACAGGAGGAATCGATTTAAAAAAAGAACAGCCGCCCGAAAGCAGCTGTCCTTCCATAAAATCCCAAACAAAAATTTTATAAAACCCCTTTTTTGTCTGCTTCAATAATGCTGTTCCATACGCCATTCTTGCTCATCGTACGCATGGCCTTGGCGGAAACCTTCAGCACTACCCAGTCATTCAATTCAGGAACGAAGAATTTCTTCGTGTGAAGGTTGGGCTTGAAGGTTCTTTTAGTTTTAATATTGGAATGGGAAACATAGTTTCCTACGATGGCTTTCTTTCCAGTGATTTGACAAACTCTTGACATCTCTCTCTAATTTTGTGTGTTTATTTCCTTCAAAATTGGAGTGCAAAAATACGACTATTTTTTATTTCTACAACCCTTTTTTATTATTTTCTTGAAAATATTTTATAAATTCTTGAATATCAGTTTTATATGTAAGTTTTTTATTACTAATTTCTCCTTCCACTATTGCAATAGGAATTTCTGGAAAATAATGTTTGAAAAGTCCGCAATCGTCTGTAAAACAATAGTTTGAATTGCTTTTTAACTGTGCAATGGCTTGATGGAGTAAGGGGAGGTGAAAAGCCTGCGGGGTTTGTGCAAATCGGAAGTTTTGGCGGTTGGGTACGCATTTTACGCCATTATCTTCCACTTCTAATAGGGTGTCGCTGATGGGGATGACGGGTACAGCCGCTGCATGGCTCTCTAGTGCATCCAGCAGCCGGTCGATAAGTGCTGCCGACACGCAGGGACGCGCCGCATCGTGGATCAGCAGCTTGCCTTCTGCCGGACAAGCCTCTACCGCTGCCGCCGTTGACCAGTACCGTTCGGCTCCGCCCGGCACCGTCAACCGCCACTTTCCGCCCGGATATCTCGCCCTAATGGCCTCCACCCGCCCGATATGGTCGGGATGCGACACCACCACGATGCGGTCGATGCGGGGATGCGCCTCGAAAACTTCTATCGTGCGATCCAGCAACGTCTTGCCTGCCAAGTCCAAGAACTGTTTCGGCTCTTCGCCCCCCACACGGCTGCCCGTTCCGCCTGCCAATATCGCTACTATATTATTTCTATCTTCCATTACTGCTGCGGATTAGGATTTTGCATCGGTGTAAATGAGTCGGGAATCTTGATGCTGGTGGGACCGGGCACGTTGACTTTCAGTTTGGAGATGTCGGCCTTCAACGTCACCTCCTCGCTGGCGATGGTGAGCGTGAAACCATCGAAAAGAGCGAAAGGTTTCATCTGTGCCTCAGTCGCTTCAGGGGTGAAATTCACCTCCTCGAGACGAGGCCTGCTGTAAGTGAGAAGCACTTCGCGGCCGCTTTTCAATTCGGTGAGGTCGTTGCGCAGCAGCAGGCCGTTCTCGTCGGCTGTAATCTCTTGCATCACCGCCATCGTTCCGCACTGCCGCTGCGGCCAGATATACTTGATCTGCTGCTCTTCGGCAACCGTCGAGAAACGCCCCTCGCACTCCGTAAAATCGGTGCCGTTGAGTATCCCTTGTATCATTGAAAATGTGAGCGGAATATCAAATATGGCCTTGAATAACTGATAGTTACCTCTGTAGTATTCTTTCTGTAACTTGTTGACCAGAATCACTGAGTCGGGGGTGAGCACCACTCGCATCAGCTCAATGCCTGACTTGTGCAGGTTGAAGTATATGAGGCTGTCGGTGCGGTTTACCATAAAACACTGGAATGCGAGATCTTCATCTTCGGTCTTCAGCGATACTTTCATCTGGTATGAAATCCAGTCGTGCTGGTTCTTCCATAAGGGCGGATTCTGGTTTTGAGAAAGAATGGTGGGCAGTGAATCTCTAAGTTGCAGTTCTACTTTCAGAATTGGGAATTTCTGTATCGTGCTGTCCTGCTGTGCGAAAACACACGTACCTGCAACCACTAATAGGATGGCGAAAAGGAGTAGGGTCTTTTTCATGATTTATCCATAACGAAAACATGGCGCATATAGTATGCGCCATGGGTTATTTTTGAAGTGTACGGAAGCTTATTGTACAGATTGGCTTCCAGAATACATTATTTCTTGATGATCTTGACCGTTGTGGTGGTGTGGTCATCGGCGGCGATGCGGAGCATATAGATGCCCTCAGAGAGGTTGTTCAGGTTGATGTCGGTGCTCTTGCCAGTAATCTGGGTGGAAAGCACCTGCTGGCCGCAGACATCGTAGAGGGTGATTTCGCCGGAGGTGGCGGCGCACTCCACGGTGCAGTGGTCGGTGGCGGGGTTCGGCACCACACGGGCGTTAAGGCTGTAGCCGTTGATGCCGGTATAGGTGGTGGTGAACTGGGTCACGGGGCTCCAGTCGCTGATGATGCTGTTGCCGCAGTCGCCACGCACATAAACATCGTAGCTGGTCTGCGGTTGAAGGCCGGTAAAGGTGTACTGGTGGGTGGTGGAGGTCACCGTGGTGCCAGTGCCCTGTGTGAAACCGCTCGGACCGTACTCAATTTCCCATGAGGAGGCATTGCCGGGCACCCAGCTCACGGTGGCGCTGTTGTTGCCAATGTTGTAGGCGAGGATGCTGGCGGGCACGTCGCAGTCGGTGGTGGCGCCCACGCGGATGTCGTCAAGGTCGATGACACTGGCAAGGTCGAAAGTGGCGTTGGGGTCCATCATGCTGCTCATGTCCATGATGTCGCCCATGTTGGTCATGTCCACGAGGCTCACGAAGGCAATCTGGTATTCAGCGGAGGGGTTGGGGAGGCTGATGCTCTCCAGGTTCCATGTGGAAGAGGTGGTGTTGTACTGGGCGAGCCAGCCCCAGTTGCCGGTGGGGGAGGTGCGGAAATAGACCTGCAGGGTAAGGGGCACCATCGATGAGGTCTGGCGACGGTAGAAGGTGAGCCGTGCCGGCATGGTGAGGGCGGTGAGGTCGAGGATGGGGGAGATGAGGTACGACGAGCCTGTGCCGAAGTCCATCATGCCGCCGAACATGCTGAGCATATCCATGATGCTGGGTTCTTCGGTGCCCATCAGGTCGCCGAACAGCGAGTTGGAGTAGGTTACACCGTAGGTGCCACTGTGGGCGCTGTTGGTGACACCCCAGTCGTCGCTGCCCGACACGATGTCGGTCATCCAGCAGTCGAGGTCGCTGGTGGCAAAGGTCTCGGTGAAGGCGTTGTCGTCATCGACGGTGTTGATGGGGCATGCGCTCTTGAAGGTGACGGGCACGCACCAGTACGAGCTGTCGTTGGTCGCGCAGGCACCGCGCAGGCTCACCGTGTATTCGGTGGTGGGGGTGAGACCCGTAAGGGTGAAGGGACGGGTGGTGATGAGCTGGCGTGTGCCGTTGCAGTCCAGCTCCCACTCCTGCTGGTCGGCGCCCGGTATCCAGTCGAGGATGGCGCTGTTGGGCGAGATGCCGTAAACGTAGAGGTTGCTCGGGTCTTCGCAGTTCAGTTTGATCCGCACGGCGATGTTGTCGATACACACGGTGGAGGTGGCATCCCGGCTGGCGTCGGTCCAACGGAAGGCGAGGCGCGCGTGCATGTTGGCACATTGCGGGAAGTTGCCCAGCGTGAAGGCGTGCGTCACGCAACGGTCGGTGATATAGCTGTTGCTCGGCACGGCGGTGATGTCGGTGAAGGTGCTGGCGTCAGCGGGGTCGGTCATGAAACCGAGGGTGAGCGCGCCGGCCGTGTCGCTCGACATGGCCGTGCTGAACACAACCTGCAGCTCGTCGAGACCGTTGGCAAACTCTGGCAGGATGACATAGTTGTTGGTGCCGGCATCACTCAGCGTGATGAAACCCATGAACGAGGTGCCGCCCGAGGTGATCTCGATGGCATTGTTGCTGGCGAGGGGCGTGTAGGTGCCGTTGAACACCTTCGGCTCGTAGTTCTCAGAGGTGCCGCTGTAGATGTAGTCCCAGCAGGCGGGAATGGTGCCGGCCGTGGCCACGTCGGAAACGGCAGTGTAGCCGGTGAAGTCTTCACTGTAGGGAGAAGCGACGGTTACCGAAATCGGATTGCACTGCGCCATCACATTCCCTGACCAAAAACTGAACAAAACGGTCAGCATAGCGACCATGAAAAGGGTAAAAGTTTTCTTCATATTGAGATTTTTTTTATAATGATGATTTTCTAAAAAAGAATCGGCAAATATACAAATAATAATAGTATGCGATTTGCAATTGGTCGCATTTTTTTTGAAAAAAGTCGGAAAATATGATGAATCGCCTGCGAATACTACTCTTTCTTTCTCACAAATCCGGTGAAGCTGATCTCATCCATGAAGATGGCTCCATCGTTTTTCTGACGAATACTCAAACTGGAAACATCTAACAGTAGCGACACCCGCTCACCTTCGTGGTGGATGGTAGTGGTGGGGAATTTCAAAGTGTAATCAGAACTTTCGGGCAGCATTTGGGCAATCTGTAGAGAGTCGCACACATTGATACGGAATTCATCCCCATTGATTTTGAAAGTGATACAGCTGTCTTTCTTAAATTCAGTGGTAATGTCAATTTGAAGCTTATCACCATGGAAGGTTTCACTACGCTTTTCATCACTATATTTGCTGAAAGCAAAGACATAGTCATAGTCCTTTGTGGGGAGCAACTGATGGGATTGCGTGTCACTTTTATGAAAACAGAAATAACGTTCTACTTCTGCATCATATCGGCGATACCAAATATACCTTCCATTCATTTGCTCCATCAGTATATCCTTCACGCTTTTTTGTTCTTTTTCTGCTAATTCTTTGCACTCATCTTCCGACATGTTAAAGTACTTCTGCATAAATTCATCTGTATGGCGATAGTTGTAGTCTGTGAAATAATCAATGCAGGGGCTCATGGCATAGCACTGCTCTTCGTTGAGGGGCTTTTCGGCCGCCACAATGTGTCCGTCTTTCAGCAGACCATACTCCGTGGCCAACTTTTCAAACCGCGCCGTCTGCATTCTGTCGGGCAGGTTTTTCATGCTCCAGGGACCCAACATCGTGAGCAGCGTCACCACCAGCAGCGAAAGCAGGAGAGGAGTGACATTTTTTATTTTTTTGATAGAGAAGATAATGGAGATGACCACGAACCACGCGCTGATGACGAAAACGATGTAACGGTTGGTGGTGAGCCCGTAGTCGCTGATGCGGCGGAAAAGGCCCACGAACAGCAGGACCAGCAGGGGCAGTAGCGAGATGAAGAAGCCTCGGTGGAAAAAGCGCACCCACTGTTTCTCTTCGGAGAGGAAATAGGGCATGAGCAGGTACCAGATGAACGAGCCGATGATAGCATACGAGAACACCAAACCGACGATGCCGCCTTCTGGTAACTCCCAGTGTACGAGGATGGTGATACCATAAATGTACAGGATGATACCCTCTATGCAGATGAGCGGCAGCAGGATATATTGCGCCAAAAAACGTACCAGCTTGTGTGGGTTGGGTTGTGCACTGTAGGACTCTTCGCCGGTGGGTATCAGGGCCAGCATGCAGCAGGGCACAAGGAAAAAACCTACAAAGGTGAACAGCATCTCAAGCAGTGTGTTCAGTTGGAGATCGAACAGCAGTTCGATGGAAAAAATGATGCCTCCGATACTCAGGGCAACGATTTCACAAAGGATGCCAGTGATGAAATAGGCCAACACCCATTTGGCATGATAGTTCCACACCTTGTACGGGTCGCGGCTGTAGCTGATGGGCAGCAGCAGACACAAGACGGTTGCAAAGGCCATGGCAATCAGCACCTCCATGGTGAGAAGGTCGAATAGACATCCGCACGCGCACGCCGCTGCGATGACCACAATAACGCCCAAGCCGGTGAGACGCTGCCACAGCTTGACCGTACGGATGTTGCAGAAGAGCTCGAAGGCGGCACTCAGCAGCACTGCCAGTCCGCAGCCCCATCCACAGGAAATGAGTGTGCGTTCAGACGGCCACGGCTCCCCGTTGTTGTCGGTGATGATGAAGTCGAATACCACTAAAGTCAGTAGGGCTGCAAAGAAGCAGGTGGCCGGATAACGCTTGAATACTCGCGTGAAGTTGACGAGCAGGTTCTTGAACCAGTTTTTGAAATTGCTCATGGGAAAGGGGTATTGTTTGATGCCGCAAAAGTACACTTTTTTAATGGATATTTATCCCCTCACAGCAGGAATGTGAACCCTCACAACAAAAAAGATGAAAAAAACTTCTTCTTTGTGTGTAAAATTTTTTGTTGAAACCTAAAAAATGAGTACTTTTGCCGTCCGCAAATTATGCAGTAGAAAATTATTAATTGTAAAAAATATCAATATGAATCCTTTGTTTGAAAAATCTGTGTATGTGGCGCGCCGTAAGGAGCTCGCCCGCAAAATGGGCTCCGGCCTGCTGCTCTTCCTCGGCAACAACGATGCCCCCATGAACTATCCCGCCAACACTTATAACTTCCGGCAGGACAGTAACTTCATCTACTACTTCGGCCTCACCGCTCCGTCGCTGGCCGCAGTCATCGACATCGATGAGAACCGCACCATCCTCTTCGGCGACGATTTCACCATCGACGACATCATCTGGGTGGGCGACCAGCCTTCCATCAGCACATTAGCCGCACAGGTGGGCATCACCGAGTCGATGCCGATGTCGAAGCTGAAAGGCTACCTCCGCCAAAACGCCTCGCGCACCATCCACTTCACCAAGGCCTATCGCCACGACCTCCAGATCACCCTCGCCAACCTGCTGCAGAAGAGCGTGAATGTGATCAACAGCTACGCCTCCATCGAGCTGCATAAAGCCATCATCGCCATGCGCTCCATCAAGGAGGCTCGCGAGATTGCGGAGATGGAGAAGGCTGCCGACATGGCATGGAAGCTGCATACCACCGTGATGCGCAACTGCAAACCCGGCGCCACCGAGCACCAGCTGGTGGGTATCGCCGACGGCATCGCCAACGGCGAAGGCAACGGTTTTTCGTTCCCCATCATCCTCACCCAGCACGGCGAAATCTTCCACAACACCGACCACAACGTGGAACTGCAGAAGGGCAAGCTCCTGCTGGTGGACTCCGGCGTGGAAGGGCTGATGAACTATTGCTCCGACATGACGCGTACTTTCCCCGTAAGCGGCAAATTTACTCAGAAACAGAAAGATATCTATGAGATTGTGCTAAAAGCCAACATGGAAGGCATCAAGAAGGTGAAGCCCGGCACGCCCTATCGCGACGTGCATTTTGCCGCCGCTGAAATCGTGATGCGCGGTCTCAAGGACCTCGGTCTGATGAAAGGCGATGTGCAGGAGGGCGTGCGCCTCGGCGCTCACGCGCTCTTCTTCCCCCACGGCCTCGGCCATCAGCTCGGCCTCGATGTTCACGATATGGAAGGCCTCGGCGAGGACTATGTGGGCTACAACGAAGAGTTCAAGCGCAGCAACATCTTCGGTACCCGCAACCTCCGCATGGCCCGCACCCTCGAGCCCGGCATGGTGATGACCGTGGAGCCCGGTATCTACTTCATTCCCAAGCTTATCGAGCTGTGGCGCAAGCAAAAACACCTCGCCGACTTCATCAACTACGACAAGCTGGAAAGCTACCTCGACTTCGGCGGCATCCGTATCGAAGACGACGTGGTGGTGACCGCCAAGAGCCACCGCGTGCTCGGTCAGGCCGTGCCCAAAACGGTAGCCGAACTGGAAGCCATTGTCGGCAAGAAACACTGAATCAACATCTTATGAAAAAATCTTTTCTTTTATCATTGTCATTGATTGTATTCTCTTTGATGATGAGCGCACAACCTATGGAAAAACCGAAAAACAATCCGCTGGTGGAGCCGTGGAACACCCCGTTCAACACCCCACCTTTTGAGGAAATCAAGGAGGAACACTACCTCCCCGCATTCCAATACGCCTTCGCTGTGGCCAAGGACGAGCTGTACCGCATCAAAGCGGTGAAGATGAAACCCACCTTTGCCAACACCGTGGAGGCCCTCGACCGTTCGGGCCGACTGCTGAACTCCATTTCTGGAATTTTCTTTAACCTGTTGGAAGCCAACACTTCCGAAGGAATGCAGAAGATTGCACAGGAGATCAGTCCCGCCCTGACGGCCTTTTACAACGACCTCTACCTCGACCCGGCGCTGTTCAACCGTGTGAAGGCGGTGTATGAGAACCCCGGCGACCTTACCCCCGAGCAGAAGATGTTGCTGGAGAAGACCTACAAGGCCTTCGTGCGGCAGGGCGCCAACCTGAGCGACAGCGACAAGGAGAAGTTCCGCGACTACAGCATGCGGCTGTCAACGCTGTCGCTGCAGTTCGGACAGAACGTGCTGTCGGCGGTGAACGCCTATACCAAGGTGATTACCGACGAGAAGCTGGTGAGCGGCATCCCCGCCTCCGCACTGGCCATCGCTCGCGACAAGGCCGCCGCCAAGGGCGAAAAGGGCTGGCTGTTTGACCTCTCCATGCCCTCCTGTCTCGCCATCCTCACCTACGCCGACAACCGCGACCTCCGACACGAGTTCTACATGCAGTACAACACCCGCGCCTACAAGGGCGAGTTCGACAATCAGGAAGTTGTGAAAGAGATCGTGCTGCTGCGCGACTCTTTGGCTAAGCTGCTGGGTTACAGCACTTACGCCGACTATGTGCTCGAAGACCGCATGGCTGAAAATCCCAAGAAGGTGTATGAGCTGGAGGAAAAGCTGCTCAAACATGCCTATCCGAAAGGGAAGGAAGAGATGAAAAAGCTGCAGCAGTTTGCCAATGCCCAAGGGTTCCAAGGCAAGCTGCAACGCTGGGATTTCGCCTATTATTCAGAGAAATACAAGACTTCGCTGTTCAATGTGAACGACGAGATGCTGAAGCCCTACTTCAAGTTGGAGAGCGTGATCGATGGCGTTTTCGGACTGGCCACCGACCTGTTCGGTTTGAAGTTTGTGCCGAACGACCAGATTCAGGTCTATCATCCGGATGTGAAGGTGTATGAGGTGTATCGCGAAGGCAAGTTTATGGCGGTGCTGTATTTGGATTTCCACCCGCGCGAGAGTAAGCGTGGCGGGGCTTGGATGACCGCCTTCCGCGAGCAGTCGGTGGATGCCGACGGCAACGACATCCGTCCGCTGGTATCGTTGGTCATGAACTTCACTCCTTCCACCGCTGATGCACCTTCGCTGCTCACTTTCAACGAGGTACGCACCTTCATGCACGAGTTCGGCCATTCGTTGCACGGCATGCTGTCGGAGGTGCACTACACGGCGCTTTCCGGCACGAGTGTGCCCCGCGACTTTGTGGAGCTGCCCTCACAACTGTTGGAGAACTGGTCCACCGAGAAGGAGTTCCTCTCGAAATTCGCCTACCACTACCAAACGCACGAACTGATTCCCGACACGCTGGTGCAGAAGATTCACGATTTCGAGAATTTCCAGTCGGGCTATGCCTGCTGCAGGCAGCTCACCTTCGGACTTCTTGACATGATGTGGCACACTTGTGATCCCACCAAGGTGAGCGACGTGCTGGCGGCCGAACGCAAGGCCATCAAGCGCACCGAGCTGCTGCCCGTGGTGGAAGGCACCTGCATCAGCACCTGCTTCTCACACATCTTCTCAGGTGGTTATGCGGCAGGGTACTATGGCTACAAGTGGGCGGAGGTGTTGGATGCCGACGCTTTTTCGCTGTTCAAGGAGAAGGGAGTGTACAACAAGGAAGTCGCTGAGTCGTACCGCCGCAACATCCTGTCGAAGGGCGGTTCCGAGAAGGCGATGGATCTCTACGTGCGGTTCCGTGGCCGCGAGCCCAAGATTGACGCCCTGCTGGAACGCAGCGGGCTGAAGTGATTTTTCTCAATTTTATTAGAAAAGGGATACCTATCAGGCAATCGTGCCAAAGGCACGATATTCCAACGACCCCTGACAAGGCCATCAGGCCGCAGTCTGTGGGAGGGACATGCAAAGGGGAAGACGTGCGGGATACACACTACATATTATTTTCGCGTAATCCGAGTCCTTTCGCGGTAAAAATCGTTATGTGAAAAATCCTACCACATTTCTCCGAAATCAATTTCTATCATGCCAAAATCTGGCACAATCAAAAAATGCACATTTTTGCCCGTTTGTGGTTTTCGTCGGAATCATCACCCTGCGCAAACAGCAGGTCATCCTCGACTGTGATGTCGCCGAATTGTACGGTGTAGAGACCAAAGAAATCAATCAAGCGGTGAGAAATAACCCTGAGAAATTCCCTGAAGGTTACATTTGGGCGATTGATGATCAAGAGAAAAATGAACTGGTCAAAAATTTTGACCGGTTCGAAAAACAGAAACATTCCTCTGTTTTGCCAAGGGCTTTCACCGAAAAAGGCCTCTATATGCTGGCCACCATCTTGAAGAGTCCACGGGCAGTACAGACCACCATCGAGAATTGGCGTTCCTATAACCTTGTCTCTCCCTTTTTCGCCAGCTGTCCGCAGGCGGCATCAATGTCCTGCCCGCGACTGTGGCGGATGTTCACCACCATGTTTTTCGATTCGAGGAAGGCGACAAAACGCTGCACATTCTCCTCGGGGCTCTTCTCATAGCCGCTGTCGGTGGCATTGTATTCGATGAGGTTGATTTTAACGGGAAACGGCATGCAGAAACGGAACAGCTTACGGGCATCCTCCACGCTGTCGTTCCAATCCTTCAACATCAGGTACTCGATGGTGATGCGCTTGCCGGTCTTCTCGTGCAGGTAGCGCAGCGCATCCTGCAGCATGGCGAAGTTGTTGCTGCGAGTGACCGGCATCCGTAGCGAGCGTTTCAGCTCGTCGGCGCAATGCAGCGAAAGGGCCACCTCGGGCTTGAAGCCGTCGTCGGCTAACCGCCGGATGCCCTCCGCGATGCCGACCGTGGAGAGGGTGATGCGACTGGGCGACAGCCCCGGTCCCGCCGGCGCGGTGATGAGCCGTACCGACTCCATCACGTTCTCGTAGTTCAGCAGCGGCTCGCCCATACCCATATACACGATGTTGCTGATGGCATGGCCATACAGCTGCTCAGCCTCGCGGTTCATCAGCATGTACTGGTCGAAGATTTCCGAGAAATGCAGATGGCGGGTGAAGCCTAACGTGCCCGTGGCGCAGAAAGCGCACTTCAACGCGCATCCCACCTGCGAGGAGATACAGGCCGTAACGCGCTGTCCTGAAGGAATTAACACGCCCTCCACCTGACAACCATCGTGCAGCGTGAAAAGGTACTTGGCGGTGCCATCGCTGCTCTGTACCCGTCGCTCGATAGCCGTGCACTGGAAGGTGAAATGCTGCTCCAACAGTTGGCGCAACGCCACCGAGAGGTTGGTCATCTCACCAAAAGTCTGCGCCCCGCGCTTCCAAAGCCACTCCTGGATTTGGGCGGCACGGAACTTTTTCTCGCCATGCTGGAGCAGAAAGTCGGTCAGCTGCTCGGCTGTGATGTGTCGGATATCTTCCATTTTACTCGATATTGCAGAAAACTTGTTGGAACCACTGCTCGCTGTCGCGCCCCACGGTGGTGTTGTGCCACAACAGCACGAAGTCGCCCTCGGCCTGCTCGCAGGTGCACCGCAGCCGCTGGATGCTGTCCAAGGCCGCCCCCGGCTGCATCTTCCGGTAGCCGATGAAGGTCATGTCCATGGCGATGAGCGGATGCTCGACAACCGTTGTGACACGGTCATTGACAAGGTCGTAGAGCGGATAGGGGTGGCAGGTGCCACAGCGGAAGCCCTCGCGCTCGGCGAATCCGAGCGTGTAGTCGTCGGTGAGGCCGCAATGTAGCCACGCCCGCTGGGTCTGCAGCGGATGAAACCGCAGGTAGTGTTGGCGGCCGGCGGTGATGGGACTTCCTGTCACCTCCTCCAACCGCTGCTTCTCGGTGGCGAGCAGATATGGGTCATAGGCGGCATGGAGCCCGCCGTGCAGCCCGATGCCCGCTCCCATGTCGCGGAGCTTGCCGACAAGAAATGCCGCCTCCGCGCTGCGGATGTCGTACCCGCAGTCGTGTTCGCCCTTCTGTTGCGCCTTGATGAAGAAGAGGCTATCGTGCTGGCGTTCCTTGTCGTAGAGCCGCAGCCGCAAACAGGCCTGCAGCAGCGGGTCGGTGGTGCGATCTTTCCGGGCAGCACGACACTGGTGGAAAGACTGACGGAACAGCTTGATTGAATGGTACTTAATGAGATCTGCACCCAGAGTACGCACATTCTGTAGCCATCCGCCGAACCGCTGAATCAGATCCACATCGTGGGTGCTGATGCAGCGGGGGGTGCGCGGCTGTACGTGGAGGTCGGGGTGAGCGGCCACCACCCAGCTGCGGAGCAGGAGACCGTAGAAGTCGGCGACGGGCAGGTCGATGCAGCCGTACCGCTCGTTCAGACTACCGGCGTAGCAGAAGCGGCCGTGCACGTCGCGGGCATTCCCCTCCTGATATTCCTCCCAGCGCGACAGCAGCAGGAAGGGCAGCGTGACGAGGTCGCAACACAGCACGAGCGCATTACCGTCGCAACGATACGGCTGGTCGGTGTCGGGCTGCTGGTAGAGCGGTACCTGCACACCAAACGACAAGGTGACCGACTGGAGGGAAAGGTTGCCTGCCGTCAGGGTGTCGGCAGTTTTTTCATCCATTATAAAAAAGTGAATATCAACACCTTCCACCTGTGCAATAGTCTTCCCTTCCTCGATGCGGATGTCGGGGGTAGAATGCGGAAAAGCCACCCTGAGGAGGTGGCTTATGGTGTATCGGATGGCGTTATCGGTGAGGCGCATCCTGAAAAATTATTCAGCGTCGATTTTGGGAGTCTCCTCGTTCGCACCCTCTTCTTTCTTCTCTTCCAAATCAATCAAATTGTGATCAATCAATTGGTTATACCAAGCAATCACCTTCTTGATGTTGGAGACATACACGCGTTCGCGGTCGTAGTTGGGCAGCACCTCAGCGAAATAGGCCTTCATGGCATTGCCATCGGTAAGGCTCACATTGCAGTGCTGTCCGTTTTCTTTTTTATACATAGAAACGAAAACTGATTCGAGGGAAACGTCCTCATCCTCAGTGAAGATGGAGATGTTTTCGAGGTTGGCGACACCGTCGTGCGAGAAGGCCGGGAAGCGTTTGCCATCGGCCAATGACTCAACGATGAAGTTATTGTTGCCTCTGCTAATCAGTTTGAAAAGTCCACTTTTTCCTGTGATTGATAAAATTTTGCTTAAATCCATTTTCTTCAATATTAATGGTTAATGATAGTATTCAATTTTTCTTTCAATAACGAAATGACGTTGTTGATTCTTGCTATTCTCCTGATGCGTCCAATTGCCGTGGGAGTCGTGCTTAGAATATTCGGTCACAATCTCCTCTAAACGAGTGGGTTCCGAGCGTTGATAAACCTCTTTGAGAAGATGTCCTTGGTCGTTGTACTGGGCATGGTAGAACTCCACATTGCGACCGTTGAGGGTGGCAGTACGGTTGATGATATTTCCCTTCTGGTCGTATTCGATGGTGTTCTGCTGATAAGCATCCTGTCCCATTTTCGGAGAAATCCAGTCGATGCGCACCGGCAGTCCGTTGTTGTCGTTGAGGTAATTCATGTAGTAGGTGTCATTGCCCTGGTTGACCGTGACCTGTTCCACGTTGCCGTTGGGATCGTTGGTGCAGACGTGCTCGTAGGTGAGCGAGTCGTTGAGATAGTGGCTTTCTTTTACGCGAAATCCTTTATTATCATACTGATATTCAGTATGTTCCTTTCTATTCCCCTCCCCATCAAAAAACTCGTTCAAGGTGATATGTCCTTTAGCGTCAAACGTCACTTTCATCACATAGAGGGTGTCGCCATCGGCATTGGTCAGCACGCTTCCGCTGAGCCATCCGTTTTGGTTGTAAGTGTCGCTTTTGGTAGAGAAGAACACCAGCGAGTCGTGGCCATCGGGAAATGGGAGAATCATATATTTAGTGTCAGTCACTGACTTCACTTTTCCAAGAAGGTGGTTCTCGTGCAGACTGGTGCGGTCGGCCGCCGAAACGGTTTTTTCGTCTGTTCCGTTACCCTTTTCTCGACAGCCAGCCAACAGCAGGCATATCACAGTCATCAGATATAGAAAGAGTTGCTTGTTCATGATGCTTCTCTGAAAACGGGGACAAAAATACAATTTTTAATTGAGAGAAGTGGATGATTTTACAAAAATATTGAATTTAGCTCTGCACGCTCACCTTTCCCTGCCAAGTGTCGCACTCTTCCATTCTTTTTTCGATTTTTTGCAGAATGACATCGTAGCGCGTCAGCCCCCAGAGGTTGACAAACAGATACCGCGGCGGCACCTCTCCGGCAAAGCGTTCTATGGTGAAGGCAGGGTTGAGCCGTTCGGTGATTTTTACGATGAAATCAATATAATTTTCTGTAGTAAAAATATGAAAATCAGCAGGATATTCTATGAACTCCTGTTGCATTTTGGTGCCTTTAATAATTTGTAGTTGATGGAATTTGATGCCGTTGATGGGCAGCTGGTTGATGATGCCGACCTCCTTCATCCATTCGTCGGGCGTTTCTCCAGGCAGTCCGTAAATGAAGTGCGCCGCACAATGGATGCCTCTTTCGGCTGTCATCCGGATGGCGCGTTCCGCCGTGGCGAAGTCGTGCCCGCGGTTGATACGGCGCAGTGTGGTGTCGTTGCAGCTCTCCACCCCGTACTCGATGGAGACGAACATCCGCTGCTGAAGTTCAGCGAAGTAGTCCAGTTTTTCAGCGTCGATACAGTCGGGACGGGTGCCCACCACGATGCCTTTCACCAGCGGGTTCTGTAGCGCCGGCCGGTAGATTTCTTTCAGCTGGGGCAGGGGAGCGTGGGTGTTGGAAAAGGCTTGGAAATAAGCAAGGTACGCACCAGCACGGCGGTAACGGTTGTGGTGAAACTCCATGCCCTCGGCTAACTGCTGCTCCACGCTCTTGTTGGGGGTGCAGTACGAAGGGTTGAAGGCGTCGTTCAGACAGTAGGTGCAGCCGCCTGTGCCCACCGTGCCGTCGCGGTTGGGACAGGTGAAACCAGCGTCAAGGGTCAATTTCTGCACACGGGTGCCGAATTGCTGTTGTAAAAATCGTTTGTATGAGTTGAAGCGGCGCGTGTCGCCCCACGGGTAAATCATATCGCGTACTTCATTTTTTCCATGATGGCCCCCAGCATGTACTTGGCTCTGAAAAGCTGAATTTTCACGTTGTTCATGCTGATGTTCAGCTCTTGGGAAATCTCTTCGTAGGAAAGTTCTTGGAAATAACGTAACTCAATGAGGGTGCGATATTTAGGACGGAGTTGTGCCACGGCCCAGCGCATCATCTCGGCGCGCTCCTTCTGCATCACAGTCTCCTCCTGCGACTGCATGGGCGTGCCTTCGCAGCTGTTTTCAAACAGACAGAAGTCCTCGTCCACACACTGCGGTGAGGTGTTCTTGCGGCGCATGTAGTCGATGCAGTTGTTGATGGCAATCTTGAAAAGCCACGTCGAGAAGGCATAATCGGTGGTGTATTTCTCCAAGTTTTTGAACGCCTTGCCGAATGCCTCGATGGTGAGGTCTTCCGCATCATAAGGATTCTTCATCATCTTCAACAGGGTGAAATAGAGCGGGTCGCGGTAGTAGCGCATCAGGTCGGAGTAGGCCTTCTGACTGCCGTTTTCGAGGGCGTCTTTCACTAGTAGCGCGTCGCGTTTCGCCTTGTCGGTGGTGCAGTTTGTTATTTCCATTTTGATTTTTCAAATTTCGAACCCAAATAAATCCATGGCCTCAATAGCGTGAGGATGATTTCATAGAAAAAGATGCCCGGCACAAGAGATTTCTCTCCCAACTTGCCTGCGCCCTTGGCGAAAACAAGGTACTGCATCCCTATTTTCAACAAGATAGCACCGCTCACAATGCCCAACATGATCCAGTTGTGTTGAAGAATGGTCAGGCAGATGCAGGCGATGGCGGCGGCATGAAACAGGAAACAGAGCCAGTTGTAACTCTTCAGCAAGAAACGAGGGATGACTTTGTAGAAGCTGCGGCTGATGATGGCGAACTGCTTGATTTGCATCCATTTGGAGAAATCGATGGGGTATTGTTCCATGACGGCTTCGGGCGAGGCCACCACGTTGCATGCATCGTGATGTACGGCCTCGTTGATGAAGATGCAGTCTTCGCCGAAGGGCAGTTGCGCATGGCGGAAGTATAACTCTTTGTTTTTGAAGAAAATACCTTTGTGATAGGCCAGATTATGTCCATCGGCCATCACCGGCATTCCGCTGATGGTGTACGAAAAGGCGATGACGGAGGTCTCTAACGAGTCGTAGTGCAGCAGTTTGTTGAACAGACCGGGTTTCCGTCCGTAAGAGGCGTGCCCTAACACCACGCGAGTTTTGCGCACAAACCGCCCGGCCACTTGGCGCAGCCAGTAGGGACTCGACGGCATGCAACTCGCTCCCGTCATCAGCACCAGGTCGTATTTTGCCGCCTGGATGCCAATGGCCATCGGGAATTTCTTGCCTTCCATTGTCGAAACCGAGGAGGTCATGTTCACATAATGCAGGTTGTGGTACTTGTTCTTCATCTCAATGGCCAACTGCGGCGTCTCATCCGTCGAGTTGTCGTTCACCAGCACCACCTCGTAGTTCGGATAGTCCTGCGTCAGCAGCTCCGGCAACGACTTGATGAGATGGTGCGCCTCGTCGTGCGCCACGATGATGATGGAGATGGGCGGGTATTCCTCCGACAAAATGTGCTTCTTCTCTTTACGAAATACAAAACGACCGTAAAAAGCAAGATAGTAGAGTAACAGACAGACTATTACAAAACCTAAGATAATCAGGCAGATAATGACGTATAGAGGTAGAGATTCCAGGAACATGGAGATGGTTAATAACATTTTGCAAATGTATTGGAAAGTTTGCAAGATTTAGTTTATTTTTGCCGAAAATTATTAACAGAATGCAGTTTACAATTGAATACAAGGATGCCCATAGCTCGGCGCGTGCGGGTGTCATCACCACAGATCATGGCACCATTCAAACTCCTATCTTTATGCCGGTGGGTACCTTGGGGGCTATCAAAGCTGTGCATACCAATGATTTACGCGATGGTGTGAAGGCCCAAATTATTCTCGGTAACACTTACCACCTCTATTTGCGCCCCGGTATGGAGGTCATCGAGGCCGCCGGCGGGCTCCATCGTTTCAATGGCTGGGACCGCCCCATCCTCACCGACAGTGGCGGCTTCCAGGTGTTCTCCCTTAGCAAATGTCGTAAAATCAAACCCGAAGAGGGCGTTTGGTTCCAGTCGCATATCGACGGCTCCCGCCACCTTTTTAGTCCCGAGAAAGTAATTGACATACAGCGCTCTATAGGCTCCGATATTATGATGGCATTTGATGAATGCCCGCCCTATCCGTGCGACTATGAGTATGCCCGTAAGTCGCTCGACATCACCCTCGGCTGGCTTGATCGCTGTTGGAAGCACTACAAACAGACCGAACCCAAATACGGTCACTATCAGTCGCTGTTTCCCATCGTGCAGGGTAGCGTCTTCAAGGACCTCCGCAGCCGCTCCATGGAGGAAATTGTCAAGTACGATAGCGACGGCATCGCCATCGGTGGCATTGCCGTAGGCGAGCCTACTGAAATGATGTACGAGATGGCCGACCATTGCTGCCGTCAGCTCCCCGCCGACAAGCCCCGCTACCTCATGGGCGTTGGCACACCGGTTAACATCCTCGAAAACATTGCTCTCGGTGTGGATATGTTCGACTGTGTGATGCCTTCGCGTGCTGGCCGTCACGGCATGGTCTTTACTTGGGATGGCATTTTGAATATGCGTAATGAAAAGTGGAAGGAAGATTTTACGCCACTGGATGCCAACAGCGACCTGCCCGCCGACCGCCTCTATACCCGTGCCTTCTTGCGTCACCTCTATACTGCCAATGAAATTCTTGGCCAGATGATCGGATCGCTGCACAACCTTCACTTCTATCTCGAATTGGTGACGGTTGCCCGCCAGAAAATCGCCGGAGGCTGTTTCACCGAGTGGAAGAATCAAATGGTGCCGAAGCTTTCCACCCGTCTGTAATTTTGGGCCATAGTCCAAGTAACACTTTTATTTACATTGAATTACTCGCACCATTCCGCTGGCCGAAGGCCGGCGGAATCCCCAAGTTACTCCTTCCCGGCGATTTCCATTGTTCGCCGCTCGAACTCATCGATGTCGGTGATGCGTAGCAGGTTAGTTAATTCTTGTGGTGAAAGTTGGTAAAATGTGGCGAAGTAATGCCACAGCTCTTTCAGCAGCGACAGGATGTGCTGCCGTCCGCGGGCTTCCGCCAATGTCTCTATTAAATCGTGGTAAAAGTCGGCGAACCGCTGGCGTTTCACCTCCAGCGGGAGGGTTTCTCCGGCTGTGAGTTCTTCTGCCAGAAAGATATTTCTCAAAATGCCACGCCCTAACATGATGTCGGTGACATCCGGGAAGCAGGCTCGGAACCGTAGGTAAGAGTCGAGGTCTACGATGTCGCCGCTATACACGATGCGGTGGCGCGTCCTCTCGCACATCTCTCCGAACAGTTCCCAGTCGGGAGTGCCGTTGTACTCTTGCACGCCTAAGCGCGGGTGGATGGCGATGAAGTCGATAGGGTAGGGGTTCAGCCGCTCGATAATCTCCAGTCCCTCAGCGGGGTTGGACCAGCCGGTGCGCATTTTCACCGAGAAGTGACATTCGGGCACCTCGCGGCTCGCGGCGGCCACCACCGCCTCCACCTTGTCGGCGTGCGGCATCAGTCCGCAGCCCCGCTGTTTGCGAACCACCTGCGCCGACGGACAGCCGATGTTCCAATTCACCTGCTGGTAGCCTAACGTGGAGAGCGCCTTCAGGGTGTCGGTCATCTGCCGGGGCTCATTGCCCATCAGCTGCGGGATGATGGTCATTCCAGTGTTGTTTGTGGGCTGTATGTCGGGCCATTTCCGCACGTTCAGCTTCGCCAGCTCCTGCGCCGCCAAAAAAGGCGTCACCGCCACATCGATTTCTCCGACATGACGGTGAAGACAGTTTCTGAAATGATAGTTCGTGATGCCGTGTAGCGGCGCGAGTATGAAAGTGATGTTTGCTTCCAAAGCCGAATTATTTCACGATCACCTTCTCGCTCTTCACGTTGCTGCCTTGCTTCATCTGGAGGAAATACACACCCTTGGTGAATTCGCTCACATTGAGCTGGGTTTCGCCATTCACATTGTCGGCCGACCACACTAACTTGCCGTTGGTGTCGTACATGCGGGCTGAGTAGCTCTCATCGGTGAAGGGGGTGAGAATCACCATTTCGGTAGCGGGATTCGGGCGAACGCTGAACAGCGGCAGGCTGCTCACCTCATAGATGTTGTCGCCCATCTCAATCTCTACGTCATCAACTGACAGCAGGGTGTTCTCGTTGGTGGAGCCTCCCGAGTTGGCGAAAATGATGTTGAGCGTGTCAGGGGTAACGCCTTCCATGCCGTCCTTGTAAGTCACAGGGATTTCAATTTGCATGTAGTCGCTGATTTCCTGGTCGTATTCATAACGTCCTTCAGCCACTACCTCGCGCTGACCATTGTTCCAGCGGGTGAGTACAACGCCGGCGGTGAGGGTGTCCTCGGTGGTGGTGTAGGCCACCCATGCGGTCACCTTGCTGGGCACTTGGTTGCAGGCGATACCGCCCGTCAGATATTGGGTCCAGTCAATGCTGGAGGGGTCCGTGACAGATCCGACATCCAAGGTGGAGATGGCATCCACGTTGAATTCGCCAAGGTGCATGATGCCGGGCAGGTTGATGGAATAGATGGTTTGACCAGCCATCGTTGCATTGGCGGCCTGGGTGGTGATTTGCGCTGCATAACTGCCTGAGTGTGCGGTGGCATTGCGGGTGGCCGCCTGGTAATTGATGATGACGTCCAATGTGTATCCCAGGTAATCTACGGGTACAGAGGCGTTGAACGTGGCGTTCCAGCCTACGGGAGTGTGGGTGTCGGTCCACTCTTCTAAACCGCCATTGGGTACTGCGACCTGTGCGAAGGCAAAGGTCATGGCTAAAACTGCGAATAAGGTTGTAAAGACTTTTTTCATAATAATATTATTTTGGATTGATAATTGGTGATTCAATATTCAGTTCGGTGTCGTCAGCATCCGCGTTCATCAATACTTGTTTGCCCATGTTGATCAGCGTTCCGAAGATGAAAAATGTGGTGAAAAGAGCTGTGGAACCGCGACTTACAAAAGGTAGCGTCTGCCCTGTAGCAGGTATTAGGTTGATGTTGGTGCCAATATGGATGAACACCTGTCCCAACATAAGCAAAGCAATCGCCAATGAGTATAGTTTCACAAAATTGCCCTTCGCTTTCCTTGAGATGTAAAAGGTAATGTTGAAAAAGATAATGAAATAGAGGACTATAAGAAGAATGCCCACCCCCACAGATAACTCTTCACAGATGAGCGAGAATACGAAGTCGTTCTCTCCTTCTGGCATCTTGTCTTTGATGATGCCCTTGCCGGGTTGCGGAAAATGCGCTGAGCGGGCTACTGCAGTACGTGCCAAAGTCATCTGGCGACCATAGCCCTCTACATCACTCTCGCCTGTCAGCCAGTATTTGATACGGTTGTAGCCGGTGCCACCACGGGTCTTGGTCTCCTCGCTCTGCACCTGCTCACTCTTGCCTTTGTCTTTCAGCGCACTTCCCCCAATATAGAGGCCGCCTGCTAACATGATGGCCAGCATGAATATCCCCAAGTATTTCAGTTTTATGCCTGAAACATACAATACCAACAATCCCGTACCGAACAGCAGCATTGCGGTGGAGATATTTCTCATGGCAATCAGGCCTGTGAAAATGGCGAAAACAGTGAGCCTTACCGCTGACTTTTTCGCATCTAAGGTGATGCCGTTCGACATTTCGTAGGCCGACTTGGTGCAGAGATAGAACAGATAAAGGATGGTCACCAGATAGAAGGTCTGGAACGACATGAAACCGAGCGACAGACTTCGTCCACCACCACCCTTGCCAAAGATAACCGTCAGCAATAGCAGCAGCAATGCCAATACGAAAAATATCTGGTAGAAACGATTGATTTTCTGATAGTTGATTTTCGATATGACAATCATCAGCACGAACCCGCCGATGCCTTGCAGGATGGGCTGCCACAACTCACCGGTAAGACTGTACGAGGCGACGACGGAGACCGCCACCAGTACCGCCACACAGACATAGATGATGTGGTAGAATTTCAGGGATGGTAGGGGTTTCAGGGCCATATTACAGTTGTGCTACTGACATTTTGAATTCATTGCCGCGTTTTGCCACCGTGTTAGCACCCTCTTCGCGGGGGGTTCCGGGGGAGTACAGCACCACGTCATCCTGCGAACTGGCATAGAAGGCCATCCGTACGGCCGTCTCCATGTCTTCGCTGTTGTCGCTGCGGATGTTGAGCACATCAATGAAGTTGCGCGTCTTTTCATCCTCTTCCCCATAAAAAACAATCGCCTTCACTTTGCGGATGATCATCTGCAAGAGTTTGTCGTCAATGTGGTCCCAGCCCGTGAAAGAGGTGATCCAAGTCACTGGCTTCGACACGTTCGACAAGGCCATATAGATGCCGTTTTCGCTTTCGCAAGCGGCGTCGTTGATGAAATTCACGCCACGGAAAGTCTTCACATTCTCCATCCGATGCTCAATACCGTCGAAAAAGCCTTTTTGTGCAGACATCTGGCTTTCGCGCAACTCCAACAACTGCTGGAAATCCCGTACGCTGCTTCCGGAAATGCCAGTTCCGTAAATGTATTCTCCCTTGATGCTGTTTCTGCTCTTCTTCATAACTATCTGATTTTTAAGGTTACCAATGTTAATACGACTAATAAAATGCTTACCACAATGAAGCGTTGAACGATTTTTGATTCATGCATGCCTTTTTTCTGGTAATGATGATGTAAAGGCGACATGAGCAGGATTCTGCGTCCCTCTCCATATTTCTTTTTGGTGTATTTGAAATAACTTACCTGCATGATGACCGACAGGCTCTGGATGAGGAACACGCCGCAGAGCAGCGGGATGAGCAGTTCCTTGCGGATGATGACACACGACACCGCGATGATGCCGCCCAACGTCAAACTGCCGGTATCGCCCATGAAGACCTGCGCCGGAAAACAGTTCCACCAGTAGAAACCGATACAGGCTCCCACCAGCGCGGAGATGAAAATCACCAGCTCCCCAATATTGGGTATGTACATGATGTTCAGGTAATTGGCAAAGATGGCATTGCCCGATACGTAAGCCAGTATGGCCAATCCCACCGCTACCGTTGCCGACGTGCCGGTGGCCAAACCGTCCAAACCGTCTGTCAGGTTGGCTCCGTTCGACACCGCCGCGATGATGAAGATGATGATGGGAATGTAGAAAAGGAACGACCAGCGACCGTCTTCATCACCCAGCCAGCGCGTGAACCACGCATAGTCGAACTCGTTGTTCTTCACAAAGGGGATGGTGGTTTTGGTGGAATGCACCGAGGGGCCTAATTCTCGGGCATCGGCCTTTTTCACCGCGATGGTCGCCACCCCGCTCTCATCGGGATGCGTTACTGTGAACAACTCGTCGGTGGTCACACTCTGCTTCGGCAAGGTGGCCTTCTCCTCAATCACTACTCCAGGGTGGAAATACATCACCACGCCCACTACGAGACCGAGAATGATCTGTCCTAACAATTTAGCCTTGGGATGCAGCCCTTCTTTGTTCTTTTTGAATACTTTGATGTAGTCATCCATGAATCCCAAGAAGCCCAGCCATATCGTGGTGAAGATCATCAGCAGCACATATACGTTGTTCAACCGGTTGAAACACAGCACCGGAATCAATATGGCTGCAATGATGATCAAACCGCCCATGGTGGGGGTTCCCTTCTTCTCCATCTGTCCGGCCAGCCCAAGGTCGCGGATGGATTCGCCAATCTGTTTTTGACGTAACTTCTTGATCATCCATTTTCCCACAATCATCGACACGATGAGGGAGAGGATGAAGGCACACGCCGCACGGAAGGAGATGTACTCGAACAGCTGTGCGCCGGGGAAGTCGTATTGGTTAAGCCAGTGGAATAGGTGATATAACATGTTCTTTTATTTTAATGCTGATAAGGAATATTCCAGTTGAGGCACACCTCTTCGCTGTCGTCGAAGTGATGCTTGATGCCTTGAATGTCTTGGTATTTTTCGTGACCTTTGCCCGCGATGAGGATGACCCCATGGTCACGCAACATCATGCAGGCGGTCTTGATGGCCTCGTGACGGTTCTCGATGGAGAGCACGTTGCGGCGGCACTCTTCCGGCACACCGGCTTCCATCTGTTTCAAAATCTCATACGGGTCTTCCAATCTCGGATTGTCGGAGGTGAGAATCACGCGACTGCTCTCACGGCAGGCAATCTCCGCCATCACAGGGCGTTTCAGCGCGTCGCGGTTGCCACCGCAGCCCACTACCGTCAGCACCTCTTCGCCTTTGCAGGTGATGTCGTGAATCGTGCTCAGCACGTTCTTCAGCGCATCCGGAGTGTGCGCATAGTCGATGATGGCCACGCCGCCCTCGCCGTTGCGGATGACGTGGAAGCGTCCCTCCGCCGGTGTCAGACTGCTCATCTTCATCAGTACGGTTTCGGCAGGCTGTCCTAACAGCACCGCTGCTCCATAGATGGCCATCAGGTTGTAGGCGTTGAATCTTCCTGACAGGCAGAAAAATGCCTCCTGTCCGTTGATCTGCATTTGCAAGCCTTCGAAACTGTTCTCGATGATTTTCCCCTTGATGTCGGCGGCTCCCTGCAAACCATAGCGGACAACCTTTGCCGCCGTGTTCTGCACCATCACCATTCCGTTGCGGTCATCCACATTCGTCAGGGCGAAAGCGGTAGAGGGGAGCGAGTCGAAAAAGGCCTTCTTCGCCTGGATATAGTTGGCGAAGGTTTTGTGGAAGTCGAGATGGTCGTGGGTGATGTTGCTGAAGATGCCGCCTGCGAACTCCAGCCCCTCGATGCGGCGCTGGCAGATGGCGTGCGAACTCACCTCCATGAAGCAGTACTCGCACCCTTCGGACACCATTTCGCTCAACAGTTCGTTCAGCGTTACCACGTCGGGGGTGGTGTGGGTAGCGGGAATCTCGCGCTCCTTGATTTTGTTGACGATGGTGGAGATGAGACCGGTGTCGTAGCCCAACTCTGTGAACAGTCGGTGCAGCAAGGTCACGGTGGTGGTTTTGCCGTTGGTGCCGGTGATGCCCACCAATTTCAGTTTGCGGCTGGGATGGTCGTACAGTTCGGCGGCCATGCGCCCTAAGGCGATGTCGGCCTTCTCCACGCGGATGTAAGTCACGTCAGCGTTGCACGTGGCGGGCAGTTCTTCGCAAACTACTACGCTTGCGCCGGCGGCCACCGCCTGCGGGATGTACAAATGCCCGTCGGTCTGCGTGCCGCGCTGCGCCACATAGACTACACCACCGCTCTTCTCCGACACCTTGCGCGAGTCGAAGACGATGGCCGACACCTCCCGCTCGGTGCTTCCAATCACCTCGCAGGGCTTGATGCTAATCAGTAATTGTGATATGGTTTTCACGTATCATTAAAGGTTTTTCAAGAAATGGTTAATGGTGGGGAGGAAAGGTCAAAAAGGTGAACAACAAAAAGGAGAGTCCCCGTTAGCCTGGTGAGAGGGTGAGTGTGATGATTTTATTGGTATGATTCACGGACTGGACTTTCACCACTCCGCGTCCTTCTATCCGTATGGAGTATCCGCTTTTGCGCAGTTCAGTCACCGCATCAGAGGCGGTCAGCCCTACCACGTTCGGGAGAGTATCGTTGGACTTCTTCACCTCGCACTTTTCTATGCGGTTGGTTTCTTCGTTATTGCTGACGCAGTATCCCTTCGCGCCCTTGCAGTTGCTGATGCCGAGTTTGTACTTCGCATTCATCTTGTTGGCGACTTCGGCGCGCACGGGGTGGGGGAAACGTACTGTTTTGACGGCGGTGCTGTCGGCCTTGTGCGGCGGATTGAGGATCTTCTTTGCGATGTTAGCGAATACGGTGATGGCATTGGCGCTGCTGGCAGGGTAGGGAGCGTCGAATAGATATACGATGCAGGTGTATTTCGGCTTGTCGGACGGGAAGTAGCCGCAGAAAGAAACTGCGTTGCGGTTCTTGTTGTAGCCGCCAAGTTGCGTGTCGTAGATGTCGCGGGTGCCCGTCTTGCCGGCGAAGTCCACACCCGGGGCAACGCGCCGTGCTGTGTTGTAGGCCGTGCCGTCTGGGCCGTTCACCACCGACCGCAGAATGTCCTGCGCTATGGCGATGGTCTTCTTGCTCGCAATCTGCTCCGCAATCACCACCGTCGGGTACTCCGTAATTTTACCCTCTACCCGCGATGACTTTACAAAACGGGGCTGCATCATCTTGCCGCCATTGGCTACTGCGTTGTAGTACACCAGCGTCTGCATCGGCTGCATGTCGAAGGCAGCACCGAAGTATCGGGAGTACTGCTCCTCGAAGATTTTGGTGTCCGGACGCAGGTTGGCTACAGCGTTCAACTTGCCAATCTGGGCCGTGAAACCCACCGTGATGTACATTTCGTTCAACTTCTTAACATACTCCGCGTAGGTCGGGAAGGCATAGCGCATCATGTTCACCACCCCTACGTTCGATGATTTCTGAATGATCTTTCTTACCGTTGCGCTGTCTCTCCGGTCATAGCCATATTTCGACTTGTCCTTTTTCAAATAGGTGCGTTTGCCTACTTTGAAGTTGTCACAGAGATATTTGAAACGTTTGGTTGTGTCTCCATTGGTCTTTTCAAGATAGGCCAACAAGGAGGCTAACTTGAAGGTGGAACCGGGCTCGGATACCTCCGCCACCATCGCAAAGTTGCGGGTCTCTACGTATGAGGTGTCCCCATTGTTGATTTTGCGCTCGAAGTTGGAAATGCCCTTGATGTCGCCAGTGGCGGTCTCCATAATCACCGCACAACCCCACGCTGGTTTGGCCTTCTCGCACTGATCCAACAGCGACTGGTGGACAATCTTCTGGATTTCAAGATTCAAAGTGGTGTAAATATCACCTCCTTCTACCGGCGGGTTCTCATTGGAGAGCGGCAGAGCGATGCCATTCATATACAGGCGCTTGCGTATGCCTGCTTCGCCAGCCAGCACCGGTGCAAACGTGTCACATCCGTCAATGCCGTTCTTCTTCTGCGGGTCACCCAAAATACGGCTTGCCATATCGCCGTAGGGACGTAAACGTACCGACTGCTTCCCGTTCTTGTCCAGCACTTTCGGGAACTTCACCTTGGTGCGGCCAGCCAATCCGTACCGTCCAAGATCTTTCTCGTCGATGGTCTTGCTGAGAACGGGCAGTTTTTCCAAAGCTGCAATGTCCTTATCTAAAATCATCTGCCGGTACACCACCACCTCGTGGTCGTAAAAGACCTGCACGCGCTTGTGCTGCTTGAAGGCCTGCGACAACTTGTCGCGATAGTAGTCCACCGTGCGGTTCGGATAGCGTTCTTCAAACTGCTCGCGGAACTTCACCGCCAAGTCTTTGATGAGGGTGTCAAGGTAGGGAGAGTTCTCTGCAAAATATTCGTGTTTGGTGTTGAAGTTGCGGCCGTCAATGCCGATAGAATATACGCGCACACTCGTCACCAGCGGACGGCCCATGTCATCGTAAATGGTGCCACGCGTCGGGTTGACGTGCTCTTCCACCACACAGTTGCGCTGAAGCTCAGGACTCAGCGTGTCGAACTGCTCCTGTGTATAGGTGACGTACAGCTTTTCATCCCCGCTGTATTTTCCCTTCTGGAAAAACGCCAAACGCACCACGCCGATAAGGCATGCCACCAAGGCCGCAATGCCTATGATC
This sequence comes from Bacteroidales bacterium, assembly GCA_017535665.1. Classification (GTDB taxonomy): domain Bacteria; phylum Bacteroidota; class Bacteroidia; order Bacteroidales; family WCHB1-69; genus UBA1756. The sequence goes on along the minus strand of JAFXTS010000008.1, from coordinate 2,920 downwards.
ATGGTCCAGAGAATTCTCTTGTTGACGTTTTCCATTATTTTTCTTCTTTTTTATCCTTGTGAATGATGTAATAGTCGTACTCTCTCACATCTACAAAACCATCCTCGCGGGCTTTCTCTCTCTCTTCAGGCTCCTCGGTCAGCACAATGTCGTTCACATCCTTCAGTTGCAGCATGTTGGTGCGCTGCTTGTCCTCTAACTCGCGAATCCGTGCCCGTTTCTCGTCAATTACCCGCTCGTTGAAGATGACGATGATGGCGACAATGGTCGCGACAATCAGCCAGCCAACCCATCTGCGCCACGACAGCAGCAGATGTCTTCCTGAGATGGCATTCAGGAGGAATTCCGCCACCTTGCCGCGTTTCCGCTTCTTCTTCTGAGGTTCTTGTCCGCGATACATGGTCTGTTTTTATGCTTTTTTTTCTGCAATTCGTAATTTTGCGCTCCGTGCGCGTGAGTTTTCCTCAATCTCCTGCTCGTCCGGCACAATCGGCTTCCGTGTCACAAGGGTGAACGGACAAAGCGGGTTGCCGTAAAAATCCTTCTCTACCTTCCCCTCGAAATTTCCCGATTTCATGAAGTTCTTCACCAGTCGGTCTTCCAACGAATGGTAGGAGATGACCACCAGACGTCCGCCTGGCTTCAATGCCTCTGCCGACTGCATCAGCAGTTCCTGCAAAACTTCCAGCTCGTGGTTGACCTCAATGCGCAACGCCTGGAAGATCTGCGACAGCACCTTGTTCTCTTTTCCTCTCGGCAGCGCGGGTGCCACTACTTCGGCTAACTCGGTCGTTGTATTGATCTTCTGTGCTCGGTTCTTTTCAATCAGAAGGGCAATCTGTCTCGCCTCCACCAACTCACCATACTGCCGGAAGATATTCGTCAGTCGCTCTATGGAATATTCGTTCACAATCTGGTAGGCTGTCAGCCCGTTGCTGCTGTTCATCCGCATGTCCAAACTGCCTTCCATCCGGTGCGAAAAGCCGCGTTCAGCTGTGTCGAACTGGTGCGAGGAAACGCCTAAGTCAGCCAGGATTCCGTCAACGGGGTAGGCATTGTAATACTGGAGAAACTTTTTCAGATGGCTGAAGTTGGAGGGCACAAACTGGAAACGACTGTCAGCCGGCACGTTGGCAGCGCTGTCGGGGTCTTGGTCGAAGGCAACCAGACGTCCCGCTTCTCCCAGCTTTTCCAAAATACGCCGTGAGTGACCGCCACCCCCGAAGGTGACATCCACGTAAGTACCTGAAACATTTTGCACAAGCCCTTCAACAGAAGCTTCAAGCAGAACAGGATTATGATACATCCCCGCCCTCCTTTCGGTCTTTGTTGTAATGACCCGAATGCATTTCTGCATTCAGCTTGCCGTACTCTTCCGGTGTGATGGCATCGCAGTCCGCATTGAACGCGTCCACATTCCAAATCTCAATCTGACCGTTGTCGAGCACCAACACGGCCTCGCGCCCTATGCCATATTTCTCCAAAAGATTCTTCGGAAGCACAATACGGCTCTGCGAGTCGCACTCCAAATAGGCACTCTGTCGAAGCAGGATGTTGCGATAACGCTTTACTTCAATGAGGTTGCGGTCCAACGAGTCCAGGAATTTCACCTGCTCTTCGTAAGCCGTCTGCGTCCACAACATGATGTGATTGCCAAAACCCACCGTGGCCCAGAAGTTCTGCCGGTCGTCTTCAGACAACTCCTTTAGCAAAGCAGCAGGCAGCTTCAACCGCCCGTACTTTTCTAAGGTGACCTCAAACCAACGATACTTAATTCCAGCCATTCTTTTATGGATTTTTGGTGCGACAAAATTACTACAAATTTTTTAAATTTCCACATTTTTGAAAAAATATTTTTTTTAATGCTATTTTTAGATTTAACTTATTGATTTATAGTGTGGAATGACTTGGAGTAAATTGTTGGTAAGTTGGTTTTATAAACATTAAAGTATTGATAATTTTGGTATTAGGAATGATTTTTGCGAAATTATTATAATTAATGGATATACAGATATTTATATCATTTACCGATGAAAAGTAACCTTTCTTATTGGGTTTTTCTGGAAAAAAATGGAGTAAAAAGGAGCAAGTCGGTTTTTTGTGGGTGTATAAATGTGGAATGCTCTGGATAAAATTGGGAGCCTCCTGACTTCGCCATTAGGCCCCTTGGATTTTTATTGAACAATTTTCCTATGGGTTTGAGTTTTTTTATGATTAGGGATCTTAGGAGCAGTTCGTTGTTCTTCCGCGGCATACCCACCGACAGGTTCTATCGTTCTGTCGTCGTGCCGCGGTAGGTGGTACGTCCCTACTGACAATGCTATGTTGCAATACATCAGCTGATTATTGATGAGCCTTGCCGGTTCAATCTACCGCCGCCTTGCAAATGGAGGCGTGAAGAAATCAGTGCGAACGAGCGTGAAGAACGGCGAACTGTCCGAAGCAGAGCGAAACGAAGTGGAGCGATGCAAGTTTTCGCCGTTTAGCGAGAGAGTGCTGATTTTAGCCAGAATTTGCACAGCGGCAAAGCGCATTTCTTTTGGTTCATTTTCTTTGTGCAATCGCAAAGAAAATGAACAACCTTTCTCATACAACAATTCAAATCAGTAAAAAGGAGCAAGTCGGGTTTTTGTGGGTGTATAAATGTGGAATGCTCTGGATAAAATTGGGAGCCTTTTCCATATCAAAAAAAGAGCGGCTCGTGTGAGTCGCTCTTTTATACAATATATTAATATAGGTTATTTGTCTCTCAGGATGGTGAGGCTGCCGTGGTAGTCCACGCAGCGGGTGTAGCCCTCATAATGGAAGGTGTAGTAGTACACGCCGTCGGAGAGGCTCTCGGCGTTGAATCCGTCCTCGCCGTTGTAGAGCTGGCCGTCCTTGATGTAGGCCTGGTAGTTCTCCTTCTCATACACCTTCT
>JAFXTS010000007.1 GCA_017535665.1 Bacteroidales bacterium | reverse complement strand
GTCCTGAAAGCATGGCTTTTCGGGTCTTTCGCCCGAGGCGAAGAGACACCGCGAAGCGATGTGGACATCCTTTTCGTACCTGACCGTTCTGGTAAACCCTTTACCCTTTTTACGCATGGTGGTATGCTGATGGATTTGCAGGAACTGCTCGGACGCGAGGTCGATTTGGTGGAGGAGGGAGCACTTCGTCCGTACGCCGCTGAAACTGCTAACCGTGATAAAATACTGATTTATGAGAGAAAGAGCTAGAGACAAGGGCCGACTGGAAGATATTATTGAGTACTCTGAAAATGTAACGAAGTTCATCAGTGGCCACACTTTTGAGACATTTGTTGCCGACAAACGCACTTACTATTCCGTGATGAAGAATGTGGAGGTGGTCGGTGAAGCTGCCTATATGCTAAGCAAGGCATTTAAAAAGATTCATCCTGAAACACCTTGGAAAACCGTTCAGGGCATGCGTCACGTCTTAGTTCACGACTATGCAAATGTCGTTACAGAAACACTCTATGACACCGCAGTCAACGGCATCCCCGAACTACGCGAACAGGTAGAAAAGTACCTTGCAGAAACGGACTGGGAGGCATGGGCTTCCGCTCCTGACGATTTTGAAGAATCTGTTGATGAAAGTATGGCAAAAATCGTCCGCGGTATGAAAGCCAAGGGCTACGCCGTTGACGACATTGCCGAGATCACGGGGTTGGCGGAGGAGGAGATTCTTGAACTGTAAATGAACCGTCAACAAAGGATAATCATAGAGTAAGATGAGTACACAAAAAATCGAACTTATCCGCACCTCGCAGAGCTGGGATGGCGCGGAACTACCTGATTACCTGCAAGGCAGACCCGAATTAGTGGTCATGAAATACGTCTTTCCCGTCGGGGAGAAGCTGGACTGGCATCACCATCCCGTGATGAACTACGGCGTGCTGGTGCAGGGCGAACTGACCATCATCGACCAAAACGGCAGAACGAAGGTCGTACACGAGGGGGAAGCCGTCGTCGAGATGGTCGGAACCGTCCACCACGGCGAGAACCGCGGCTCCGTGCCCGCCGTCCTTTACATGTTCTATCTCTCGCAGGAAGGCCTCCCGCTGTCCGTGCCGCACCCCGAGATGGAAGGGTAGGGACACGCCATGGAACATCTCTACTGGGCATGTTCATTTGATTGCACATATTCGAAATTTATATATCTTTGCAAAAGAAAATCATTATTAATAAATAGAAATCTATCAAAATGAGAAACATCCCCTTTATCGTCATCGCCGCTTTGGTGCTCGCCTCCTGCGGTCAGAACAACAAGAACAACCAACCCCAGCCTTCTGAAGAGGGCGCAACCGTCTATTTGACTCGCGACATCAGTCCCGAGGCGTTGGTGAAAATCTACAAAGCGCTGGGCGTGGAAGCCAAGGGCCGCGTGGCCGTGAAGATCTCCACCGGCGAGGGCAGCAACCCCAACTACCTGAAGCCCGAGCTCATCAAAGACCTCGTGATGCTGGTCGATGGCACCATCGTGGAGTGCAATACCGCCTACGGCAACGCCCCCGAAGACGCTAAAGACGAGCGCAACACCTCTGCCAACCACTGGAAGATTATCGAGCAACACGGCTTCAAACCGCTGTTCAAGGTTGACATCATGGACGAGGAGGGCGAGATGCACATCCCCGTGAAAGACAATTCGCACATCAAGTACGACATTGTGGGCTCTCACATGGCCAACTACGACTTCATGATCGCGCTCAACCACTTCAAGGGTCACCCGATGGGCGGCTATGGCGGCGCGCTCAAGAACCTCAGCATCGGCTGCGCCAGCCAGAACGGCAAGGCATACATTCACTCCGCCGGCAAGATGGAAGTTCTCGACATGGAAAAACTCTGGACCCCCGAGTACATCGGCGACCAGGACGGCTTCCTCGAGAGCATGGCGGCGGCCGCGCAAGCCGTGACCGACTACTTCCAGAAGAAGGAGGGCATCATCTACATCAGCGTGATGAACAACATGAGCATCGACTGCGACTGCGTGGATCATCCCGAGCCCGTGAAGCTGGAGGACTACGGCATCCTCGCCTCCACCGACCCCGTGGCTCTCGACCAAGCCTGCGTTGATATCATCAACCAGCAGAAGGTGACCGCCACCAACGACCCCACCGACCTGCTCTCCCGCATCGACCAGCAGCACGGCACCCACACCATCGACTGGGCGGAGAAAATCGGTTTGGGGACGAAGAAATACACGTTGGTGGAAATTGACAAGTAGCAGCTCTTCGCTAAGCCTCTGAACAACAATAGTTTCTTGGGAAATTGAAAAACCGTAAGTTTATAGGAACATTGGCAGGCATCGCCGCCGCCGTTTGTTATGGCACAAATCCGTTAGGTGCCTTGAAGTTGTATGCAACCGGAATGCAGACCAACAGCGTTCTGTTCTACCGTTTCGGGTTAGCGTGGGTGATCATCGCCATCGTGATGCTTTTCCGAAAAGAGAATTTCAAGGTGACACGGCAGGAGTTCCGCGTGCTGACAGGATTGGGACTGCTGTTCATCGTGTCGTCGCTCACCCTGTATTTGAGTTTCCATTACATGGCGGCCGGCGTGGCTTCCACCATACTTTTCACCTATCCCGTGATGACCGCCGTCATCATGGCGCTCTTCTTTCACGAACGCGTCACCTTCGCCACGCTGCTGTCGCTGTTGCTGTCGGGCGTGGGAGTCGTTTTGCTGTATTGGAGCGACAACGGCGAAGCATTGTCAACGATAGGGGTGCTTTTGGTGCTGGCCTCGGCACTGTCGTACGCCCTTTACATCATCCTGATGAACAAAGGCAACCTGCAGATGTCCTCCATCAAGATCAACTTTTACGTTCTCTTGTACTGTGCTTTGGGAATGGTGGTTTATTCTTTGGTCGCGGGATTGCCGCTCACTTTGCCTCGGGGAGCCGTCAGCTGGTTCTATGTGGGCTGGCTCGCCCTGGTGCCCGGAATCTTCGCCTTGGTGCTGATGGTGTATGCCGCCAAATACGTCGGCTCCACCGCCACCGCTATCCTGGGCGCGCTCGAACCGCTCACCGCTGTGCTCATCGGCCTGCTCGTGTTCAACGAACCGTTCACAGCTTTCCTGGCCATCGGTATTGTGCTCATTCTCGCGGCGGTGATGATCATTGCCTTGGCACAACAGAAAAAACAGACAGACACCCTGACATAAGCGCCAAGCCATCATAATGCCTAACAAACAGGAACTGCTCGATGCCATGGCCGACGGCTATGCCATCTGAACGAACAGATCATGCCTGAAGCCATTTGTAGCGGACCAGGGAATGGATGGGCAAAAAAGGAATCAGGATGGGGGTCTTCTTGACGTAGGCCTGATATTCGGGGTCGTTGCCATAGACCTCGTTCTGGCGCAGCTCCAACCGGCGAGCGCCGCTGAACATCACATAGACAATCCCGATGTAACCGATGGCGACGATGAGCCACTGCCACCACACGAGGCCGGCACTGATGCCGCTGAGCACCACGCCTGTCCAGATGACCACCTCGCCGAGGTAGTTGGGACAGCGCACAATGCGGTAGAGACCGGTGCTGACAAACCGTTTGGGGTCGCGCTTCTTAGCGGCTGACTTCTGCGCGTCGCTGAGGGCTTCGAGCAGGATGCCGCAGAACACCACGGCGGCACCGACCCAGGCCCAAGTCTCGCTGACGGCTGCGTCTTGCTCCGCATTGGAAAGACGGAACGCCACGGGACTCACCTGCGCCACATACAGCACAGCGCAGAAAAGCCACACCGTGACAATCACGCTCACCGGCTTTTTCTTCTGCAACGACGGGTCATAGAGGATTTTGCGATAGGCCGCTGCCTTGCGCTCGCGCAGGAAAAGGTAGGTGCCGAGCCGCACTCCGAAGACAAACAGCAGGACCAGAAGCGCTATCGACGGCATGCTGAGGCTGCCATGGTACATCACACCCATGGTCACCGCCAAGGCCGCCACGCCATAACCATAGCCGAGGCTGAAAAAATAGATGAAATACTTCCAGCCCACGGCTGAAATCGCGAGCGAAACCGCCAAAAGAATGAGTAAATCTGTCATAATATTCTACTTATTTGATTTTTCCATTCCGATAACGATGATTGAGGATGTTTATTGTTTGAGATGAAGGAGGCCTGAGACCATATTCCCATCTGACCAAAACAGAGCCGCAAATGTATATAAATTACGAATATACACAGACAGATAAAATTGAGGCTGTTTCGCACATGTTCTCCTTGCTCTCGCAGAGGTTGCACACGATGTCCTGGTACATGTCGCGCACGTTGTCGGGCTGCAGGTCGGTGTATAAGAGGCACACCTTGAACAGTGTCCGCTCGCACCGCGCCAGCATCTCTATGAATTCCGATTCTCGTTGGTCTCTCATGTCAGGGTCGTTTTGCCATATTAGTCGCAAAAATATCAAAAATGTGACGTGTGGGAAGAAATTTTTTGATATATATGTATGTGTGGGGGGCACGGTTGTGTGGGCGTGTTCAAATCGGCTATGTTTTTCTCAAAATAATATTATCTTTGCAGCGTAAAAAAATTGAATTATGAATAAGACAATCTTATACATTTTGTTAGCACTTTTCTTTGCTGCTTGCGAGAGAAATCCCGTTGTCCCGCTTGTCCCTGATGATCCAACCCCTTTGGAAGATGGAGATATTATTGAAAATGCTGTTGTTGACTATGATGGAAACACGTATAATGCCGTTGTGATCGGCAAACAAGTGTGGATGCAGAGCAATCTACGCACCACCCACTATGATGATGGCACTGCAATCCCTTTAGAAACGGAAGTTAGTGACAGTGTCGCTTGCTACTATGATTTTGATAACGGACGAGACCTGAGAGACTATGGCTATTGGTACAATTGGAAAGCAGTAATGCACAATTCGTCTGCCTCCAATGCAAATCCAAGTGGTGTGCAAGGTATTTGCCCCAAAGGGTGGCATGTGCCAAGTAATGCTGAATGGATTCAATTGAGGGACTATTTGCTAAAAAATGGCAATTATTATTGCGAAAACGACTCCAATGACATAGCAAAAGCATTAGCTTCAGAGACCGGTTGGGAACTTTTTACGCATTCTGAGACGGGGGGACTTGAAACGCCCCATATTCCCTGTTGTGTGGGAAATCCTACATACACCAACAATGCCACTGGATTTAGTGCATTCCCTGCCGGTTTTTACGGAGAATTTTATTATGGCTGCTACCCTGCAAGCATGAGGCATCAAGCAAATTTCTGGAGCACAACCGAGTACGAAGATATTAGCGTGACATCAGTTTTGGGATGCTGTTTATTCTATAACAACTCCGCCGTTTCTGGTAATTACAACACTAAACGTTTTGGCTATTCTGTCCGTTGCCTCCGAGATTAGTTATTCCTGTGGGTTCACCCTTGAAAAAAACAAATTCAGAAGGATGAGTTTTTTTATGCAATAAATAAACGAAATACTACATCGTTGATGCGGAAAACAGTAAAAAGAAGTAAAACAATATGTTTCTCATCGGGGATCAATTATACTAAATTTGTAATAATCCAAAATAAACGGAGGTTCCGCATAAAATCCAATATAGGATAGTTCCACTGTGTCTGGGGCAATTTGGCGAATGACGAAAGGAGAATTGATGTTTTCTTGAAAATCATTATGCCAAATTTGAGTAAACCGTAAAATGGTGTCATTTTCAATTTGATAAGTATAGAGGGTCGAATTGCTGAAAAGAAGTTGGTAATTCAATGTCGTGCTTTGATTCACAGAAGAGTAAACAAGCCCTTCTTGAGAAAGGAACTTCAACGTAATGCAAAAATCTTCGGAGTCACAAACCCATGTCGCTTTTATGTCATTTGTATCCACTACGGGTGTTGTTGGCTCTGGTTCGGGTTCCGGCTCCGACCGCTCGCACGCGGCGAACAGGGCGAAAGCCGCCAATACCGCAACACACAGCACACCGCAGAAACGTCTGGTGACTTTCATTGTTTGTGTCTTGATCTTTTTCATTGTTGCAAATTTTTGGGTTATGAATTTATTTGGCAAAAATACGTTTTTTTCGGTTTTCGGTTTGTGGGTTTCTGTTTTTGCGGGATATGTAGGGGCGAATAATTATTCGCCCCTACATATCCCGCAATCCGTTATTTCCTGACAATTTTCCGGTGGTATTCCTTCCCGCCCGTGTCCGTCACACGCAACACGTACACGCCCGCGGGGATGTCGCGCATGTTCACCGTCGCGGACGCGCCTGTTGCGGACGCGATGAATCGCGTCCCTACGACACGCCCTTGCAAATCGTACAACACCATATTCACGATGCCCGCGCCGCCAGACAATTCGATGAACAGGATGTCGTCGGTGGGGTTGGGATAGACGGTCAATGAGGCATCGTCGGGGTTGTCCGTCGCAATGTGTTTCGCACGGGCGCCCGTGGTGTCGTCGCCCTGTTGGGGCGCACCTGCGTGTGCGCCCGCGTCATCCCATTCGTCCTCGTAACATATCCCGTGGAAGAAACACAGCACCCCCTTCGCCATCACCGAGGCGCGGCCGGTGTTCCG
>JAFXTS010000006.1 GCA_017535665.1 Bacteroidales bacterium | reverse complement strand
TATTAGGGGGATGTTCAAAAAAACATTGTTATGAACCCCTCTATGAAAACCCGCCCGTACTTTCTGATACTGGATACAACACATGTGAAGCTGTAGTGTATAATTTCAGAACATATAGTGGAGAGGGTGCAGAAAGATTGCAAATGCTGGATCATAAAGATACGATAAAAGTCTGTGGATACATCACGATGTGTACCAACAAGCGAGCCATTGATTGCTCCTATAGTTTGGTTGACAATCCTATAGTATCTGATAATCAGTTGGATATGGAAATCCCGCTCTGCTGTTGGGCGCTTCCTGATTCGGTTGATGTTTCAAGCAAATGCTATATGACGGGTCTTATTGCATTTGACATATACAGAAAGAAGATCGATGCAATGAGTCCTTGCGACATTATTTTCCCTAAAATTTTTCCTATTGAATATCACTTTGAATAAAAAATGAATTATGAGGAACTTCTTTTTGCTTATTGCCGTTCTTTTTCCAAGTTTTGTATCTGCTCAAGTTACAGCGACTGATGAAGAGGCCTATACTGTTTCCTTAAATTATGCCAAGAAATACCTTAACATTTTGAGTCCTAATGTGACTGTTGTCAATCAGCCTTCATTCACAAGACCTCTTTATGAGATAAGTATTGGGAATGGGTTGACATTCATTGTTTCTTCAGATAAAAAATCGATACCCATCTTGGCAGTAGTAAAAAATGACGGGAACACATCCATGCTAGGCAACCCGAATCTTCCAGTAGGTATGCAATATTTTATTGAAAAATATTGTGGTCAGATTCTTTATGCAATGGGAAGAGGTGAAAACTTCATTCATCCACAATGGGAGGAATTATTATATGATGAGTGTTGTGCAGGGGATTATTCTAACAGAACTATTTATGGTCCATATTTAACGACGGCTTGGGGACAGAATCGACCAAACGATACACCTTGGGAAGCGGCATTCAATTACTATGTTGAAACGACTGATAATTCATGTCAGGGAGGTGACATGGGGCACAAGTGTCCAACTGGTTGTGTGGCTACAGCCATGGCACAAATTATGAAATATTGGAACTATCCTGTTTTCAGAGCTGGCAGAAAAACGCAGTATGATTGGTGCAACATGCCTGATTCGTTGACTACATTTTTGCAGCCCACAACTATGCTAAATCCTTACTATGAAAGACAACGCAATGCGATAGCACGACTAATGGCAGATTGTGGAGAAGCTGCCCAAATGCATTATTGTTGCCACGATTTCATCGTTCCTAATCGTTGTGAATCGTTCACATGGCCGTACAAAGCTCGCAATGCTTTGGTGGACAGTTTCCAATATAGTTCCGATGCAGTCAGGCTATTGAGATCCGATTATTTGACACAACCAGACACATGGAAGAATTTTTTGATTCAAGATTTGCAGAATGGTCGTCTACTCATATACGCAGGAGCTTCATACGCCATCGGAGGCTATGAGCAGGACGGACACGCCTTTGTTTGTGATGGGTATAATGAAGGAACTGACTTGTTCCATTTTAATTGGGGAGATTTGTCAGATGGAGCTTGGTGCGCATTAGATGCAATTATAGTTGACAACAATAATTACAATCATCTTGAGCGTGCCGTTTTTAATATTCATCCTTCTTCTTCCGAAAATCATTGTGATTTTGACTTGGAACTATGGTATCACTACATGACCTATTACACTCCATTCCAGACCACCCCTCATCCCTACCAGAATGTTCCGCCAACTGCCACGCGGCTTTTCAGTGTGCCAACCAGTGTGCCTAATGGGTCGGGAACATATTATTTCGCTGATTCATTGCGCACCATTCCATCCGGTGCCACTTCCGAATACGTCGCCCACAAGGAGGTTGTGTTGAGGCCAGGCTTCACGGCAGAAAACGGCTGCGATTTCGTGGCCCGCATCGAACCTTGCGCCGAATGCGAGGGAGAACGAGGGCAGAGCCATCCCATGGAGGTAACAAATGCCACACCCCGTAGAGACGTTGCGCGCAACGTCTCTACAACGACCAACGGCAATCTGCGCCTCCATCCTAACCCCACCACCCACACCCTGACGGTGGAAACCACCAGCCCCATCCGCACCCTCACGGTGTACGACCTTGCCGGACGGGTGATGATGACGGTGGATGGCGGGGCGAATAATCATTCGCCCCTACGAATCATGGATGTTTCATCCCTGCCCAATGGCATCTACCTGCTGCGTGCAGTCACCGACAGCGGCGTGGAAACGGGACGGTTTGTAAAAAATTGAAATAATACCGCTGTTGGACAATTGCCAAGAATATCGTATATTTGCACCTTGATTTTTTAAATACTATAAAATGGGCAAATACACTGAGTATCGCGGACTTAACTTGTCGAACATCGGCAAGGAGATGCAGAAATATTGGGAAGACCACGACGTTTTCGCACAAAGTTTGAAACAACGTGAAGGCGCTGAATCCTTCGTCTTCTTCGAAGGACCGCCGTCCGCCAACGGCAAGCCCGGCATCCACCATGTGCTGGCCCGCTCCCTCAAGGACATCGTGTGCCGCTACCAGACTCTGAAAGGCAAATACGTAGGCCGCAAGGGCGGCTGGGACACCCACGGTCTGCCCGTGGAACTCGGCGTGGAAAAGACACTCGGCATCACCAAGGAGGACATCGGCAAAACCATCACCGTGGAGGAGTACAACAAGGCCTGCCGCCAGAACGTGATGCAGTTCAAAGATATGTGGGACGACATCACCAAGAAGATGGGTTACTGGGTTGATCTCGAAAACCCGTACATCACCTTCGACAACAAATACATCGAATCTGTATGGTATTTGCTTTCAGAACTTTATAAGAAAGGAATGTTGTACAAGGGCTACACCATCCAGCCCTACTCCCCCGCCGCCGGCACCGGTCTCAGCTCACACGAACTCAACCTGCCCGGCTGCTACCGCGATGTGAAGGACACCACCTGCGTGGGTCAGTTCAAGGTGCGCACCGACCAAGTGCTCTCCACCGACGTGCAGATGTTCATCGGCGAACAGGGCGTGCCCAACAACCTCTACTTTCTCGCCTGGACCACCACCCCGTGGACCCTTCCGTCCAACACCGCCCTCGCCGTCGGCCCGAAAATCGACTACGTGCTGGTCAAGACATTCAACGCCTACAGCGGCGACCCCATCATGGTGATCCTTGGCAAACCGCTCGTGGGCAACTTCTTCCCCGAGAAGAACAAAGACCTCGCTTTCGAGGACTACAAACCCGGCGACAAAAACATCCCGTTCCAGATTTTGGGCGAAATCAAGGGTGAAAAACTCGTCGGCATCCAATACGAACAACTCATCCCGTTCATGCGCCCCGATGGAAAGGCCTTCGAGGTCATCCCCGGCGACTATGTCACCACCGAGGATGGTACGGGCATCGTGCATATCGCCCCCACCTTCGGTGCAGACGACAAACGCGTGGCCGCCGACGCCGGCATCGCTCCGATGCTGCTCTTCGACAAGGCCGGCAACCCGCAGCCGATGGTCGATAAGACCGGCAAGTTCTTCCTGATGAGCGAACTCGACCCGCAATTCGTGAAAAATCAGGTCAATGCAGACCTCTACCGCCAGTTTGAGGGCCGCTACGTGAAGAACGACTACGACCCCGCCGCCACGCCCGAGACCGAAAACCTCGACGTGACCATCTGTCTGTGGCTCAAGGGCGAACACAAAGCGTTCAAGATTGAGAAGCACGTCCACAACTACCCGCACTGCTGGCGTACCGACAAGCCGATTCTGTACTACCCACTGGATTCTTGGTTCATCAAGAGCACGGCTGTGAAGGATCGGATGATTGAACTCAACAAGACCATCTACTGGAAACCCGCCGCCACCGGCAGCGGCCGTTTCGGCAACTGGCTCGAGAACCTCGTGGACTGGAACCTCTCGCGTTCCCGCTTCTGGGGAACCCCGCTGCCTATCTGGACCACCGAAGACAAGAAAGAGCAGATCTGCATCGGCTCGGTGGAGCAGCTGGTGAACGAAATCAACAAGGCCGTCGCCGCCGGCATCATGAAGGAGAATCCCTACAAGGACTTCGTGCCTGGTGATTTCAGCAAAGAAAACTACGACAAAATTGACCTGCACCGTCCCTACGTGGACGAGATTTTCCTCGTCTCCCCGAGCGGTCAGAAGATGACCCGCGAGACCGACCTCATCGACGTGTGGTTCGACTCCGGCGCCATGCCCTACTGCCAGTGGCATTATCCCTTTGAAAATCAGGATATTTTCAAGAAGAACTTCCCCGCCGACTTCATCGCAGAAGGCGTTGACCAGACCCGCGGTTGGTTCTTCACCCTCCACGCCATCGCTACGATGATTTTCGATTCCGTGGCTTATAAAACTGTGGTTTCCAACGGTTTGGTTTTGGATAAAGACGGCAACAAGATGTCGAAACGTCTCGGCAACGCCGTTGACCCGTTTGCCACCATCGAGAAATACGGTCCCGACGCCACCCGCTGGTACATGATTACCAACGCCCAGCCGTGGGACAACCTCAAGTTCGATCCCGAAGGCATTGCCGAGGTGCAGCGCAAGTTCTTCGGAACGCTCTACAACACCTACAACTTCTTCGCGATGTACGCCAACATCGACGGTTTCGACTACAAAGAGGCGGACATCCCGAACAGCGAGCGTCCCGAAATCGACCGCTGGATTCTCTCCGAACTCAACACGCTGGTGAAACACTGCGACGAGTGCTACGCCGACTTCGAGCCGACCAAGGCCGGCCGCGAAATCCAAGACTTTGTCAACGAGTACCTGAGCAACTGGTACGTGCGTCTCTGCCGCCGTCGTTTCTGGAAAGGCGAAGGCAAGGACAAACTGTCTGCCTATCAGACCCTTTACACCTGTTTGGAGACCATCGCCAAGATCGCCTCGCCCATCGCGCCGTTCTTCATGGACAAGCTCTTCCTTGACCTGAACAGCATCACCCACCGCGAGGATGTCATCTCCATCCACCTTTCCGACTATCCGAAAGTTCACGAAGAGCTGATTGACAAGCCGCTCGAAGAGCGGATGCAGTTGGCCCAGAAACTTTGCTCGATGATTCTTTCACTTCGCAAGAAATCGAACCTCCGCGTGCGCCAGCCGCTCGCCAAGATTATGATTCCTGTGGTGGAGAACTCCAACTTGAAGGAGCAGATTGAGAAGGTGAAAGACCTCATCCTGCACGAAGTCAACGTGAAGGAGGTGGAGTTCGTCTCCGATGAAGCCGGTATCTTTGTAAAACGTATCAAGCCTGATTTCAAGAAGTTAGGACCCAAGTGCGGCAAGATTATGAAGCAGGTGGCCGCCACTATCACCGCGTTCAGCCAGGACGACATCCGCGCCATCGAGAAGAACGGCAGTGCCGTGCTGAACATCGACGGGCAGGAGGTGACCATTGACGTGACGGATGTGGAGATTGTGGCAGAGGATATTCCGGGCTGGGTTGTGGCCAACCAGGATGCCCTCACCGTGGCCCTCGACATCGAGTTGACGGAAGATTTGCTCAACGAAGGTTACGCCCGCGAGTTCGTCAACCGTATCCAGAACTACCGCAAGGACTCCAACATGGACGTTTCCGACCGCATTACCATCGAGGTGGAAAGCCATCCGCAACTCGACAAGGCCTTCACCACCTTCGCCGACTACATCAAAACCGAAACGCTCTGCACCAGCCTCGAAATCAAGGCCAATGTGGAGGGTGAAGTTTTTGAAATTACTGAAGGACTGAATGTTAAGGTGAAGATCAGCAAGAACGATAACTAAGGTCTGACACAACCTCTACGCCATGTTGTTCGCCTCCTATTCGCTCTTTTTCGAAATCCTCTTCTTCGTTCTGCTATTTGTGGCGGGCAAGTGGTGCTTGAAGAACAGTTGGGTTAACGATGTGCTTCTTGTTGGCGGCAACATTCTGATACTCTTACATATAGTTTCTTGGCGTTCGCTGTTCCTGCTCTCGCTGCTGGCATTGTTGGCCTATGGCGCAGGGCTTCTACTCCACAAACGGAAGCTGAAATGGCTTTTGGGCGTGATGCTCGCCCTGCTCATTCTCCTTTTTTCGGTACGCAACTACCCGCTCGTGCAGTCGTGGCTTGGCCGCTGGTGGACCGACCTTTTGAGCAAACACTTCCTCTCGGTGGAAAAGATCGGACTATCGTACATCCTGTTCCGCATTATCCACTGGTTAGTAGAAAGTTACAGAGGAACGCTCCGCAGTCGCAACTTCTTAACCTACCTCAACTACCTCTTCTTCTTCCCTACCTTCATGGCCGGCCCCATCGACACGCTCAACAACTTCCACTACTGGCTCACCACCACCCGTGTGCGTTTCAACCTCCGGATGCTGCTGGCCGGCATCGGAAGAATCTTCATCGGGGCATTGAAAACGCTGCTTATCGTCCCTCTGATAAAGCCATTCGCCATTGATTATCAGATACTAATGCCACAAATGGGAGTTTGGGGAGCTGTCATTTCGGCAGCGCTACTCTACTCGCTCTATATCTACATCGATTTCTCCGGCTACTGCGACATGGCCATCGGCATGGCCTACATGATGGGCATCCGCACGCCAGAAAACTTCAACAATCCCTACTTCTCCACCAACATTTCGGAGTTTTGGAAACGGTGGCACATCACCTTCTCCACTTTCTTAAAAATCTATGTCTTCAAACCTGTGATTACGCTGCTGAACCGGCTGCCCATCGCCAGATGGCGCATGCTGGTCTCTGTAACCGCCTACCTCGTCACCTTCCTCGTCTGCGGACTCTGGCACGGCAGCACCGTCAACTTCGTGTTATGGGGACTTTGGCATGGCATAGGACTATCTGTGTATAAGATATTTACATACAAGAAAACAGCGAAACCGCTCACCTTACCTCGCAAAATTGCAGGCATCGGCGGCACGTTTCTGTTTGTGACAGTGGGTTGGATATTCTTCAATTATCCTATTGATAACTTATTGACAATGTTTAAGTTGCTATTCTGATGAAAAAAACTCTATCAACTGAAAGTGCTGGCTTGGGTCGGTGTGACGGCGTTGGTCGCCCTCCTCTTATGGATGGTGGTGGCCTGCCTCATCCCCACCTTCCATGCACCTGAATTTGACCAGCAACTCTACACCATCCGCCATCAGGATTTGCGCGACAACAATCCCTTATATACTGATCTGCTGCTGAAAAGCATCAAAAAGAATAACGGATATCTGGTTTTAGGCACTTCCGAGAGCCACACACACGAGAATGCCAACTACTTCGACTTTCTGAACGAGGACACGAGCCTTCACTGCGGATTTTCGATCATTGCGGGAGCGGGCAGAACACCCTGCGTCTATTTCCCTCTGATTCAGAGCAATGACAATGTAAAAGGGCTGAAGGTCATCTTCTTCCTCAACCCTGCCTACGGCTGCGGGAAAGTCGCTTCCAGCAACGTGGACTATTTCAACCGTTACGTTTCACCCACCATTTACAAACGCTCCAATCATCCTAAAAATCAAGATGTTGACAACATTCTACAAAAGAATAAAGGCAATATTTTGGATAGAATTGAGGATGAGTTGTATTACCATTTCGACAATATCCGGCGGAAATATTATCAAGATTTGCGTTTCAGAATCCATGAAGAGAAGTTTTCCGAGGAGTTGACTTGGATCAATCCTGCATTTGTGGAAAGTTTGCCCAGCAACGGCGACCGTCCCGACAGCAGCCAACACAACTACCAACTGAATGTTTCAGCCGATTTCAATGTGCATTCCTACACGTTGCATCCGCATCCCGAAGAGACCTATCGCGCGGATGAGTTACGCACCATGATTCACCTTTGCAAAGAGCGCGGCATCGACATCGTTTTTGTGGCCGGTCCGTACAACCATATAGCCTTTTCCCAAGTGCATCCCGACGAACTTCCTAAAATGCAGCAGGTTACAAAAGGCATGCTGCACGTTCTTAATGAAGAGGGCGCGAAATATATCGACTGTACCGACCTCTCAACGGTGCCGGGGACTTTCAGAGACTGGCAGCACCACACCAGTTACGGCGGATATTTAATCTATCAAAGAATTAAGGATTATGTGGAAAAAGAGAATCGTTAAAATAGTGATAGCCATTGTCGTACTCGCGCTGATGCTGCTTTTGCTCATGGTACGCAGCGATGGCGACATCTCCTGTCTTTACACCACTTTCTAATTCGACTTTAGGCTAAAATTTCCCCTTAGAACATTTTCTCCACCTCCATCACCTCAAAAATTTTCTTTCCAGAAGGCGTAATGGAAGGCAGCAGACAGGCAAACAGTTGCTGCAAGAAATGATTGACTTCCTGCAGGTTAGACAAAGGCTTCATCACCGCCTTTTTCTGATGGGCAAGGCTGAGGGCCAAGTTTTTGTCGCGCTCAGCACGGTGCGCAATGAGGTGTGACTGATATTCGTCCAGCAGATTCTCCACCATGGTCTGCACGTCACCCTCCTCCTCATCATGGGGCGTGCCATTGACCGCAAAGTTGCCGCCACCCATCGGCTCGATGTCGTAGCCTAACTTGAGGAGGTCGCCGCGAATTTCGGTGAGCAGCTCGGCGCGCGCACCATTCAGCACCACCGTCTCCGGGAAGAGTGACTGCTGCACGGTAACGGGCTGGTCCTTGAGCGCCTGGAGATAATTTTCGTAAATGATGCGCTCATTCGCCCGTACGATGTCGATGACGTGCATCTTATCTTGCAATGAAACAAAAAGATAGCGTTTTTGCACCACAATATAAGAGGTCACCTCCACCAACATATCCTGTGCCGAATCTTCAAACTGCATTACCTTCTGTTCTTCGGGCTGGGCAACCGTCACTTCCGTCTCTTTAATCCCTTTCAAGAAGCTGTCCCAATCGGGATTGGCGCTTGTGGAATGGTGGCTCGGCTGCTGGTAGGTGGAACGGGGATTCGAGAAACTGTTGAACGGGTTGTACCCCGGACTCAACGACACATGCGGCACCTTGATAGGACCGGTTTGCGGCACGTTGTTCAGATCCAGATCGGTGTCGTAGTCGAAGTCTAACTGCGGAATCAGCGAGAACTCGCCAATCGCCTTCTTTACGGCAGCAAAGAGGAAGCCATACACCACCCGGTCGTCCTGCAACTTGATATCCACTTTGGTGGGACTCACGTTCACATCCACCGTGGCTGGATCCAGCTCGATGGAGAGGAAGTAGAGGGGATGCGTGCCGTCGGGCAGCACCTGTTCGTAGGCCGACTCTATGGCGAAATGCAGCGAGCTGTTTTTTATAAATCTATGATTGATAAACATATACTGCTCTGCCCGTTTCTTCTTGGCCGATTCGGGTTTTCCCAAAAAACCCGTAATTTTGATATAGTTGGTTTCTTGTTCGATAGGGAAAATTCTATCGTTGAAATGACTGCCGAAAATGCCGCTGATACGCTGTTTGAAATTGCCCTCCTTGAGCTGGTAGGTAAGTTTGCCGTTGTGGTAGAGGGTGAAGGCAATGTCGGGATGGATGAGGGCCACCCGGATAAATTCCTCCTCGATGCAGCCAAACTCAGTGTTGTCGGACTTGAGGAAGTTGCGGCGTGCCGGCACGTTGAAAAAGAGGTTGCGCACCGATATGCTGGTGCCGTTGGCCGTGGTGGTCGGACTCTGTTCCTTCACCTCGCCGCCCTCAATCAGCACCACCGTGCCCGTTTCATCCTCCGCCCGCTTGGTTTTCAGCTCCACATGGGCGATAGCGGCGATGGATGCCAGAGCCTCTCCTCTAAATCCTTTAGTATGAATGGAAAACAAATCCTCCGCGCTGCGTATCTTAGAGGTGGCATGACGCTCGAAGCAGAGCCTTGCATCGTTGAAACTCATTCCCTTGCCATCATCAATCACCTGGATGAGCGTGCGGCCCGCATCCTTCACCACCAGCTGGATGTTCTTGCCGCCCGCATCCACCGCATTCTCTAACAGCTCCTTAACAGCAGAAGCGGGCCGCTGCACCACCTCGCCGGCCGCAATCTGGTTGGCCACCGCCTCTGGCAACAATCTGATAATATCTTCCATCATTTCGTCTTTAAGAATTGAAGTGCAAAGATACTATTAAAAACGGGAAATGCAGGCATTCCCCGTTCAATATTTTTCAAAATTATAAATTTCAAATGCTCACGCAGTGAGCTCAAATGCGAACGCAGTGAGCCTCAAATGCGAACGCAGTGAGCCTCAAATGCGAGCGCAGCGAGCTCAAATCCCTAAAAAGCATATCGTACTCCGGCATTCAGGCTCCAGTCGAAGTAGTTCCACACGTCAGGTCCAAAATAATACCTATCATCAAAAAGCATACCGTAACCGGGACGGAAATCCAACTGAAGGGTAAGAGGAATATCCAACTTGTACTCCAATCCTAAAATGGCATTGATGCCGAATTTACCTAAATCCCAACGATGATGATAATAATAGTAACCACCTTCATAATGATAACGAGGATACCACCAATTCCAGCTATACCCCAGGCTTACACCACCACCGGCAAAGCCATAGAGACCGGCCACGAAGTTGCCCTCGTACATGAAATTCGGATTCAACTCCAAATCCCAAATATTGATACCTCTGATATTTTCACCATCGGTATGGGTGATTTTGGTACCCAAATCCACTTGGATAGCGAAATGGTCGGTCACGAAGGTCTTGTAAGAAAAGGCCTGCATAGAGCCAACTGTAGCACCGATACTGTGTTTGTAGGGAGCCTGTGCAAATGCGGCAGACGCACAGAACATCACACTAAAAATTGCTAAAAAAACTTTCTTTTTCATAGTGATTGATTTTTAATGATTAATAATTGAGATTTTCAATAAACAATTACTTTATTATAACCAACATCATATATTATTCAACAAATATAAAAAAGACGCTTTGCAGCGTCTTGATGATTTACAATACCAGCACACTTCCGAAGAAGCTGTACTTCTTATCTTCTGTCTTCGGCTTAGCGAAAGCCCTCCATGAGAACTCGTTGTTGGCGGCCACCTTGCCGTTCACCGTGCCGTCCCATTGGAAATGGGGGTCGGTGGAGTGATAGACCAGCATGCCCCACCGGTCATAGATCCAGATCTCGAACTCGCTCACCAGGCTCGGATCCGACATGAAGAAGTAGTCGTTCACGCCATCGTCGAAGGTGGCGGTGATGCAGTTGGGGAAATAGAGGTTGAAGGGGCAGCGGGGGATGTCGATATTACTCGACACCTCACATGGGCCGTCGTAGGCGCGCACATAGTAGCGGCCGTAACCATGGATGACGATCTCGCTCACACTCTCGCCCGTACTCCACTGCAAATGCGGAGCGTTGGTATGGGCGACGAGCGTGGTAACCCCTTTGTCGCAGAAATCTTCGGTCTGCTCAATCTCCAAAGTGAGCGCTGCCTGCACGCGGATGTCAACGCTGCTGGTGCCGAAGCAGCCGGCCTCGTTGGTTACCGTCACCTGGTAGGTGCCCGCTTGATGGGCTTCTATGGTGCGAGTAGTTTCGCCCGTACTCCAAGCATAGGTGGCATTGCTTCCACCTCCCGTAACCGACGGCGACAAGAGAACCGGGAAATCGGCACTGGTACATAGCACCTTATCGCTACCCAAACTTACACTGGGAATAGTGGAATAACTCAGATGCAGCTCCACAATACTGTCGCAACCCGCAGCAGTAGCTATCGTGTCTAAATAGTTACCCACCTGATTATAGCTGCGGCCGTTGAACCAAAAGGTCTCGCCCGGACAGATATTCGCATATATCGGAATCGGGTCGGTGGGTACGATGGAGAGGTGCAACTCAATGGTAGAGTCGCATTCACCACCGCTGGAAACAACATGTGTATAAACACCTGGTTGATCAAGAATTTCACCATAGAAATCGTATGTACCGCCCGCACATAAGGCCACATACACCGGAATCGGATCTGGCGGCGGGATATTCACCGTGGTGCGCAACGTGTCGTAGATATCACCATAGCAGTTGTCTTGCCCCACACGTTCAATAACGACCATCACATTATACGAACCTTCGCTATCGTACAAGTGAACAGTCGGATTGGTGTTGCTGCTGCTACCATCCCCAAAATACCAAGTGATGCTGTTATAGGGATAATTCAACTGAACTTCAAAATCAATGTTGCGGTTGGCACAATAGGTTTGACTTTCAGGAATATCAACCGAATTAACATGGTTAACGAGCATGCTGGAAGTGAGGTTGATAGCACTGGATCCCACTGAATACCCGTATGAGGTAACATTATACAAACCATACACATGGGCCACCAAACCGCTATCGCACTGCAAAGTATGTGTGGCATGGGAGATAGAGATACGGGCGAAAGAGTACTGTGGATTGCCTGCCAGCGTGGTGAACTGACCGCTCACATTATTGCCATCCAAACGCACGGAAGCAACATTATCTGTACGGGTGACCACATTCACATAGTGGTTGGTGGTATTCCCTGAATATTCGTACGTTCCAAATGTTATCTTCTTAATATTCTGCTCAATAGGGGCGATATAGACCATGGAAGGGTCACCAGATCCGCCACCACAACTCTGACCAGTGATATAGAGATAGCAGACAGCCGGACCGGAGGTTTCAATGTAGCAGGAGCCCTCAGTGGAGGTGAGTTCAAAATGATAGGTACCGCCAGCGTTCAAGTTGGCCACCACGGTGCCGTTCTTAGTAACAGTGGTACCGGCATTCTTGGCAGTTACACGCACCACATCCTTCGTACGAGATTGGGAAGTGGTGACAGCAAAATGATTACCCCAATAAATCACGGGAATCATCGGTTCATAAATGTGGTCGCAATAGGTGCATCCTGAAGGAGCCTGCGCGCACTTGCCACCCGCAAACACCGCAATCTTCTTGCAGTCCTGTGTGCGGATGCTGGTGCCCGAAAAGCTGCCATCGGTAGATGTTGTGGTGAACTGGTACACCTGACCGGCGTTCAGCGTGACCATCTGCGTACTGCCCGCTGCCCATCCGTTGGTGGTGGCTGCCGAAGGAGTCACCTCTATGATGGTGTTGTTCTCTGTGGCCAACAGCATCACTGTGCTGCCGTTCAAACCGGGAGGAATGGTCTCAACCATGTACTCATCACCCAACGTGCTGGTCGGCAAAAGATGGCCACCATCGAATGAGGCATCCCTATAGTTCATAGAGTAAGCCGAAATGGTATCGGAGGCCACCACGTGACAACCCAAATTATAGGCGACACCATCGGTGGTGGAAGAGTGATAGCCCTGCGCCAACGGAACATCCACATCCACACGGCCGCCAGCTGGAATGCTTGCGCTGGTCTGCCAACCCGTATTCGGATTCGTCACGATGACACTACATGCACGCTCCGCAGACAGAATCAGACAGGTCTGCGTAGGGTTAGACCCATTATTGTTGATGAATGCAAACCAGAAATCCGTTCCTTGCGTAGAGGCATTCTGCGCCTTAACAGATTGAAAACCAGCACAGAATAACGCCAAAGCCAAAATTAGAACATAAACAATATGCTTATTCATAGCCAAAATCTTTCTCTATTTTTAGAATTTACAAAAATACAAAAAAAATGTTGCCTACATCTATATAAAAGAAAAATATCTTTTAATTTATTCTTTTACAGCATCTTGCAGCATATCCCAAACCACATCCGTCGGCAGACCCATCACGTTGTAAAACGAGCCGTTCATGCCCTGCATTCCCATATAGCCAATCCACTCCTGAATGCCATACGCTCCGGCCTTGTCGAACGGACGGTAATGGCGGATATAGTACCACAGCTCTTCATCGCTGAAGGTGCGAAAACGCACTCGGGTCTCGCTATGGCGGGTGGCACAATAACGGCGTGTCATTACCGTAACCCCACTCATCACCACATGCTCACGACCTGACAGGCTGTGCAACATACGGAATGCATCTTCCTCGTTTTCAGGTTTTTCCAACACCTCATCATCCAGCACCACCACCGTATCGCAAGCAATGAAAAGAGCGTTTTCTGGGAAATCCACCAACTTCACGGCCGAGAGTTTGAGCCGCGAGAGATGCTCCACCAACTGCGCTGGCGTACACCCTTCCGGATGCACCTCCTTGACGTGCGTGGGCATCACCTCAAAGTCGAAACCCATGCCCGCCAGCAGCTCCCGCCTCCGCGGCGACTGCGAAGCCAAATAGATTTTATATTTTTTAATTTCTTCTAATAACATAATTCTTCAAAATATTCTGACTAAAACATCTCAGCTAATAATTGTTAATTGTTCATTGTACATTGTAAATTGTACATTTCACCCCCTTACACATCTACCCACTGATAACTCCCATCCCGTTTGAACCAAGTCATCTGTCGTTTGGCATAGCGACGCGTATGCGTTTGGATGTCGGTGATGGCCTGCTCCAAGGTGAGTTTCCCATCGAAATAGTCGAACAACTCCTTGTAGCCGACGGTGTTGAGGGCGTTGAGCTGACGATAGGGATAGAGTGCCTTGGCCTCTTCCAGCCATCCCTGTTCCATCATTACCTGCACGCGGCGGTTGATGCGGTCGAAAAGTTCCTCGCGGGGACGGGCCAGACAGACTTTCACGATGTCGAAGTCGCGCTGTTTCCGATTGTTGGTCAACAAGTTGGAATAGGGCTGTCCAGTTTGCAGCGACACCTCGATGGCGCGCATCATCCGCTTGTGGTCGGCGAGGTTGCAGCGGTCGTAGTAGCGTGGGTCGAGGCGGCGCAGCTGGGCGCGGAGCCCGGCCACTCCTTCTTGTCGGAACAGTTCCTGCACATAGCTGCGGGTCTGCTCGTCGGGGTCGGGCAGGTCATCGATGCCGTGGCACACCGCATCAATGTACATGCCAGAGCCGCCGGTCATCACCACCGTGCCGTATCGGGCGAACAGTTCGGGCAGCAGCGCCAGCACATCCTGCTCGAACCGCGACACGCTGTAATAATCATGTATGGAGAGATGTCCGACAAAGTAGTGTTTCACTTGCGCCAGCTCCTCCTCGGTGGGCGCCGCCGTGCCGATTTTCATCTCACGGTAAAACTGACGCGAATCCGCCGAAATAACGACAGATTCGTGCTCTATAGCTGTTTGAATGGCATACTGCGTCTTTCCGACCGCGGTCGGTCCCGCAATGACGATCAGCGTGGGACGACTATAAATCGGAAAATTCACTTAACCCGTTCAAATCAAGATCGTCGTAACCTTCTTCAAAGCCTCCATCCAAATCATCCTCCTCTTCCAACAGCTCGTCGAAACCGTCATCAGGATTAGGCAGCGGCTGCTGTTTCACCTGTTTCGGCAACTCCTTTTCCTTGTGAGTACAACGCGGGAAACCCTGGCCATCCTCCGTCTGTAGCACCTTCAGCAGTTCGATGTAGAACACCTTGGGATTCAGGAAGTCGTACTCGTACATAATATGCTGGTGCGGGTCGGTGATAAAGTCCTTCAACAGCGAGTCTTTCATCACCGAGATGGGCAGCTTGGAGCGGAGTGAAAATTCGTCACCTTCCTCATATTCAGGCTCTTCCTTCTCGCTATCATCGCCCATATCCATCAAAGAAATCTCCTTCTGCTTGTTCCATTTGGAGTCGCAGATGTAGAAAGAGGCGAGCTCCTGTCCGTCGAGACCGATAGAAGAGAGCAGAATTTTATGAAAATTCTCGAAATTGTCGTTGGAAAGGATTTCAATATCTCTAACAAAATCCTCTACTTCGTCGTAATAGACCCTGAATTTGTAGAAATACATGATGACAAAGATTAAAGGTTAATACACTGGTTTACTGAGTGTTACTCCATATTAGTAAAAACATTGGTAACGTCCTCGTCGTCTTCAATTTTCTCGAGAAGCTTCTCCACTTCCTCGCGCTGTTCATCGGTGAGTTTCTTGAGGTCGTGGGGAATTCTTTCAAATTTGAAACTCTTGATTTCGAATCCGTTATCCTCAAAATACTTCTGCATCGGACCGAAGCTTTGGAAATCGGCGTAAGCCACAATGTCGTCACCGTCAACGAAGATTTCGTCGCAGCCGCAGTCAATGAGCTCAAGTTCGAGTTCTTCAATGTCGGTGCCGGGCTTGTTGGCTACCACGAAGTTGCACTTCCGGTCAAAGAGGAAGTCGTGCATGTTGGGGCTTCCGAAGGAGCCGCCGAGTTTGTTGAAGTAGCTGCGGAGGTTGGCGACGGTGCGCTGGTTGTTGTCGGTAGCGGCTTCGATAACCACTGCGATGCCATGAGGCGCGGTACCAGCATATACCAGCTCCTTGTAGTCGGAAGTGTCCTTCTCGAATGCGCGCTTAATAGCTCTCTCCACATTGTCTTTCGGCATATTTTCGGAACGTGCGTTCTGAATGAGCAGACGCAGTTTCGAGTTGGTGTCGGGATCGGGACCGCCGGCTTTGGCAGCCATCGTAATTTCTTTTCCCAGACGGGTGAACACGCGTGCCATGTTCCCCCAACGTTTCAGTTTTCTTGCTTTTCTATATTCAAATGCTCGACCCATAGTATAAGGTTTTTAGTGTTAAAAAAATCGGCTGCAAATTTACACACTTTTTTTGGAAAATAAAATTGTATTTTTGCAGCGCAATTCAAAATTTTAGAAAAATGAAAAAAATCATCGTTTTGAGCATACTCTCCATCGCTCTTTTTAGCTGTCACACACAGAAAAAGGCCGTCGAAAACAACACCCCTGCCCCGCAGGCACAAACGCAAAAGCCGGCAACGGCCCCTGCAGCTGTCGCCTCACCGCCTACCTATATCTATAAAACCCGCAACGACTACTCGCAAAATGTGTTCGTGGGGTATGCCAACAACCGCATCACCTTCTTCCCTGCCCCCACCGACCTTTACACCAACGGCAAACTCGCCACGCCCACGCCCCTGCGCAACGGCTACTGGCTCGACAACCGCGGCATCTCCCCCAATATCGCCTTCCTTTCCTACACCTACGAGGAGTACGCCAACATGCAACACGTACCCAACGACTTGTACCAGAAGATATTGGATAAAGACCCGATATTGGAGATGTGGGACTGCGGACCGCGCCACACCTACACCGACGCCGCCAAGGAACTGAATAAAATCATCCAAGAAAACCAGCTCGACACTCGCTGCACCCGGGTAAAATAAACTGAGGGCTGACAACTTACTGTCCTAGCCCCCAATTTTCAGTTCTCAATTTTCAACTCCCCTACTCTTCCGGCATCCGCACGCTGAACGATACCAAGGTCTTTCCCTTCGGGGTCTTCTTGTCACCCAAACCCAGCACATCCACCCGGTCGCGGCCAATGCCTTGCGTAGCCAAGTGATTGACAATCTGCTGGTTCCTTCTTTCAATATTGGCATCTATCTGCTGACGCAATACCTGACGGTCATACAGTGCCACGCACTTCGCATAGATGTCGATAGGAGTTGAGGTGTTTCCTTCCAAACGCTTGTTCACATAATCCACAAAATCCTTGTTGGTCGGTTTGATGGCGCGGATATTGTTGAAATCCTCCATCGTCAGCTGGCCGGGATGCTTCTGCATATAATACTCTTTCTGTGCGTTAAAAAGCGCATACTCGTTTATATTCTCTTCTATATCAACAGATTGCTGAATGGTAAGATGCAGTTCAGGCTTCTGTTTCATAGCATCGGCAATCTTATTGAGCCGGTCTGACGACTCGCTGCCCAGTCCTTGCGGACGGATGTCGTAAACCATGTCGTCGAACAGGTCAGGCTCGCCATTGATGGCCTTCACGAGGAAATCGACCGGTGCAGTTACCACCTTGACAATCAGATTACATAGGGTCTTGAAGATAATCTTGCGGTACGAGAAGGTCGGGTCGTTGATGTTGCCCGACACCGGCAGGTCAACCTGGATGTTGCCCTTGCGATCGGTGAGGATATACACGGCAGCCCGCATCGGGATGTTGTACTCGGGTTTGAAGTCTTTTAATTTCTTATCAACCTGACAGTTAAAAATATCCACCTTATTTTGGCTCGAAATATTATTATTGACCAGTGTGTTGGTACTGGCAAACGAGAGCACACCGTCGGTGATAGGATAGGCGAAATACTCAACCGCATACGGCGAAGCGTAGGTGAGTTTGAAATTCTTGAGGAACACATTCAGCTTCATGTTGCTGAAATCGGTGAGGCTGCCGTCGCAGTTGGCCATCAGTTCGCCGCTCTCCCCTACCAGCGCTTTCAAGCCGAGGCTGATGGGCGCATCGGGGTCGAAATGCATGCAGCGGATGTTGATACCCGACACAGGCACATTCACCTCATGGTGCATGGTATGATCGATATAGTTGAGGGAAGATTCCGTGACTACCAGTTCATCCACAAGCAGATGGAGAGACGACTTGCTGGAGGTGTCGGCAGCAGTTTGCACCGTATCCGCAGGTGCGGAACTGCCTTTCACGAGATTGTCGAACGTGTGATGGTCAGCGAAAACCTCATAGTCGAAATGAATGCCTGCCACCTCTAACTTTTTCATGTAATAATCCGACTTCTTGGTGTCGGCATTGATGCCCTCCAACGTGATGCTTCGCACGGCGGCAAGGCGTTTGTTGCTCGGGTCGGTGGCGAACACATCTGATATTTTCACATCGCCCTTGGCCACCACTTCCAAAATATGGTCGGTATTGCCGATGAGGTTGAGTTTAGCCGTGAGTTTTCCACCAAAATCATTGATATTGAGGTACTGACGCAGATAGGGAGCGATGGCATCCAACTGAAAATCGGTCAGCACGAGCGACAGGTCATACTCGCTGCTCTTCATGCCGTAAAGCAGTTTCACGTTGAGGCCGCCGCCATTGTCGAACTTCAGGTCTATGCCGAAGTCGGTTTTCTCGGTGCTGAAATAGATACGGGGAATCTTGACTGCCAGCTGTTTAAGGTCGAAACGGCTTCCCACAGCGGCATCGTGGTAAACGGCATTGCCGCCTGTCAGACTGATGTTGCGCAAATCCACCACCCAAGTACTTTCTTTATCATCGTCGTCATCGTCATCTTTATAAAACTCGCAGATGTCGGTGAAATTGAAACGACCCGGATACTGCACGATGACCACCAGCGGTTTCTCCAAGGTTATCTCATTGAGTTGCACCGTCTTGCCTAACAATTTCCACAACGACATATCTACAAACAGGCGGTCGAAGGCCAGACAGGTATCCTTGTCGTTATGCTCCAGTGCCACCAGTCCTTCAATCTCTACCGAACCCGTGAAGAGGTTGATATGGAGGTCGTCCATCGTGACCACACGGCCGCACAAGTCCTTGCTATGTTTTTCGATATACCAGTGGGCCACGGGCGAAACGATGGCGGCGAGCAGCAAGAAGAGTCCCACCAGCACAGCAGCAATGATAATCAGCACCTTAAGTGATTTACGAAGCGGCTTGCGTTTGCGCTTTTTCTTGGGCTTCTCCTCATCTTTCGATACTTCAGAAGCCTTGTCGGCTGTCTGTTCGGCTACGGGAGCTGGCTCGGTATTTTGGGATTCCGCAACGGGGCTGCTTTTCGCAGCGAGGTCGTCATTTTGTGTATTCATACTAAAATAATGGTAAACTATTCATTCTTACAGAATTTCAGGCTCATGTCGAGACTGCTGATATGATGGGTAAGGGCACCCACGGAGATAAAGTCCACACCGGTTTCGGCGTAGGCGCGGAGAGTCTCATCGGTAATGCCGCCGGAGGCTTCCGTTTCGCAGCGTCCGGCTACAATACCCACGGCTTCGCGGCATTGTTCCACCGAGAAGTTGTCGAACATGATGCGGTCGGCGCCGCCATGTGCCAGCACGCGCCGCACATCGTCTAACGAGCGGGTCTCCACCTCGATTTTAAGATTCAACCCTTTGGATTTCAGGTAAGTGTGGGTTTTGTCGATAGCTTGCTCGATGCCGCCGGCAAAGTCGATATGGTTGTCTTTCAGCATCACCATATCGAAAAGTCCGAAGCGATGGTTGGAGGCGCCGCCCACCTTCACGGCATACTTCTCGAAGATGCGCATGTTGGGGGTGGTTTTGCGGGTGTCGAGGATGGTGGTATGCGTACCCGCCACCATATCAGCATATTTACGAGCCGTGGTGGCGATGCCGCTCATGCGCTGCATGAAGTTGAGCAGGGTACGTTCGGCAGTGAGCATACTCCTGACGGGGCCGTGGATGATGAAGGCCACATCGCCTACCTTAACCGCGTCGCCGTCATGCAGGAATTGCTCCATCGTGATAGTGGGATCCACGATATTCAGCACCGTTTTAGCCACCTCCACACCGGCGAGAATGCCATTCTGTTTCACCAACAATTTCATTTGTCCCATGCGGTCTGCATCAATGCAAGCCAACGAAGAGTGGTCGCCATCGCCCACATCTTCCAAGATACTTTGTCTAATAATTTCTTCTTGATTCATAATAAATTAGAACAAATTAGCACACCTCTTAACTCTATTTTTCTTCTGCTTTGAATCGGAGCACCTCCATTTCTCTTTTCGAACCATCTTCCATCATTTTCTCCCCTCTGATGATCAATAAATCACCGGTGATGACATAAGATTTTTTGTCCACTTTAAGAGCGGAGATAAAATCTCTCTCGACCTGCATTTCGCTACAGAGTTTCTTGGTGGAACCCGTATATTCGATGTCGATTTTTCCATTCTTATTCGCATAAAATGTGCCGAAGAACGAGTTGCAGCCGAGGTTTCCCGAGATGCGATCGCCGGTGAAGACCATGTACGGACTTTCTGGGCAATCGCCGATTTCCTGTGTGTTGATATGCGTCAGCATCCACTTCGTTTCCGTGAGCTTGTAGGCGGGTTTATCATTATCTGATGTGGAGGCCACAGGGGCGGCTTCTGGCTTGTCGGCCGAATTTTTGGTGGTCTTGCACCCGCAGGCGCACAATGATACCGCAAGGAGAATCAACAATATCCTTTTCATTTTCTAATGTTTTTAAAGTTTGAGAACGATAAAATTAGCGGTTGCAAATTTACACGAATTTCGGAAATAATAAAATTTTGAACCTTTAAAAAATTTTATTGTCTATCATCATGTTTGATTTGAAAAAATCATGTAATTTTGCATCGTGAAATAATAAAACTTATAACTATGAAAAAGATAGCTCTATCTCTTCTGTTAGCAGTATTTTCGATGACTGCTTTCTCCCAAAGCATCCAGCTTTTTTACAATAATGAAGAGGTGTCTGATACCCTGAACCTCAACATTGAAAATCTCGATGATGACAATACCATTTGGTTGAGTGTCAAGAATAACACTAACGATTCACTTTTTATTACCGTGTCTAAGGAATTGATTTCAGAGGTTCCTGGGTCATTCAACACCTTCTGCTTAGGAAGTTGCTACGACCCATCCGTTACTGTTTCACCTGCCACTCTTGACCTTGCCGCCGGGGAGGCTTCCACCGATGGACAATTTCACCTCGTCTATAATCCGATGGGAAGTGTTGGTATCACCACCGTTATTTTCCGTTTTGCTGACCAGCGTCTTAACGAGCCCGCCCGAGAAGTTGTGGTGAACTACATTTCAGGTGAAGTTGGAATTCAAGAGCAGCCTGTCACCGCCAAGTTGTTCAACGCCTACCCGAATCCTGCCACCTCCAACGTCACCATTCAGTATGACCTTGCAGGCCGCACCATAGGCAATAACGCACAGATTGTGATTACCAGCCTCGTTGGCAACCGCGTTTATACACAACCCATCAACAACGCTTCTGGCAAAACCAACATCGACCTCTCCAACCTCGTCGCTGGAATTTACTTCTATTCCATCGAGGTCAACGGCCAAGCCATTTCCACCAAAAAACTGATTGTCAAATAGTTTCCATTTACTATGGAAGTAACCCGACTTTTTGACCTGCTCCCTCATTATGCCACGCATTTTTCAAGGGAAGATGCTTTATGTGGTAAAGAGAACGGAGTATGGAAACATTATAGTACGAAACAGTACGTCAACATTGTCAATAACATCAGTTACGGACTGATGCAGTTGGGCATCAAGAAGGGAGACAAGATTGCCTCCATCAGCGCGGGACGGCCCGAGTGGAACTTCCTCGACATGGCCATCATGCAGTTAGGCGCCATCCATGTGCCCATCTACCCCACCATCAGCGAGAATGACTACAAGTATATTCTTCACCATGCTGATGTGAAGATGGTTTTTGTATCCGGATGGGATATTCTCCGCAAAATCGAGAACCTTCTTTCGGAGATTCCCCAGCTGAAGGACAATGTCTATACTTTCCGCAACCTGCGCGGCTACCGCCACCTCAACGAGGTGATAGAGTTAGGCGTTGCTAATCCGAGTGTGCAATACCTCAATGAGATACGCGACCGTATCACTCCCGATGATATCGCTACCATCATCTACACCTCCGGCACCACCGGCACGATGAAGGGTGTGCAGCTGTCGCATCGCAACATCATCAGCAACTTCAAGGCCATTCTGCCCATCGTGCCCACCCACGCGCAGACCCGCGTGCTGAGCTACCTGCCGCTCTGCCACATCTACGAGCGTATGATGATTTACGCCTGGCATTACCTCGGCATCCCCATCTATTATGCGGAAAGCATCGGCACCATTGCCTCCGACTTGCAGGATGTGAAGCCTACCATTTTCACCACGGTACCGCGACTGCTGGAGAAATTCTACGACCGTTTCGTCGCCACCGGCCGCAAACTGCCCAAGCGGCAAAAGAAACTTTTCTTCTGGGCCGACGATGTGGCCAGCCGCTACGAGTTGGAGGGACGCTCCGGCAAGTACAACCGCTCGCTGCAGACTGCCAGAATGTTGGTACTGAACAAGTTCAAAGATGCACTGGGCGGCAAAATCGACGTTATCGTGTCGGGTGGCGCGGCCATACAGCCCCGTCTCTGTCGCATCTTCTGGGCAGCCGGAATGCCTGTGTTGGAAGGCTATGGCCTCACCGAGACCTCACCGGTCATCGCCGTGAGCAGTTTCTTCAAGGATGGCATGAAGTTCGGCACCGTAGGACAGCCGCTGCCAGGCGTGGAGGTGAAGATTGCCGAAGATGGCGAAATCCTCACCCGCGGCGCATGCCTCACCAAAGGCTACCTCAATGCCGAGGAGCAGACCAAAGAGGCCATCGACGAAGAGGGCTGGTTCCACACCGGCGACATGGGGGCCTTCGAACCCGAAGGACAACTTCGTATCACAGGTCGTAAGAAAGAGATGTTCAAGACCGCCTTCGGCAAGTATATCGTTCCCACCCATGTGGAGAGCGTTTTCGCTGAAGACTCGCTGATTGACAATATTATGGTGGTAGGTGAGAATAAGAAATTCGCCGCCGCCCTCATCGTGCCCAACTTCGCCGACCTGCGTTCGTGGTGCGCCAAAAAAGAGATTCCTTACACCACCAACGAGGAGATGATCAAGCATCCGCTGGTGCTGAAAAAGTACAAGAAGGTGGCCGACCAGAAGAATGCCACCCTCGGCGAGACCGAGCGTGTGATGAAGTTCGCCCTCATGGATTACGAGTGGGGTGTTAGCACCGGCGAACTCACGCCTACCCTCAAACTCAAACGGCGTTTCATCACCCAAAAGCACGCCGATGTCATCGAATCATTATTTGAATAACATAACAAAAGGGACTTCGCTGGAAGTCCCTTTTTCCTATCTTCAGAATCAAACTTTATTGACGAACCACCTTCCGCACGCCCACCACTTGGCCGTCGGCGACCGCGACCAGCTGGACAAAATAGACGCCTTTGGCGTATGCCGACAGGTCAATTTGCGTGGTACCATTGTTCGCCTGCACGACATTTAACAACCTGCCATAAACATCCAGCAGTTGTATCTCCGCGGCATTCGCATTCATATTTCCCATCGACCATTCCACATTGAGGATGGAGGTAGTGGGGTTAGGATAGATGTTGAAATGGCTGCCGTTCCACTCGCCCACCCCGGCGGTGATGGTGAGGTGCAGGGTAACGATGGAGTCGCAGCCGTGAATGGTGGTCAAGGTTTGTGAATAATCGCCAGAAATGACGTAACTTTCCCCGTTCCACGTGTAGCTCGGTTCATCGGTGACAATCGTAAATTCGCTGGAGGCGGCATTCCACATTACCACCACTGTTTCAACGGTTTGGGTACATCCATGCTCATCGGAAGCCATCACTTCATAAGTTCCTGCCTCGGTGACAAGGATAGAGGCTTCGGTGGAACCCGTATTCCAGAGGTAGTCTTGCCCACCCTGGGCAGTCAGCGTGGTGGAGCCACCCTCGCAGAACTCAGTATCGCCGATGATCGACGCACCAGCAAATTCGCAACCCGGTACGATATTGATGTCATCCAAGAAGACATACCATCCATCGTTGCCGGTTGCGAGGAAGGCCAACTGGTAGGTGGCAGAAGGCTCCGGCAGCGGGATGATTTCAGTCGTATAGGAACTATACGCATCGGTGTATTCGGCAAGCATTTGCCACGGCGTATTGTCAGCCGTGCGGTAATAGACAGCCAATGCATCCACCAAATCGTTCCAAGCGGCTTGCAAGTGCTGGAATGTAAGTTTCGGGGTTGCCATCTGAGACAGATCCAACACAGGAGAGATGAGAACACTCTGAGCACCCGGTGTATAAGGAGCTCTTGCACAAACACTTCCCTCTATGGCATTTCCTTCTGTGTCCAGCTGCCAGCCTGCGCTACCGGCCACCTGCTCCACATCCCAGCAGATGCCGAAGTACTCGAAACCTTCGTGGTAGGGGGTGTCTTCGGTAACCACAATAACCTCACACTCGGTAGCGAAATCCGTCTCCGCACCGTATGCCGTACCGCCGTCGTAGGTGGCGTAAGCACGAACATAGTACATAGTGGCGGGCTCCAGTCCGGTGAGGGTACTGGTGAAAATACCATCGCCATTTCCATCAACAGTGATGTCGTCTGCGATAGTCGGATTGGGAGAGGTACTCCAGCACACGCCACGTGACAGCACTTCTACACCGTCGTCCACCTCCACGGTACCGCCACAGGTGGCCGAGGTGGTGGTAATATTAGATACATCACTGGTTATCACCGATATAGATAGAGGACAGAAGGTAAAGGTTATGGTTTCGTCGCCGGTAGCGGAAACATCTTGAATGGAGAAAACATTCGCTCCCACAATGGTTCCATCTGTCAGGAACGGATAGGGGTTGGTGCTGGTGTTCATCTCGGTACGACCCAAGTCGGCGCCGAGGGCAGCTTGGTAGATATTACCATTCTCTGTCGTGGTACCGCCGGGACGGAAGATATACACCTCGTCGAAAACATCCACTCCATCATAATAGGCATTGCCGCTAAAGTCGGTATTGATACGATAAACCAATAGGCCAGAGCTGGGCAACGTGCCTTCGAAGGGGTCAGTGAGGTTGCGGTATTCCAAGACGAAAAACTCATTGGCATTAGGGGAGGTTATCTTGTAGCAGTTGTTGGTGTCAGAGGAGCCGAGCGAATGTAAGGTGTAGGTTCCGCACTCGGTGATTTCAGGAATATCGTCAATCCAATTTCCGTACCTATATTTCATATAGGCTCCCATGTGCTGCGGCGGATTCGTATTCTGGTGCATCAAATCCCATGTATAAACCGAGGTCAAATCAGTGCCTTCGTAATAATGGTACAGGTCGGGGGCACCAAGCGTGTGGTTCATTTCATGGCAGAGTACGGATGTGTTGAAGTAGGAGGAGGCATCGGCCAATTGCAAGTTAAAATCCCACACCCTTTTCTCATGGATATAAGCGCTCGCTGCATACAAGGCCCAGCGGTGCGGCCACAAGAGGTCGTTCCAATTGCCCACATTACCCCGCACCACAAAAACAACATTATCCACGTATCCGTCATCATCATAGTCAATGTCAAGATCTTCAGGGATCTGGTCGGCCACCGCCTCCACGGCACGTGCCAGCAGCTGGTGTTCACGGTCGGCTTGCTCGCCATCGCCATACCCGTTAGGGTTTGCGCTGCTGTAGGGTTCGAAATAGCTGCGGTCGTAGATGTCTTGGTACGACAGGATGGCATTCCCTTCTGGCACAGGATAGAAGCTGGAGGTGATGGTCAACTGGTTATAGGTGGCCGCCTTGAAGTAATTGTTCATGGAGGAGTATCCCACTGTTGAGTCGTTGAACATGCGATCCACATCATAGAATGAGTTGGTGAAGTCGTCATCATCGGCAAAGCGGATGAAGATGACGACATTGTTGATGTGGCCGTGGTTATATTCCCCATCGCGTGTGGTGGCGCGTTCGCGGGAGGGCTCGTTCCAGCGGGCGCGGCGGGCGTACCACTGCTGGGCGGAGATACTCAAGCCAGGAGTCAGTCCCACCTCGGCGGGGTTGGTGCGCCCTGCGACATAGGTGGTGGGGACCAGCTCGTCGCTCACCTTGTCGGCATAAACGTAGTATCCGGTGGACGGATCCAGCACAATGGTGTAGCCCTCCGCATCGTGCAGACGATGGAAATACTCGTCGCCCGTAGCGAAGCAGTGGAGCGTGTCACCATTGGGTTGCACCCTTGTCTGCGGAACATTCTCAAAATAAGCGGCGTAGGTCATCGGCATAAAAAGCAGCGACCAGAAAAGGATAAAGATGATTTTTTTCATAAGGTTAAAATTGCGTGGCAAAAATAGAAATTTTTGGAATATGAAAATTAACACAGAAATTATTTTCACCATTTTTTCCAATAAAAAAGGGGTGATGAAAACCACCCCTTTTCTTTTATCTTCTCACTCAGATTATTTGATACCGAGTTTTTTCTTGATATCTTTCGGAAGAGCGTCTTTGTGAACCACAATGTTCATAGTTTTGTAACGCACGAAAGCCTTGCTGGCATAGAACATACCGTGATACGGGTTGTAGTCGCCCCAGCTGTTCTTTACCATATAATATTCATTGCCATCCTGGTCAACGGCGGTACCGTAAATCAGCATGCCGTGGTCGTCGGTGGTTTCCCAGTTGTCGAAAGCCTCCTGGCGTTCCTCCTGGGTCACCCAACGCTGCGGGGTGGGGTGCTTAGCAGCCTCATCCTGAATGTCTTTGGCGCTCATGCCAGTCCAGTGGGCCATGTCGCTACCGACCATAGCAGAAGCATTGGTCTCAGGAAGCACGCAGAAACCTTTTCTTGAACCGATACGGAAGCCCTGTTCGCTGACGTCGGAACCCCAAGCGATGGTGTAGCCGTTTTCGATAGCGTTGTCGAACACCTGCATGAACTCATCGAGCGGCAGGTTGTAGCACTGGCTCCAACGCCAGTTGTCCTGAATTTCGAGCACGAATTTCTCGTAGAAAGGATGATGGGTGTAAGAGGTGATGGAGACATAGTCGTCGGCGTTGAGGCCGAGAGACTCGTAGAAGGATTTCGGGGTGTATTTCTTACCGTTGTAGGTGAACTCGGTGGGGCACTCGCCAAGGTAAGCGGTGTGGATGGCACGGATGGCCTGTTCCCACAGCGGACCATTGGGGCCTCTCTGCAGTTTCTTGTGGTCGCCGGTAGCGATGGCTTTCACCACTGCATCGGAGACGGCGGAGAGCTCGGTGTGGTCGGAGAGCGTGTCGCCGTAAGCGGCACCAGCGGGCATCTCAACATCGGGTACGAGACCGAAGGTCTTCATGCCGTAAATCACATCGTAGAAAGAACCGCCCTGTGAGAAGGAGACGTCGCCGTGGGTACGGACAGCGGCCTTAGCGCGGTCGATGTAAGTATTATAAACGATGTACATTTCAGAGAAGTCGTACTCGCCTTTACCCATACGAAGTAATTCAGCTTCGATGAAGCCGAGGCCGGAATAGCACCAGCAGGTACCCGCACGGTTCTGGTCTTTCACGGAAGTGATGGGAATCTCTTTCTTGATGGTGAATTTGTAACCCTCATCTTCCTTTGTTTCTTTGTCCTGTGCCTTCATCGGGAAGCACAGAGCGACAACTGCAATTGCCGCAAGGAGCAAACCTTTTTTCATATTCAATTGTTTTTTAAATGTTTATAAAAATATTGATTTCTAAATAGGATTCTCAAAATGAGGGTGCAAATATATAAAAAAACCTTCAGTCTCCACACGCGGAGACGGATTTTTTGGGATGAAACCTGAAATATGCTGTGGCATTAGCGTTTGGCCTTCTGTTTGCGGGCTTTTCGTTTCTCCTCTTTTTGGAGGTAACGTTCGCGGGCGGCGGCTATAGTATTCTCGTCAAAGCGGATACGACCGACCTTGCTGCTGAGTGCCATGATCTGGGCGGCGCGTTTGTTGAGGTAGGGCGTGGGGCGGGCGGGGTTGCGGTGCAGCGGCGAGGGGTAGCAGGCCGTGATGAGGGCTGCCTGCCGCAGGGTGAGCCTATCGGCGGTAGTGTGAAAATAGTGCTGAGCGGCAGCCTCCGCGCCATAGATGCCGGGGCCCATCTCAATCACATTCAGATAGACCTCCATGATGCGCTCTTTCCCCCAGATATGTTCAATGAGGAAAGTAAAATAGACCTCACAGCCTTTGCGCACCCACGACGACTTGGGCCATAGAAACACATTCTTGGCAGTTTGTTGCGATATGGTGCTGGCTCCGCGTTTGCGGATGCCCTTCTCGCGCTCTTCGATGGCACGGTCGATGGCGGCCATGTCGAAACCTTTATGACCGAGGAAGCGGTTGTCTTCGGAGGCGACGGCACACTGCACCATATTCTTGGAGATGTGGTCGAGGTCGCGCCACTCCTTCTCTATGGAATAGCCATATTGCACCTTCCGAATCACCATCAGCGGGGTGACGGGCGGGTTCACCCAGCGGTAAAGCAGGGTGGTGAGAATACTCAACACGAAGAGCACCAGCAGCGTGATGCCTATGATTTTGAAGAACTTGAAAACCGGACCTCTCTTCTTCCCCGATGGCGCAGACTTCTTTTTAGCCATAACAATAATTTTATCAATTTTCAGGCTGCAAAAATACAAGTTTTTCGTATCTTTGCCGCTCAAAATCGAAAAAGAAAAACAAAGATATTATGGCAAACAACGAAGACCTTTTCAAATCCATCATTTCCCATGCCAAAGAGTATGGCTATATCTTCCCCTCCAGCGAAATTTACGACGGACTGAGCGCCGTGTACGACTACGGTCAGTACGGTGTGGAGCTGAAAAACAACATCAAACAGTATTGGTGGAAGGCGATGGTGCAGTATCACGAAAACATCGTTGGCATCGACAGTGCCATCTTCATGCACCCCACCATCTGGAAGGCATCGGGCCACGTGGACGCTTTCAACGACCCGCTCATCGACAACAAAGACTCGAAGAAACGCTACCGCGCCGACGTGCTCATCGAAGATCATATCCAAAAGATTGAAGATAAGATTAACAAGGAAGTCGAGAAGGCGAAGAAGCGTTTTGAGAATTTCGACGAAGCGCTTTTCCGCCAGACCAACCCCCGCGTGGTGGAGAATCAGAAAAAGATTGACGAAATCACCGCCAAATATGCCGATTTGATGCAGCGCAACGACCTCGCCGGCCTGAAGCAGCTGATTATCGACCTTGAGATTGCCTGTCCCATCTCGGGCACCCGCAACTGGACCGACGTGCGGCAGTTCAACCTGATGTTCAGCACCCAGATGGGCTCAGTGGCCGACGGCGCCGACACCATCTACCTGCGTCCCGAGACCGCGCAGGGCATCTTTGTCAACTTCCTGAATGTGCAGAAAACCGGCCGCATGAAGCTGCCGTTCGGCATCGCCCAGATCGGCAAGGCCTTCCGCAACGAGATTGTGGCCCGCCAGTTCATCTTCCGTATGCGCGAGTTCGAGCAGATGGAGATGCAGTTCTTCGTCCGCCCGGGTGAGGAGCTGAAATGGTTCGAATATTGGAAAGAGGAACGCATCAAATGGCACCAGTCGTTGGGCATCCCGGCAGAGAACTACCGTTTCCACGACCACGAAAAGTTAGCGCACTATGCCAACGCCGCCACCGACATCGAGTTCAAGTTCCCCTTCGGCTTCAAAGAGCTGGAGGGCATCCACTCGCGCACCAACTACGACCTCAGCCGCCACGAGGAGTTCTCCGGCAAGAAGCTGCGCTACTTCGACCCCGAAACCAACGAGAGCTACGTGCCTTACGTGGTGGAGACCTCCATCGGTGTGGACCGTATGTTCCTCGCCGTTTTCAGCCATGCTTACCACGAAGAGAAGATGGAAGACGGCTCCGTGCGTGTGGTGCTGCGCCTGCCCGCCATGCTGGCCCCCATCAAGGCGGCAGTTCTGCCGCTGGTGAAGAAAGACGGCATGCCGGAGAAGGCCCGCGAAATCATGGACATCCTCAAACGCGAATACCTCTGCCAGTACGACGAGAAAGACGCTATCGGCCGCCGCTACCGTCGCCAAGACGCCATCGGCACACCATTCTGCATCACCGTCGATAACCAGACGCTGGAAGACAACACCGTCACCATCCGCGAACGCGACACCATGGAGCAATACCGCGTCAGCGTGGACGAACTGTTGAATACCTTGCGGGGGAAATTGGCAGGGATGTAATCAATTAACAATTTACAATTAATATAATGTAGAGACGTGGTGCACCGCGTCTCTACGATTGTTTTAAACGATAATATAAACGAAATCTATCGCCGGCTGGTTACCTTAAAATCCTTGTGAAACAAAAGGTTAACGATGCCGTTCAGATAACCGATGCCATAGGCGCAATGCACCACGAAAAACAGGTAGGGCATGATGAAGGACATCGGCGGACATTGTTCTCGGCGGGCGGTCTTGATGCCAATGGCGAAGGCCAATCCCCAATAGATGAACACGATGAGCCAGTAAAACCAGAAAATCCAGATGCTGAGGGGGGTAAGGAGAAAACCGATGGCCAGTCCCAGCACAAAGGCTAACGGAAAGAACTGCCGCATTGTGGCAGGACTTCCTAACTTTTTGTTTACTAATGGCTTAAACAATCCATACTGATAGAACATACTCCATACTTTGCGCACGCTGTCGCGGGCATAATAGTCGATGACCAGATGCGGCAGCAGGTAGATGGTACCGCCATTCTTGATGATGCGCCCGTTAAACTCATCATCCTGATTGCGAACCAGTTGTTCATCGAAAAAGCCGATTTTGCCGAACAACGAGCGGCGGAAGCAGCCGAACGGCACGGTATCGACCTTGCGAATCTGGTCGGAGCCGATACGGAAGTAGGAGTTGCCCATGCCGAAGGGTGAGCTGAGCACGGCGGCGATGCTCCGGCAGAGCGGGGTGTCATCGATCGGCAAAGTGCGGCACACACCGCCCACATTGTCGGCCTGCAGCTCGTTGAGGTAGCGCACCAACTCCGAGAAATAGCAGGTGGGAAAAGAGGCGTGTGCATCGAGCCGGATGATGATATCGCCTTTGGCGGCACGGATACCAATATTCATGGCGGGCGGCACGATACGTTGCGGGTTGTCAATCACCCGCAGCCACGGATACTGCTGCGCCCACACCGCCAACTTGCTGCGCGTGGCATCCGTACTCATCCCATCCACAAACAGAACCTCCAAATCATCTTTCGGATAATCCTGATTCACAATAGATTGAACACACTTGTCAATATATTTCTCCTCATTATAGATGGGAACGATAACGCTAATCATTTACCTTATATATTATATGGTGATAGATTTCAGAATAACGATGCGCGATACTTTCCCAACGGAAAGGCTCGAAATCGTTGGCATCCAGCGTGTTGTAGGCATCGGGCTGCCGTAGCAGGCGCGACAATGCTGCCTCGATTTCTTTCTCCGAATAGGGATTGACAGCCTCCCCTACCCGTTTTTCAAACAATCCGTCGATACCCTCGCCATGGGTGTACAGCACCCGCAATCCCTGCGACAAAGCCTCAAGATACACCAGTCCGAAAGTCTCCTTCTTGGAGGGCATAGCGAAGACACTGCACTGCTGGTAAACACTCTGTAACAGCGGTTTATCATAAATCGGACCATGACAGATGAGACAGTCAGGGAATTGGTGTACCAACTGGATGACGCGCTCTTCGTTTTCGCCACCGCCGCCTACCAAATGCAACGTAAGGTCGGGGATGTCGGCACGGAGACGCAACACCACATCCATCAGGCGCAGCACATTTTTGTTGCTGTCGAACCTCCCCACATAGCATACCGAATGCGACTGGCGAGCCGGGGTGATGCAACGGTTCTCCAACCAATAGTCATTCAACCCGTTAGCGATGACCACTCCCTTCTGATCCAAGAGTTCCGCCAGCCCCTTCAATGTCCAGTGGCGGGTGACTCTCCGTTGCAAATTCGGGGAGATGAAGATGACCTTCTCGGCCTCGCGAATCACCTGACGGTGAACATTCCACAGGTGCGGCATGAAGCGCATAAACACATTGATGTCGGTGTTGCGCACGGCTACCACGTATGGGATGCCATACTTCTTTTTCAGGTGCAAGGCCACCGCA
This sequence comes from Bacteroidales bacterium, assembly GCA_017535665.1. Lineage (GTDB taxonomy): Bacteria > Bacteroidota > Bacteroidia > Bacteroidales > WCHB1-69 > UBA1756. Next base: position 17,863 of record JAFXTS010000006.1, on the reverse strand, counting down.
CCGTCGCTGAACAGCGTAGTGGCATGCACCAACTCCACCTTCGACAGGTCCACCTTTTGTTCCACATCTTTTACTAAATTTTTGATTTTCAAATGGAACAGAAGTCTGTGGATTTTTTTGAGGATGGGAGAATAGATAATCTCGGTATTCTCGCCCTCGAAGGCATTTCGTCCCATCAGATTGGAGTGGCGCACCGGACAATAGATGATTTGAGACACCCCCTCCGCATCAAGCCGCTGGTAGAGTTCAGCGTGAACGGTACTACCCGCAAAATCGTTGGAGAGGTGAAGCACCTTCATCTTTTTATATTATTGATTATCAATATTATCTAAATCAACCATACTTCCAAACAACAGATCACTTTCGGGCAGACGTCCCGAGTCGAAGCCGCCGCCAGGGGTGAAGGTCAGCTCGCCGAAGTAGGCCTTGCCGTTTTCCAGGTAGAAGTCGGCGCGCACGAACGGGAAGGGTTTCGAGAGCGTTTCGGCATAGTCGAATAGCTGGTCGATGCCGTCGGGCTTAGGTACAGAGAAATCGTCGGGCAGGTGAAGTGAACTGCGGTTGAGCCGTTGCAGTTTCCAGTTGCGGTCGAAGAAGTAGAAAGCCGGCTTCTCGTGCTCGCCGCGGCCAACGCAGCAGAGTACATATTTCGCTACTCCATTGAAACAGTAGAACTTATAGTCCACCGGCGCACTGCCGTCGGCTGTCTCAATCAACTTCTCGCACAGCAGCACCTTCTCCATCTTATACTGCGGCTCGGCAGCGAGGAGGTGCGCCTTGATTTTCTGGAAGTAGTTCAGCTCGCGCACGGCCTTGTCGCGGTCGAGCAGCGACTTGTCGGTGCAAATCACATTGCCGCCACAGCCAAAATTCCACTTCAGCACGAATTGGTCGGGCAGCTGCTCCCACGGAATCTCTGCCGCACTATGATAGGTGGCATACAGCTCGTTGAGGATGTGCTCCAGCCCACATGCCTTCACATACTCGCGCACCCGGTACTTGTCGGCACACTGGCATACCAACGCATTATCCTTATAATAATGCAGTTTCATCCACTGGATTTTCTCATCCAAAGTTTGGGGGTGCTTCAAGTCGGGATATTTCCCGTGACATCTTTTAAAGAAGAAACGGATATTGAGACGAGGCGAAATCCATGTCAGCAGGTAGCGGAACCAGAGGTTGGGTGTAGAGCGCAGATTCATCTTATATATAATTATTTAGAAGAGATTTTTTTGGAAATATGGCGGCGGTTGACCCAGAGGTCATGCAACTCGCAGTACCAGATTTGCGGTTCCTGTGGCTTTTGCTCCAGCTGTGCGCACTGCTGATCGGACAAAGTGCGCATGGAAAAGCCGAACAGCAGGAAGACCAGCAGCTGCACTTCGCCCGGTCCGTACGGGAACGAAGGCTCGAAGAAGCTGGCGAGGAAGGGCAGCGTACACACTACGAAACCCACCTGAGTAACATCGGTGCGCCACGAACGGAAACAGCCCCACAGCACGCGGATGCCGAAATAGAGGTAGAACAGCAGGAAAGGTATCGCCCAAATTCCATACCGCAATCCTCTGAGAATAAAATAATTATGAATTAATTTTATTCCTGAAGACTGTGACAATTCGCCTGATACCGGGTTTCGAGAAAATTCCCGCATTCCTTCCAAATCGCGTTCCAAACGGTTGGAACTAAGATTATCGGCAAGGGTATGGTTGAGGTTCTTACCTCCGCTAAAGAAGGTGTGCAGTTCATCGCCGATGAAGCCCGTATAGAGGATGTAGCCAATCCAGACGGCTGCGGCGATGGAAATAAAGGTCATGGGCGACCATTTCCATTTCCAGTTACCATCTTTCACGCTGACCATCAGCATGCAGGCCAACAGCGAGAAGGTGGCGGTACGCGCCCGAATCAGCAGCAGCACCAGCACGGCAAGGAAAAACACCAGCCAGAAATGCACCCGCCACTCTTTATCCTTCATGCCGAAGAAGAAGAGCGCGGCGGCACCCGTGGCCATCAGCATTCCCACCTGATTTTTCCCTCTATTAAAGAGATAATACTCAGGTACATAGAACCCTTTGGCATAAAAATAGCAGTTGATCAGTCCCATCGCCACCAATGCCACCGTATAGTAATAGGCAACATTCCTCCAGAACTTCAAATCATCTTTCATATTCATTCCCAGACAGATACAAAGAAATGCTATCATCAGCTGGGTAAGATCTTCCAGATGAACAGTCTTTTTGAAAATTTTGAAAAGAAGAAATTCCACCGCCACCACCGCTATCACACCGATGAAAATCTTCATAAAAGGACGAGAGAAGGTTCTTTTGAAAGAAAAGGTGAGTGCGGTAGAAAGGGCCATCAGGGCGATGATGACGTAGCGGAAGATATAGTAGGAAGGCTTGAGGTAGGTCCACGGCAGGAACGAAGCCGCCACGAGGGCAAGCGCAACACAGATTGCCACCTTGGCGATGGTGTTTTTCATATCGGATTTTGCAGTTGGATTCATCATAAATTATTCAAAACAGTATTGGGTTTATGACGCAGGCTGAGCAGGATCTCTTCGGTCATCTCGCCGAAGGCGGGGCCATGGGCGGTCTGGCTGAGGTCGGGGGCGCGGTTCCACTCGATGAGGACGGGCTCGCCCTGCTGGTCGATGCCGAAGTCCCAGCCAATGAGGTTGAAATAGGGCAGGCGCGGGTGCAGCTCCTTCACCAATGCCACGACCTTGTCGAAAGAGGGTATGGCGAAACCTTTCAGCACAGTGCCGCAGTCGGTGGTCTCGATGCGTTTTTCGGCGGGCGTGCCGTACGCGCAGTCCAGAATCTTTCCGGTGGCGATGTCGATGTCGGCGTTGATGCCGCCGGCCGTTTCGTTGTCCACATGCTGCCCCGTACGACCGATGCGCACCACCACATACAGGATGTGCACCTCATGCTCGTCGCGGTACGACAAGACCCGTAACGTGTTGAGGGAGGTGGGGTTCAGCTTCGACATATCATCATGCTGCACGATTTTCTCTTGTATAATAAAGTTATGCCCGTAGCTGTTGAACAGCTCCTCCATGCTCATGCCGCCATCGTTCATGCGGCCGTCGGAGGTGGAAAACACATGGATGCCTTTGCCCCACATCCCCTCGGTGGAGGGTTTGGAAACAGCAGCAGGAAGGTTGCGGCACAATTCCAACGCCTCCTCGCGGCTCACCGGCTTTGTGCCAGCATAGTAGTAGCCGTTCATATTCTTCACGATGGTCTTCGGACGGTTCACATCCGGGAAGTAGAGGTCGTAAAGTCCCTTGTCCACGTAAGCGTGCCGCACACCGAACTGGTTGAGTTTGTAGATAATCTGCTGATGATAGATGCAGGTCGGGATGTAGCGCACCGAAAAATTACCATTGCGCGAATAGAAATATTCGTGCCAATAGGTGGGCACCTTCTGTCCTAACATCTTCTGATAAAATGCGTTGATGTCGCTAATCTGTCCTTGGGTGAGCGGCACCAAGTCGCACTGCTTCATCTTCGACTTGATGTTGGCGATGTCGTCACGGTAACGGACGCTGATGTAACGGGATTTCAAAAGTTCGATTAACATATCTGTAAGTTATGAGCGATTTCTAATTTGTTTCCATTTTTGAACAACCACCTCCCAATAAATGGAGAATCCTTCCAGCTTAAACAACAGAGAAAGAGCAAGATATACGCAGCAAAAGAGAATAATCTGCATGGTCATGAGCAGATAAGGATGTATATCGAGAATGAAAGAGAGTCCCCATGCGGCCACCGCCGACAGAATCGTCACCAGCATATAGCCCATCCAATCCCGCATCTGACTGAACAACCCATAGTGAATCAGTCTTCCCACTACCACCGCATTGATGATGTAACACAGATAGCCAAAGATGGCCACCGCATACAGCATGCCCATGATGCCGAACTGCACGCCCGCTACAATCATGCCGATGCCCAACAACCGCTTGGCCAACTGCACAATAAAATAGAGACTACCCTTCCCCAACGATTTTATAATATTGGTATTCAATGTATTAAGGGTATAAATAGCACCCGAGATGCACAAAATCTGGAAGTAGGGCACTGCGGCTTCCCATTTGGCAGAATAGAGAAGGATGATGAGCGGCTGGGCAATCACAATCAGCAGTAGCATGAGCGGGAAGTTGAGGTATGTGACCGCCTTGATGTTTTTGCGCAAGGCGCGATGCAGCTGCTGCCGATCATCCTGCAATTTGGAAAAGACCGGAAACGACACCTCGTTGACGATAGTGGAGAGGGTGGTGGTAGGCACCTCCTCCAGTTTTTTCGCCTGATTATAATAGCCCAAATCACTTGGGGTGAACATTTTACCAATAATCAGACGTTGCAAATTCGTATAAATGGTCTCCACCAATGAGGAGAGTAGCATCAGTCCACCGAAACTGAACAGCGAGCCGAGGCTTTTCCAACTGAACTCCCAGGTGGGGCGCCACGAGCTCATGCGCCAGAGCAGCAGCACGCTGGCCACCGCACTGCACAGCGACGAGGCCACCAAGCTCCACACTCCATAGCCCCAAAACGCCATAGCGATACCGATCACCGTACCGATGATGGCGGCAATCAGGTTTCGTATCGACAACTCCCTAAACCTCAACTGTTTCTGCAACTGCGTAGCCTGTACAATAGCGAAGGCCTGAATGAGTAGCGTGAGGCTCTGCACCCGCAACACCGCCGACAGCTGTGGCATGGCATAGAAGCGTGCGATGGCTGGCGCGGTAAAGAAAAGCAGCAGATAGAAGATCAGCGAGACAGCGAGATTCCAATAGAAGACGGTTGTATAATCGAGGTGGGTGGGGTTCTTGCGCTGGATAAGCGCCGTTCCCAGTCCACCATTCACAAAGATGGCAGAGACGGCGATAAAGACATAGAGCATGGCGATACATCCGAAGTCATCGGGCATCAGCAGGCGCGCTAACACCAGATTGGACAGGAAGTTGATGAGCATGGTGCCGAGCCGTCCGACACTGCTCCACAGCATTCCTGCGATTGTCTTTTCCTTCAGATTCTCAGGCATTTCTATTCAATAATGGCACGCTGGATATCGGCGAGAGTTACCTCATTTTTTTGTAAAAGATACTGGATAGAACGTGCATTCTGCCGCAGATCCTTGTTGATCAAGGCAGAGGCAAGAGCGGTGATGGATTCTTGCACGGATGTGTCCACCCCAACAATTTGACCGATAGAGATGAAGAGGCCCAATCCCATGGGAATGTCCTCATGGAAGTAGCGGTGGTTGATAGAGGAAGGGCCTTTGTTGGAGGAGTTGGCGAACGAGCGGAACACCTCCATGGCATCTTTAGAAAGATCTTCTTCGTTGCGCCACTTGGCGGCCTCGAAATAGTCGAGCGAGTCGCAGCCAAAAGCATTCAGAATAAGATTTTTCTGTTTGTCGAAGGCTTGAATGACATTGATAATGGAGGGGGTGAAGGCCTCGCGGTACATCCAGAACTCGCCGCCGCTGTGCTCAATGCGAGAGGCGGAGAAGATGATGCCGATGGGGTGTACAATCATGTTGGGGTTGTGCAGCGCCGACTCAAGGATGTGCTTGCGGGTGTAACGAGTGTTGGGGAAACAGCGGGACAGCGTTTCCACCACCTGCGGCAGCGCAGCAACGGGCAGCGCCGACACCGCATTCCGCGGATTGTAGAATGTGATATGCACGTACATGGAATCCACAATGCGGCCGTTGTATGCGGTGGTTTCCCACTCGCTATAAATCACATCGCGTTGGATAAAACGCTTGAAAATCAGGCTGCCCATATAGCCGGGCACCAACACAATCAGCTGTCCATCACGAACATAGGGGGCAATCAGGCGGGCCACATGCTCGTGCTGGCTCGTCGTGGTGGTCACCATCAGGATGTCGCCAAACTCCACTGCTTTTTGCACATCGCGGGTGATAAAAGCAGGGCGGACGAAGAAACGCCGGCCACCATCCGTCTCATCCTTGACATTGTAACCATGTTCCTGCTCAATGATGTCGTAGAACTCGCTATTCGCAGCCCCCGAGGTCTTGAGCAAAGCCACCTCATGCTGGTTTTGCAAAAGTTTGGCCGCATGTATCAAACCTGAATTTCCGCAACCGATGACTGTGATTTTCATATATCAATCATTTTAATTTCAAATTATAAGATGTAGTTACTTCAATATCAATAAGTTAAATCTAAGTTAGCCTTTTACGGCATATAGCATAAAAGTTTGCAAAAATACATAAAAATTTCCACCCTTCCATCCTTATTATTTTTAAAAAAAATTAAAGAATATAGATTTTATGTGAATAATTATCGTATATTTGCCGCTGTTTTTTTTAATAAATATTTTGGCATAATTTTAATAAATGAAGCGTGTACTTCTTTTCCTAATAGCCTTTTGCTGTACCCTATATTCTGCAATAGGACAAAATCTTGTTATTAACGGAGAGAACTACATCTGCTCCGGTTCCTCCACCACGCTGAGCGCCGGCGTTGGTTCCTCCTCCCCTTCCTCAGGCAATGTCAACTGCACCAGTTCGGTCAACATGTCCAACACCACTACCACAGTTTCCAACGGACAGACCATCTGCTTCTACGATTCTGGCGGTCCGAACGGCAGCTACGGCAACAGTGAGAGTTACGTACACACCTTTACTGCAAGCGGTGGCGGGCATGTCACCATCACCTTTCTTACTGCTACCGGTGAAACCTGCTGCGACTACATCACCATTTACGATGGTGCGGGTACAGGAGGCACCCAATTACACTACGGTCTGTTGAGCACCGTGAATGGCAATGTAAGCTTTACTTCCTCTGGCACTTCACTGACCGTACAGTTCACCTCCGATGGAAGTGTAACTTACGACGGCTGGCATGCCGTCGTGTCGTACGCCGCCAATACCGCCGGCTCCGTCAACATGTCCAACACCACCACAGTAGTCACTTGTGGACAGGGCATCTCCTTCTATGATTCGGGGGGACCGAACGGCACCTACGGCAACAGCGAAAGCTACGTACACACCTTCACCTCCAGCAATGGCAACCCCCTCACCATCACTTTCTTATCTACTGATGGAGAGAGTTGCTGCGACTACATCACCATTTACAATGGTGCCGGCACCAGCGGTACGCAACTGCACTATGGTCTGTTGAGCTCCGTAGCTGGAGTGAGTTTCACCTCCACCGGCAACTCCATCACCGTACAGTTCACCTCCGATGGGAGTGTGACCTACAACGGATGGTATGCCATCGTGTCGTGCGATGCCTGCAGCCTCGCCAACACCACCTACCACTGGAGCACCGGCGCCAGCACCAGTTCCATCACCGTATCACCGACTACCACCACCACCTACTCGGTAACCACCACCAGTCCCGACTGCGGCACGCAGGTGGCCAGCATCACCGTCAACGTGCAGGACTGTGGAGCGGACGGATGCCCCAGCATCGCCCCCGCCCAGCAGGGCACCGGCCTCACAGAAATTGTGGTGGATTGCAACACCAATTCCATCACTTTGGAAGCCAATGCGGTAGCAACGGCCCTACAGACCAACAGCTACACTGTGACGGCGATTCCTTACAACCCGCCCTACGGCTTCACTGCCGGCACACGCATTTTCACCGATGCCACCGACGACACGTGGGGAGAAGTACTCACCCTGCCCTTCGGATTCTGCTACTATGGCAATACCTACAACCAAATCGTACCCGGGGCCAACTCCGTTGCCACCTTCAACACCAGCGTGGCAGGCGGCAGCTGCGCATGGAGCTATTCTGAATCGCTGCCCAACTCCAATCTTTTCACCAACACCATCTTCGCCTGCTACCGCGACATCTACCCCAACTATTACACAGGAGATGGCATTTACCAAGGCGTGCTCGGCAGCTACCCATGCCGCTCATACGTATTGAGTTTCAACAATATAGCACTTTTCTCATGCTATGATGTGCGCACCTTTTCTTCACAGATCGTCCTTTACGAAGGCACCAATATCATCGACATCTACCTGCGCGATGCTCCCACCTGCCTCGACTGGAACGATGGCAATGGTGTCATCGGCATCCAGAACAGCACGGGAAGTGCGGCCACTGTGCCGCCCGGCCGCAACACAGGTGCATGGACGGCCCACAACGAGGCATGGCGCTTCATTCCTAATGGCGGAGACCCCGTTTATACCGTCACATGGTATGAAGGACAAGGCACCAACGGTCCCGTGGTGGGCACCGGTGATGTCATCACCATCACCCCTGTAGGCACCACCTACTACACCGCCCGACTTCAGTACCATGCCTGCAACGGTGATGAGTTCGACATCTTGAACTACTGCCACGTCACCATGAACAACAACGCCGACCCCATCACAGTGACCGCCTCGCCCGACTTCCTCTGCCCCAATGCGCCCACCACCATCAGCGTGAATGCGCCCAATGCCACTGGCTATCACTGGAATACTGGAGCCACCACCTCCTCATTCATCGCACGTCCCAACCAGAGTCCCACCACCTACAGCGTCACCGTAAGCTACGGCAACGGCTGCAGCTCTGTCGGCAGCGTCACCGTGACCCTCGACCTCGAACCACCCGCATACAGCGGCAATGTCGGTCCACAAGATGCCAATAACAACAACTGCGTGTTCACCGTCCCCGACCTCACCTCACTTTTCAGACCTTACGTCACCGACAACTACACCAGCAATCCCAACATCACCATTACTCAAAGTCCGGCCGCGGGCTCGGTCATCACCACTGCCACCACCGTCACCATCACCTTCACCGATGAATGCGGCAACAGCAGCACCACCACCGTCGTTGTCAATGCCGACAACCCGATGAACATCGGCATAGCCAACACGCAGCACATTCTCTGCTATGGCGACACCACTGGCTTGGCCGCGGTGACCGTCAGCGGGGGACAGACGCCCTACACCTACTCGTGGAGTTCCAACAACGGATTCCCCACCAGCTCGTTCCACGGTGCCAGCGCCTCACCGCTGATGGCCGGCACCTACACCGTGACCGCCACCGATGCCAACGGTTGCCACATCACCCAAACCATCACCCTCAACAACCTCACCGACCCGATGGTGGCCGGAACGGTCAGCAGTGCGCAAGACATCTGCCGCGGCACAGCGCCATCTCCCTTTACTGTAACGGGCTGCACCGGCGGCGACCAAGGCCACTATCAATGGCAACAATCCACCGACAATCAGAACTTTACAAATATTTCAGGAGCCACCTCCACCACCTATACGGCGGGGGCGCTCACCACCAACACCTGCTACCGAGTCGCCTACATCAGCGATGCCTGCGGCACAGTTTATACAGCGCCTGTCTGCGTCACCTTGCACGACCCCACCTCCTCGGATGTGTACGATGAGGTGTGCCAAGGCCATGCGTACAATGTCAACGGCTTCAGTTTCAGTGCAACAGAAACCCAAACTCCCGGAGTGTTGGAACAGACTGCCCAGCTCCAGAACGCATGGGGCTGCGACAGCATCGTGACGCTGCACCTGACGGTACTGCCCAACAGTACCGGCACCGATGCGCAGACCATCGTGGAGAACGCTCTCCCCTACACTTGGAACGGCGTGACCTTCACCGAGGCCGGCACGCAGACCGCCACGCTAACCGCCTCGAACGGCTGCGACAGTGTGGTGACCATGACGCTGTATGTCATTCCCAACATCCACACTGGAGTTGATACCACTATATGCGAGAACGAACTCCCCCTCACTTGGCAGGGGCATACCTTCAACACCGCTGGCAGCTTCGACCTTGTATTCCAAGCGGCCGGCGGCAGCGACAGTATCGTCACGCTGACCGTTTACACCATTCCAGCACAGTTCGTCACCGTCAATGGCGAGACCTGCCAGCACGAACCCTATAGCGGTTACGGCTTTACCGTATCGGCCGACAGCACCGCTGAGGTAGGAGTGGTACAGCGGGTACAGCTACTGCAGACAGCGCAGGGGTGCGACAGCACCGTCACCCTGCTGCTGACCGTACATCCCGTGTATGACCAGACCTTCGACGTGGTGGCCTGCGACAGCATGGTGTGGAACGGCATCGTGTACCCGGAATCCGGCACTTACACCCAGCAGTTCAGTAGCGCACACGGCTGCGACAGCGTGGTAACCAAGAACTTGGAAGTGGTCAACACCGACCTGGTGCTCACCAACCTCACCGAAGACTTCTGCGAGGATCTTACCGCCGTGTTGGAGGTGACCACCGAGTTGCAGTACATCCATTGGAACACTGGTGAAACCACTCCGCAGATTGTGGTGCACCGTGCGGGCACCTACGTGGTAACGGCACACACGGCACAGTGCGAGGCCTTCGCCCGTGTAGATATCCATCCCTGTCCCTTCTACATGTATCTGCCCAATGCCATTACCCCCTCCATCTCCACGGGAGAGAACGACGAGTTCCACATTCCTGACGGCATCGCCGAACAGTTGGAGACTTGCGAGATTTGGATTTACGACCGCTGGGGCATGATGGTGTATCACTCCACCGACCCGCACTTCCGCTGGGACGGCACGGTGAATGGGAAGATTGCCACCAACAACGTCTTCTCTTACCGATTGAAAGTGTCGGTGTTCGGCGGCGGCAACTACCAATATACCGGAACCATTACCGTACTGTAACGGGAAATATATAACAACGAAGAGGCCGACATGCATCAGCATATCGGCCTCTTGTTTTTCTTCGGCGTGCAGAAGTGTCGCTAATTGTTTAATAAAATCATAGAACCACCGATGACAGACAAGGAACGGGAATAGTTCAAAAGGTTGTCAATGATGAATTTTCTGGGGGATAAACGACGCACGCTTTTTCTTTTTTTCAAAGGGGTAGAATTTTGTTCCATAGGCAAAATGCTTGGTTGACAATCGATTTACAATATCATAACGCAACCGATGCGCAATTATTGCACAGGAACGAAGAAAAAGTTGAAAGAGAAGGGATGACTATACCAGCACGTTTTTCTCTTTGAGAATCTTGCGGAGGTTAATCAGGGCGTAACGCATACGTCCGAGGGCCGTGTTGATGCTGACATCGGTCATTTCAGCAATATCTTTAAAACTGATATCCTGATAGATACGCATTTCGAGCACTTCACGCTGTTCGGCGGGCAGAAGTTTCACCATCTCGGCAATCTCAGCATAGAGCTGTTCGGTAATCATCTTCTGTTCGATAGAAGGGTCACTTCCATATATAATGTCGAAAATATCAAACTCGCCGTTGGTCTCGAAGGCGGGCATCCGCTGCATCTTGCGGAAATAGTCGATTTTCAGGTTGTTGGCGATGCGCATCACCCACTGTACGAACTTGCCTTCCTCATGGTAGTTGCCAGAACGTAAAGTGTTGATTACCTTAATGAAAGTGTCTTGGAAAATATCCTCAGCCAGCTCACGGTTTTTGACCGAAAGAAGAATATAAGAGAAGACCCTCTTCTCGTGGCGTTGGATCAAAGTTTTAAGTGCGGATTCATCACCATTGACATAAAGAGTAACAAGCTCATTGTCAGATAACGCTATCTTTTTCATAAGGCACTCCTTTCTATTAGGTTAATAATCAAAAAGATAGAATGTTTACTCGATAGCGTCCCTCCTATGTTTTATTGTTATGAATTTGGTAATGTTTGGAACTGCAAAAATACAACAATTTTTAAATGGCAATACATTTTTGAAAAAATTTTTCAAAAAATCTGCTATGCGATTAAAATGAAGAAACCACCTTATTTTATTTTTTCCGGACCGGTTCACAGGTGAGGCCAATCCCTAACTTCTTGAAAATCTTTTGGTCCACCTCGCTCAACATCGTCGTACTATGCACCTGGCAGCCATTCAGTTGCGGTAAAGTGGCGAGGGCTTTGCGGCAATTTTCGTCGTTGAGGCTCAACATGGAGAGGGCGACAAGTACCTCATCGGTGTGCAGACGCGGGTTGTTGCCACGCAGCAGCGATACTTTCATCCTCTGGATAGGCTCGATCATCTCCTGCGGAATCAGCTTGACATCATGGTCGATATGGGCCAAATGCTTGGTGGCATTCAGCAGCAGAGCGGCGCTGGGGCCGAGGAGCGTACTGGTTTTGGCGGTGATAATCGTGCCATCGCGCAACTCGATGGCCGATGAACTTGCTCCTGACTGCTCCTTTTTGAGACGAGCGGCCACGACCACACGGCGATCTTCAGGCTCGATTTTGGCCATCTTCATCAACAGGGAGATCTTACTTACCTCACTTTCAGAAGATTTCCCGTCAAGCATGTTGCAAAGGGTGGTGAAGTAGCGCCGGATAATCTCGGCACGGGAGGCCTCACAGCACACCTCATCATCGCAAATGCAAAAACCGGCCATGTTCACTCCCATATCGGTGGGTGACTTATAGGGATTTTCTCCATAAATACCTTCAAAGATGGCATTTAAGACGGGGAAAATTTCGATATCGCGATTGTAGTTGACCGCAGTTTTACCGTATGCCTCCAGGTGGAAGGGGTCGATCATGTTGACATCGTTGAGGTCGGCGGTGGCTGCCTCGTAGGCCATATTCACCGGATGTTTGAGCGGGATGCTCCAGATGGGGAAGGTTTCAAACTTGGCATATCCGGCCCGCACCCCGTGCTTGTTTTCCTGATATAACTGACTGAGGCACACGGCCATCTTGCCGCTACCAGGTCCGGGGGCGGTTACCACCACCAACGGACGCGAAGTCACCACATAATCATTTTTCCCGAAGCCATCCTCCGAATCGATAAGGTTCACATTATTGGGATAATCCACAATGTTGTATAGATAATACACTTTGAGTCCGAGACGTTCCAAGCGTTCGCGGTATGCCTTGGCGCTGGCCTGTCCGTTGAACTTGGTGATGACCACCGACTGACAGAGAAGTCCCCGCTGGGTGAAAATATCCTGAAGGCGCAGCACATCCTCGTCGTAAGTGATGCCGAGGTCGCCCCTAACCTTGCTCTTCTCGATATCGACCGCACTGATGGCGATGATGATTTCAGCTTCATCCTTCAGTTGCATCAGCATACGCAACTTGCTATCAGGCTGAAAACCAGGCAAAACACGACTTGCATGGTAGTCGTCATACAATTTGCCGCCAAATTCCATATACAACTTGTCGCCAAACTGTGAAATTCGCTGTTTGATGTGCTCCGATTGGATTTTCAGATACTTTTCATTGTCAAAACCAATTTTTTCCATACGCAATAAACGCTTAAGTCAATAATAAATAAATTGACAACTGGTTCATTCTCAAATAAATATCAAAGAAGAGCCGATTTTCAATCGGGATGCGAAATTACAAAAAAAAATGAAACGAAAAAAGATAATTGTGAAAATGAGGAAAAAATTGTAAATTTGCACCCGTTTTTAAAATATGTAGAATGGCTACAAAATACGTATTTGTTGTAGGCGGTGTAGTGTCGGGCTTGGGCAAAGGTATCACGGCTGCATCATTAGGCAGATTATTGAAATCCAGAGGATTAAAGATTACGATGCAGAAGTTGGACCCGTATCTGAATGTGGATCCAGGCACCATGAATCCCTACCAACACGGAGAGGTATATGTGACGGAAGATGGCGGGGAAACCGACTTGGACATCGGCCACTACGAACGTTTCATTGACGAAAGTCTGAACAAGTATTGTAATGTGACGGCGGGAAAGGTGTATTACACCGTCATCAACAACGAGCGTAACGGCGTGTATGCGGGGTCCACCATCCAGATGATTCCGCATATCACCAATATGATTAAGGAGAAAATTCGGTTAAACGCCACCTCCAACGAAGCTGATGTGGCCATTGTGGAGATTGGCGGCACTGTGGGCGACTACGAGAGTCTTCCGTTCCTGGAGGCCATCCGCCAGTTTGCCGTGGAGGAGGGGCAAGCCAACTGCATGTACATCCATGTAGGCTTGATCCCCTGCATTACCCCCAGCAACGAACTGAAAACCAAACCTGTACAGCACAGTGTGAGAGAGCTCCTCGGACTGGGCATCCAGCCCGACATCTTGGTATGCCGCTGCGATCGTCCGATTGGGAAAGAGATCAAAGAGAAACTCGCGCTGTTCTGCAACGTGAAATACGAGAACATCATTGAAAACTTGGACATGCCCTCGCTGTATGAGATTCCGTTGGCATTGGAGGAGGAAGGTCTGGCAGAGCAGGTCATCAAGCGCTTGCACTTGCAGTGCAAGGAGAAAGACCTCTCCGACTGGCAGGACATGGTGCAGCGCAGCAAGAAGGTGGACCACGATGTGCACATTGCGCTGGTGGGCAAATACATCGAGTTACAGGATGCGTACCTGAGTGTGGTGGAGGCCTTGAAACATGCCGCCATTTTCAACCATGCCAAGATGCACATCAAATGGCTGGATTCTGAAGAGATTACGGAGAAGAGTGCCGGTTTGTTGCTGCACGATGTGGACGGCATCCTTGTTCCGGGCGGTTTCGGCTCTCGCGGTATCGAGGGTATGATCAATGCGGCCCGTTACGCGAGGGAGAACAACATCCCCTACCTCGGTCTATGTCTCGGCATGCAGATCGCCATCATCGAGTTCGCCCGCCACGTGTGCAACATGGAGGATGCCAACAGTAAGGAGATCAATCCCAACACGCACTATCCTGTCATCGATTTCCTGCCCGGGCAGAACGAATACAGCATCTTGGGCGGCTCGCTGCGGTTGGGCCGTTATCCCTGCAAACTCAAGAAAGGCACCAAGGCCTTTGAGGCGTACGGCACGGAGGAAATCATGGAACGTCACCGCCACCGCTACGAGGTGAACAATGATTTCCGCGATGAATTGGAGAAAAAAGGCATGGGCATCTGCGGCACCTCGCCCAACGGCAGCATCGTGGAGATGATGGAGTTGCCCAACCACCCGTGGTTTGTAGCCTGCCAGTTCCATCCGGAGTTCAAGTCACGCCCCAATCGACCGCATCCGCTTTTCTATAACTTCGTAAAGGCTTCATTACAAAACCAACAAAAATAATTTCACCTTGTTGCAGCATTTTCTGCAAAACTGCGTCAATAATACATAAAAGATCTCAATATGAAAAAAATCGTCATTTTAATTGTTATGGTGCTGGTCAGCGCACTGTCGTATGCGCAGACCACCTACCAGCTCGGTGTGAACGGTATCGGCACCACCACCACCGACATCACCACCTGCAACGCCTACATCTATGACAGTGGCGGTGAGAACGGCAATTATGGTCCCGGCGAGGACTATTGGCTGACCATCCACCCCACATCGGGTGCTGTCACCATCCGCTTTGTGAATTTTGGTGTGGCCGCAACCGACACTTTGTTTGTTTATAACGGCACCGACCCCAACAACGACTCCATTCCGTTGATGATTGGTTCGTTGGCCGTGCCGTGGGTGAACGAGAGCAATGTCATCCAGGTGGGCGACCAGGAGGCCTCCGCCACCATCCAGAACCCCACCGGCGCACTGACACTGCACTTCAAGTCATCGAACAACACCAGTGGCGGTGAGGGCTTCGCCCTGCTCGTCTCCTGCCAGGAGCCCTGCCAGCGTCTCCACGCCAACATCGACTTCGCCAACAGCGTGCCCACCCCGCACTTCGACACCGAACTCAACGACGGGTACTACTATATTGACTTCTGTCCCGGCGACACCATCCATTTAGCGGCTACTGTCACCTATCCCGACAACGACTTCAGCTACCATCAGGATCCCACCACGACCTACTTCGACTGGAGTTTCGGCACCAGCGGATACGGGCAGACCGACTTCGACTACGTGTTCAACCCCGGACAGGGCTACGATCTGACCCTTTCGGTACGTGAGACGCACAACGGCAACACCTGCTACGGTCAGACTCCGGTGGCCATCCGTGTGAGAGGCTCCCGCGACCCGTTCGTACATGCCGACCTGCTCGATGACGTGTGCCAGGGCACTGAGGTGCCGCTGTTGGTGAGTATGGACAGTGCGGCTACCATTATCGTAGAGCCTGTAGGTAGCACACAGGAGTCGAGCCTTGCGGTCGATTCCATGGTGTTCATCCCCGACGGACCCTATTGTACCACCCAGTGCTACAGTTCCTCGGTGAACTTCACCTCGTTCCCGCCGGCAGCCACCATCTCACAGGCTTCCGACATCTTGGGCGTTCGTCTGAACATTGAGCACTCCTTTATCGGTGACATCAACATTTCGCTCATCTGTCCCAACAACCGCAGCGTGCTGTTGATGCCCGACCATAATGGCAACAATGGATATTATTTTGGACTTTACTACGAACCTGACGGAAGCTACTGTAACGCCTCCGACAACACCCCCGGCACGGGCTGGAACTACTGCTGGAGCGAGAATTCCACCTACGCACAGCTCAATGGCTACTGTTACAACAGCAACAATATCGGCAACATGGTTTCTTCGACAGTTGACTCCTCAACGGTGGCTCGCGGCTATCCAGGACAGCCCGGCTTCCAGCAGGGTATAAAATACTACACCCCCTACCAGTCGTTCAGCAACCTCATCGGATGTCCGCTCAACGGTCTGTGGCAGATCCAGGTGTGCGACACGTGGGGATCCGACAACGGCTACATCTTCAGCTGGGAGCTCACCCTCGACCCCACGCTGATGCCGCAGGACTGGACTTACAATGTTGACATCACCGGCATCAACTGGTCGGGCGGCAACATCCAGCCCACCTCCGACTCCACCGCCGCCATCATCACCGACCAGCCCGGCGACTACAACTACGTCTTCACCATCGTGGATGAGTTCGGCTGCACTTACGACCACAACATGCCTTTGAAAATCGTGCAGCAGCCCGATTTCCAACTCACCGACCAGAACATCTGCGTGGGTGAGATCGCCACCCTCGACCCGCAGTTCAACTATGTGGGCACCCCCGGACTTGACGAGTACATCTGGAACAATGGCGAGTCAACCCCCGCCATCAACACCACCACGGCCGGCAGCTACTCCCTCACCATCAACACCTACAACAACGACCATTCACTGGTCTGCACCTACAGCGACTCGGCGCAGGTCATCTTCAACCCGCAGCCCATCGCCAACTTCAGCGCCAGCAGCGTGGAGAGCTGCGCGCCCCTCAACACCACCTTCACCGACCTCACCACCTACACCGACGGTGAGGACCACCCAGAGGTCACCCTCGACTACTACTGGGCCATCATCGACGAGGGCAACGAGGTCGTGCTCACCTCCAACAGCGCAAACCCCACCTTCTCCGTGCAGAACGGCGGCATCTACAGCGTGCTGCTCATCGTACACACCCAGGACGGCTGCGCCGACACCATCATCCAGACCAACTACCTCACCGTATATCCGCAGCCCATCTCCGACTTCCTCTCCAACCCTGAGAGAACCAACCTCGGCGAGGGCGGCGAGATCGCCTTCATCAACATCACCGATGTCTCCGTCTTCGGTGCCAACGACGTGGTGACATGGACATGGAACTACGGCGACGGCGGTGACGAGACCCACGACATCAACGGCCTCCACACCTACGACACATGGGGCGAGTTCGTGGTCACCCTCTCGGTCGAGACCGACCAGGGATGCGCCAGCACCGTCTCCCACACCGTCTATATCGAGGCCGACCTCGAGTTCCCCAACGTGATGACGCCCAACGGTGACGGCATCAACGACGTGTTCGCCATCGTGAACATGAACCCCATCCTCCCCAACAAGCTCAGCATCTACAACCGATGGGGCAAGAAGGTGTATGAGAAGGAGAACTACCAGGCCTACATCAAGGACGGCCAGCTCTACAACGGCGAGGACGGATTCAACGCCGAGAGCCTCTCCGACGGCGTGTACTACTACACCTTCCATTATGAGGGCTACACCC
>JAFXTS010000005.1 GCA_017535665.1 Bacteroidales bacterium | reverse complement strand
TGAACATAATAAGAGCAAAACTGGTGAGTCGTATGTTCGCAGTGATCAAAAGAGACGAGAAATACGTTCGCTCCTACGTGCGGCAATCGCCTTTTGAAAAAAATTTTTCAAAACCCTTGTTTATATCATAAGAATAGAAAACGAACCAAAAGAAATGCGCTTTGCCGCTGTGCAAATTCCGGCTAAAATCGGGGTTCGTTCACTAAACGGCGAAAAACTTGATGTGCTCAATACATTTCGCACATCTTCGGACAGTTCGCCGTTCTTCACGCTCTCTCGCCGCCGATTTCTTCACGCCGTAATTTACAAGGCGGCCAGAGACACGAAGTCTCCCCGTTCTTTCTAAACCATTGTGTGTAAATCAATTTGCTGTGGAGACGCGATTCATCGCGTCTCCATTGATAAAGCCCGACGGCTGCGATGAACATTCACCCCGAAGGGGTGATATATTAGTAACCCCAGACAAGACCGCACAGCGGACGCAGTCTGGGGTACGAGGCAGCTGCGCGCACCCACCGCGGCACGCTAATAGTGAGATAGTACCTGACGGAAAGTTTGCCGCGGAAGAACGGGAGAGTGATAAGAAAATAAAAGAAGGGCTGCCATATTATGACAGCCCTACAATATCTACGGAATCAAAAAAATCCTATTACTCGAAAGAGAGGATAGCCTTCTTAATCAGTTCGATAGCCTCGCGGAGTTCCTCTTCGCTGATGACCAACGGAGGAGCGAAGCGGATGATGTGCTGATGGGTGGGCTTAGCCAGCACGCCGAGCTCTTTCATCTTTTCGCAAACGTCCCAAGCCTCTTTGCCGTTCTTCGGACGGATGATGATAGCGTTGAGCAAACCTTTACCACGCACCTGCTGGATCATGTCGCTCTTCACGCTGCTCATCTCATCGCGGAAGATCTTTCCGAGGTAAGCGGCACGTTCGGCGAGTTTCTCTTCCTTCACCACTTCGAGAGCGGCGATGGCCACCTTGCAAGCGATGGGGTTGCCACCGAAAGTGGAGCCGTGTTCGCCAGGCTTGATGGTCAGCATGATGTCGTCGTCGGCGAGGACAGCGGAAACCGGCATGGTACCGCCAGAGAGGGCCTTACCGAGGATGAGGATGTCGGGACGAACGCCTTCGTGGTCGCAAGCCAACATCTTACCGGTACGGGCGATACCGGTCTGCACCTCATCGGCGATGAAGAGCACGTTCTTGGCCTTGCAGAGGTCGTAAGCTTTCTTCAGGTATCCGTCTTCAGGAACGTAAACGCCCGCCTCGCCCTGGATGGGTTCGAGGATGAAACCAGCCACGTTGGGATCTTCCAGCGCTTTCTCCAGAGCCGGGATGTCGTTATAAGGCACTTTCACGAAACCGGGGGTGTAGGGGCCGTAGCCGGCATACGCCTCCGGGTCGGTGGACATGGAGATGATGGTGATGGTACGACCGTGGAAGTTACCATCGCAAACGATGATTTTGGCTTGGTTTTCCGGAAGACCTTTCTTCAGATAAGCCCACTTGCGGCAGAGCTTCAGGGCGGTCTCATCGGCTTCGGCGCCTGAGTTCATCGGGAGGACCTTGTCGTAGCCGAAGGTCTCGGTGACATATTTCTCGTACGGTCCGAGGCAGTCGTTGTAGAATGCGCGGGAGGTGAGGGTCACCCTCTGGCACTGGTCGATCATGGCCTGGATGATTTTCGGATGGCAATGACCCTGGTTGACAGCTGAATAAGCGGAAAGAAAGTCGAAATACTTCTTACCTTCCACATCCCACATGTAGGGACCTTTAGCCTTGGAGATAACTACTCCCAGCGGATGGTAGTTGTGTGCGCCATAGCGGGCTTCCATTTCCATAGCCTGTTGGCTTGATGTGATTTTTGCTACTTCCATAATTGTTTAAATTTAGATGGATATTATTATTGGTTAATTATGTTTATTCTGCTGAATTTCTTTTCAAACGTTCTTTGTTTTCCCTTTTTATTTTCTTGATCAACTTTTCCTCATTATATTTGCTCACTTTCAGACCGAAACTGGCAATGCCTTGCAGTTCATCATCGCGCATACCCTGACGGAAGGTAAACTTGTAGGTGCCAGTTTTCGGAAAGCGCACCTTAACGGGATAGCATTCTGTAACAGACACTTGCTGTCCCTGATACTCCATCTCGAATGGTACAATCAGCGGCTCGAAGCGGAAGGGATGCTTGCTCATGCCGTGCAGGGTGGACACCGAGTAGGGCACGTACCCTTTGATCTCGTGGGTGGTGGTGCGGAACTTGGGGTCGGCGGCGAAATAGTAGCTGCGGTCTTTCAGGCGACTGCCTTTCCCGTACCAGCGACCGGCATTGTCGGCAAGGAACAGCTGCACCGTGTCGCAATATTTCATCGTGTCGGGCGTCTCAATTTCCACAAAAAGATAGAGGTTGCGGTAGGGATAGTCCACCGTATTGCGCACTTCTAACTCCATAGTGTAGTAGGCATCCGCATCCTCAATTTCGCACTCGCACTTCACGGCCTCGTTGGCTTTCCACTTCTCCCCTTTCACCTCGGCGATCTGCTCGCTCACCACATCGTGGTCGCAGGCCGCCATCAGCAGCAACGCAAAAAGCATGAAAAGCGGGGCAATGTGTTTCATCTTACTTATCCTCAATATTTTTCAGTTCGTCGAGACTATAGTTCACCTCTTCCTCCTTCTTCTGGTTGACCACCGCGAAGGATTCGAGGTCGTCGGGCATCTGGTTTTTCTTGTTCAGTTCAATAATCTCGTTCACCTTGTCGAGCGGGATAGCGAACATGGTGGAGTTGTCGCCCGCGTAGTTGTACCAGACAATCTTCTTGAAGATGTCGATTTTATTATAAACGCCCTTGCCTTTCTTGGAGAGGAGGCGAAGTTTCGGGTCGGGGAATTTCTTAATTTCCTCGGCGTAGGTGGCCTGCTCGAAGTTGAGGCAGCATTTGAGTTTGCCGCACTGTCCGGCCAGCTTCTGCGGGTTGAGGGAGAGCTGCTGGGTACGGGCGGCGGTGGTGGACACCGACTGGAAGTTGATGAGCCACGACGAGCAGCAGAGTTCGCGACCGCAGGTGCCGATGCCACCCAGACGGCCGGCCTCCTGGCGCACACCGATCTGGCGCATCTCGATACGGATGCGGAACTGCTCGGCCAAAATCTTGATCAATTCACGAAAATCCACACGGTCTTCTGCGGAATAGTAGAAGATGGCTTTCGTTCCATCACCCTGATATTCAACATCATTCACCTTCATCTTCAGTCCCAAATCCCAAGCAATATAGCGGGACGAGAGCATGGTAGTATGCTCTTGGTTAACGGTAGAAATCCACTTTTCGATATCGGCGTAACGGGCGGTGCGATAGAGTTTTTTCTTCACATCGTCGGGGTTGACGCGCTTGTGTTTCATCTGGCGATAGACATTCTTGCCCAGCATGGAGATGATGCCGATGTCGTGCCCCGGGGAGGCCTCCACCGCCACGATATCGCCCACATGAAAGGCGCCCTCCTTGGGGAGCAGGAAGAAATCCTTGTGGCTGTTTTTAAAACGCACCTCCGCGATGGGACAGTCGAGGTAGTCGGTGGTGATGTCGAGGCGGCTGATCCAGTCGTAGCTGCTGAGTTTGCAGGCCTGCTGGTGATAATCCTTGCAGTTCACCTGCTCGGGATTCGGATAAGCGCTGATGCCGCGCGACAGATAGGGGTTGGCGGAAATCTTCTCTGCCTCCTTGCTCACCCCTGCACGTATATCCATATTGAGGTATTCGTCAAGATTTTCCACCTGAGTGTGGTCGGTCTCTACCTCCTGAAACTTCTTCTTCTCCTTAGTTTCTTTATTGTTTTCTTGATTATTCTCGATAATATTCTCTTGATTTTCGGGCATATAGTATGTAAAATTAGTGGCTGCAAATTTACACTATTTTTCTAAAAAATATTCAAAAGAATTCAAAAAAAAGAGACTGCCTTTAATGGATGTACGCGCCAAGGGAGATGGAGTATGATGACAGCAATCGCATAATTATCTCACAAAACATTTTTCTCTATCACGCCACAATTTACGGAAAGCCCTTTTGGTTTTACAGGGAGAGGTAGAACGAGACCCCACCCATTTCCCACATTTCCAATGTAAAAACAGTTCTCCATTGCGACGAATAGTTATCATGTAGATGAGGGGAGTGTCGCCTGCTGTTGCAACAAATCCCCCAATAGGAGGAAACACACATTTAACCTTTTTCGGCGGCCCATCTTCGTCTTTTTTATCATTAATACGGTAAAACAAGGTCACATATACGGAATCCTGCTGTGACATGTGTTGTATAACAGAGTCGGAGGCATGAAATTCAATGTCATCGAGGCAGTATGTGAACTGTATTGTGTCATTCTGATGACAAATATATCCAGTGGCCTGCTGTAGATATGCCCCATTTATGCAAATGAAGCAGTCTTTTGATTGTGCGGAAGCCCCACTATGAAGGATGATTATCAGTATGAATATGGAATAAGCGAATCGTTTCATGTAATAAAATCTATCAATATTTGTACATGATTTATTAGCATATCGTGACGATAGAACTGGTCATAAAGTACAGCATGGTTGCGTTGTTTTAGTATTCCATAAAAAGTTCATACCAATTGACTTCTTGTCCCATGGCATCCTGAGTCTTTTCCTTGCAATATCCCCAGCTGTATCTGCCAAAAGATTGTTGCATTTCAATGATAACGTGCTCATTGCCATTGTTTGCAGCTTTCAAGAACCACTTGTCAGATTTTTTATATGTACCCGGCTTAAAATAATAAAAGCCCAAAGCGCCTTGAGCATCAGCATTGCCGTGCCGTGCCGCTTTCTTATTCCAATGGAGTGCAGCCCGTTCCGAAGCGGGAACTCCATACCCGTTTTTATAACAAATCGCCAATCGTCTTTCTGCTAATACACATCCCTGTTTTGCTGCTTTTTCATATAGGTTAAAGCTTTTTTCATACGATTGTTCGCGGCCATTGATCCCATAGAAATAGTTGTCGGCTTCTTGATAGAAAAACCAAGCCTGGCAATGACCTTCGAAAGGCATTGCTATCAATAATAATAATAAAATATGTGTTCTCCTTTTCATTTCACCATTTTTTAATTGGTTCACCTATACTATTTATTCAGAAATTGGAGCAAGTGGAACGAGAAACCGTATATAGTAATCTGATTCTTCGGCTTCATTGGGGAACAAGTATCGTGGGGGAGAGTAGATTCTATTAATTTCATAATTGAAGCGGCGAGCCCGGATATAGACTGTCAGAAAACAATTGGTGTTATTATAGGAAAAAGAATAATAACGATAATGCCCGTTGTCAACTGTGTTGATAGTATGAGTTTCGGACACGGATAAATCTGTTTCAACACAATATTGTTTTATTCGATGGTATAGAGTACTGTCGCGAATGGCAGGCAACACAACACGTTTTAAAAACAGATAATCCGTTTCGTTATAAAAAGAATGGGGCTTGAGTATGTATTGAGCGAACTTTTCCTTACTGATATTCATCGGGGGCAGAATCAGAGAATCGGACCAGAGGTAAAATTCAGCAGAATTATCAAAACAGTGGGTTCTTTTATATTCATCACTAACATTTACATTAGAGATATGGTATAGCGTATCGAAGTACTGAATGTCGGATATGATGACATCATCGTCAGAGTATTGGTAGCTCACGGAATATATTCTGTCAGAGGTGATTTGAGCTACAGCCATGCTGCAGAAAAAACAACCATAAAATAACGCGATGATTCTTTTTTTCATGGTTTAGGATAAATTATTGGGGACTTCTATTTTCATTCATTTCTCGCCATCAAACTCTCGACAAATTTTCCTACTATTAGTTTTTGACGCTACAAAAATACATATTTTCTTATAAACAGCAAATTTATTATATAGCGGTCTACTATCTTTATTATTTACGCACAAGGACATATGGGGAAAAATGGTGCAGTGGCTTTCAAACGTAAACAAAACTTTTGTATATTTGGCGGCTCAAATTCGTCATATGAGGAGGCCAGACATTAAAACCCAGAATAAGATGGTAAAAAGAAAATATCGCTTATTCATCCTCATCGCTATTGGCAGTGTGCTTATGGCGGGCATTTTCCTGCTGTTTTCGCAACGGGAAAGAATCTCTAAAGAGATAGAAAAAATCTCTGAAAAGATCATTGATGATTTTCAACTCCGGAAAGGCACGGCCAAATGGTTTCATACCCATTCATCCGATGAATCAAAAAAGAAAGGTGTCTTCGTGTGTTATTATGATGCGCTCCCTTTTGAATATAAAGATAGCATTTTTCAGATGAAATTAGTTTTCGATGAAGTTTATGTTGAATGGGTCCATTGGTACAAATGGCCCGACACATTGCAGAAAAAATGCCTCTATTATAAAAACAGTGAGACCGGAAATGGGCATCAACTCGTGGGCATATACAATGAGGATAGTTGCATCCTTGGATTTTCACACATTCTCAAATCGAATTATAATGATTATGAAGAAGATGAATGTTATGTGTGTTATGATGATTCGCTGAAATATCTGAAAGATTTCTCCTCAGTTTTTTCACAGGATAAAGATAGAAGTCCATTATTTTATTGGGAAGCCCATGCAGGACAATGGCCGGAATTATGGTTTGACACATACGACGTGGATAGGGATATTTATGGCGATGACACTCCCCCTTTCAGAGAATTCGGCGACACCATAAAAATCCCCATATATTTTTCTCGTGGATATAACAAATTATGTGGCTACAATGAATACGCAAAATTGCCCCTCGGCGAGCTGACTTTTGTAAAAAGGAAACAATGATAACAATGTACATAAAACAATTAAATGAGACCACAGCTAACATTCACAGCCAAAAATTTTAAATCAATATTTTAACTACTTTTGCGCCTAAAACTATAAATCACCCGATTCTCAACATAATTTTGCCTCATAGTGTTATGTCAACCATCTCCCCCTCAAACACTTCCGTCCGCCCTTCCTATAGTACCCGCTACACCTTCTCGGGCAAGGAGCGTGACGAAGAGACTGGCTACTCCTACTTCGGGGCGCGGTACTACAATAGTGACCTGAGTATTTGGCTGAGTGTGGATCCGCTGGCGGACAAGTACCCTTCGACCTCTCCGTACACGTATTGCGCCAACAATCCGGTGAGGTTGGTGGATGCGGATGGGAGGGATATATGGGAACTCGATGAGTGCGGGAATATTATCAACCATATTGAAGATGACATGGTCGACCAATTTCGTATTGTAGATGACAAGGGAAAAAAGCTATATCTATACACGAGACAAAGGGTATACAGAATATAATCAAGATACATACTATAAGCCATTAAAAATAAAGTGTCCTTCCTCTCTCCAAAGATGAATTCGTATGAAAAAAGCCATTATTGTTTTGACATTACTACTGCTCGCCAATACACATTGGGGACAAAGCGTTGTTTCTTCCAAGATATACCATTCTGATTCGAAACAATTGGAGGAGATCTTCCATCAGTTTATCACGGAAGAGAAGCAGCATTCGTATTACCATGATTCACTGGTCTATACCATGAAAATTGTCATATCCGACAGCATGTTGTCGTGCAAGTTCCGCGCAGGATTATCTCATTATCGAAACGACACCGTTTTTATGGACGAGCAGTGGATCGGGGATTTCCCGCCAGAATACCTTAGAATAGGGGGACGATTTGTGCGGCTTCTCATCTCCAATGCGGGAACTTATTGGCCTCCGATGCCGTTCATTCATGATTCGGATGAGTATTGTACAGTTGTTGGACGACATATCGAACGCGACCCCGCGTATGAAAACATAGATGACAGTATCTTTCCTTCGGTATGGGAATTCCAATATATAGATGGGCAATTCCAAATGATAAAGAAAACGGAAGGTATAGAATTTTAACCTAAAACTTTTTCTTGCCCACCCCATCCCCACATCATCGAATAACCACATCCTCCATAGTACCCATAACTCAAAAAATTCGTACCCCTCCCCCACAAAAAAAACCGGAACCCTTATTTCATCGGTGTTCCGGCTGCTTTCGGTGGCGGGATCGAGAGTTGAACTCGAGACCTCCGGGTTATGAATCCGACGCTCTAACCAACTGAGCTACCCCGCCATTCGTTTTGAGGCTGCAAAAATAGCACTTTTTTCTTTGCCAACCGCCATCCAAAGAAAATATTTTTCTTCACTATATTTTATTGATATTGAATAAAATAAATAAAATACACAAAACCTCTTCTTCTTTTATCATCCTTAAAAAGGATATTTTTTAGGAAAATAACCCCAATAAAGCCGACAGCAACGAACGCCTTCCCTTCCTACAAGAACACCATCTTCACAATCATCACCACACCCAGCACACAGAAAATGATGCCGATGATGCGGTTGACGTGGTAGAAGACTTTCGGGGTGACAATGCTCTTGATCTTCCCAGCGAAATAACTCTTCAGCATATCCACACAGAAAATCGTAGCGAGAATGCAGCCGAAAAAGAAAACCTGCTGCTTAATGTCGTAACTGGCAGTAAGCGGCATGATACCCATCCACAGCACCCAAGCCCCCGGGTTAATAAAATTGAACAAGAACCCTTTTGACATGGGTTTCAATATGTTAAGATAATTACGACGGGGCAGAACAGGATGCAGGTTGTCAATCTTATCAATCTTGTCGTCCATCTCATGGAATCGGTTCTCGACCTGCTCGCGCTGTTTGTCGTTCACTTTGTCGGTTTTGCTAAAGAAGGTCAGCAAGCCATAACCCACCAACACACAGCCACATATAAGCCCGAAAACCATCTTGGCGATGGGATTGTCGAGCAGGGCAGCGAAGCCCCACAAACAAAGACCGATGAAGAGCATGTCGCTCAAGGCGATACCCAAGGCAAAGAAGATGCCCGTCTTGAAACCTTTGGAAAGACTGGTCTGGATGATGCCGAACAGGGCCGCCCCCGGCGATATGGAAATCGCCAGTCCGATAGGTATTGCCGCCAAGAGAATCGTCCAGATCATATTGTTTATTTATTCGTAATTTCCTTTCCTTTTGCCAAAGTGATAGGCGATGTATGCGCAGAGATAGAAGGGTTTAGCCTTGTTGAACGCCATCTGCTGCACAAAGGGAAACACCATGTCGATGGAGCCGCCCACTTCCAAAGCATGGATGGTGTACTCATCCTTGCTAAAGTCGAAATTGAGACCGGTCTTGAAATAGAAGCCCGGCCGCAACTGTGTGCTGCCGATCCCTTTGAAGAATGGCGCCCTACAAACGATGTTGTCGATGTTGTGATTTTCAGGATTATAACGCTCCACCGAGTAGCCCGTATATTGACCGTTGTTGTCGAACTCCGCAATGTTGAGATAGACGGGAACCGCCAATCCGAGCGAGAAACCGCCCGAGAGGGTGTAGCGGATGCGCACGCCGCCCCAATAGGGTTTCTGGTGGATGGTGCGCTGGTAGCCGTAGCCGCCACGAAGGAAGAACAAATCGCACATCTTCCCATACGCAAACGACTTAGAAACAGCATAATAGGAGCGCGCCCTGACGGCCTTGTAATGGAAATTGTACAGAAAGTCCAACTCCCAGAAGTGCTTGTCGTAATAGTTGGGGGTGCGGCCGTGCTGAAAACCTACACCTCCCCCATTGGTGGTGAGGAAAGCGTTGACACTCCACTCCTTCACAATCACTTTCTTCCACTCCACCTCTCCAACATCCTGACAGATAGCCCAAAAAGGGAGCAGAAAAAGCAAACCGACAAGGCCCTTTCTCAACATCAGCGACTATCTCTCAGCAAGAGTGTTGTCATCCGTTTGAGTAGGAACATCGGTGTAGTGACCGTAAGCAGGACACTTGTGCTGATTTTCACATGCGCAGGCCAAAAGAACGGCTGCAACCACAATGCAAAGACTTAAAATAAAACGCTTCATATTCGAATATTTTTTTAATCTGCAAAAATAAATAAAATACATTTTAGTTTATAATAGGTAATAACGATTTTTCAACAAAATCATTGCATTGATTATCAAAAGAATAGCGATTTTATGGGTGATAATTGTCGTTTTTTGCGGAACACTTTTTTCGCAAAAAAATGTCATTTATACCGCAGAACAGCCATTTCCAGACCCGCCGAAGCGCACGTTGATGCCCCGAAAGGTAGAGGATTCGGCAGCGCTGCAAGCCACCCTGCCCCTCCTCGCCGACCACTACCATCGGCAGGGCTATATCGCCTTCTCGATTGATACGGTGCGCGCCAACGGCGACACCCTCTATGCCGACTGTTTCATCGGTCCCTGCTACCGCAACAAAGTCATCCGCATTGCCGACAGCACCCTGGAGGCGTTGCCCCACGGCGTGCCGGTCCGCTCAGTGCGCAATGGCACCCTGCCGTTCATCGAGTACGCCCGCTTTGCGGAAAAAGTGGTACAGCAGTACGAAAACAACGGCCATCCTTTCTGCCAAGTCAGTATCGAAGAGGCTGATTTCGAACAGGATACCATCGGCACATTATCCATAGAGGCCGGTCCGGCAATCGTGTACGACTCCATTATTGTGAAGGGCGATGCCAAGGTGCGGCCGTCGTTTTTGCAGCCCTACCTGAACTGGCGGCGCAAACGGCGCTACTCGGAGGAGGCGGTGAGCCAGATTCCCACCTTGCTGGAGCGGCTGCCCTACGTCACCATCACCCGCGAGCCGGGGGTGGAGTTTGTGGGCGACCGTGCCTTCCTCTACCTTTTCCTCGACCGACAGCGCGTCAACCAGTTCGACGGCTACATCGGGCTGGTGCCCGTGAGCGCCTCCACCGGCAAGGTGATGCTCAACGGCGAGGTGACCCTCAAACTGCAAAACCTCTTCACCATCGGCGAGCGACTGTCGTTGCAGTGGCGCGCCCCCGAGCGCTACTCGCAGTACTTGGACATACAAGCTGAGTTCCCCTACCTGTTCCGCACACCAATCGGGGTGGCCGGCTCGTTCACGCTTGACAAGAAAGACACCACCTATCTGAATATGAGTTACTTGGCGGCGTTGCAGTACTCGTTTGCCGGCAGCAGCAGTCTGCAGGCCAGCTACCGATACACGACGTCGGCGCTGCTCTCGGTGGCTCCGGGCTACGTGGCCGGTGGCGACACGCTGGCCGCCGACTTCCGCAAGAGTCTGTGGGGCTTGCGCCTCAACGTCCGCCACGTGGACAACGTGGTGCAGCCGTGGTCGGGGCTGGAGGGGCACGCGAGCGTGTCGGCAGGAGTGCGGCAGCTGCTGCCCTCGGCGCAGGCCGTGACGGAGGGGGAAACCGCACTGAAGTCCACGCACTACCTGATGGAGGCGGAACTCAACGGGTATGTAGCCATCGGGAAGCGGTGGGGGTGGGCGGCAGGCGTGCAAGGTGCCACACAGTTCGGCGGCGAGCACTTATACAACGACCTCTTCCGCATCGGCGGCACGCACACCCTGCAAGGCTTCGACGAGCAGTCGCTCTTCGCCTCCACCTACCTCATCGCCCGCACCGAGTTCCGCTTCCGCTTCGCACGGCTGTCGTACCTTTGCGCCTTCTTCAACGCCGCCTGGTACGAGCGCAACCTCAAGGGGGCGATGTACAACGACTGGCCGTTCGGCTTCGGCATCGGCGCCACCATCCACACCAAGGCAGGCAACCTGTACCTCAGTTATGCCCTCGGACAGCAAAAAGAGAGTCCTATTTCATTCAAAACGGGAAAGATACATTTTGGAATTGATGTTAGTTTTTAGATTAACAAAGAAAATTCCATACATATATTCAAAATATTTGTATCTTTGCGCCCAAATTTAAAAATTATGAAAAGATTCTTCATTGTTGCTATCCTGCTGCTTCCGTGTCTGCTTTTTGCCCAGACCAAAGTGGCCATTTATGTCACCTCAACCGACAATGTGCCCCGTGAAACCAAGAAGGTAGTGGGCAGCGAGATTGTGTCGGCGTTTGTCGCCACTGAACAATACAGCGCCATCGAGCGCACCACCGAGTTCCTGTCGGGCATCAACAAAGAACAGGAATACCAGCGCGGAGGCACTGTTGACGACAGCCAGATCTGCGAATTAGGCCGCCAGTTCGGTGTGGACCTCGTTTGTGTGGCCGACCTCACCGTTTACAAAGGCGAATACTACATCCAGGCACGACTGATTGATGTGGAGAAGGCCATCGTGCTGGCCACCGCCCGCGAAGTCTCCTCCCTTGAGGATCTCAACACCGTCATCAAAGTGGCCGGCAACCTTGCTCAGAAACTTATCGGCACCGAAGTCACCTACTCGCTCGTGGTGGAAAACACCAAAGGCACCCCGCTCGACATCTACATTGCTGGGGAATACATCGGACAGGCCGCTGGGAAAAGCATCTCCACCTTCAAGGTGCGCCTCAACCAAATCGGCAAACTCGAGGCCAAGGCCGCCAAAGGCATTTTCAAAGGAAAAGAGGAATACAACATTCCTAAAGTCAATGCTTTAGAAGTCGTAAATGTGAAATTTTAATTTTATCTTTAATAATGAAAAAATCATTCCTGTCCCTCATCGCCATGCTCGTCTGCATGGTCAGTTTCGCCCAAAACAATGGAACCACCGCTCCGAATTACCCTTCTGAAATCAAAGACATTGCCACGCTGAAGTCGAACGGACACGTTCTGATCATGAACGAGCAGCACCAAGTTCCTGCAGCCTCTTTTTTCCAGACCTTCCAGAAACAGTTGGGGCTTTCGCAAGCAGACAACATGGTACTCCGCCAAAAGTCGGAAGAGCAGGCGGGTATCATTACTTACCGTTATCAGCAACATTATATGGGCGTTCCCATCCACGGAGCCACCTTCATTTTGCACGAGCAGAATGGTGTTGTTACCTATGCTAATGGTTTGATTGTCTGCAATTTCCAAAAACCTTTCACTCCCCTATTCCCAGCTGATGATGCCGTGCAGCTGGCCATTCTCACTACAGGGGCTTCTGAATATGCTTGGGAGAATGAAGGTTTGGAGAATGATTTGAAAGAGACTAAGCAGGACGACAAAGCCACCTACTACCCCACCCCGAAACTGATGTTCTACAGCCATAACGGTTCTGGCGATGCCCGCAACTACCGATTGGCTTACGAAGTCAGTGTTTTTTCCTTAACACCACTCCAGAGCATGACTTACTACATTGATGCTACCACGGGAGATATTTTGGATGTTTTGCAGAAAAACCGCACGGTGAACGTGCAAGTGCAGGCCAAAACCCGCTACAATGGTGAAAGAACCATCACGGTGGACTCCCTCGCTCCCAACCAGTTTGTGTTGCGCGAGAACACTCGTGGCGCGGGCAACGGCATCTACACCCGCTCGCTCAACCATCAGGGCTCGCTGTTCGAATTCCCGACGCAGAACGCCATCGACGTGGTGGAAAGCGACAACTATTTCGACACCGACTCAGTGGCCAACTCAGGTCACTACGGAGCTGAGAAGACCTACGACTACTACTATGAGACTTTCGGGCGTAACAGTCTCGACAACAACGGCATGCGCTTGGTGAGCTACGTACACCTCGGCACCGATGTGGAGAACGCCTGCTGGACTGACGGAGCCATGTTCTACGGCGACGGCACCGGCGGCAAACAGTTCACCTTCATGTCGGTTTGCGGCCACGAAATCACCCATGGTCTCACCGAGCACACTGCCAACCTCGTCTATCAGGACGAGTCGGGTGCGTTGAACGAGGCCTTCAGCGACATGTTCGGCGCCATCATCGCTGACTACGCCATCGACACCCTGAAATGGACCATTGGCGACGAGCTCGGCAGCGCCTTCCGCGACATGTCGAACCCCAAAGCCAACCAAAATCCCGATACCTACCACGGACAATATTGGGTATCAGACAATTCCGATAATGGCGGTGTTCACACCAACAGTGGTATCGCCAACTATTGGTTTTATCTGTTGTGCGAAGGGGGTGAAGGCACCAACGACAATGGTGATTACTACAATGTCATCCCCGTGGGCAAAGACAAAGCCGCCCATATCGCCTTTTACACGCTGACAGAGAACCTTACCGAATATTCCGACTATGCGGACACCCGCGAGTTGTCGCTGCTGGTAGCTGAACAACTTTACGGAGCCTGCTCGCCGGAAGTCTATACCGTAGCTGAAGCATGGAACGCCGTCGGCTTGGGGCACCGCTATTCCGACAGCATTGTGTATGTGAATGAGCTCCTTTCGCCCGTCACGGCCTGCGCCATGAGCGATGCAGAACCCATTGCGCTGGAGATTCTGTACAACTCCTGCGACCAGCCCCTTGCCGCTGGCACGCCCATCCACGTGAGAATTGTGGCTGACCAGACCACCGAGATGCTTGACACGGTCATCCTGACCGAGACCGTCGAGCCGGGCGAGACCTTCCTCCTTACCCTGCACCGCACGGTGGACGCTTCCACCATCGGCCAACACCGGATGAACATCTTCATCAGACCTGAATTTACTGAGGAATACACCGACAGCCTTATGAACTACACTTACGAAAACCGTGTGTATCAGAATGCCGACCTCCATATCGTGGAACTGATCTCCCCCGTCTCCTCCTGCTTCCTCACCGATGCCACCCCGATTGTGTGTGCCGTGACTTTCGACATCTGCGACTCCATCCTTGCAGGCGACTCCGTGCTGATCGGTTACAAACTCAACAACGGCGACACCATTTCCGAATGGGTGGTGCTCGACCATACCGTAACGTCTGCCGACACGCTGACTTACACTTTCCAGACTCCGGCTGACTTCACCGTAACGCCGCGCACGACCGTGAGAATCTACTCGCTGAATCCCGACGACAATGATGCCTCCGACAATATGGTCAGCAAAATGATTATCCGCCCGATTCCTATTACCGAACTGCCCGACAGACGAATGACTTTTGAGGCCGTCAGCAGCAACCAGTTCTACTACACTGAAGTGGGCGCATGGTCTTCGCTCTCCATTGGAACGATGACCGGCTACAACGACGGCAAACTCATCAAGGTGACCGGCGGCAACGCGATGGAATATTACGACCAGCTGGAATTCCCGGAAAATGACGACTGGTGGAGCGCCAACCCGAACCTGGATGCCCGCATCACCTTCTGCGCTGACGCCACCGACCTCGCCCAGTTCGCCATCCAGTTCGACCTGAAACAACAGTCGGGCGTGGATATCTATCAGAGTCTGCTCAGCGGCTACATCACCGCCGATGTCGATCTCCACATGTCGAGCCTCATGCGCGTGCTGGTGGACGATGAGCCCGCCAGTCCGAACTACTATCCGGCCACCGGCTCCAACGATCCCTTCACCACCCGCGCCATCAACTTGTGCGACAAAGTGGGGGCTCTGCACAGCATCACCTTCGAATCGAAGTGCATGGCTGGCGACCTCTTCATCTACACCTTAGACCATGTTTATATCGACAATATCACGGTGCTGGAAAGCGACAAGATCAGCGACTACACCCAGGGAGAAGCCCATTTCATGGCCTATCCGAACCCCACCACCGGTCAGCTTACCGTTGAGCTGGACGAAGAGTTCTTGCAGCAGAACCGCGCCGACTACATGATTTACGACCTGTCGGGCCAGCTGGTCACCGCAGGACATATCACCAACGGTTCTACGATACTGAATGTCAGCAACTTGTCGAATGGAATGTACATCTTGAAGATTGTCAGCGGCCAGCAGTTGGTGGGAACCTCCAAAATTGCCAAATACTAATGCCTATCCAAAAAGCAGAATATCTACAAAGCGCGGTGACGTGGCAGAAATGCCCGCCACCCACTCTTCCCGAATATGCCTTCATCGGCAGGTCGAATGTGGGGAAATCATCCCTCATTAACATGCTGACCAAAAACAATTCGCTGGCCAAGATTTCATCTAAACCTGGCAAAACTCAAACTATCAATCATTTCATCGTTGATAACAGTTGGTATTTGGTGGATTTACCCGGCTATGGATATGCCGGTGTGTCGAAAACCCAGCGCGAGAAATGGGCGGCGATGATCGACCAGTATTTTCAAAAGAGAGAAAACCTGCAACTGGTTTTTGTGCTGATTGATTCGAGGTTGGAGCCGCAAAAAAACGACATCAACTTCATCAACCAATTGGGGGAAAACGGCATTCCTTTCTCCATCGTTTTTACGAAAACAGACAAGATTTCCAACGCGCAGGTGCAGCGCAACGTGCAGTTGTTCAAGAACAAGATGTTGGAGACATGGGAGGAGCTGCCCCCTTACTTCCTCACCTCAGCACAGACGGGAAAGGGCCGCGACGAGCTTTGCGGCTACATTGACGAACTGAATGCAGCAATCGGCCAATAACGATAATTGTATTCGAGATTTCGTCGTCACCAACAAACGAAAGCGGGCACGCCGAATGGCATGCCCGCTATTGTTTGATCACACAACGTAAGTACAAATCCTACAGCTCTTTCGAGTAGTTGGGCGACTCGCTAGTGATGGTGATGTCGTGCGGATGGTTCTCCACCACACCGGCGGCGCTGATGTGGCAGAAACGGGCCTCGTGCAGCTTCTCGATGGTAGAGGCACCACAGTAGCCCATGCCAGAGCGCAGACCGCCTGCCATCTGATAGAATACCTCGTACAAGGTTCCCTTGTAAGGCACACGTCCGGAAATGCCTTCCGGCACCAGTTTCTTGGCATCCTCCACATCGCTCTGCATATAACGGTCTTTTGAACCGCACTGCATCGCCTCCAAGGAACCCATTCCTCTGTAAGTTTTATACTTACGACCGTTATACAGGATGGTTGCACCCGGAGCTTCCTCCACACCGGCCAGCATACCGCCGAGCATCACGGTGTCGCCACCAGCTGCCAAAGCCTTCACGATATCGCCCGAGTAGCGCAGACCGCCATCGGCAATCAGCGGCACGTCGGTACCCTTCAGCTCCTTGCTCACGCCATAGATAGCACTCAGCTGCGGCACACCCACGCCAGCCACCACACGGGTGGTACAGATGGAGCCGGGACCGATACCCACTTTCACGGCATCAGCGCCCGCATCCACCAAACGGCGTGCAGCATCGGGAGTGGCGATGTTGCCCACCACCACATCCACAGTGGAGAAGTTGCGTTTCACCTCCTTCAAGGCATTGATGACACCGGCAGAGTTGCCGTGGGCGGAATCGAGCACCAGCGCGTCAACGCCGGCCTCCACCAAAGCCTCCACACGGGCGAGGGTCTCGTGCGAGATGCCCACGCCGGCAGCCACCAACAGACGGCCGCTGGCATCCTTCGACGCATTCGGCTTGTCCTTTGAGTTGGTGATGTCGCTGTAGGTAATCAGCCCCACCAGACGGTACTGGTCGTCCACCACGGGCAGCTTCTCAATCTTGTACCGCTGCAAGAGCTCAATCACCTCATTCATATCATCGTAATGCGTGGTGGTGATGAGATTTTCTGTTGTCATCACTTCGGTGATGGGACGTGCCATCTTGGTCTCGAAACGCAGGTCGCGGTTGGTGACGATGCCCACCAGCACCCCCTGCTCGTTGATGACCGGAATACCGCCAATGCGGTACTCTCTCATGATACGCTGGGCGTCACCCACGGTCTTGTCGGGCGTGATGGTCACGGGATTGTTGATCATACCGTTCTGAGCACGTTTCACCATGCTGACCTGATGTGCCTGTTCCTCAATAGGCATATTCTTGTGAATCACACCGATACCACCTTCGCGAGCCATGGCGATGGCCATCTTGGCCTCGGTGACGGTGTCCATGGCAGCCGACACAAACGGGGCATTCAGACGGATGTTGCGGGTGAAACGGGTACCCAACGTCACCTCGCGGGGAAGGATTTCCGAATAAGCGGGCAGTAACAACACATCGTCGAAAGTCAGCCCATCAAATTGAATTTTATCTTGTATAAATGACATAATATTAGGTTTTTAGTGATGATTCGAGAAAAAGTGAGAAAATAAATTTTCTCTATTAGCGGAAATAATTGCGGATCAGGATGATCGGGGTGCAACGGTCGCCGCTGCCACTCACGAGGTCCATCAAGCTGGCCAACAGGTCGCGATAGAGACGCGGGGTAGTACCCTGGCTCTGCATCGAACCCATCAGGTTGCTGTTCTTGTCGGCAATCTCCTTTTCAATGGCAGCTTGCAGCTCAGCGCCATTCAGCTTACCAAATTTATCATCTGCCAAAGCCTTTACTTTCAACTCATTGGGAGTGCCTTCCATAATTTCAGGATGGGTGTAGGCCGGCATGGTAATCGGGTCGGCAAATTCCCAAATTCCACCTTTGGGATCTTTGAAACAGCCATCACCATAAATACCCACAATGATATCCTTGCCCGTAACGGCTTTCAGCTCGTCATGCACTTTCTGCACCAGCACCAAAGCCTCAGCAGTCTTGGGAAACAGCTTGATACGCTCCTCATCGGTCTTGTTGGAACCGAGCAGACCATACTGGCAGCGGTCGGACAGGATGTCGGCGAGGGTGAACACGTTGTTGCCGCCCATTGCACGCTTTTTCTCTTCATAATCGTGCAGATTACCTAAGATAACCCACTCATTAGCAGCAGCTCCACAGAAATCGGGACGCACCTCAACAGCGGCTTTCTCCTGTTCGCAAATCTCCTTATA
This sequence comes from Bacteroidales bacterium, assembly GCA_017535665.1. GTDB lineage: Bacteria > Bacteroidota > Bacteroidia > Bacteroidales > WCHB1-69 > UBA1756. The sequence continues at coordinate 125,679 of JAFXTS010000005.1, read as the reverse complement.
ATACTCATCATAATTCATTTTGGTGAAAGGATGGTTGCGAAGCACGTTACCCACCTCGTCCTCTTCGGGCATGACGAGCACGATCTTCTTGGCAGAGCGGGCGATACCTCTAAGGATGATGGCGAAGCGGTTGCGCGAATAGATGGGGTTCAAGATATAGATGGTGGCGTTCTCACCACATTTTGCCTTCACATCCGCAGCGATGTCATCCACTGTGACATAGTTACCTTGCGAGCGGGCGACCACCGACTCGGTGATACCTACTACTGCACGGTCGCAAATGTCAAATTCGTTGTTGGGCATGCGTATAGCATCCAGCACACTTTCTACAACGATAGCAGCGAGATTGTCACCTTCTCTGATGATGGGGCAGGTGAGGCCCATAGCAATAACTCCTTGATTCATTTGATTTTAATTTTGATGGTTGATATTTTAATTTGTTTTCATAATGTTCTAAAATAATAGCACTCCCCTACTCCGCGCTTCCTCCAATACGAGCTTTGATGATGGTGGCCCAAAGTTTCGACACGTCGGTGCTTGACTCGGCATGGCAGAGGAAGCACTCCATGGTGTTTTTCATCAGCATGGCGATGGTGAGCGGTCCCACACCACCCGGAACGGGCGTAATGTAACCAGCCACCTCCTTCACATTCTCAAAGTCCACATCGCCAACCACTTTGCCTTCGGCGTTGCGGGTGATGCCCACGTCAATCACCACCGCGCCGGGCTTCACCATGTCGGCGGTGATAAGTTTCTCCTGACCGGCGGCGACCACAAGGATGTCGGCCAGCAACGTCACGGCACGGAGGTCGCGGGTGCCAGTATGCGCCATCACCACCGTGGCATTCTCATCCAGCAGCAGCTTCGCCACCGGCTTGCCTACGATATTGCTACGCCCCACCACCACGGCCATCTTGCCACGGATCTCAATCCCCGTACTCTTGATGAGCTGGATGATGCCCTTCGGCGTACACGGCGCGATACAGTGCGTGCCCTGCCACAACGAACCCACATTCAGCGCATGGAAACCATCCACATCCTTGTGTTTCTCAATGGCATCCACCACGCGGTCCTCGTTGATGTGGTTCGGCAACGGCAGTTGCACCAAGATACCGTCCACCAGCGGGTCGGCATTCAGCACATGGATGATATTGATGAGCTCGCTCTCGCTGATGTTCTCCTTCAAGGCAATCAAACGAGCATCCATGCCAATCGTCTTGGCGGTCTTCACCTTGTTGGTGACATACTTCAGGCTGCCCTCGTCTTCGCCGACAATGATGACATAAAGCGACGGGCGGCGGCCATACTGCTGCTCCAACAGCGGAATCTGCTCATGGATTTTCTCCTTGATGCGCGCTCCCAGTTTTTTTCCGTCAATGATTTGAGCCATTTTTTATTTATTAAATTATTAAGCTATTAAACAATTAAGCTATTAAATTTTTTTTGCACGTCATAACTTCACAACTTCATAATTTCATAGATAATTAGAGCGCCCAGTGGGCGATGTCGTTACGATAGAAGAGGTTGTCGCAGTGAATTTTAGCAACTTCAGCATAGACTTTCTGTTTCAAGGTGGGGATGTCGTCGCCTTCGGCCACCACCATCATCACACGGCCACCGGCGGTTTTGAGAACGCCGTTGTCCATCTTGGTACCCATGTGGTAGATGCGGGCCTGCACCGTATCAAAACCCTCGATGGCAATACCCTTATCGTATGATCCTGGATAGCCCTTCGAGGCCAGCACCACGCCCATCGTCACCTTGTTCGACCAGCGCAGCTGCTGCTTCGGTTCGCACTGATGCGCCACCGCAGCGAAGATGTCGAAGATGTCGCTTTCGATCAGCGGCAGCACCACCTCGGTTTCGGGGTCACCGAAACGGGCGTTGAACTCAATCACCTTGATACCCTGCGGGGTTTTCATCAGTCCGGCATACAGCACACCCGACAGCGGACAACCCTCTGCGCACATGGCTGCAGCGGTGGGTTTCAGAATATGCTCCAAGGCAAAAGTTCTGTCCTCATCGGTGATAAACGGCAGGCCCGTATAGGCGCCCATACCGCCTGTGTTCGGTCCCTTGTCGCCATCGAAGGCGCGCTTGTGGTCCTGCGAAAGCGGCATCGGATATACCTTCTCGCCATCCACAAAGCACATAAACGAGAACTCGGGACCGGTGAGGAAGTCTTCCACCACCACCTTGCCATCGCCGAAGTGCGAGTCGGTAAGCATATCCTTGAGGGCGGCCTTAGCCTCCTCCAGATTTTCCGCAATCACCACGCCCTTGCCGGCAGCGAGCCCGTCGTATTTGAGCACCGCCGGGAAAGGTCTTCCCTGCACGTAAGCCAAAGCCTCTGCATAGTCGGTAAAACTGCGGTAAGCAGCCGTCGGGATATCGTATTTCATCATCAGTTCCTTGGCGAACTCCTTGCTGCTCTCGATGCGGGTGGCCAACTTCGTATGACCGAAAATCGCCAATCCAGCGGCACGGAAAGTATCCACAATACCGACCGCCAGAGCCGCCTCGGGGCCCACCACTGTCAGGTCAATCTGGTTCTCCTGGGCGAAACGCAACAGTCCCTCCACATCGGTATCTTTCAAGCCGATGTTGGTAGCGATGGCGGCAGTTCCCGCATTGCCAGGCGCACAGAAAATCTGTCCTACCTGCGGCGAACGATGCAACGCATCTGCAATGGCATGTTCGCGACCCCCGCCTCCGATGACTAATACTTTATTCATAAATTGAAGATTTGAAAGATTTTAAGATTCGAAAGATTTGAGAGATTTGAGAGATTTGAGAGATTTTAAGATTTGAGGATTTAGTGTTTGAAGTGGCGGACACCGGTGAAGAGCATGGTGATACCCAGCTCGTTGGCTTTCTTGATGGCATCTTCGTCGCGGATGCTGCCGCCGGGCTGTACGATGGCGGTCACGCCGTACTCGTGGGCGAGTGCCACCGTGTCGTCAAAGGGCAGGAAGCCGTCGGAAGCCAGCACCAGATTGGTGGTGAAACCTGCGGCGTGTGCCTGTTTCAGAGCGATTTCGGCAGAGCCCACGCGGTTGGTCTGTCCTGCACCAACACCGACAGTATGGTTGTCTTTCACCACTGCTATAGCATTGGATTTCACGTGCTTCACTATTCTCCAACCAAAATCCAACTCATGCATCTGTTCCTCGGTGGGCTTCACTTCCGTCACGCACATATCCGCTTTCAGCGTCTCCATCTGCGTGTCGAGATGCTGTGCCAGCAGACCACCGTTCACGCCCACATACTGCATTACAGGGATATTGTTTTTGGTCATATCCACCTCCATCACACGGAGGTTTTTCTTGGTGGAAAGAATCTCCATGGCCTCGGGAGTGAACGACGGGGCGATGACGATTTCCAAGAAGATGGGTTTCATGCCGAGGGCAACCTCTTTCGTGAGCGGACGGTTGACGGCCACGATGCCGCCATAGATGCTCACCTTGTCGGCCTCGTAAGCGGCCTGCCATGCTTCCTCAATGGTTTTGCCTACGGCAGCACCACACGGGTTCATGTGCTTCAGCGCCACGCAGAAGGGTTCGTCAAAGTCGCGCACCACATTCAAGGCAGCGTTGGCATCCTGTATATTATTGTATGACAATTCTTTACCTTGCAACTGCTTACCAAAAGCGAGGGAGAAGGGAACGGGCTCGGCGGCAGCGTAGAAGTTGGCCGACTGATGCGGGTTCTCGCCGTAGCGGAGGCTCTGTTTCAGGTCGTACTCCAAGAAAAGTTTCTCGGGCAGACCAGCCTGTTTGCGCATGTAGGTAGCGATGCAGCTGTCGTACTCGGCGGTATGGGTGTAGGCCTTGGCCGACAGTTTGAGGCGTGTCTCCTGCGTGGTGTTGCCATGCTCGCGAATCTCAGCGATCACCGTTTCGTAATCGGCGGGGTCGCACACGATGGTCACGTCGCGCCAGTTCTTGGCGGCACTGCGCACCATGGAGGGACCTCCAATATCGATATTCTCGATGGCCTCTTCGAAGGTAACACCCTCTTTGGCAATCGTTTGGCGGAACGGGTAGAGATTTACGCACACCATATCAATCTGTTCGATAGCGTGCTCTTTGAGAGTTTGGAGATGTTCGGGAAGGTCGCGACGAGCGAGGATGCCACCATGCACGTTGGGATGGAGGGTCTTCACACGGCCGTCAAGGATTTCCGGAAAGCCGGTCACCTCGCTGATGCCGATGGTTTTGATATTATTTTCTTGAAGAAGACGGCTTGTGCCTCCCGTGGAGATGATTTCCCAGCCCATCTCTTGCAGGGCCTTCACAAAAGGTACCAGTCCGGTTTTGTCGCTAACGCTTACTAATGCTCTCATTATGATTTATTTATGAAATTATGAAGTTATGAAAGTTATGAAGGTTATGAAATTATGAAGTTATGAAATTATGAAGTTTTGAAGGTTATGAAGTTTTGACGCGCAATAAAATATTTAATAGTTTAATAATTTAATAGCTTAATAAATTAATAATTTAAAAATCAAGTAGTTTACAAACGGTGTCCACGTACAGCTCATGTTCTATTTTTTGTCCGATGCGGTGCACTTCATCGGGGTCGTTGCCGTCGTAGGGGAAAGCTCGCTGGGCGATGATTTTGCCGCCGTCGAGGGTTTCGTCCACGTAATGGATGGTAATGCCGAACACTTTCACGCCGTAGGCCACGGCGTCCTCCACGGCATGGGCGCCCTTGAAGGCGGGCAGCAGTGAGGGGTGGATGTTGATGATTTTGCCCCGATAGGCCGCCAGCAGCGTGTCGCCCACGAGCCGCATGTAGCCCGCGAGGCAGATGAGGTCCACCTGATGGTCGCGCAACATCTGCACGATTTCGGTCTCGAAGTCGGCTTTCGACGGGTACGATTTCGGGGAGAAGACAAAACTCTCCACGCCGAAACGCTCGGCACGCTCAATGACCTTTGCGCCGGGCTTGTCGCACACCATCAGCACCACGTCGGCATTCAGCCGTCCGTCGGCACAGGCCTGCGCCAACGCCTCGAAGTTGGTTCCCGACCCGCTGGCAAAAATGGCGATTTTCTTTTTATTGTTCATTTATAAAATAGTGATAAACCGTTTGTTTTCAGTATAAATTTCTTTCCAAATAGAGGGTGCAAATATAAGGAATAATTATGAGAGAAACAAACCTACACAATCTTCACTCCCGGCTCGCCCGTCACCTTGCCGATGACGGTGGCCTTCTCGCCATGCTGCGCCAGGATGGCGATGGTCTTCTCGGCTTCCGCAGCCGATAGGATGACCACCATGCCGATACCCATGTTGAAGATGTTGAACATCTCACGGTGCGGCACCTTGCCCCACTTTTCCAACATGCGGAACACCGGCAGGATCTCCCAACTACCCTCCTGAATCTCCAAGCCCTGTCCCTCGCGCAGCGCACGCGGGATGTTCTCGTCGAAACCGCCGCCGGTGACATGGCACACGCCATGCACGTCGCACTGGTGAATCACATCCAGCACGGGTTTCACATAGATACGGGTGGGGGTCAGCAGCACCTCGCCGAGGGTGGCATCGCCGTAGGCGGCCTCGAACTCTTCATCGCAGTCGCCTACGCGCTGACGATAACCGAATCCCTTGCGTTCCACAATCTTACGAACCAGGCTGAAGCCGTTGGAATGCACGCCCGATGAGGCAATGCCCACCAGCACATCCCCTACCGACACGCGGCTGCCGTCGATCAGCTTCGACTTCTCCACCACGCCCGTGGTGAAACCGGCGATGTCGTACTCGTCGTCGGAGTACATGCCCGGCATCTCGGCGGTCTCGCCACCGATGAGGGCACAACCGGCCTGACGGCACCCGTCGGCCACACCGGCCACAATCGCCTCCACCTTCTCCGGCACATTATGTCCCAACGCTACATAGTCGAGGAAGATCAGCGGCTCGGCACCCTGTGCCAGCACGTCGTTCACACACATGGCCACGGCATCAATACCGATGGTGTCGTGCTTGTCCATCGCGAAAGCAATCTTCAGTTTGGTGCCCACACCGTCGGTGCCGCTCACCAGCACCGGCTCCTTGATGTTCAGACAACTCAGGTCGAACATCCCGCCAAAAGAACCGATGTTGCCCATCGACCCTTTGCGCTCGGTTGACGACACATGCTGTTTGATGCGGCGGACCACCTCGTAGCCAGCCTCCAGATTTACTCCTGCTTTTTCGTAAGATTTTGCCATAATGATTCTTTATTAAAATTTCTAAAAATTACACTTTCCGCATTTGATGTCACCCGACGGATATTCGCCCGTGAAGCAGGCCAGACACAGCTCAGCACAGCCGAAGGTCGATTCGCGGGAGGCTTCCGGAGTCATGTAGCCGAGCGAGTCAGCACCGAGCATCTTGCAAGCCTCCTCCAGCGTACGGTTCGAACAGAGCAGCTCTTCCGGAGTGGAGGTGTCAACGCCGTAGTAACAGGGGTATTTCATCATCGGGCTGGCGATACGCACATGCACCTCGGTAGCACCGGCCTCACGCAACAGCTTCACAATCTTCAACGAGGTGGTACCACGCACGATGGAGTCATCCACGAGCACCACTCTCTTACCTTTCAGAATCGAGTGGACAGGGCTCAGTTTCAGCTTCACGCCCATCTCACGGAGCTGCTGCTCCGGCTGGATGAAGGTACGGCCCATATATTTGTGCTTCACCAGACCCATCTCATACGGGATACCGCTCTCTTCGCTGTAACCCATAGCGGCACTCAGGCTGGACTCGGGCACACCCACCACGATGTCGGCTTCCACCGGCCACAAACGGGCCAGCCGGCGACCCGACTCCATACGGTAGGCGTGTACGTTGCAGCCGTCGATGTCACTATCGGGACGAGCCAAGTAGATGAACTCCATACCGCACATGCAGTGGCGTTTTTCTTCTGAATAGAAGTTGGAACGCAAACCCTTGTTGTCGATACAGAGAATTTCACCCGGCTCAATGTCACGCACAAACTTGGCACCCATGATTTCGAAAGCGCAAGACTCGCTGCTCACCACATAACCATCGCCCAACTTACCCAAAGCCAGCGGTTTGATACCGTTCTTATCGCGGCAAGCATACAGACGGTTCTTGGTCATCACCAAGAAGGTGAAACCACCTTCCAGTCCACGCAAAGCATTGATAATGTTCTCGATACGGTCTTCGCTTTTTCTTTTCTTGATCAGATGGGCGAAAAGTTCGCTGTCGAGACCCGTCTGGAAGACATTACCCATATCTTCCAAGCTCTCAAAAATCGGTTTGGTGTTGACGAGGCAGCCATCACCGGCCACTACGAAATCGCCGGAGCTGTGACGGAAGAAGAGCGGCTGCACGGTGTCAAGACCGCTATTGGCGATGTTGGCATAACGAACAGTGGCCATACCAATGCTACCCTTCAACTCGCTGATAGATTTGGCATCGAAGATGCTGTCCACCAGGCCTAAGCCACGATGGCGCAAGCATTTGCCATTCTCATCAAAAGTTGCCATACCAGCGCCTTCCTGCCCGCGGTGCTGCAAGTTGTGTATCCCGTAATAAAGTGCAGTGGATACATTCGGTACGTTGTAAATTCCAAGTAAACCCATAATTATAATGTTTTCGTAATGATGTTGATTTTTCTATTTTTGAAAATATTTTACTGCGTTGTCGAAAATCGCCTGACAGCGGTTACCGTCAATATTCTTGAAAAGATTCTGCTCGAAACGCTCGCTATGTCCCATTTTGCCGAGGATGAGTCCGTCGGGGCTCACGATACCCTCGATGTCGTAATGCGAGCCGTTCGGGTTGTCGGTGTAGCGGAAGGCCACCTGCCCGTTGGCGAACAGCTGGCGGGCCATCTCCTCCCCTACCACGAACTTGCCTTCGCCGTGGCTCAGCGCAATGGTGTGGCGCTCGCCAGGTTTGAAGGAGGCGAGCCATGGCGAATGTGTCGCCACCACCTCAGTCTCGGCCATCATGGAGATATGGCGGTTGATGTCGTTGCGGAACAGGGTGGGTGAATCGGGCGTGACCGCGCCGACCTTGCCATACGGCAGCAAACCGCTCTTGACAAGGGCCTGGAAACCGTTGCAGATGCCCAGAATCAGGCCGCAGCGTGCCTGGAGCCGGCCGATGGCGGCGGAAATCTTCTCGTTGCCAATCACCGATGCGATGAACTTGCCACTTCCGTCGGGCTCGTCGCCGCAGGAGAAACCGCCGCAGAAAGCCAAAATCTGGCAGTCGTCGATGCGCTTCTCCAACTCGCTGATGGAGGTCAGCACATCCTGCGCGGTGAGGTTGCGGAAGATGAACGGACGTACCTGCGCACCCGCTTTGCGGAACGCCTTGGCGGTGTCGTAGTCGCAGTTGGAGCCCGGGAACACCGGCAGACAGACCACAGGTCCGCCAGCAGGCACCTCGCCGGGATAGTGGGCCAGCACCTCGTGGGCGGTCTCTTTCACATTCTCCATCTTCTCATCAAACAACGGAGCCACCCGCACCGGATATATCTTCGCATAACGCTCATCATAAGCCTTCTCCAATGCCGCGAGCTTCATTGCCGCACCGTTGATGGTCACCACTGCATCATCGGTCACCTTACCCAGAAGCACCGCATCCGGGAAGTTGATCATGCCGTCGGTTTCCACGATGACCGAGCCGTAATTCAACGCAAACAGCTCTTCTTCAGCCATCTTCACCTCCACTCCTAAACCATTACCCATGGACATCTTCACCAAACCTTCGGCCACGCCGCCGAATCCCACCGACCAAGCGGATACAATTTTATGGTTTTCAATATTTTGGTGAATGAAATTCCAGTTACGAACCAGCTGGTCGGTGTCGGGCATCCAGTTGGCTGCCGGACGATGCTGGATAAGATAGATAGAATGTCCAGCCTTCTTGAACTCAGGAGAGATGACGGTATTGGCATTCACCGTGGTGATGCCGAAAGCCACCAGTGTGGGCGGCACGTTCAGGTTCTCAAAGCTGCCGCTCATCGAGTCCTTACCACCGATGGACGGGAGGCCGAGCGCCACCTGCATCTTCAATGCGCCGAGCAGTGCGGAGAACGGCTTGCCCCAGCGGTAGGGATCGGTGGTCATCTTCTCGAAATATTCCTGGTAGGAGAATCTCATGGTAGCGAAATTGCCGCCGGCAGCCACCACCTTGGTGCAGGCCTCCACAACGGCGTAGGCGGCACCGTGGTACGGACTCCAGCGTGCAATGTCGGGATTGTAGCCGAAAGCCATCACGCTGGCCGTGTCGGTATAGCCATCCACAGGCAGCTTCTGCACCGACGCCTGTGTCTCGGTGGCCTGGTACTTGCCGCCGTAAGGCATCAGCACGGTGGAACGGCCGATGGTGGAGTCGAACATCTCCACCAGTCCCTTCTGGGAGGCCACGTTGGCGGAACCCATCAGCGCGGACATGCGGGCGGGCAGGTCGGCACCAGCAGGAGTGCGGTGGAACGGGCTTTCTGATGAAACAGGAGCCACCTTCACGGTGGAGTAGTGGCGGGCACCGGCGCTGTCGATGAACTCGCGCTCAAGGTCGCAAACAGCCTTGCTGCCGTTGAAGATACGCATACGGCCACGGTCGGTCACATCAGCCACATACGTCACCTCCACATTGTCGCGCTGGCAATAGCCTTCAAATTCGGCACGGTCCTCTGCTCTGACCACCACCGCCATTCGCTCCTGCGACTCGCTGATGGACAGCTCGGTGACATTCAGTCCCGAGTACTTGGTGGGAACCCTGTCGATATAGATATCCAGACCCGGAGCGAGTTCCCCGATGGCGACACTAACGCCTCCCGCTCCGAAGTCATTGGATTTTTTTATCAATTTGGTCACCTCAGGATGTCTAAACAGTCGCTGCAGTTTGCGCTCTTCGGGCGCATTACCTTTCTGCACCTCACTGCCGCACACCTCGAGGGAGGTCTCGGTATGGCTTTTGGAAGAACCCGTGGCACCGCCCACTCCGTCGCGCCCCGTGCGACCTCCGAGGAGGAGGATCACATCGCCGGGGGCCGGACTCTCGCGGCGCACATTCTCGGCCTTCACGGCACCCACCACCGCACCAATCTCCATTCGCTTGGCAGTGTAGCCAGCGTCATAGATCTCGCGCACCATGGTGGTAGCCAGACCTATCTGGTTGCCGTAGCTGGAGTAGCCGGCAGCAGCCTTGCGGCTGATGACACGCTGCGGCAGCTTGCCGGGCATCGTCTCCGACACAGGCTTGCAGATGTCGCCAGCACCAGTCACGCGCATGGCCTGATAGATGTACGACCGGCCGGAGAGCGGGTCGCGGATGGCACCGCCCAAGCAGGTGGCCGCACCACCGAAAGGCTCGATCTCTGTGGGATGGTTGTGGGTCTCGTTCTTGAACTGGAGCAGCCATTTCTCCATACGCCCGTCCACATCCACATCCACGAAGATGCTGCAAGCGTTGTTCTCCTCGCTGCGCTCCATATCATCCAAAAGCCCCTTCGCGCTCAGGAAACGCGCGCCAATAGTGGCTAACTCCATCAGACAGAGGCTTTTCTTTTCGCGATTCAACTCAGCACGAATGTTGTATAACAACTCCAACGACTGCTCCATATCGGCTTTGATAAAAGAGTCATCGATGGAAATCTCTTTCAATTCTGTAGTAAAGGTGGTGTGACGGCAATGGTCACTCCAATAGGTGTCGAGGATGCGCAACTCGGTTTCCCACGGGTCGCGGCCCTGACGTTTGAAATAGCGCACCACCTCGTCGAGGTCGGCGGTGCTCATGGCCAGACCATGCGAGGAGCAGAACTCCTGATACTGGTCGGGCGTCATCTGGGTGAAACCCGTCAGGTCTTCCATCGGGCTCACCTCAGCCTGTTCCGACAGCGACAGCACGTTGAGGTCTTTGGCACGGCTTTCCACAGGGTTAATATAATAGTGGGAAATCTGTGCTAACGTCTGGTCGGTGGTATCGTCGTCGAAAATCAGCAGACGGGAGCTGCGGATCTGGATGTCCGCTTCGGGGTCAATCAGATGCACGCAATCCACGGCGGAAGAGGCCCGCTGGTCGAACTGTCCGGGGATATACTCCACGGCGATAAACTTCTTGCCGGTGAGGTCGCAGCTGTCGTTGACGGTGTCGGTGACAATTTCGCCGAACACGCGGTAGCGGCTCTGCTCCACCAGCTCGTCGCTGAAGCCAAAGAGGTCATAGACGTTGAGAAGTCTAAGGTTACGGATGTTAAGGGAAAGGTTTTCATTCAGCTCTGCCTTAAGGCTATCGGCCTCGACACGGAACTGGGGTTTCTTTTCGACGTAGATGCGTCTGCTGTTCATAGTGTTTAATATTAAATGAAAACGCCCACGCGGAACTATCGCGTGGGCGTTATGGGTTTATATAGTCGTATTCAGCACCTTCTCACTCTGACGCTTGCGGAACTCTTCCAGTTGGTCTGTCAAGTGCGGGTGGTGCAGTGCGAGTATGGTGACCGCCATCAGTGCGGCGTTCTTCGCGCCGTCAATGGCCATGGTGGCTACCGGTATTCCTGATGGCATCTGTACGATAGAGAGCAGCGAGTCGAGTCCGTTGAGCGCCTTCGACTTCACCGGGACGCCGATTACCGGCAGTGTGGTGAGGGCGGCGATGACCCCCGGCAGATGTGCCGCGCCCCCTGCCCCGGCGATGATGACATCAAAGCCATTGTCGCGGGCCGCTCTGACATAGTCGGCCAACGGCCCCGGGTTGCGGTGTGCGCTCAGCACCTTCTTCTCGTAGGAGATTCCGAACTCTTCAAGAGTGGTACAAGCAGGAGACATCACGTCCCAGTCGCTTGCACTTCCCATGATCACTGCTACTTTCATTTCAACAATTATTTCTCAAAAAATAATTTGGAGAGGGTCATCGGTTCGATGTACTCGCCGTTTTTGTAAACGCGCATGTTGCCGGAAGCGATCTCGTCGATCAGCATAACCTTGCCGTCTTTGTCGTAACCGAACTCGAACTTGATGTCGTAGAGGTCGAGGCCTCTTGCCTTCATCTCGTCAGCGACGATGCGGGTGACTTTGCGGGTCATGTCCTTGATGTCGTCATACTGTTTCTCGGTCATGATGTTGAGCGCTACGAGGCCATCTTTGGTTACGAGCGGGTCGCCCTTGGCATCGTTCTTGAAGGTCATCTCTACATACTCAGGCAGGTCAGCGGCCTCTTCCACATATTCCCCGTAACGGCGGAAGAAGCTACCCACAGCCTTGTAGCGGCAAATCACTTCGAGCCCCTTGCCGAACACCTTGGCGGGCAGAACCTCCATGGTGACATCGTCCAAGTTGGCGCTCACATAGTGGGTGCGGATGCCAGCAGCGTTGATCTTCTCAAAGAAGTAGATGGACATTTTCAAGTTCACCTTGCCAACGCCTTCAATTTTAAGTCCTACAGAATTTTCACCTGGATCGAACTTACCGTCTTTTCCGGTGCAATCATCCTTGAACTTCAAGAGATAATTTCCATTACTCAATGCGAAGACGTCTTTCGTCTTCCCTGTGTAAACATGTTTTGTTTCCATAATGATGTGTTTTTTGATGCGGCAAAATTACATTATTTTTTTTTCGATTTTTTCAATTTCAAAAAATTTTTTATGAACTTTTCAACACTATTATTTCACATTAAAAATCAAAAAGTTACTCTCAATTCATTCTTTTCATAGAAAAAAAATTGTTTTTTATTAAAATATGAATGAAAAATTACTCATAACAATTCCGTATTTTTGCAGCCTGAAAAACCGCAAAATTATGGACAAAATTATCATCTTGGATTTCGGTTCGCAATATACGCAGCTCATTGCCCGCCGCGTGCGCGAATTGCATACCTATTGTGAAATTCTTCCTTACAACAAATTCCCCGAAGGCGACCCTACGGTAAAGGGTGTCATCCTTTCCGGAAGCCCGTTCTCCGTCAACCAGGCGGAGGCTTTCAAACCCGACCTGTCGGCCTTCCGCAAACGCATTCCTTTGTTAGGAGTTTGTTATGGTGCGCAGTATCTCGCCCACATCTCGGGCGGCCGTGTGGGCAGCAGCGACAGCCGTGAATACGGCCGCGCCCGCCTCGCCACCTTCGACGGCAGCGACCCGCTCTTCCAAGGGGTGCGCGGCCACTCACAGGTGTGGATGTCGCATGGCGACACCATCGTGGAGCTGCCGCAGAACTTCCGCATCATTGCCAGCACCGCCGACGTGCCCGTGGCCGCCTACCGCATCGATGGCGAACCCACCTGGGCCGTGCAGTTCCACCCCGAGGTGTTCCACTCCGAGGACGGCCCCACCATCCTCCGCAACTTTGTCCATAGCATCTGCGGTTGCCAGGCCGACTGGACCCCCGCCTCGTTCATCGAATCAACAGTGAAAGAGCTGCGCCAGCAACTCGGCACCGACCAGGTGGTGCTCGGCCTCTCTGGCGGCGTCGATTCCACCGTGGCCGCCATGCTGCTCAACAAGGCCATCGGCCAACAGCTCCACTGCATCTTTGTAGATAACGGACTGCTCCGCCTCAACGAGTTCTCGTCCGTGCTGAAACACTACCAGCTGCTCGGCCTCAACGTGACGGGCGTGGACGCTTCGCAGCATTTTTACGAAGCCCTCAAAGGCGAAAGCGACCCCGAAAAGAAACGCAAAATTATCGGCAAAGGCTTCATCGAAGTTTTCGAGGCCGAAGCCAAGAAACTCAGCGACGTGAAGTGGCTCGCCCAAGGCACCATCTATCCCGATCGCATTGAGTCGCTCTCCATCACCGGCATGGTCATCAAGTCGCACCACAACGTGGGCGGCCTCCCCGAACGCATGCACATGCAGGTGGTCGAGCCGCTGAAGCTGCTCTTCAAGGACGAGGTGCGGCAGGTGGGCCGCGAAATGGGCATCCCCGAATCGTTCATCACACGCCATCCCTTCCCGGGGCCCGGACTCGGCGTGCGCATCCTCGGCGACATCACGCCGGAGAAGGTGCGAATCCTGCAGGAGGCCGACGACATCTTCATCAACGGGCTGCGGAAACATAAACTATATGATCAGGTATGGCAGGCGGGTGTCATCCTGCTGCCCATCCGATCTGTAGGTGTCATGGGCGACGAGCGCACCTACGAGAATGCCGTTGCCCTGCGCGCCGTCACCTCTACAGACGGAATGACAGCCGACTGGGCCGACCTGCCTAACGACTTCCTGAGAGCCATCTCCAACGAAATCATCAATAAAGTGCGCGGCATCAACAGAGTGGTCTATGACATCAGCTCGAAGCCGCCGGCGACCATCGAGTGGGAGTAAGTTCCCCTCATCTCAAATGCCTACCTTCTTCCCGTCTCCAAGACATCCTTAAAGAGCCTAAACACCCTATCTTTCAGAACTTTGGCACTCTTACTCCCTGTCGGATAGATGGGCTTCATGAATTTCACATCCACCCTATTTTGGAAGCGCGGCAACGCAATGTGGTCATACACCGCACTTTCGGAGCCTTCTATCGCCACCGGCACAATCGGCACGTTCAGCGTACGACTTAAGATGGCGAAAGTGTCGCGGAACTCGTGCAGACGGTTGTCTTTCGAGCGCATCCCTTCGGGGAAGATGATCACCTTCTTGCCTTTCCGCAGGGCGGCCGCCATCTGGCGGAGCGACTCGGTGAGGTTCTTGTTGATATCCATTAGAATCACATTATTTTCCTTAGCCATAAAGCGGGCAAACCGGCTTTTCCAATGCTTGGCTTTAGCAAAGATGAAGGTTTTTCTGGCGGAAAAGAGCCGCATCTGCGAGGTGATGAACACGCCGTCGAGGGCGCTGCGGTGGTTGGCCACGATGATGCAGGCCTCATCGGGGATGTTCTCCTGTCCTTTCGACTTGCAGCGACAGAAAACACGCACCAAGAAGTCGCACACCGTACGGGTGATGAGCTGAACAAAGCCCGGATTAGGCAGCTGTATATCAGCGATATTGCCCAATAATATGCTTTCCCATGACACCACCTCCTGCGAAATCTGCTCGTCGGAAACGTGCTGCTCCAAGTATTCGGCAAGGACCGACAAGTTGTTGAGTTCGTCCATCTTCGCCTCATCGATTTGCACCCCAAAATTAGAGTAGATAAAAGCCATCAGCGCCACACGGGAGAGCGAGTCCATGGCGAGATCGATTTCGAAATGGTCGTGCGGATGAACCGTACGGTTGGTTTCGGTTTCGAGATATTTTTTAAGGATGAGATAAATCTGGGAAGGATTCTCCATCTCGTCCTCTTGACGCAACTTGCCCACCTCTTCCATCAGCGAGGAAAGCATAAAATGCTGTACCTTGCCGAGGCGCGTCTTGGGCAGTTCGCACGACACAACATGGAAGCGCTGGATGCGCTTGTAGGAGGCCTGCGTCTGGTTGAAATCGGCCACCACATCCTTCAGCACCTCATGGAGGTTTTCCACGTACTTGTCGCGCAGGGCCGACATCTCGGGACGGATAATCGCCTGTAGGATACCGCCTTCCATAAAAATACCCACCTCCTTGAACATCTCGGAGAAGGCCACCATTTCGGCCTCCATGTTTTCGGGATTGATATTCTTGCCGTTAGGGGTGACGATGATGTCTTTGAGGCGGCCTGTCAGTTTCAGTCCGTGCTTGCTGAGGATTCCGATGTCGCCGGTATGCAGCCAGCCGTCACGGAGGATGGCAGCGGTTTCTTCGGGACGGTGGTAGTAGCCTTCCATCACATTGTCGCCCTTCACGCACACCTCCCCCTGCTCGTCGATGCGCACCTGTATGCCCGGAAGCGGACGGCCCACAAAGCCGATTTTGCGCTCACCGGGACGGGTGAAGCTGATCATCGGGGCGGTTTCGGTCATGCCGTAGCCTTCCAGCACGTAGAAACCAAAGGTTTTGAACACCTCGGCGGTACTATCAGATAAGGCAGCGCCTCCCGAGACCAGATAGTCGATGTGGCCGCCGAACTTCTGATGCACGCTGCGGAAAAGCACCTTCGACAACCAGCGGCTGCCGACGAAGCGGGCGGTTTTGTAGATGAGGCGCGCCAGCGGATGGGCATTCACCTTCGCCATCATACCTTTGGCCAACATGTCGTACAGGCGCGGTACCCCAATGATGATGCTGACCTTGCCGTTGTTCAGCGTTGAAAGGATGCTCTCGGCGTTCATGCCATCAGCAATGCAGACTGTGCCACCCACATAGAGCGGAGCGATGAGCGACCCCATCAGCGGGAAGGCATGATGCAACGGCAAGAGAATCATTACGTTGCGATTGGCGGTAAAGATAGGCACCTCTTTCGATACCGCATCTACATTATATAATACGTTGCGAGTGCTGAGCATCACCCCTTTCGGACTGCCCGTGGTGCCGGAAGTGTAGATAATGAGCAGGGTGTCGCTGAGCGGACGATTTTCAATCGGCGATGCGGGCAATTCAGCAATACACGAGACGTCCACATCCTCGCTGACGACGACTGCACACTGGTAGTCATCCACCATGGCGATGGCCTGTTCCAACGTATTTTTCTTTGAAGATGAGGTGAAGACGATCTCGGGACGACAGTCGTTGAGGATGTAGGCGATTTCTTTCGGGGTGGAGAGCACATCGATGGGCACCACCACGCTACCGTTGCGCACGGCCCCATAGAAAGCGAAGATCCATTCGGGGGAGTTCTCGGCGAAAATGGCCACCTTGTCAACATTCGGCAGGGTGGCAAAGTGCCGTGCATAGCATTCAGAGAACTTCAAAAGCTGCTCATAGGTATAATCGGTATTGCGGTATCTGACCGCCACTTTGTTTCTATTTTCTAACATGGTAAAAGGTTTAGGTTTTTCGGCGGCAAAAGAACATCATTTTTTCATTCATATTGAAAAAAAGGTACTTACACCCATTTTGTGGGGTGAAATCTTAAAATATGGGGTGAAATTTTGATTGACGTGGTGAAAAATAATTTGTGTAATTTTGCACCCCACAAAAAATGGGGCGAAAATGAACAAAAGAATACCTGAATATTTGGCCAAGAAGACCACCAACGTCTATCTTTTGATGTTTGTGACCTTTTTCTCGCTATTTTTCGTCAACGTATATACACCCTTCAGGGATGCCGGCTGGTTCAACGACAGTCAATACCAAGCCACCTCCTTCTATTCCACCTGTGTCATCCTCGGGGGTGTGGTGGTGATGATCATCAGCCGCATCGTCATGCACTTCGTCAATAGGAAAAAGCTGCTTTCCATCCTTGCCTACGTGCTTTGGCTCTTCGCTGAAATCTTCATCATTGCCATCCTTTATCTTTTTATCTCCAAGATTGTTTTGCACGATGCGCGTCCGGCGCAGATCATCTTCCAAAAAACCCTCATTTTTATACCTACCATACTCGTCATTCCGTATCTTATCTCCTATCTTTTTATTGGATTAAAGACTAAAGAAATAAAAATCAGAGAGTTGCAAAGCCGCCATTTTCGAGAGAGCCATGTGGGAAGAGAAGCTGACGAGGTCATCAATTTTATGGATGAAAAGGGGAAATTGCGGCTTTCCATCAAGCGCAGCACCATCCTTTATCTGGAGTCTGACGACAATTATGTAAAGATACATTATATAGATAATGGGAAAAACAGCACGGCCATGTTGCGCAACAAACTCAAGGCCATGGAGGATGAATTGGCGCAGTACGGTTTTGCGCGCTGTCATCGTTCCTATATGGTCAACTTACAGAAAGTCAACATCATAAGCCGAGATAAAGAGGGATTATACATCTCTTTCGACGAGTCGGGCAGCACCCGTATCCCGCTTTCGAAGACCTACGCCGACATGGTGATGAAGCGGTTTTCGGAATAACTAACGGAAATTTTCAGACCTTTATGCCCACAGAATAGCCCTTAAGTATCTGCGTGATACAAAAAAAGCACCTTATCGAAATAAGGTGCTTGATTCTTGTTCTGTGGAGCGGTAGACGGGTCTCGAACCCGCTACCTGCAGCTTGGAAGGCTGCCGCTCTACCAAATGAGCTACTACCGCAGGGTGGTGGGGGGGGGAGGATTCGAACCTCCGAAGGCTAAGCCAACAGATTTACAGTCTGCCCCATTTGACCGCTCTGGTACCCCCCCGGCGAGCCGATAGACGGACTCGAACCGGCGACCGGCTGATTACAAATCAGCTGCTCTACCAACTGAGCTATATCGGCCTGTGCTGAGTTCGATTTCAAATAACGTCCATCGTTTTCGAGGCTGCAAAAATACAATTTTTTTATTTGATGGCACACTTTTCTGCAAAAAAATTTTTATTCAAGATAAATCTCTGATTAAAAAATAATTAATCTTTTTATCCCCATCCTTTACGACAACTATTCCACATTAGTCACATTAGATTGTGCATAAATTTTCGGACAAATCACATCAAAATTGAGAAAAAACACGTACCTTTGCAGCGTATTGATAACCAATTTGGCATGGGAAACCTGATTCTCTTTTTCTTCGCAGCCTACACCATCCTGCTGTTTGTCGTCATGTGGTTCTCCGCCCGCAAGGCCGACAACGCCAGCTACTTCACCGGCAACCGCAAATCGCCGTGGTTCGTAGTGGCCTACGGCATGATCGGTGCATCGCTGTCGGGCGTCACCTTCATGTCGGTGCCTGGCGACGTGGCCAACATCCACTTCACCTACTTCGGCATCGTGCTCGGCTACATCCTCGGCTACATCACCATCGCCTACGTGCTGCTGCCCATATACTATAAACAAAATGTCACCTCGGTATACGAGATCCTCGAGCACCGCATGGGAGGCGCCGCCCACAAAACCGGCTCCATCTTCTTCATCCTGTCGCGCCTGCTCGGCTCCGCCCTGCGCATGTACCTCGTCATTTTTGTGCTGCAAACCTTCGTCTTCGACGCGATGGGCATCCCCATCTGGCTCACCGCTACCGGCATGGTCATCATCATCCTGCTCTATACCTTCCGCGGCGGCATCAAGACCGTGGTGTGGACCGACACCCTGCAAACCACCTTCATGCTCACCGCCCTCATCCTCACCATCACTATCATCATCAAACAGTTAGGCATGCCCTTCTCCGATATCTGGCACCAGATGAAGGCCGGCGGGCACACCCAACTCTTCGGAACCGACTGGCACCAGTCCAACTTCTTCGTCAAACAGATCATCAGCGGCATGTTCATCACCATCGTGATGACCGGTCTCGACCAAGATATGATGCAGAAGAACCTGACCTGCAAGAACTTAAAAGACGCACAACGCAACATGCTCACCTTCTCGGGAATCCTCGTAGTGGCCAACGCACTCTTCCTCTTCCTCGGCGGCTTACTGCTCATCTACGCCCAAAACAAAGGTATCGACCTCACCGACATCATCGCCGCGCACAAGACCGACAAAATCTATCCGGAGATCGCCTTCAACCACCTCGGCGTGGCCACCGCGCTCATCTTCACCATCGGCCTTATCTCAGCCGGCTACTCCAGCGCCGACGGCACCCTCACCGCCCTCACCACCTCCGTGTGCTACGACCTCATCCATCTCAACCAAATCACCTCCGACCCGAAACGCCAAACCCGCATCCGCCGCCTCATCCACGTCGGCATCGCCATCCTCTTCCTCATCACCATCATCATCTTCTCCAACTACCACAACAACTCACTGATTACCATCATCTTCAATGTGGCCAGCTACACCTACGGACCCATCCTCGGCATGTTCGTTTTCAGTATTTTCACCAAAAGAAATATCAAGATTCCCGCCCTCGTACCCGTCATTGCCATCCTCTCCCCTATCCTCTGCCTGCTGCTCAACCGCTTCTCCGAACAACTGCTGTGGGGCTATAAATTCGGCTTCGAACTGCTGATTGTCAACGGACTGCTCACCTTCGTCGGACTCATTGCCATCTCCGGCCGTCCGGCCAGCCCTTCCGACTCATCCTCACAAAACGACCTTTTATCATGACTCTCCAACAGAAATACGACTTCCTGATCCAGTACTTCGCCGAGCACAACCCTGATGCCGCCTCGGAACTGGAGTTTCGCAACAGCTTCGAGCTCATCGTGGCCGTGGTGCTGTCGGCCCAGTGCACCGACAAGCGGGTGAACATCGTCACCAAAGGATTGTTCGCCCAGTTTCCGACACCCGAGGCGATGGCAAAAGCAGAAGTATCTGAGATCTACGAGCTGATTAAATCGGTCTCCTATCCCAACAACAAAGCCAAACACCTGAGCGGTCTGGCCAAGATGTTGGTGTCGGACTTCAACGGACAGGTGCCTTCCACCATGGAAGAGCTGACGCGCCTGCCAGGCGTGGGGCGCAAAACCGCCAACGTCATCCTCGCCATCGTGTATGACCAGCCCGCCATGGCCGTCGATACCCACGTGTTCCGCGTGGCACACCGCCTCGGCATCGTCCGCAACGCCAACACCCCACTGGAAGTCGAGAAACAGCTCACCGCCCACTTCCCGCCCGAAACCATCCCCATCGCCCACCACTGGCTCATCCTGCACGGCCGATACGTATGCACCGCCCGCAACCCCAAGTGCGACGAGTGCGGACTGACAACCGTATGCAGTGAAAAACAACATTAGAAATCATCGAAAATCCAACCCCAATAACCATGGAACCTTATATCCCCGACGCCGAACTTGAGCGTAAAACCATCCTCAACAAATACCGCGAACTGCTTAACCTGATCTGGGACAAGACCACCCTGCAGCAGCGCAACAGCATCCACAAAGCCATGGCCCTCGCCGTCAAGGCTCACAAGGATATGCGCCGCAAAAGTGGCGAACCCTACATCTACCACCCGCTCGCCGTCGCCAAGATTGTGGTAAAGGACATCAACCTCGGCACCACCTCCGTGGTGTGCTCCCTGCTGCACGACGTGGTGGAAGACACCGACTACACCCTCGAGGATATCAATGAGATGTTCGGCGACAAGGTGGCCCGCATCATCGACGGCCTCACCAAAATCGAAAACCTTCCCTTCAGCCAGAACGAATCCATCCAGGCAGAGACCTTCAAGAAGATCTGCCTCTCCATGTCGGAAGATGTGCGCGTCATCCTCATCAAACTCGCCGACCGCCTGCACAATATGCGCACCCTCGACGCCATGCCGCCCGAAAAACAGTGGAAAATATCCTCCGAAACCACCTATTTCTACGTCCCCATCGCCCACCGTCTCGGTCTGTACAATATCAAGAGCGAACTCGAAGACTATGCCATGCGATATACCGACCCCAACAACTACCGCATGATCTATAACAAACTGAAAGACACCGAGAAGAACCGTGAAACGTTGATCAAGGACTTCATCACCCCCATCGAAGAGCAACTCAAGGCAGAAGGCATTGAGGCCACCGTTTCAGGCCGCACCAAATCCATCTGCTCCATCTTCCAGAAAATGGAACGCCAGAAATGCGACTTCGAAGGCGTTTACGATGTGTTCGCCGTACGGTTTGTCTTCGAAGCCGAACCGCAGGACGAAATCAAGCGGTGCTGGGATATCTTCCGTATTGTCAGCAAGATATACCCACACAACAAGCCCGACCGTATCCGCGACTTCCTCTCGAACCCGAAACCCAACGGCTACCAGGCCCTCCACACCACCGTGATGAGCAAGAGCGGCAAGTGGATAGAAGTACAGATACGTTCGCACCGTATGGACGAGATTGCCGAACGAGGTATCGCCGCACACTATAAATATAAAGAAGCCGACCGCACCCCGCAAGAGTACGACAACCGCGTGGAAGAGTGGCTCACCAAAATCCGTGAAATCCTCAAGAGCGACGACAGCACCGCCCTCGACTTCCTCAATGAAATCAAACTCAACCTCGGTCTCAAAGAGGTCTTCGTATTTACCCCGAAAGGCGACATGCGCACCCTGCCGGCCGGCTCCACCGTGCTCGACTTCGCCTACGACCTCCATAGCAACCTCGGCAACAAGTGCCTCGGCGGCAAGGTCAACGCCGAAATCGTGCCCCGTAACTACGTGC
The DNA here is from genome assembly GCA_017535665.1 of Bacteroidales bacterium. Lineage (GTDB taxonomy): Bacteria > Bacteroidota > Bacteroidia > Bacteroidales > WCHB1-69 > UBA1756. Next base: position 103,715 of record JAFXTS010000005.1, on the reverse strand, counting down.
TGAAAAACGGCGACCAGCTCGAAATCATCACCTCCAAGAACCAATACCCCACCGTAGAGTGGTTCGACTTCGTGAAAACCACCCGCGCCAAAGAGTGCATCAAGGAGGCCATCCGCCTCGAACAAAAGAAATATAAGGAAGAGGGCGAACGCATCCTCAACAACTACTTCCAAGAGTTGGGCTTTGAGTGCAACGATGCCAACAAGGGTAAAGTGCGGGCTGCCACCAAGATACGCTCCGAATACGAGTTTTACAAATATATCGCATCGGGCAAAATGTCGAAAGAGAGAATCCAACAGATCATCTCCGATGCCAAAAACAAAAACCTCGAGAGTTTCCAGCGCAACATCAGCGACGAGCTTTCCAAGAAGTCACTCGACAAACTTCTGGATGAAGAGTTGGAGAAGAATCCGGAAATCTTCATGCTCGACGAGTCTTCCTCCGAAAAAATCAAACACATCATTGCGCCCTGCTGCAAGCCCATCCCCGGCGACCAGGTGGTAGGCTTCCAGATCTCGAGCGACGAAATCATCGTACACCGCACCAACTGCCCGGAAGCCATCGAACAGATGTCGAAATTCGGCAACCGTATCATCAAGGCAAAATGGCGTAAAGACCAGGAAATCACCTTCTTGTCAGGTGTTCGCATGGAGGGTTTCGACCGAAAAGGCATGATCAAGGAAATCATCGACATCATCTCCGTACAACACAATCTCAACATCCGCTCGCTCAATATCGCCTCCAAAAATGGCGTGTTCACCGGCGAACTGATGCTCTACATCGAAAATGCCAAGTCGCTCAACGAATTGATTGAACAGTTACATAAAATCGACAATCTGGAAAAAATACAGCGCGTGGGATTTGACCTGCTGTAAACACAGCTGCAAAACGCTCACATCCAGCGTTTTCTCTTAAAGAAAATCAGCAGCACCACCACCGTCACCACACATACCACCAGTACGCCCCAGAACGCCCATGCCTTGTCGGCAAATGGCAGCCCTACGTTCATACCATACAAACCCGTGAAGAAGGTCAACGGCAGCACGATCGTGGAGATGATGGTCAGCACGCGCATAATCTCGTTGGTACGGTTGGTCTGCAACGAATCAAAAGTGCTGGACAGACCGGCCACCAACTCGCCATAGTCATCCACCATATCCCACATCTTCTGGTAAAAGTCGAGAATATTACCCCAGTAGTCCTCCATGTCCTCCACATAACCTTTCACATCGCCAGACTCAAACAGGTGGAACAGACGCAGTTGCGGTTTGAACATGGTATTCAACTGGATGATATTTTTGCGGAAAATCGACATCCTTTCGATGGTCTTTTCCGACTTTCTGCTAAACAAATCGCGGTTAATGGCCTCCAGCTCGGTGCCCAACTTTTCCACAAGCAAGAAGGTCTCTTTCATCATGCGATACAGCACTTTGTACAAAATACCGTCGCTGGTACCGCCAATCTGCTCATCCTCCTCCATCTCCTCGGGGTCCATCTTCGTCAGGTTGAACAAATCCTGCACCACATAGTGCGAATTGCCCACCGTGATGATGAAATCATGGCCCCAGAAGATCTTGGTTTCCTCGGTTCTCACCAAATTGGTGCGAGCATCAAGAATCGGGAAATGAAGCACTAGGAAATAATAATCGTCGTAAACGTCTATCTTTGGGCGCTGTACGAAACTGTAGCAGTCTTCAATGTCCAGAGGGTGAAAATGGAAGTTGTTCTTCAAAAAATCCATATCTTCCACAGTGGGATTCGTGATATGATGCCATTTCAGCATACCGAAACTAATCGTATCCACCATTATTTCACCTCCTTTCCTTTTTAAGGACAAAACTAAATCCTACATTCGTACTATGTTTACAATTACGCGGCAAAAATACGCATTTTTTTTGAAAAAAGTTACACCCTTTAAAACAGAAAAAGTGATGAAAACTGCCCGATTTATAGTCCGTACATTTTGGCAAAAATTGAAAACCTGTTTTCTAAAGCCTGATTTTCAAATAATTGCAGATACTCATACATCAATCGACTATCCCAATTTTCGAAAATTTTTCGCTCATCAATGGCAAAATTACGCAACTTTTGTTCCGTATCATAATAGATGGGGAAAAGATAAAAAAGGTCAAGCAAGGCCTTCTCGGGAGTGGACATCAAAAACGAGAAGGGCTTCTCCCCTATCTCTTCATAACCAAAAAACAGCTCCGATTTCACTTTTCTATAGTCAAAATTCCCCAATATATTACGAAATTCCTTGGTTTTATGAATTGTTATACTGCTCAACTGGGGCGAAAGTGGGTTGGGAAGATAGCCGTGATAGGTCAGGGCCGAATGAAGGCTGACATAAGAATCTGGATAGATAGAATTTGCAATAAAATATTGAAATTCACTATTTTCTAAAAATTCGGGAAAAAGATAAAGCCCATTTCTCACCTTCACCAAATAACCATTCTGGCACCATCGCGTAAGGCTGTTTTTGTCGAAAGCGCAATCGGCCTCACGAAGTTGTTCGGTCGTAACACATCCGAAGGATGAAAATTGATGATGGAATTGCTGAAAGGTCATAACGGCTGCAAAAATACGGCATTTTTTCAAGATAGTTCAGAAAATTTATTTAGCAAGAAAATAATTCGGAAAAAACGCGTAAATTTGCATCCTTAAAATATAAAGAAATATTTTATGTTAGTATTTGAAAATCAGAAACTTCTATATCTCCTATTCATCATTCTCGCACTGGTGGCAGGTTATGTAATTCTGCTTTTCATCGACCGTAAACGATTCCTTAAAAATATCGATGCCCCGCTATTAGCCCGTCTGCAGCTCAACCGCCGCAAGGCGATGCCTCACATCAAGTTCGGTCTCTGCATGATGGCCTTATCCTTTTTCATCCTCGCGGCCGCCAACCCACGCACACCGGGCAAGGAGATCTCCGCCACCCGCAGCGGTGTGGATGTGCTTTTCTGTCTTGACGTGTCGAAAAGTATGGATGCACAGGATGTGAAGCCCACCCGTCTGGAAGCCTGTAAGATGGCCATCAACCATTGTATCAACAAGATGAATGGCAACCGCGTGGGGGCTGTGGTCTTTGCCGGCACCGCCGAAGTGGCCCTCCCCGCCACCACCGACTACGAGTTTGCCAAGAACTCCATCAACCTGCTCAACACCAGCAAATTATCCATACAGGGCACCGACCTCTCCGAAGCCTTGTACCGCTCCGCCGCTGCCTTGGGCATCTCGTTGGAAGATGACGAAGAGCAACCGTCCAGCGACACATCCACCCTCGTCCAGAAAGCCATTATCCTCATCTCCGATGGCGAGGACCACGCGGAAGATGCCCTCGTCGCCGCCCGCAAGCTGCACGAACACGGCATCCTCATCTTCACCATCGGCATCGGCACCCCCAACGGAGCCACCATCCCTGACGGCAAGGATGTGAAACGCGACCGCGACGGACGCCCCGTGGTGACTAAACTCAACGAAAAGATACTCAAAGATATAGCACAAGAAGGAGGCGGTGAATATATCCATGCCGAAAATGTACACTCCAGCTTTGAGGCCATTTTCGAATCCCTCGACCAGATGGCCAAGAGCGACTTCGGCAAGGTGAAGCTCACCACCTACGAGTCACAATTCCAATATCCGTTAGCCGCCGGGCTGCTCCTGCTCGCCATCGACGGATTCCTCCTTGCCGCAAAACCCACCCGCCGTCGCCACCGCACGGCCCCGCTCCTCCTGCTCGTCGCCACCCTCCTCCTCACCTCCTGCCGCCATCGTACCATCGAACAGACCAACCCCCTGCTCGGCGCCGCCAACACGATGTTCGCCACCGCCGACTCCCTGAACCCCGACCACCAACCCTACGACCTGCCCGAACAAGCCGACAGCCTCTACCACCAAGCCCTCCGCATCTATCAAACCATCCCTGACACCCTCCCACAATTCGCCGACAAAGCCCTCTTCAACCAAATCGCCGCCAACTACCGCATCGGCAACTACGACTCCATCCCCCGCCTCACCGACTCGCTCCTGCAATTCAACAACGGCAAGACCTTCAACGCCAACACCCACTACAACACCGGCAACAGCCACCTCGCTAACGGCCAGTACCTTATGCAACTGGCGGAATATGAGTCCAACGACTCGCTTAAACAACTGGCCTACAGCGAATACCAAAAAGCCATTGAGAGCTACAAGAGCTGCCTGCGTCTCCACCCCTCCGACATGGATGCCAAGTACAACCTCATGTACGCCAAGAAATTACTTCCTGAAGGCGGTGGTGGTCAGGGACAAGGACAAGGACAGCAAGGTCAAGACCAACAACAGCAACAGAACCAGCAGGGCGAAGGCAACGGTCAAGACCAGCAACAGCAACGCAAGGAAGAGAGCCAGCAGATGAACCAGTCGGGCAATCAGGAACAGAAAAAAGACCAACAGCAGGGCGAAAGCCAAGGGGACCAACAGGAGAAAAAAGATCAGCAGAACAAAGAAGGCTCACAGCCGCAGCCCCAAAAAACTGAAGATCAGAAGGCCCAAGAGCGCCAACTTAACGCATTGAAACAAAACGAGAAAGACATACAGAAAGAACGTGAAAAGATGTTAGTGCCTGTCCCACGACAAAGCATGGAAAAGGACTGGTAATCTCAACGTAGAACGATGCTATCATGAAAAAATTCATCACCCTCATCACCATACTTCTCTGTTCGGCAGTGCCGATGCTGGCACAAAACTGCACGGCAAAAGCCCCCGCCAAGGTGGGCGTCAACCAGCAGTTCCAATACGTGGTCACCCTCGACCAGAACGGCAACGTGGCCTCCACCGACTTCGGCAACTTCAGCAAAGTGAACGGTCCTGCCGTCAGCTCCTCACAGTCCATCAGTTTCGTCAACGGCCAGCAGACCAGCTCCTACACCCGCACCTTCACCTATACGCTGAAACCCTCCAAAACCGGTGTCCAGACCATACCGGGCGTAACCTGCGACGCGAGTGGAAAGAAAGTGAAGAGCAACGCCGTCACCATCGAAGTCACCAAGGAGGACCAACAGACCCAACAACGGCAACAGCAACAGAACCGGCAGAGCGACCCGTTCGACAGCTTCTTCCGCAACTTCTGGGGTGAACCTCAGCGCAATACAACTCAAAACCAGTACGACGTGTTCGTGAAAGCCGCCGCCTCCAAAAGCAACCCCTACTACGGCGAAACGGTCATCGTCACCTACAGGCTTTACACCTACAACATCTCCAACTGGCAGGCCACCAACATCAAATGGCCACAGCAAAACAACCTGTGGTCGTATCGGATGGATGACCCCAACAAAATTCCGGAGCCCAAGTACGAGACCATCAACGGCAAGCGGTACGCCGTGTGGGAAATCTACAAGACTGCCGTAGCACCACAGAAAAGCGGCTCCCTCACCATCACCCCCATCACCATCGATATGCAGATGGTGACGGGCAGCGGCTTCTTCCAGAATGTATCTGAAAAGACCATCAAGTCTAACGCCATCGACCTCAACGTGAAAGCGCTGCCTATCCAGGGTAAAGGCTCACATTTCGGCGGACTGGTGGGACAGTTCACCCTCTCCTCCGAACTGGCACCAACGGAAGTGAACGTCAACGACGCCATCGACTTCACCATCACCATTTCCGGGAAAGGAAGCCTCCAGCTGGCCGACAACCCCGACTTCAACTTCCCCGACGGCTTCGATGTTACCGATCCCAGCGTGGACGACCAGATTAACACCAACGGCAACAGCGTAGGAGGAAAGCGAATCCTCAAGTACGTCCTCATCCCGCGCCAAAAAGGTACCTACGAAATCCCTGCCACCACCATCACCTATTTCGACCCCGAAAGCCAATCTTACAAAAATCTTACCACAGAAAAATATACCATCGAAGTCAAAGGCGAGAATGAGACCCTGACGCGCGATAAGAAGGAAGACGAGGCACAACCCACCGACCTTGGCAGCGCCGTCAAGGCGTTCTTCACAAAGTATCTGTGGCTTTTCATCCTCATTCCCTGTCTGATACTGCTGCTCATCCTCATCTTGGTCATCATCCGATTCATCCGTTCCCATTCCAAGAAGGGCGACAAGACGCAAAAGAAGGTGCGCCATGCCAACCGTATCGCGGCACGCCGTCTCAAAAAAGCCCGCAAGCTGATGGCCGCCGGACAAGATGCCGCCTTCTTTGAGGAGATTTCGCATGCCCTTTGGGATTACCTGGGCCACAAGTTCCGCATCCCTCTCTCCGACCTCTCCATTGACGCAGTACGCAACAAACTCATTGACAAGGGGATGAGTGAAGAGGATATTGAGCAGTTCACAGCCACCCTCAACGACTGCGAATATGCCCGTTTCGCTCCGGGCGACAAAGCGGAGATGATGAGCAAACTGTTTGAGCAAGCCAGCGACTTCATCACCCGCATGGAAAAGAAATAATGTATCTATCTTTATCATAATGGATTCAGAAAAATTTGTTGCGAAGACCTATGCCGGCATGGAGGAAATCCTGAAAGAGGAACTCACTGCATTAGGGGCCACCAATTGTCAGATCGGCACAAGAGCCGTGGAGTTCGAAGGCGATATGGCCATGATGTACCGTGCCAACTACTTCTGCCGCTACGCGTTGCGCATCCTGTGGCAGGTACACGAGTTCACCTTCCGCGACAACAAGCAGTTTTACGAACAGATTTTCAAGTTTCCCGCCGAACGGCTGATGGATGCCGACAACACGCTGGCTTTCAGCGTCACTATGAGCGGCTCGATGTTCCGCACACCGCTGTTTGCCGCCCAGTTGGCCAAGGACGCCGTCTGCGACCGCTTCCGCGACAAGTTCGACCAGCGCCCTTCGGTGGACAAGGAATCGCCAGACGTGCAGTTCCACCTCCACATCTACAACAACCATGCGGCGCTGTTCCTCAACAGCTCCGGCGAATCGCTGCACAAGCGCGGATACCGCGTCTCCACCCACCCGGCACAGATCAGCGAGGTGGTGGCCGCCGCCATGGTCAAGCTATCGGGCTGGCACGGCGAGTGCGACCTCATCGACCCGATGTGCGGTTCCGGCACCATCCTCATCGAGGCCGCCATGCAGGCCCTCAACATCCCAGCAGGTTTCTTCCGCGAACACTACGGCTTCGAGCGATGGAAAAACTTCGACCACCGCCTGTGGCAGCGCGTCACCGACGAGGCCGACATCCACGATGACGTGCCCGTCAACTTCTACGGCTCCGACATCTCCGCACGCTTCCTCGGCATGGCCGAAGCCAACGTCAAAGCCGCCCGCCTGAGCGACTTCATCCGCCTCTTCCGAAAAGCCATGCGCGACACCCAGCCTAAACGAACTCCCGCCACCCTCATCTTCAACCCACCCTACGGCGAACGCCTCGACATGGAAGAGATTGACAATTTCTACAAAGAAATTGGCGATACGTTGAAACAAAATTACGCAGGATGTACCGCCTTCATCATCAGCTCTAACATGCAAGCTATCAAACATATAGGATTACACCCCTCTAAAAAGACACCCCTTTACAACGGCGCTTTGGAATGCAAATTCCTCCGTTACGACCTCTATGCGGGAAAACGTTGATTGTCGTTCCAAAAAAATAATGTATTTTTGCAGACGTTAAAATAATAATATGAAACGCGCAACCCTGATTTTCATATTCACCCTCTTCACCATCGCCCTGATGGCGCAGAAGAATACGCCTATGCGAGCGTATAATCTTTATTATGAGAAAGATTTCGTAAAGGCAAAGGAGTGTATTGACGAATGTATCAAAGATGAAAAATATGCTGCTAAAGCCAACACATGGCTTTACAAGGCGAACATCGAATACAACCTTGCTTTGGAGGAATACAACAAAAGGGTAAAAGATGCCAACTATCAGTATGTTTACCCCACCGCCGCCCGCGAATCGTACAAGGCCTTCCAGAAAGCACAGGAACTCAACAAGAACATAGAGGCTACCGACATGTACTCGCCGTTCCAGGCTATGCCGGCCATGTATCCGATGCTTTTCATCGAAGGTGTGGATGAGATGACCGCCAAGAATTTCGAGGCCGCCCGCGACGCGCTGCTCCTCGCCGTCAACAGCTACGAACTCAAGACTCCGCCCTCCTACCCCTTGAAAGGTGAGCTATACTACTACTGCGCCTATGTCTATACAATGCTGGATGACCCCGCCAACGCCCGCATCTATTTCCAAAAATCACTGGACGACGGCTCTGAGAATGCCAATGTTTTTGTGGGATTAGTAGATAGTTATAAAGAAGCCGGCGACAAAGACGGTGTTTATAATTTAATTTCCAAAGGTTTACAAAAAGATCCGGAAAGTGCTTCTCTCCGTGTGGCCGAAGCCGATTACTATTTCTGGATTGGAGAGACTGAAAAGGGTATTGAAAAACTGAAGAACCTGCCCGCCTCCGTGGTACGCTCGCCCGAAAGCGCCATCAACGCTGCCAACCTCTACATCAAAAACGACATGTATGAAGAGGCCGAACAACTGCTGGTGAAAGCCTACCGCCAGTCTCCCGATAACACTACCATCGCCCACAACCTCGGCGTATGCTGCTCCAACCTCGGCGAACGCACCTACCTCGACGCTGAAAAAATTAAACTCAACGACAAAGAAAATGTCTATTCCACACTACGCAAGAAAAGCGATGAATACCTTGCCCGTGCAGCAGAATACTTCGAAGCAGCCCTCGTCGGCAACCCCAACGACCTCACCGTACTCAAACGTCTCAAACAAATCTACCTCCGCCTCCTCCAAGACGATAAAGCCAACGCAATTGAACAGAAAATCAAACAATTAGAATAATACAATAACCTTTTAATCATCATCATCATGAAAAAGTTATTTTTAGCAGCACTTGTCAGCATCCTTGCCATCAGTCTGAATGCACAGAACGTGAACGACGTTTGGTTGCTGCTCCAAAACAACAACGTCGCAGGTGCGCAAAAGAAAATTGAAGAATGCATGGCCATCTCCTCCTATCAGAACGATGCCACCGCTTGGTTGTACCGCGGTAACGTCTATCTGAGAATCTATGACCGTGACAACGAACGTGTTAAGAAAAATCCCGAGTACGTCACCCGTTTCCCGGAAGCCCTCTTCACCGCTTACGAGAGTTTTTACAAAGCCCTCGAACTCAATCCCAAAATTGAGACGGTAAGCGGTTTGATCGATCCGAAGAACGGCCAGGTGACCTGTGGCAGCGAGATGTACACCATCGGCACAGCTGCCTTCGAGAAAAAAGATTATCCTAAAGCCAAGAAGTACCTCGATGCAGCAGCCAAAGCCCTCAGCGCAGACGAAAGCATGAAGACGTACACCAGCTACGCCTACTACTTCCTCTATCGGATTGGATACGATGAAAAAGATGCCGAAGCTCAAAAGGCCGCCCTTGACGATGCCATCGCCATCAACACCAATTACGATGTCATCTACCGTCTTGCTTATGACCTCTACAACAGATCCAAAGACACGGTAAGATGCGGCGAAATACTCAAAGCAGCAAAGAAATATGTTGAAAAAGAGAAAAGAGGCAACATCTACGCTCTTGAGCTCAGCTACCTCATCGCCACTAATGACTCCGTACAATTGGAGAAATGCCTCAAGAATGTCAGAAAATATACGGATGATACCCTCGTAATGGCCGACTGCGCCAATTACCTGGTGGATGCCAAAGGCTTTGAAACCGCTGCCGAGCTACTCGACTCTGCATTGGTAAAGAATCCTAACAGCTTCGCCATCAACAGCATGGTTGCATACAACTACTTCATGCAAGCCGCTGAGTTGGGCAACCTCTCCAACGCCGCTATGTCGCAGAAAGAGCTCTCCTTCAACGATCGTCTCGCTCTCTCCGACAAATACAAAGCCGAACAAGAGGTGGTGATGGGCAAAGCCTACGATTGGGCACTCAAATCCTACAATATTAACAAAAATGACCGCACAAACAACAATATTCTGATGCAAACGGGAACACAGCTCAAGAAAGAGATTCCAGCGGAGCTTCAGAATAACTAATCGGGTTACACGAAAGAATGAAAAAAGCGCTTATCCTGCTTGTTGCGATCATCGCATACAGCACCATACAAGCACAAAACACAGAACCGGCATCCAACCAGGATGCCGATTCTATTGTATCCGCCCAAGACACCAGCCTCACCGACCGCGTAGTGTATTGGTACTACCACCACCTCAACTACGGGACCGTCACCATGCTGATGGGTATCGAAAGTTCTTTTATCCCGTTCCCATCGGAAGTGGTGGTGCCACCGGCCGCATGGAAAGCCTGCGATGAAAACTCCAACATCCATCCAACCCAATACAACTGGCTGAATATCATCATTATCGTACTGTTCGCCACTCTCGGTGCCATTATCGGCGCACTTATCAACTACTACCTCTCCTTCTTCTTGGGCCGCCCCATCGTGTATTGGTTCGCCGATAGTAAAGTGGGACATCTGCTGCTGCTCAACAGCGACAAAATCAAACGGGCAGAGGCCTATTTCAACGAACATGGCAACAGTTCCACCTTCATCGGACGATTGGTGCCCGGCATCCGTCAGCTCATCTCCATCCCGGCCGGACTGTCGAAAATGCCCATCCTCCCCTTCATCGGCTACACAGCATTGGGAGCAGGACTCTGGAACACCATCCTCGCCATCATCGGCTACGTGCTGCAAGGCAACAAAGCCCTCATCGAACGATATTACGTCCACATCAAATGGGGACTTCTCATCTTGGGCGTGGCCTTTGTGGGATATTTGATCTACAAAGGCATTAGAAATAAGAAGAAAAAGAATCAGGAAACTGCAGCATAGTCGTGCGCACTTTCGGTCTCATCGGAAATCCCATCAGCGAAAGCCTCTCTCCGTCTTTCTTTCAAAAGAAATTTGAAACAGAAGACATAGAAGATGCTGTGTATCAATTATTCCCACTTAAATCCATTGCCGATTTACCATTTCTTATTGAGAATAAAACAGCATTGGTGGGACTGAATGTCACGCATCCTTACAAAGAAGCTGTACTTCCATACATGAACCAGCTGACTCCAGCGGCACAAGCCATCGGGGCAGTGAATACGATAATGATTCATCGTGCTGGCGGTCGCATTGTGCTGACGGGACACAATACCGACTGCGAAGGATTTGACCTCCTGCTGGACCACATCTTCACGCCCATTCCTGAGCACGCGTTGGTGTTAGGAACCGGCGGAGCGGCAAAGGCCGTTGCCTACGCGCTGACACAACGCGGCATCTGCTATACCTTCGTTTCGCGAAGTGCAGGTCAGAATCGACTCACCTACAACGACATCACTGCAGATATCATTCAACGAAATCCGCTCATCATCAACGCGACGCCTGTGGGCATGGGGGCGGACTGCAATGTCTGTCTGCCACTTCCCTATTCCGCCATCACCCCCCAACACATCCTTATCGATCTGATTTACCGCCCTAAAGTCACGACCTTTCTCCAAAAAGGAAAAGCACAGGGTGCCTCCACCTTCAATGGTCTGCCCATGCTGATCGGACAAGCCGAAGCCAGCTGGCGCTTCTGGCAAGAGAAGGATGAAGCTACGCAATAGCCTCTGTTTAAGGCATTTTAAAAGATTTTACCGAAAACACTACATTCCCTTTGATTTCCTCTTTCGGGGTGAAATGCACCCGCTTTGGCTCGTTCGGCAGCAATATGAAGTAGTTGTCCTCAAAGTATCCGTCCACGTTGGCCGACAGTTCCACGCCGTATTGCAACACAGTGCTGCTGACCTCCACTGTATTGTCGTCAATGCGGCGCACATTAATCTCTGCTTCGGGAAGTTCGAGTTGGCCGGGATAACAGAAGAATTTGACTTTTTGTGTGATATCATGACATTTGATGCGCAAATAGCAGCTTCGCAGGTCATTGCTGTCGAGTTGCGCCGCACCGGCATAGTCGATGAAATGAACGGGGCGGTTGGCCGAAACTTCCAAATTGTCAGTAATTTCTTCATCGATGACAGTGCCGTCCATCCGGCAAAGGCTCAACGAGAGGGAGCATTTCGGCGTGTAGCCAACGTTTATGCGGTCATTCACGACATAGATGGGCAGTTTGCCGTCTCGCATCGTGTCGCAGGCGATGATGACCGGCTCGAACTGCCGTTTCATTTCGTAGTAGAGGGCTTTGCGCCGTCCGTAGTAGTCGATGCAGCTCCACGAGGCGACGGGCCAGCAGTCGTTGAGCTGCCACACCAACGTGCCCATACAGTACGGACTGCGGCGGCGATGCTCCTCCAGCGCCATCCCGATGCCGTAGGCCTGTACCAGCTGACTGACATACACGTAATCTTCCAGATTGTCAGGACGATAGAAATACTGGTTCATCGCCTTGTCGATAATCTGAACGCCACGGGCGTGCTTCTGGTGGTTGTTCAGTTCGGGACTTCCGAGGTGCAGGGCCGTGTCGGGCATCACCGTTTGCAGCGTGCGGAGGTCGGGGTAGCTTTGGAAGCCGTATTCCGACATGAAGCGGCCGGTTTTGCTGTACCACATTTCGAACGGCTGCTCGCCCCACCAAACGCCCCAGTAGTGGGAGTCGCCCTCGGTGCAGCATTCGGGATGTCCCCAACCCCACAGCGGCGAAGTGGGGATGTATGGCACGCCACCGCCAAAATCTTTAACGACTTTTGCTAACAGTGTATCAAACAGATAGTGCATATCGCGGTCGAGCTGCTCGCGCTGTTCGGGCGTGTAATTGTTCTTCCAGCCCCAGTCTTCCCAACCGTTTTTCACCTCATTGTTGCCGCACCACAGCACGATGCACGGGTGCCGACGGAGCCGCAGCACCTGCTCGACGGCCTCTTTTTGCACATTTTGAATAAAAGAGGAATCGCCCGGATAGAGCGTGCCGGCAAACATAAAATCCTGCCATACCATAATGCCCATCTCATCGCACAAATCGTAGAAAATGTCGGGCTCGTAGATACCCCCTCCCCATACCCGTATCATATTGACATTCGCATCTTTACAGGCTTGCAACAATTCACGGTAGCGGTCTTCGGTCATCCTGTGGGGGAAGAAATCGGCGGGAATCCAGTTCACCCCTTTGGCAAAAACAAGCGAACCGTTCACAACAAGAGTAAACGAAGTGCCAGTAGAATCTTCAATCTGCTGAAGTCTGACATTACGGAAGCCTGCGCGAACCCGTAGGGAATCTTTTTTACGACCATGCTTGATGATAAATTCCACATCATTCATAGATGGATTTCCCAAACCATTGGGCTCCCAAAGGGGATTTTCATAGTGATATTGTTCAACCCAATAAGAATAAAAGGATTCGTCGTCTAATTTCTCTCTACGGCGTGATTTAGCATAAATAATACGTTTATCATTGATTTTCAAAGATATACAAGTTCCATATGGCAACTTTTTCGCAAAGTCATAACAGAAATCGTATATTGCACCATTCTGGTTCGTTGCGTGAAAGTCTGGACTGTGGAGCCGTGCCAACGAATAACTTTCGATGGCAGCCTTCCCCATGATGCCGCAGGTGGTGAGTTTCGGCCCCCAGTCCCAGCCCGACTGGTAGGGCGGCATACGCAGCCACGCACGCTCCTCTGGCAGCGCGTAAGGAACGGCGGCTTTCCGCTGGTCTATGATCTGCTGTGCCGGCGTGAAGCGCACTTCGATAAGGTTGTAGGTTTGGATTTTCTTATCCAACGGGAAACGCCACGTGCGGTAGGCATTGTCCATCACATTGTTATGGTCTTGATGTTCGAGCGGTTGACCGTTCAGGAAAATTTCGGCATAGCCGGTAACGCCCGCCAGCACCAGTTCGATATTCTTTTTGGCGGGAAGTTCGTCGCGCCAGAACTCGCAGGAGTAGGTGCAGGGCACTTCCGACAGCCATTGGAGCGACTCCTCGTTGGTGCCGTAAAACGGGTCGGGGATGAGGCTGTGTTCGAAAAGGTCGGTGTGGAGACAGCCCGGCACCTTGACCACTATCGAGGTGGAATAGGCCGTATCGGCAGGGTCAGGACAACTGAGCCGCCACTGGGTCAACGGCAAAGTCTGCTGCGCAAAGCCCGACACGGCGAGCAGTAGCAGCAGTATGAGGGTGAGGTGACGACGGGGGTACTTGAACATGTCAGTTGATTTGGGACAATTGGGATTTTTAATAGGATAATTGGGAGAGGTGAAGTATCAGTTTATCAATATCTTCAGAGCATGTGGACCAGCTGGTGACGAAGCGGACGGTGCTTTCGGTTTCGCCGCGGGGGCCCCAGTACTCGAAGGTGGCCACTTCCAGCAGGGCATCCACCACGGCATTCGGAAGCGTGAAGAACTGCTGGTTGGTGAGTGAGTCGACAGCGACTTTATAACCCCGCTCCTCAAAGGCTGCACGCAGTTGCAGAGCAAGTGCAACAGCCTCTTTTCCAATACGTTCATACAGATTATCAGAGAAGAGCGTGGCGAACTGAACTCCTTGCAGGCGGCCTTTGGCAAGAAGTGCACCGTGCTGTTTCACCAACGGGAAGAAATGGGGCAACCGCTCCGGATTGGGGGCCACCACTGCCTCGCCGAACATCGCCCCGCACTTGGTGCCGCCGATATAGAACACATCGCAGAGGCGGGCAATATCGGGAAGGGTGAAGTCTGCAGCAGGTGAGCCGAGCGCGTAGCACAGACGGGCGCCATCGAGATAGAGCGGGATGTGATGCGCATGACAGCAGGCACTCAACGCCTCCAGCTCGGCCAGCGAGTAGAGGGTACCCAACTCGGTGGGCTGGGTAATATACAACATGCCCGGTGCCACCATGTGCTCGTAAGTATCATCCTGATAGAAAGTTTGCAGATAGTTCTCCACATCGTCGGCCGACACTTTGCCGTTGCGGGTGGGAAGCACCAGCACCTTGTGGCCGCTATGCTCCACGGCGCCGCTCTCGTGTACGTTGATATGCCCGGAGTCGGCTGACAGCACGCCTTCGTGGCGGCACAACAACGCGTCAATGACCGTGGCATTGGTCTGGGTGCCGCCCACGAGGAACTGCACCAGCGCGTTGTGGGCAGCGCAGGCCGTCCGAATCAGGTTTCGTGCTTCCTCGCTATAGTTATCCAAACCATATCCAACTGTGCATTCCAGATTGGTCTCCACCAGCTGCCGCATCACTTCAGGATGCGCGCCTGCCATATAGTCGTTGTCGAAATGGATTTTGTTTTCAGCTGAAAAACTCATGCTTTGCTATTATTTATTGGTTTGCAAAAGTACGATTTTTTCAAATATCAGATACAAAAAACGACTGAATAACCCTCTCACTTACAGGAATTCAACGCTATTCATTGTTTTCTGTAATCTTCACCTTGGTGTCAAGCCGGCGCAGGACTGCCTTCCTCTTCGCTTTGATTCTTTGCACTTTCTCGCTGTGAATGAAGCGATTTTCTGCAAATACGGCTAAACAGGCAGTCAGGTAGTAGAGTGTGCCTTGTATCGTCATGGCAATGATTTGCGGCTGGATGGTGGAGAGATCGCCCCCCGCCGTGTTGAGGTTGATGAATGCCTGACAGCCAAAGGTGGACGGCAGCAGGTAGGAGAAGCATTTCCAGAAGAAGGGGAAGGAGGTCGTCGGCCACGAAAAACTTGTGAGGAACATCGCCACCGGCGACATCACCAGCAACAGGATGAAGACGGTTTCGCGCCGCGTGATAAACGAACTCCATGTGGAGCAGAAGAAGACACAGTCGGTGGTGAAGAACAGCAGCAATACGAGAATGTCCCAAAAACTGCCCCGCTGCGGAAAGTCGAAGAGAACAGGCACGATGAAGGCGATGTACATTCCGATTGCGACATAGAGCAGTCCGTAGGCGAAGCCGCGGCCTAACACCACACGGTTGATGCCTGCGCCTTCAAGCTGGCTGGGCAGGCGCGCGAAGCTGTGGTGTTCCTCGCGCTGTGTCCCCGCCAGCATCGACATCCCGTAGAACATCGTCTGTTGCACCACCATCAGCAGTGCCGCCGACAGGAAAAAGATGGTGTAGGAGAAGGTGCGATTGTAGGGATTGTTCTCCTCGTAGGGAATCGCCGACACCAGTTGCATGCTTTGCTCCTCGGTGAATCCCGCCGAGGCATACCGCTCAATCTGTATTTTGCCGATTTCATGCAGCATCACGAAGTTGGCTCCCATCATCAGGTTCTTGTAGTAAAGGAAACTGCTCATGTCGGCATAGATGGAAAGAGTAGCGGTCTCCATCCTCGCCAGTTTTTGTCCGAAATCTTTTGGGAAATAGATGATCCCGTTCACCTTCCGTTGTTGGAACAACTGTTCGGCCTCCTCCATGGTGGCGCAATGGCAGGCGATTTCCAGTTCCCGCGTCGCGTCCACCTCGCGGATGTAGCGGCGACTTTCGGCACAGTTGGCGTCATCGACCACGGCCACCGCCACGTTCTCTAAAACCCCGTTGTAGTACATGAGGTTGTAAAGCAACGGATAGCCCAACGCCCCGATGGTGAAGATGATGAGCACGCCACCGTCATGGGCAATCAGCTTCCACTCATGACAGCAGATTCCCCAGAAATCCTTCCACCATTGTTTTATGAAACGCTTGATATCGGAAATGGTCTTCATCGTCTTTCATTTTTTGGGGTAATCCATATTGATATAGGCATTTTCCAGCCGCTTTAGGATGAAAACGGGAAGGAACAGGAACAACAGCAGATGTATGGCTTCCTGGTACCAGCCGGCAAATCCGCTGGCGAACATCGCCTCCTGAACATAGAAAAGGTAGTAGTGCCGTAATGGGAAAATGGTGGAGATGCCTTGCAGGAACGGCAGCATCGCCTCTACCGGCAGGGTGAATCCCGCCAGCGAGAAGCCCAACACGCTATACAAAGCACCGATGCTGATGGCGAACCGGCAGACGGGAATCAATCCCACGATGGTGAGCGCCACCGATTCACAGGCGAGAATCATCAGGAACATATCGAGGAACATATTCCAAATGGAACCAGCCAAAGGATATCCTAACCAGCTGTATAACAAAAGAATCATTGACAAGCCGATGGCTGTGAAATAGAGGGTGTAAACCAAGAGTTTGCCCGATACAGCATGGAGGATGGAACCTCCCGCCGTTTCCATCAGATAGCGTGAAGTGCTGTATTTCAGCTCGGTGCCGAAGGCGTAAATGGTGACAAGGATAATCATCATCTGCAAAAGCCCCGGCAGAAGCAGGTTGTTGAGATAGACCCCATAGTTGGTCATCGGGTTGCCGATGCGGTGCACGTCGATGTTGACGGGACGGAGCCGCCCCATCATGTCGTGCTCGCTCACACCTTTTGCCGTGAGAACCTGTTTCTGCACGGCCCCCGATGTCAGGTTGATCATGGTGAGGATGTCCTGATAGGCAAGGGAGCCGCCCACGAAATAGAGCCCGTTGACGTAGAAGGTGAAGGTGGGCCGGCGGAAAGCCTGAATGTCGGCGGAAAAGTTGTCAGGAATCACGCACACGGAGGTTACTTCGCCGCGCTGCATGGCCTCCCGCGCGGTGCGGAAATCGTCGAAACGCACCACCTCACCCAGCTGAGTGGCATCCAGCTGACGGGTGAAGTTGCGGGAAAGGGACGACCGGTCATAGTCCACCACCCCGATGGGCAGTTTCGAAGGAAGGCCCGCCTTGAAAAAGGTGAGGAAAAAGATGCTCCCGAACAGAATCACCCCCAGCGACCCCACAAAGTAGATGGGGCGCTGTGCCCAGATCCGCAACTCCCGAATGGCCACCGCCTTGACGTACTTCCACATGGCGTTTTATCTTTTGATGATGGCGGTCATTCCGGGACGAAGTCCCTCCACACGCTGGTCGGGGATCGCCCGCACTTCAAACGTCTTGGCATCATACTGCCCCGTTTCCTTGGTCGCCTTCCAAGTGGCGTACGACTCGCGCACCGCCATGTAGTTGACGGTGGCGGTACACTCCTTGCCGTCCAGGGCGGGGATGGTGAGGGTGAGGTGGTCGCCGACCTTCATGCTTTTCAGGTAGTCCTCGCGGATGTTGAAGGTGAACCACACGTCCGTCAGGTCGGTGACAGTCATCACGGGTGCACCTTGTCCCACCAGTTCGCCCACTTTAGGGTAGATGGCGGACACCACGCCATCGGCAGGGGAGATGAGGTACAGTTCCTCTAGATAACCCTGCACTTCGGCCATCGCGCCTTGAGTCTGGCGCACCACGGCCAACGCCGCATCCTTGTCCTCCTGACGCGCGCCGTTCACCGCCATGTCGTACTGGCTTTTGGCAGCTTTGGTCTGCGCCACCGCTGCATCATACTTGGCTTTCACCTCGTCGTACTTCTGTGCGCTCACCACTTTCTGGTCGAAAAGCCGTTGCATACGGTCGTACGACTTCTTCATCACATCCTCTTGAACGATGGCCTGTTGCCATAGTTCGTAGGCACCGGCAATCTGTTCCTGGCGGGCTCCGTTGAGGGCTTTGTTGCGCTGGGCCATCGCTGCATCGCGGAGGGCTCCCACCTGCTGTAACTTAGCCTTCACTTCAGGACTCTCGATGTAGGCCACGGTGTCGCCCTTGTGTACCGTTTGCCCCTCTTTTACGTAAATTTCCTCAATACGTCCCGGCACCTTGCCCGACACGCGGTATTCCGATGCCTCCGCCTCGCCCTGGAGCACCATCTCCTTGGGCTTCGACACGAAAAATCCAATGAGGGCGATGGCCACGATGATCAATACCAATGCCGCCACTCCGACAATCAAATTGTAATTTCTTCTTTTCATTATTGTGATGTTTTTTGTTTTTTTCATCCCCCCCCACTCTTCGCATGGGGCTATTTTCCGCTTGCCCATGCAGGGCTGCTTAATGAATGACCTTTTCCTCATACCTTCTACTGTCCGATGGCCCGTTGGAGGTTTGCTGCGGCGATTTGCAGTTCCACGCCGGCGTCGATGTATTCGGTGTGTGCCTGCAGCCAGGCGGTTTGTGCGGCCAACGCGGTGTTGGCGGGAATCACCCCTTCCTGAAAACCGATGGTGGCTGTGCGCAGGTTCTCCTCGGCACTGGTCAGGTTGTCTTCTGCCTGCCTCACTTTTTCCTGCATTTCCGTTACTTGTTTTTGTAACTGCGTGACTTGCAATGCTATCATGTTTTTGGCATCCTCGCACTGCGACTGGTAAAGGGTGGCTTCGTATTTTGCCTTTTTCATCTTGAAAAGGGCTTCGCCTCCGTGGAAAATCGGCACGTTCACGATGACACCGACGTTGAAGAGGCCGCTCCATTTCTTTTCAAAGCCGTTGCGCATATCGCGGTTAGTCATCATGTAGCCGCCTGTGAGCGCGATTTTGGGCATCATGTCGGCACGCGCCATCGCCACCTTTTTCTTGTAGATTTGCGAAGCGAGGTTCAGGCTCCGGATTTCGGTACGGTTGGCGTAAACCTGTTCCATGTCGGGCAGTTCGTCAGCGGTGTAGGGAACGGGAATCCGTTTGTCGGCTTCATCCACCAATACGATGTCGGCGTTCAGGGGCAGACCGATTTGTTTACAAAGCAGCATTTTGCAGAGAGCCAGTCCGTTGGTTGCTTTGGTCAGCATCATGTCCGCCTCGTTGACTTTCACTTTGATGGAAAGGGCATCGGCTTCGGTCGCAACGCCCTCCTGCACGGCAATCTCCACATCTCGTTGCATCTTGTGAAGGAGGGAGTCGTAGTTTTCGGCGAGTTCGCGTTTTGCGGAGATGGAGACGATCTGCCAGTAGGTTTCGTCCACCTTGTGGGTGGTTTCGCGATACTGCTGCTCGTACTGTGTCTGTGCCAGCTCTTCGGCGAGCTTGGCCATCTGGTTGGCCGCCACGATTTTACCGCCCATGAAAACCGGTTGCTGCAAAGTGACAGAGGCAGTGAAAATATGCTGGATGTCAAGATGAAACGCTTCGTCGATTTCTGTGCCGATGGCGTTGAGGGCATCCTCCACATCGATGTCTGACAGACTGCCAAGCACGGTCTGCCACATCGGACTGAGCATGTACTCAATGCTGGCCAGCGGGTTGCTGGTGATTTGCTGGATGAGCTCATTACGATAGTCGTTGATTCTTCCTTGCACCGTGGTGCCCATTGTGGTCAGCTGGTTCGACATGTCACTATTGATCAGGCTGATATTGTGGTCGTTGTAGGTGTAAGTGCCGGTAGCGACGATGTTGGGAAAGAAGTTGGCAAGGGCGATTTTCCGGTCGTAGCCAGCCATTATAACTTTGGTCTGTGCCTGTTCAATGCCTTTGTCGTTTTGCGCGGCCATTGTACGACATTGTTCCAAT
The DNA here is from genome assembly GCA_017535665.1 of Bacteroidales bacterium. Taxonomy (GTDB): domain Bacteria; phylum Bacteroidota; class Bacteroidia; order Bacteroidales; family WCHB1-69; genus UBA1756. Next base: position 83,412 of record JAFXTS010000005.1, on the reverse strand, counting down.
GTCAGTATCTGCTGTCCCCAAAGCAAAGATGGCATAAGGGTTAAAAACAAAGTGTAGATAACAGATTTGCAGATTTTTGCTTGTTCTTTTCTCATTTTTTTAGGTTGAATGATTAAGGCCCATAGATAACTCCACATCATTTCAACTATTGTGCCAAAAAGTGAAATAATTGTTTCTGTTTTTCGCCTTTTTATTATAAAAAAGTAGAAAAAAACGACTTTTTATAATATTTGGCTACTTTTTTGTATTTTTGTCGGCAAAAAAATAACAATATGACAGAAGCTCTTCACATTTTAGATATACATGGAGTACGAAAGCATTTCCAGATTCCTGACCATGACGGGTTGTCGGATGATTTTTTCCTGATGAAAACGGAGGTGGACAAAAATCTCCTTCTTTTCAGGTATCCATGTCGTTTTGACGGCTTTGTGGTGGTTGTGTGTCTCCGTGGGCGGCTTCAGGTGGACTTAAATCTGAAGTCATTTGAATTGAGTGAGAATACGTTGCTGCTGTATGTGCCAGGCAATATTGTACGTGTGAGTGAGGTGGCCGATGAGAACGAACCGCCTCAGGTGGTGGTGATGGGGGTCTCCCGCAACCTGATTTCCGATGTGAGAATGGACTTTGCCAAGTTGTTTGAAGAGAGCATGGCAATATTGGATAATCCATGTATTGTTCTGTCGCAAAAGGAGTTCAATATCAGTGTCAAATATTATGAATTGGCAGAGGAGATGTTGAATGCTGGGATACCGAACCTCAGAGAGGCCATTCGTTCATTGTTTTCCTCCATATTTTACATGATGGGAACGCTTTGGGCAGGAAGAATCAGCGATAATCCTGCGGCAAAAACGGACTTGTCAGGGCGTAATAAAATGGTTTTTGAACAGTTTCTGCAGCTTGTCACACAGTACCATAGCACGGAGAGAAGAGTGGAATTCTATGCTGCAAAAATGTATCTCACACCCAAATACCTTTCCAAGTTGGTTAAGAAAGTGAGCGGACGTTCTGCTCCGGATTGGATTGACTCCATGGTGATTATGGAGGCTAAAAGTATGCTGAAATACTCGGATATGACCATCAAGGAGATTGCAGAGAACCTCCACTTCAGCAGTGTACCTGTTTTTCACCAGTTTTTCAAGTACCATACGGGAATTACACCACGACAATGGAGAGAATAATCATGGGGAAAACACTAATCTCTTTTTCAAGCAATAGAAAAGGCTTTGCCTTTCGTCTTTTTCCATAAAAAAGAGAGATACAAGGTGCGCACCAGCAGGTGGACAAAATATCCCACATAAAGTGCCTGTATGCCAATGGCTTTGTAACAGCAAATATACCCTAAAACAAACCCCAATGCGGCCCATAACATGCAGTTTCTCACCTCTTTGCCTGCTGCCGCACCGATGTAAATACCGTCCCACATGAAGGCCAGGCAGCTCACTAACGGCATAGCGATGAGCCACGGCAGGAAGGGATGCGAGGCCTGGATGACCGCCGCATCGGAGGTTACGATGCGCACAGAGTCATCGCCAGCGATGGCAAAGAAGAGCGTGAAGGCCACCCCTACCCCGATGGTCCAGTAAAAGAGAATGCGCACCGAGCGGTCGAGGTTGGGACGGTCGCCCGCACCGATGAAACGTCCGGTAAGTGCCTCGCCGGCATACGCAAAGCCATCCACAAAATAAGAGAACAGCATGAAAAGTTTCATCATGATGGTGCTCACGGCCAGCTGCTCATCCCCATATTTGGAGGCTATCGCCGTAAATCCGACATATATGATCATAAATCCGACAGACCGTATAAACAGGTTGCCCGCCAGTTTTGCCACCTTTTTGATATTCTTAAAAACCTTATTTTCAAAAAAATAAAGTTTGAATATTTTTCCATAAAGTATCAGTAAGAAGGCCACAGCCGTCAGCAGTCCCACATATTGCGCGATGACGGTGCCGTGCGCCACGCCTAACATGCCGAGCGAAGTGTGGAACGCCAACAGGTAGCTGGCCACCATGTTCACCACGTTGACCACAATGTCGCAGACCATCGGCGCTATCGTGTTCTGCATGCCGATGAACCAGCCTTTGAACACCATGAGGGAGAGGGTGGCCGGGGCGGCCCAGATGCGGATGTAGAAATAGTGGCTGGCAAAATCGGCCACCTCGGGCGTGCAGGGAATGCACTTGAGGGCGACGGTGAGAAACAGCCACTGGATAGCCCACACCAGGAGGGTGGAGAAAAATGCCAGCAGCAGGTTCTGGCGGAACATGCCCACCGCCAACCGGTCGTCTTGGGCACCGTAGGCCTGTGCGGTGAGACCGCTGGTGCCGACGCGAAGGAAGCCGAAGTTCCAGTATAACAGGTCGAAGAGCAGCGTGCCGATGGCGATGCCGCCGATGGCCGTCGCATCGGAGATGTGTCCGATGATGGCCACATCCACCAATCCCACCAAAGGAATGGTGATATTAGCTAAAATGCTGGGAATAGCGAGTTTAAGAACTTCCCGGTTGATTTTGCTCATGGTGAAAATTTCGGATGCAAAGATACGCATTTTTAGAAAAATTGAGTAAATTTGCCCATCCAAAAATAGGGAGGAAATGATTATGAAAAACAGATTTATCTTCTTATCTTTCATTGTTTTACTAATCACACACATCCAAGCACAAATCGTGACCGATGGCAACGGAACGAAATACACGCTACAGGACCTTGCGACTACCTATCCTGAAGCAGTGACTTGCACAGATCCGGGAGAGTACCATCTGCACGAAAACCTCACCCTTTCGGCCAATGACACCCTCCTTTTGGATGAGGCCTTGCAGCAGCTTGTTTTGCATAATGAACTGACTATCAATATACAAGGTGTGCTGATTAGCGCAGAACGCACCGGCCTGCTGACAGTCACCTCCGAACGCGAGAATGCCGAAAGCGCTTCCTACGAATGGCGTTTGGAGGAGGGGGCGATTGGGCTTTTACAACATATTTTATTTGAGGATGGAAAAGACATTTTCCTGACCGACGGCGAGTTCACCCTCCGCTACTGCGAGTTCACCGGTTTTTCGGAATCGGCCGTGCGCATGATGAACTGCAACCCCGTGATTACTGGCTGCCATTTTCACGACAACCATTCCGCGGCCATCCAGTCGCCGGCCAACGCATCCAGTTCGCCCGTCATCACCAACAACATCCTATACAACAATGTATTAGACAACACCAACAATCCGCAAATCAACTTGGGTACCGGCGGCACCGACACCATCGTCATCACCGACAACCGCATCGAGGGCGTGGCCAGCACGATGAGCGGCGGCATCGCCATCTCCAACCTGGTAGGGGCCGAACAGGTGACACAGGTGCTGCTGTCGGGCAACACCATCACCCACAACCGCTACGGCTACACGCAGACCGGCACCAACATCTCGGCGGAGATTCTCGATAACATCATCACCAACAACAACTTGGAGACCGACCCGATGAATGGGGGCAGCGGCATCTCCATCTACGGCTACGACACCACCTGCTACGCCAAGATCCGGCGCAACATCATCGCCGGCAACCTGTGGGGCGTGACGGCCGTTTACCGCTACCAAATTGATATGGGAACTGCCAACGATTGGGGACGTAACGTGCTGTACGACAACGCCAACAACAACGAGCTGTATGCCTTCGCCATGAGCCAGTACTCCACACTGGACGTGACCGCCATCGGCAACTACTGGGGCAACAACGACACGGCCTTTGCCGAGAGTGTCATCCTGCACCAGCACGACCAGTCGAACCTCGGTCGGGTGGAGTTCGACCCCATCCTGCCGCTATACCCGACGGTAGAGGGCGTGAGTTCATATTTCGATTGGGGGCCAAACTCTGGCATCTACGATTGGCGTAGTGATATCGACTCCCCATATATTTATGCAGAATATTATGACTGCGAACCATTTGCTCCATTAGATGAAATCTATTTACAAGTGCCTCTGGGAGTCATTTATACTCCTATTTATGAAGATATTAATCCAGTCGATAGTACAATTGAAGAACCTGTCTTACGTAAAATTACTTATTGCGTCACAACCCCTCATCATGACACGGCGATCTGGTTTCTAGACATATATACGATTGTCTCTTGCAAAGAAAATCCGAATACTTTCACCCTCTACCCCAACCCTGTCAGCAGCGGGCAGCTCAACCTCCAAAACGACGCGGCGTCTCCCATCGACATTGAGGTTTACGACATGAGCGGGAAGCGAGTGTACCGTGGGCATTCGCAAGATCAGTACACTTCCATCAATGTATCGAATTGGAAAAGAGGAGTTTATATGGTAAGAATAAAAGAAGGACAGAACATTCACACCCGAAAAGTGGTGGTGCAGTAACCACCAAAAGCTTCAACCATACGCCATCAAAAGACACTTTTACTCCTTAGTTTCTTCCTCCTTCATCTTATCCTCCCAGAATTTGGCACCAGAGATACGTAGCTTCTTCGGATCGAAAAGAGGCTCCTTGCCCTCTTTCTTCTGCTTTTCATAGTCGCGCAACGCCCGAATGGCCTTCGGGAACAGCAGCAGGATCGCGATAACGTTGATCCACGCCATCGTGCCCACTCCGATATCGCCCAAATCCCAGGCCACCTTGGCCGTCTTCAACGAACCATAAAACACGGCCGCCACAATCACAATGCGCAGTACCCATACCGCGATATGCTCTTTTTTGCCTTTGCCAAAGAGATATACGATGCCAGTCTCCGCATAGTAATAATAGGCCATGATGGTGGTGAAGGCGAAAAAGGCTAAAGCCACTGCCACCATAATATTGCCGGCCGAACTGCCTAACAGCGTGCCCAACGCCGTAGCCGTATAGGACACGTCAGGATCGCCCAACCCGTACGGCGAGCGGTACAACATCTCGCCGGTGGAGGCATCCACCACATTATACGTCTTGGTGGCCAGAATCATCACTGCCGTGGCCGTACACACCAGCAGCGTATCCACATACACCGAGAAGGCCTGCACCAGTCCCTGCTTTACCGGATGCGACACCTTGGCGGCGCCCGCCACGATAGGACCTGTTCCCTGCCCTGCCTCGTTGGAGTAGATGCCACGCTTCACGCCCCACGCGATGGTGGAACCGATAATGCCGCCAAAGATCTCATGCGCACCGAAAGCGCTGCGAATCATGTCGGAAAACACTGCCGGCACCATCGGGGCATTGCAAATCAGCACCACAATAGCAAGTATAACGTATAATATCGCCATGAAAGGTGCCACTACCTCGGCTACCACGGCAATGCGCTTCACCCCGCCGATAATCACCAGACCCAGCACAATCGCCGTCACCAAGCCCACAACAGCCGGATGTATCGACAGCGAGTTGGCAAATGCGATGGCAATGCCGTTGCTCTGCACCGGCGGCATGAAAAGTCCGCAGGCCACCACCGAACACACCGCAAACACTATCGCCAGCCACCGGCTCCGAAGTCCCTTCTCAATATAATAGGAAGGACCTCCACGGAACTGTCCGTTATGGTTTTCTTTGTAAATCTGCGCCAATGTCGCCTCCACAAACGCCGAACCCGAACCGAGGAAGGCGATGATCCACATCCAGACGATAGCCCCCGGGCCGCCATAGCCGATAGCCGTTGCCACGCCCACAATGTTGCCCGTTCCTACACGTCCCGACAACGCCATCGCGAACGCCTGAAACGAAGAGATGCCGGTCTTCTGCTTCTTGTCGGTGGAAAAAAGCAGCCGCACCATCTCACCGAAACGGCGCACCTGCACAAAACGAGTGAGGATGGAAAAGAAAAGACCTGCACCGAGACAAAGAAACACCAGTGCAGGACTCCAAATCCACCCCGAAAGGGTGGCGATAGCATTCTCTATATTAATATCAAGTAGGGGCAAAATCATGAGGAGATATTTAGGCTGCAAATATACAAAAAAATTTCACCCCACAAAATCGCCGATACAACTTAGCGACGACGGCTCTGAATATAGTCGTTCAGTTCCTCAATGGAATACGAGAACTCAAATACTTTGTTGAGTTTGTAATACTTGTTGGGGTCGAAACAATAGTCGTAAGCGAACTTGAGATACTCGAGTTTGGTATTCTCGAAGTCGAACAACATGGCGATTTCGGCCAGTTGGTCCACGGTGAGCCACTCGGCTTGAGTGGCCTGCTTGGCGATGGTGAGTTTTTTGTCCTCAAAAGTTTCGTTGGCCACTAACATCTTGATTTCGTGGAAATCGCGGTCGTTGCAAGGCATCGGACCGGCGGGGGCTGGCGGCGGGGGGGCCATGCCGGGAGCGGGTGCGGGAACGGGTGCCCCATGCGGGTGGTGCGGGTCGGGCTGTCCTACCGGACGGTTCACATCAGCCTCATACATCGCATTCATTTGGGCGGTCATCTGCATAAACGAACCCACCATTGAGTTGGCCATCTGCACATCCTGATCCACACAGCGCAAGGTAATGCGATTGTAGTAAGGGTCGAAACTTACTGAGTAGTAATTCTTTCCCTCATGAGTCTGGATCTGAGTGGTCATCGAGGTTTGACTGGGGTTGTTCATCGTGACCGAAATGCTGTAAACGCCCGTAGTGAGATTGTTGACAAAAACTGCCTCTGACGGGTCGTTGTTCTGCAAGACATTATTGACAAAAATCCAAAACATCTCGTGTTGGTCGGCCTGAATGACTAACGAAGCGGACTGTGGCTGTGCGAAGGAGAACAATGCACCTAAACACAGCAGGATGGATGCGAAAAATTTTCTCATTTTCAATAATAAGGACTTCTTTATTTTACAATTCTTACCGTATTCCCGAACCCTGCGAAGTCCATTGACAACATCCGAGAAAACGACGGTGCAAATATACTAATTAATTTTGGATTACAACTCCCATTAGGAATGAGGTATTAAAGTATTGATGATTAATAATTTACAATTTACAATTTACAATTTACGATTGGCAATAAAACAAACGTGCTACAAATCCGAAGATTCGCAGCACGTCAATTCTGTATAAATTTTACTAATATGGGTATTATTGGAACAATCTCTCAATCATATCCTTATAATAGACCTGCACCACATGGCGCTTCACTTTCAGTGTCGGGGTGATGAGTCCGTTCTTCATCGTCCAGGACTCGGGAGCCAACTCAAACTTCTTCACCTTTTCGGTCTCGCCGAACAGTTGGTTATACTCATCCACCACGCGGGCGAAACGCTTGACAATCACCTCGTTCTTCACGATTTCCTCGGGAGTGGTGTATTCCACATCGTGACGCTGGCACCAGCTCTTCAAGAACTCGAAGTCGGGAGAGATGATGGCGGCGGCGAACTTGCGGTTCTCGCCCACCACAACCATATTTTCAATAAAGGGAGATTCACAGAACTTCTCCTCAATCATCTGAGGATTAACATATTTTCCGAAAGAGGTCTTGAAGAGGCTCTTCAGACGGCCGGTGATCACCAGCTGGTTGTGTTCGGTCCAACGGCCGAGGTCGCCGGTATGGAACCAGCCGTCGGCGTCGATGACCTCGCGGGTGCGCTCCTCATCTTTATAATAGCCCATCATCACATTGTGACCGCGGCAGAGCACCTCGCCGTTTTCAGCCACCTTCACCTCAACGCCAGGCAGCGGGAAGCCCACCGTACCGGCCTCGCGGGCGTAGGGCAAACGGCTGCTCACCGCAATCACGGGAGAGGTTTCCGTAGCGCCATAGCCTTCAAACACTGGCATACCGATGGCGGAGAAGAACGAAGCCAAACGCGGCTGGATGCTGGCGGCACCCGACACGATGATGTCGAAATTGCCACCAATTCCTTTACGGATCTTGGAATAGATGAGTTTGTCGGCAATTTTGTGGCGGAAGTTGTACCACCACGTGCGCTCCGAATCCTGAATGCGATACTGTTCGGCCAGACGGAAAGCCCAGCGGAAGATGGCCTTCGGGATGGGTTTCATATTCTTGCTGGTGCTCCAAATCTTGTCGGAGAATTTCTCCAGCACGCGCGGCACTGCCGACATCATGGTGGGATTCACCTCCTTGATATTCTCAGCAATCGTACCCAAATTCTGGGCATAATACACTGACATTCCGAGATATTGGTACAAGAACACCAGCATTCGCTCGTAAGCGTGGCAGAGCGGCAGGAAGCTGAACGCGCGCTTGCTCCACGGAGCGGGAGTCTGACGGAGGTTGAGCAGCTGGTTCACAATGTTGGCATGCGACAGCATCACCCCCTTCGGCGCGCCAGTGGTGCCGGAGGTGTACATGATGGTGGAGCAATCCTCAGGTTTGACGGCATCGCGGCGACGCTGCAACTCCTCGGGCTGCTGGTTGGCTTCACCCAGTGCAATCAGCTGGTCGAGGTACGGGAACTCCTGACGGTCGATGAAAGTATAGATACGTTCCAGCTCCGGACAGTCGGAACGGATGGCTTTGATCTTGTTCATCACCTCAGCGCCTTCCAAAATCACGATACGCATTCCCGAATGGGAGATGATATGGCGATAGTCGGCCTCGCTGATGGTGGGGTAAATCGGCACCGTCATAGCACCGATCTGCATGATGGCCATGTCGATCATGTTCCACTCGGGACGGTTGGTGGAAATCAGCCCCACACGGTCACCGGGCTGGATGCCCAGATTCATGAGCGCATAACTAATATTGTCAGTAATGGTTCTGTACTCTTTCGGAGAAAAGGTCTTCCAAACGCCGTCGCGCTTGGCGGCCAATGCGACATTCTGCTCCGGATGCACTTCTTCATAACGAGTCAGGATGTCGAACAATCTTGAAATCTCTTGCATAAGTAAAATGATTTAGTTAACGGTTAATGAAATCGGCGGCAAAAGAACGACTTTTTTTCATTATTTTGATTTTTAAGTGACATCACCCCTGTCGTTGGGACGAAATTTTTCATTTTGGGACGAATTTTATCATTTTGGGACGAAATTTTGGAACAAATTGCGCATTTCAAAAAAAATAGTAATTTTGCAGCCCCAAAAATGACACGAAAATGAACAGGGATATCCCCTCATATTTACTGAAAATATCAACTAACGTCAAGATTCTTGCATTTGTCGCGCTCTTCTCCATCGTCTTCGTGTGCGTCTATAACCCCATTGCCATTTTTCAATTCATCCCACAAGGCATCTCCCAGCCGAGAGAGTTTCTCTACTCTGCTATCATCATCATCGCGGCAACACTGCTGCTGTTGGGGAGCCGCTGTGTGATGTGCCTTATATACGGCAAAAAGGGTTTCTCTCTCTTTTCATATATAATATGGTTAGTGGCAGAAGTGGTTTTCCTGGCCCTTGCCTATTCTACTTTCGCCATTTTTGTGGCTCACGACACTCGCTCGTTTTACGAAATCCTGCGGGGTGCCTTCGTCTTCATTCCCTCCATGCTCATTCTGCCGTATGCTTTCTCCTATCTCTATTTTGCACTCAAAATTAAGAATATAAAAATCAACGATTTACTCTCCTCAATGAAAAAAAGTGACACTTTCTCCATTGAGGAACCTCTCTCCATCTACGCCAACGATACCACGATAAATCTGCGCGACGCCAAAGACGAACTCAAACTCTCCATCCGGCAGGAAAACCTGCTTTATGCGGAAGCGGCCTCCAACTATACCATTGTTTATTATTTAAAGAATGACAAAGTGGAACGTCTTTTGCTGCGCAGTACTTTCAAAAAAGTGGAGGAGCAGTTAACCCCGCACAGCTTCGCCCGCTGCCATCGTAGTTACATCGTCAACTTGCGGAAAGTGCAGATAGTGAGGAAAGAAAGCGATGGTTTTTTCCTTGATATGGAGCATAATATCAACGGTATTCCCATCTCGCAAACCTACGCCGAAGACATGATTGTGCGCTTTGCTTCGGGTGAAAATTAGAATTTTCGCAGCAAACTGCCATCATATCTCATTTTTTTGTAATTTTGCAGGCTAATTTTAAAATCATTATTTCATAATTAAATACGAAAGAGAATGAGCGGTGGATTGTATTCAATGGATCAAAAGGATTTTGATCAGACGTTAGACTTAACGAAAGTAAAACCCTACGGTGACACGATGAATGACGGCAAGGTGCAGCTGAGTTTCACGCTGCCGGTTCCGTGCGGTGATGAGGCCGTAGAAGCTGCCAAACAGATGCTGAAAAAGATGGGGTTTGAGAACCCGTTGGTGGTGTTTTACAAAGAGTTAACCGAAGGCTTCACCTTCTTTAACTGCTATGGCTCCACCGTACACACGGTAGATTATACCGCCATCCATGTACCCAAGGTGGAATCCACGGTGATGGATATGCACGAAACCGACGAGTACATCCGCGAACATATCGGGCGCAAAATTATTGTCATCGGTGCCAGCACCGGTACTGATGCCCATACCGTTGGCATTGACGCCATCATGAATATGAAAGGCTATGCTGGCCACTATGGCATAGAGCGTTACGAAATGTTTGAAACGCTCAACATGGGCAGCCAGGTGCCGAATGAGGAGTTCATCGCGAAGGCTATCGAAATGAAAGCTGACGTGCTGTTGGTGTCGCAAACCGTAACACAGAAGGATGTTCACATCAAGAACCTCACCGAGCTGGTGGAGATGCTCGAGGCCGAAGGTTTGCGCGACAAGGTCATCCTGGTATGCGGCGGCCCGCGTATCTCGCACGAGTTGGCACAGGAACTGGGCTATGACGCCGGTTTCGGCAGCGGCTCTTACGCCGATGATGTAGCCTCCTACGTGGCACAAGAACTGGATCGCCGTCTCAACCATCATTAAGATTTGCAACGCGTTATTGTTTCTGTCAGCAACGACCTCTACAGCGACCAACGGGTAGATAAAGTATGCAACTCGCTGGTTAATATGGGGTTTAACGTCTTGCTGGTGGGAAGAAAATTGCCCAACTCCCCTGCCCTACAACCGCGCACCTACGCCACACGGCGGCTGCGACTGTTGTTCAAAAAAGGATTTCTTTTCTATGCGGAACTGAATTTCCGGCTCTTCTTTTTCCTGCTGTTTCATCGTTGCGACATACTGGTATCCAATGACTTAGACACGCTTTATCCCAACTTTCTCATCAGCCGACTGAAACGGAAGCGGCTGGTGTACGACAGTCACGAATATTTCTGCGGGGTGCCAGAGTTGAACGGACGTCCTCGGGTACAGAAATTCTGGCGGCGCATCGAGAAACGCTGCTTCCCACACCTTACTGACGTGATGACCGTATGTGATTCTATAGCACATCTTTACGACCAAGAATATCCACGAAAAGAGAAGGTGAATGTGGTGCGCAACGTGCCCAACCGACAGCGATTCCCCATCACGAAGAGCCGAGAAGAGTTAGGCTTGCCCACTGACTGCAAGCTGATTGTGATGCAGGGAGCCATCAACCGCGACCGTGGTGCCGAAGAGCTGATTTTAGCGATGAAAATGGTTCCTAACGCCCAGTTGCTCATCATCGGTAGCGGTGACGTTGTGCCGCAACTCAAAGAACTGACACAAAGAGAGTTGCTGAAAGATAAAGTACATTTTATTCCCAGAGTGACGCCCGCGGAGTTGGCCAACTACACGGCGTTGTGCGACCTCGGCTGTTCGTTGGAGAAGGACACCAACCTCAACTACCGGTACTGTCTGCCCAACAAGCTGTTCGACTACATCAAGGCGGGGATTCCTTGTGTGGTGAGCGACCTGCCGGAGATGGCGGCGGTAGTGAGAGGGAGCGGCGTGGGGCTGGTGGTGGCGGAGCATACGCCGGCAGCCATCGCTGCGGCCATCAACAAGTTATTGAACGACAAAGAGTTGTACGCCTCCTGCAAGGTAGCGACGGAGCGGGCGGCCGAACAGTACTGCTGGGAGCGCGAGGAAGAGAAGTTACGAGCGATTTACTTGAAATAGCGTTATTCCAAAACATTTATATACAACGATTTATAAAAAAAAATTAGATGATGAAATTGAGAATCTGCATAACATTCCTATTGGCAACCCTGTTGTCGGGCAGCCTATCCGCTAAGTCGGTGGATGCCACTACAGCCTGTACCATTGCCTCCCACTTTTTTGCTCAAAAATACCACCACGCACCCGAATCGCTCACTCCCACAGTGGCTTATACCGCTCCCCTGCTGCGTGGAGAGAATGGCTCAGCCCCCAGTTTCTATGTCGTGAATTTCGAGCCTGACGGCTTTGTCATCGTTGCGGGCGATGACCGTGTGCAACCGATTCTGGCCTTTTCAGATGAAGGCACCTTTGTCACCGAAAACATCCCCGCCCACATACAATTTTTCTTGGATAGTTATACTCAAGAAATTCAATATATTATTGATAACCAATCGTATAAGAGCACAGCTATCACCCAACAATGGGAAGCATTACTTTCTGGCAATGTCCTTTCACCCAAAGATGGAGAGGTGGTCGTAGGGCCGTTGCTTGGCAACAACCAGTGGAACCAGACGAAATATTACAACAACCTCTGTCCCGCTGATGCCACGGGCAACTCAGTCTATGGCGGCCATGTGGCGGTAGGGTGTGGCGCGATTGTCATGGGACAGGTGATGCGCTATTGGCGTTTTCCCACTACGGGCAGTGGAAGCCATTCTTATAGCAGCAACTACGGTACTCTTTCGGCTAACTTTTGGGCGACGACCTACCATTACGAGAATATGCCCGACCGACTTGTAACCACCTATCATCCGGATAGTTGTGTGGAGGCGATTGCCACATTGCTGTACCATTGTGGCGTAGCGGTCAACATGAATTATGGACCGTCTGCGAGCGTAGCCAATTCCAACAACATTGTGTCGGCTCTCTCCACCTACTTTCGCTATCCCACTACCATACAATACATTGAACGCGGTAGTATGTCCACCACTACATGGCTGAATTATTTGAAAAACGAACTCGACGAAGGGGCGCCCTTCATGTATGGAGGAAGCGGGAACTATGGTGGGCATGTATGGACTTGCGATGGCTACCAAGACGACAACTATTTCCATTTCAACTGGGGATGGGGCGGACAGCAGAACGGTTATTATGCGCTAACCAACTGCAGTTCATACGGTTTCAACAGCAACCATGCCATCATCATTGGCATCCGTGGTCCGGAATTGCCCCAAGCTATTGGCGAGAATAGCGAGAGAAAAATCATGGCATACCCCAACCCCACCAGTAGTATCGTACACGTACAGACGGAAGGACAGTCCGTGGTAGAGGTGCAGGTATTCGACCTATTTGGGAAACTGCTCTTCCAGCAGAGAGTAAGTGAAGAAGACTTTTCGGTTGACTTATCTAACTATTCTTCTGGTACTTATCTGCTTCGGATAATATCCAACGAAGGCGTTGAAACGGTCAAGGTGGTCAGGGAATAGGGCTTAAAACTGTTTGTCCAATTCGGACAAGTATTGTTTCAATTGCGGGATGTTGATAGTGACAATGCTCCATATTGTTTGATCGTCCACACCAAAATATTCGTGTACGATGAGATTTCGCAAACCAATAATTCGCGCCCACGGAATATCAGGATGATTCATAATAAAACCATCACTCAAGCCGTTAGCCGCTTCACCAATAATTTCCAACTGATGTAATGTCGCATTGAACATCATCGAATTGTTGACAAAGGTATCCTTATCCGCCCCTTGGATATAATTCTCAATCTCCTTAATGGCATCCAATATGTGTAAAACACGTACTGAATCCGATATTTTAGCATTCATAAAGTAGTTTTTTATCAGTGTCAATATAGGGTTTGATGTATTTGGAAACGCCTCGCGAAGAAACAAGGTCAATTGATTTTTTCAAAAGGGATTGCAAATCCAACTGCATCTGCACGAATTCCAATCCTACCGGCTGGGAATAGTCCAAATCCACCAATATGTCCACGTCGCTGTCTTCGGTCTCCTCGCCGCGAGCGTACGAGCCGAACACCCACGCCTTCAACACTGGCTGGGTCTTGAAATAGTCCTGGATGGTCTTAATCATTTCGGGCGACAACATACTTACGGATTTTTATCGCTGCAAATATACGGAATTTTTCAGGAATGTGAGGTGTCTTTTGAAAAATCTGAAAAAAAAATCATCTGTAGCCATTCAGCCAAAGAAAAAAAGTAGTATTTTTGCTTTCCGAAATTTAAAAGACTAAAAAGACAATAAAATGAGTGTTTTACTTGCCGTGAATACGGAGTTACTGGTCAGCGTGCTTTGGAAAGCTGCGCTGATTTTAGGCATTGTCGGCGTTGTGGCCGCTATTGTTTTATTCTTCATTGCCAAGAAGTTCCACGTGGAGGAAGACCCCCGCATTGATTTGATTTGCGACCTGCTGCCCGGCGCCAACTGCGGCGGATGCGGCTTTGCAGGCTGCCGCAACTTAGCAGAGACGATGGTGGCACGCGGCACCATGGACGGCTGTAGTTGTCCCGGAACTCCGAAAGAGAAGAACGACCAGATTGCCGCCATCCTCGGCATCGAGGCCGCCGACAGCACCCCGAAAGTGGCGGTAGTGCGCTGCCAGGGCTCGTGCGAAAACTCGCCCGCCAAGGTGAGCTACGACTCCGAGATCTCATGCTTCTTCGCCAACAGTCTGTACGCCGGTGAAGGCCTCTGTCCCAACGGCTGTCTCGGATGCGGCGACTGCGTGAAGGCCTGTAACTTCGGGGCCATCACCATCGACCCGGTGACGAAACTGCCCGTGGTGGATGAGGAGAAGTGCGTGGGCTGCGGCGTGTGCGCCAAGACCTGTCCGCGTACCGTCATCGAGATTCGCCACAAAGGTCCCAAGAACCGCCGCGTATATGTGGCGTGCAACAACAAGGAGAAGGGCGCGGTGGCCATGAAGAACTGTAAGACCGCCTGTATCGGCTGCGGCAAGTGTGCCAAGGTGTGCCCCTTCGAGGCCATCACCGTGGAGAACAACCTCGCCTACATCGACTTCACCAAGTGCAAGATGTGCAAGAAATGCGTAGCCGAATGTCCGAAGAACGCCATCGTGGCGGTCAACTTCCCGGCACCGGCAGTCAAGCCCGCAGAGAAGCCCGCTCCTGCAGAAGCCTAATCATCCATTCTTTTATTATTCAACCATTATCAGAGACAACAAAACCAAAGATATGTCCACCGAAATTTCAACCGAAACTAAAAAAGAAATGAAAGCCTTGGGAAAGAAAACCTTCCACATGGGAGGTGTACATCCCGAAGCCAACAAGATTGCTCACAACCAGTGTGTTGAAGAGTTCCCACTCCCCGATCAGGCTGTGGTATATATGACGCAGCACCTCGGTGCTCCTTCTAAGCCCATCGTACAGAAAGGCGACAAAGTGAAAGTGGGACAGCTTATTGGAGAGCCCAGCGGCTTCGTGAGCGCCAACATCCACTCCCCTATCTCCGGTACAGTGAACCGCGTGGACATGATTGCTGACATCAGCGGATATAAGAAGCCCGCCATCGTCATCGACCGCGAGGGTGACGAATGGATGGAGGACATCGACACGACTCCCGACATCGTAAGCGAGATCAAGCTCAGCAAGGATGAGATTATCGCCCGCATGAAGGACAAAGGCATTGTGGGACTCGGCGGCGCTTGCTTCCCCACCCACATCAAATACATGCTCAAGCCCGAACAGAAATGCGAGTACCTCATCATCAACTCCGCCGAGTGCGAGCCTTACATCTCCACCGACAACCGTATGGCCATTGAGCACGCCGAGGAGTGTATCATCGGCATCGAGGCCGCCCTCATCGCATCGGGCGCCGACCAGGCCATCATCGGCATCGAGGACAACAAGCCGGAAGCCACCGCCAGACTGATGGAGGCCGCCAAGGGCCATCCGAAAATCAAGGTGCAGCCCCTCCGCATCAAATACCCACAAGGTGCTGAGAAACAGCTGATCAAGGCCATCACAGGCCGCAGCGTACCCAACGGCGCGCTCCCGATTTCAGTAGGCTGTATCGTCAACAACCTCACCACCACCTACGCCATCTACCAGGCCGTGCAGAAGAACATGCCCATCGTTCAGACCTTCACCACGGTTTCGGGCAAGTCGGTACCGGCCGACAAGTGCCGCAACTTCCACCTCCGTCTCGGCACGCCCATCAAGGCCGTGATGGATGCTGTGGGCATTCCGGAAGACACCGGCAAGATTATCTCCGGCGGTCCGATGATGGGCAAGGCCATCACCAACCTCGGCGCATACGCCACCAAGGGGATGTCGAGCCTGCTGTTCATCCGCGAGCAGGATGCCAAGCGCGGTCCAGTCAGCAACTGCATCCGCTGTGGCAAGTGCGTGGACGCCTGTCCTATGGGACTGGAGCCGTACCGCCTGCATGCCCTTTCGGAAGCCTTGCGCTTTGAAGACTGCGAGAAAGAGGGCATCATGAACTGCATCGAATGCGGTAGCTGCCAGTTCACCTGTCCCGCCAACCGTCCGATTCTCGACAACGTGCGGGTGGGCAAGAACAAGACCGGTGCGATGATTCGCGCCCGCGCCGCCCAAAACCAGCCCAAATAGCGATTTCTATGAACAGCGTATCACGCCTCTTCAGCGTTATCCTTTTCAGCACTATCCTGCTGCTGTTTTCTGGTTGCACACCGAAAAACACATCCGACAACACATCGGAAACGGAGGCGCAAACCACTCAGCAGCAAGAGGAAAATGCGAACGAGGATTTACAGACCAACACCATCGGCGCACCCAAAACAGAAATCGACTTTTCGAGAGTCCAGGTGGTGGATGAGAAACGGTTTATGGAAGAGGTGTGCGAATTTGACGATGCCGGCCGGTACGGTTTCAAATGTACCCGTCCCATCATCATTGACTTTACCGCTGGCTGGTGCGGCTGGTGCACCAAACTATCCCCACACCTCGTGGATATGGCCCAGAAATATTCTGACCAGATTGCCGTTTACAAAGTGGATGTTGACAAATGCCCTAACATTGCGCAACGCTTTAACATCCAAGGACTTCCTACCCTCGTTATTGTAAAACCTCACCATCAACCAGAGAGAATTGAGGGATACGTTGAAAAAGATAAGCTTGAGGAAATCATCCAGAATAAACTATTGTCTAAATAATGCGCACTTCGTTGTTCATCCGCAACATGTCCGCTGCAATATTTTTTGCAACGGCTTTTTTTTGCGCGTCGGCACAGCAGATTGACTGCGACAAAGCCGAAGGGTTCACGCAGCGCATTGCGGAAAGAACTGCCCAGATTGACACCGAAGACCCGGAAATCATCTCACTGCACTATATTTTCGTCAAGGAGATGCTCGACTCGGTGAAGATTTTCCAGGATGAATTTCTGCCCAACTTACATTTTTGTCCGCAGATTGACTTCTTCGCCACCCTGCATCAGAGCAAGGCGTTGGAGTACCAATTGCAGGAGATGAAGGACCGGCTGGAGGTACAGCGCCAGCGGGTGGACACCCTTTTCTACCTCAAGGCAGTGGATGAGTTGGCCTTTCACGATACGGCAACGTGCGAATACTACCTCGACCGGTCGTTGCAATTCAACCGAGTTCAGACTGACGCCCTCATCATGCGCCTACAACTCGACTATGCACAGAAGCATTTCGACGAATGCCTCGCCACGCTGCGCATCCTCTACCATGATGCTCCCCTGAACCGCGAACAGGAGAATGCGCTGTCGGATTTCAATCTGCAATTTTACCAAGAACTTTATAATACCGGTGACGCATTAGTGAAAAACGGACATGAAGCAGATGCCTTAGCCCTGTTTGAAACTTTAGAGACCTTCTGTCACGATCTGCCTTCCTCCTATTGTAATGATGATTATTACCATGGACTTATTCGGTCAAAATCAGGAATTTACGAATCCTATCTCACCATTGCGAAAGTGGCGTGGGAGCGCAAACATCCCGAACTGGCCTTCAAGTTTTTGGACTATGCCAAAGAGTATCGGCTGACCAATGAGGATGAGGTTTTAATTCCTGAGCATTTTGTAAAATTCATTGAAGAGATGGAAGCCCTGCGGCCCCGTTATTCCAATTCCGACAGGCCATGAACACTCCTCCTTTTCTTCAGAAAAAGACTTTCCTGCATTCGCCGTTGTTGCACATTGCATACACAACAACCTGTTTGACTGTGATTTACTCATTATGCCGGCTGGTATTTTATCTGTTCAATCTCTCCCATTTTCCTGAAGCGAAAGCGGTGTATTTCTTCGATGGCATTCGATTCGACCTGTCGGCCATCATTCTCCTCAACGCGCCCTATTTCCTCCTCATGCTGCTGCCGTTCAAATTCATCGCATCTTCTAAATGTCGTATTATCAGCAATATCTACCTTGTTGTAGTCAACCTCTTGGCAGTGGCGGCCAACCTGATAGACACCTGCTACTATCCTTTCTCCATGCGCAGGATGACCTTCGACATCTTCCATTTTGCAGGTGAAACGGGAAACATCGGGGGGCTGATACCCCTTTTCCTCCGCGATTATTATTACATGATCATCATCTTTTTGGGCTTTGTACTGCTGCTGCTCGGGATGATTTATTTTTCAAAATTTATTGATTATAAAGATTTTATACTAAAAGGGAAAGCCCTTATTGCACAGATCCTCATCCGAGTGGTGGTGTTAGGCATGCTGGTTTTGGGCATCCGAGGAGGACTTCAATATCGCCCATTGTCAATCGTTTCTGCTGGCGAATATGGAGGGGTGGAATATGCAGCCCTGATTCTCAATTCGCCTTTTTCTTTAATGAACACCCTCCAGAGCGAACAACTTCCCGAACGCACCTATCTCAACGCAAAAGAATGTGATCGAGAGTTTTCTGTAAAAAGAGAAATTTTTGATAATCAATATTTTACACCACCCAAAACCGACAATGTTGTACTGATTATTTTGGAAGGAATTTCGAGTGAATACAGTTCTGTTTTGGCAGATGAGCCGAAAGATTTGGCAGGCTGCACCCCGTTTTTAGACAGTCTGGCGAGACAGAGCATCACCTTCCGGGGTATGGCCAACGGACAGCAGTCCATCGAGGCCGTTGCGTCCATCCTGGGCGGCATACCCTCGCTGATGGAAAAGCCGTTCTGCCAGTCGCAATATGCCACCAACTACGTCAGTTATGCGCTCCCCGTGCTGAAACGGCAGGGCATGTCCACCCATTTCTTCCATGGCGGCGCCAACGGCACGATGGGCTTCGACCGGATGAGCCGCACCGCAGGGGTTGACCACTACTACGGTATGGACGAGTACCCCTACCGGCGCCGCGACTACGACGGTAGCTGGGGCATTCCTGACGTGCCATATCTGAACTATGTTGCTGAGCAGCTGAACCATACTGAAGGACACTTTTTCGCCACCCTCTACACGCTCACCTCGCACCATCCATTCAAAGTACCTGCCGAGTACGATCAGAAGGTAGCCAAAGGCAATTTCCCGATGCAGCACGCCGTAGCTTACACCGATGAGGCACTACGGCAGTTCTTCGCAAAAGCTTCAAAATCAGAATGGTATCCGCACACCCTATTTGTCATCACGGCCGACCACACCAACTTTGAGGGTGCCACCGACGTAGACTATCGGCGACATCGTTACTCCGTGCCGATGATTTTCTTCCACCCTTCCCAGCAGGAGGTTTTCCACTCCGATGAAATCATGCAGCAGGTCGATCTCATGCCCTCCATTTTCGGCTACTGCGGTTTCACAGGGCAGTTTGTATCATTTGGCCACAACGTGTTCGACAGTTCCACCCCCCGCTTCGCCATCAACTACCTCTCGGGCACCTATCAGTTCTACATCTCGCAATATTTGATAGAGTTTAATGGAGATAAGATATTGAAAATTTGGGATTTAGAAAATGGCAACAATGAAGTCTCTCCCGACCAAGTGCTACAGATTCAGGAGTACGAAAAATTGATGAAAGCCGTCATCCAGCAATATAGCAACGGCCTTCTACACAACCAATTGAGACTCAATTAGCGAGGATTGTCCACCTCAATCCGTATGTAGGAGATGAGGCTGCCCTCTTCTAACCATTTTTTCTCGTAGAAAGTCTGGATTTCTGTTAAGAAGGGATTTCCGGTCTGCGCGTACACGTCCTCGATGTTGTCGGTGATGTGCCAGTTTTCTTCGGTGGCGGTTTCCAGCAGGTACTCGTACAGCAGGCGGCTGTCGGTTTTTAGGTGTAGCACGCCCTTGTCGCCCCACACATGGCGGTAGCGTTCCACAAAGTTGGGGGAGACGAGCCGACGGCGGGCTTTCTTGGGCTGCGGGTCGGGGAAAGTGACCCAAATTTCGGAGACCTCTCCGGGGGCGAAATAGCGGTCGATGTCATCGATCTGGCCGCGGATGAAAGCGGCATTGGTGAGGTTTTCGAGGGTGGCGTCCTTGCAGCCGCGCCACAGGCGGGCGCCCTTGCGGTCCATGCCCACAAAGTTCTTGTCGGGGAAATTGCGTGCCATGGAAACCGTATATTCGCCACGGCCGCAACCCACCTCCACCACAATCGGATGGTCGTTATGGAAATAGTCCTGTCCCCACTTTCCTTTCAGCGGGAAAGCGTCGTTGCGGACATCATAGTTCTGGTGTTGGAAAAGATTGGTGAAAGTTTCGTTTTCTGCAAAACGCTGGAGTTTGTGTTTAGCCATATTATTGATACTTATTTACTTCTGCTAATTTTGAATATTTGCCACCGAGCTGCATGAGTTCCTCATGGGTGCCCTGCTCCACAATGCGGCCGCCGTCGAGCACGATGATCTTGTCGGCGTTGCGGACGGTGGAGAGGCGGTGAGCGATGACGAGAGTAGTGCGGTTCTGCATCACACGGTCGAGGGCTTCCTGCACGAGGCGTTCCGACTCGGTATCCATGGCGGAAGTGGCCTCATCGAGAATTAGAATCGGGGTGTTGCGCAGCACGGCCCGAGCGATGCTGATACGCTGGCGTTGTCCGCCCGACAGGTTGAGGCCGCGGTCACCGAGGGCGGTATGGAGGCCTTCGGGCAGGGCGACGATGAAATCGGCGGCGTTGGCCACGCGGGCGGCTTCCCAGATCTCCTCTTCACTCACCTTCTCGCGACCGAAGGCAATGTTGTTAGCCACCGTATCGTTAAAAAGCACAACATCCTGACTGACAATAGAGAACAGCGAACGCAGCAAGTCCAAATCGCAGTGGCGGATGTCCGTTCCATCAATGGAGATGCTGCCGCCGGTCACGTCGTAGAAGCGGGGCAGCAGGTCGGCGAGGGTGGATTTGCCCGCGCCAGAGGCGCCGACCACCGCCACCATCTGTCCCTTCCCGATAGTGAGGTTGATATGCTGTAGCACTTCGGCGGAACCGTATGAAAATGACACATCGTCAATACGGATTTCCTTCTCGAAAGCGTGCAGTTGCACGGCATCAGCCGGACTCTTAATCACCTCTTCGGCATCGAGCACCTCATAGATGCGGTCAAGCACTGCCAGTCCGCGGTGGTATTTGGCCATGGCTGTCCCGATGTTCTTGGCGGGGTTGACAATCATGGCGAAGAGAGCGATGTAGGTGATGAACATGGGGGCGGTGAGCGCGGTACTGCCGCTCAGCACCAGCGAGCCACCGAACACGAGGATAATCATCACCGCAGTAACGCCGAGGAACTCGCTCATCGGGGAGGCGAGGTCGCCACGGCGGGTGACGCGCCGCGACAGGTCGGCCAAAGTCTCGTTGGTGTGGGTAAAGAGCGATTCGGCATGCCCCTGCGCATTGAATCCCTTGATGATACGAAGGCCGGCGATGGTTTCCTCCACATGGGCAAACAGCATTCCCTGCTGCGCTTTCATCTCCTTATTCTTCTTTCTCAAAGTTCTGCTAATCAAAGAAATAATGACACCCGCTATCGGCAGCAGCACCATCACAAACAGGCTGAGTTGGTAGCTGATGGTGAAGAGGGCGACCACGTAGATGAGTATGGTAAGTAAAGCGGAAATCATTGTTTGAAAAGCACTTAACACCGTAAACTCCACCTCCTGTGTGTCGTTGACCGCACGTGAAATCACATCGCCTTTCTTCTGTCCAGAGAAAAACGACAAGGGCAGCATCAGCACCTTATGGTACATGCGGCTGCGGAGTGTGCGGATGACATCGCTGCGCACGGGAGCCAAGATCCACTGGGTAAGGACGAGGAAGAAATTTTTAAGCAGAAAAAGCACCACCACAAAGATGATGATGGCGGTGAGCGAACGACGCGGGGCATTCAAATCGGCAAAAAGGCCGACCAACTTCATCAGCTTCTCCCCTATCACACTCAATCCGCTGAGTTCGCCTTGGAAAATCAGCTTTACCAACGGCTCGATGAGCATCATGGTGAGGATGGAGAAAAGAATGGAGATGAGGTTGACGAAAACAACAAGCAGCAATTTCCATTTATAAGGTTTGATAATGGAAATGATCTTGTTGTTAAGCATTTACTTTGGAAATGAGGCTCAAAAAAAAGTCGGGGTGACAAGACTCGAACTTGCGGCCTCTACGTCCCGAACGTAGCGCGCTACCAACTGCGCCACACCCCGCTGTTTTGAGGCTGCAAAAATACGATTTTTTTTCATACCCCAGCATTTTACAGAAAAATTTTCTACTTTTGCAAATCCATAATTATTAAACAAATAGTGCAACAACCATAATAAAAATATGTTGCACGTGCAGCAATTGGCGATAAAAATGGAAGAGAAGAAGTCGAAAAAGGCGAAAAAGTTCATGGAGAAGCCAGAATATCCGGGCGGGCGGAAGGCGCTGGATGCATTTGTAGCGGCGCATCTCCAATATCCCGAAGATGCCATGAAGCAGCGGATCGAGGGCATCGTGGCCGTCGCCTATCAGGTAAGCGACGAAGGCGAGGTGCAGAATGCCACCATCATCAAGGGATTGTGCCCGTCGTGCAACGAGGAGGCTTTGCGGATTGTGAACATGCTACAGTACGGCAAAGCGCACAACAGAGGTTTTCGGCTGAAGGCCAACTGCAAGCTCAACATACACTTCCGGCTGGCGCCCGCACCGCAAGCGCCCACGGTGAACATCACCTACACGACCTCCAAAACCGCACAAAAGAGCAACACTCCCCCTTCAAAAGGCGGATACACGATCACTTTAACGGTCGGGAAAAACTAACCTTATTTTTCCATCTCTTCAGCGATGATACGGCAAATCTCTTCCGAGATATTCTCCACCGTATCCATGCCGTTGATGTGGCGCAGCAGACCTTTAGCGGCGTAGTAATCCTCAAGAGGCTTGGTCTGTGCGAAATAGTTGGCGATACGCTTCTCGATGATTTCTGGGGTATCGTCGCTGCGGCCTTCGAGGCGGGCGCGGTTGAGCATACGCTTGATGATCTCCTCCTCATCGACATTTAGGTTGATAACCAGCGAGATAGGAAGATTTTTGTCGTGGCCGATGCCGTCGAGCATCTCGGCCTGCTGGATGGTGCGCGGCACGCCGTCGAGGATGGAGCCAATGATTTCGGGCATCTGCTCGAGGCAATCGTGCAACATGTTGATGGTCAGCGAGTCGGGACAGAGGGCACCGCGGTTGATATACGACTGGGCCTCCACTCCGAGCGGGGTGCTGTTGGCGATATTTTTGCGGAACAGGTCGCCGGTGGAGACGTGGGCGAGGTTGAACTTCTGGGCCATGATTTTGGCCTGGGTGCCTTTGCCGGAGCCAGGGGCACCCAGCATGACGATATTGAACTTTTTCATTATGGTAATTGTTTGATTATTCCTCCACTACTTGGTAGATGTCGCGCAGGTTGCGCCCCAAACCGTCGTAATCCATCCCTCTACCCAAAATGAACTTGTTGGGAATTTCGAGCCCGATAAAATCGATGGGCAATGATTTGCGGTATGATTCGGGCTTGTAGGTAAGCGTAGCGATTTTGACATCCTTAGCGTGTGCTTCGCGCAGCATCGCCTCGATGAATTCGTAGGTATTTCCCGTGTCGATAATATCTTCGATGACCAGAACACGCTTATTTTCAATATTTTCGGTAAGACCGATAAGATTTTTCACCTTTTCGGTACTTCTAGTTCCGGCGTAGGAGCTCACCTTGACACAGCAGAGTCGGCACTGGAAATCGAGCTGTTTCAGCAGGTCGGAGCCGAAGATTACGGAGCCGTTGAGGACGAGAAGGATAACAGGGGTGTCGTTTTTGTATTCTTCGTTAACTTCAGCGGCCACTCGTTCTACCGCTTTATCGATTTCATTTTCAGAAATATACTTAACAAATTTCCGATCGCCGACTGTAATGGTATTCATTGAGAATTATTTTTTAAAAGATGTGCAAAATTACAAATTTTCGAGCGAAAATTGATAAAAGGTGAAAAAAAACTCATTTTCATATTTATAATTCAAAATTATTTGCTAATTTTGCGCTTTAATTTTGCAAAAATACTGAATTGAACAACTGCGCATGTTAAAGGACTATTCGTCATTCGGTCCAGCCTATCGGAACTTCAAAGTCAAGGAAGAGGTATATGTTCCAGAACCCGCAGCAGAGTTCTCTGCTGACAATCCCTTCACCAAGATGGCCGCCATCCGCGGGGAGCTCAAAGACATCCAATTTGACGGAAGCTATACATATCTTGACAAATCCCTGAAATTCAAAACATGGCATTTTCTCGTCTATCTTGCACTTTGGATAGCTGCTTTTCCCTTAAATCGGATTCGGTATGGTCTAAAGATTGAAGGCCGCGAGAAAATCCGTCAGAACCGCAAGCTCTTTGCCAACGGCTTGATGACGGTCTGCAACCATGTTTGTCGCTGGGACATGATCTGTGTGCTGCAAGCGATGCGCTACCGCAAGGCTTGGATTCCGATGTACGCGCAGCCCTTCCGCGGGAAGGATGGCTTTTTGATGAAACACATCGGCGGCATCGCCATCCCGGAAGAGCGCAGCGGCTTGCGGGCGTTCGACCAAGCGTTGGACGAACTTCACGACCAAAAGCAGTGGATCCACATCTTCCCCGAGAGCTGCAGCTGGAAATACTACTCACCGCTCCGTCCCTTCAAAACCGGCGCGTTCAACATGGCCTACCGCTATGCTCTGCCGATTCTCCCCCTGGTCATCACCTTCAGGCCCCGCACCGGCTGGCGCAAACTCTTCAGCAAAGACGAGCCCTTGGTGACCATCCATGTGGGCGACCCTATCATCCCCAACCTCGACACCCCACGTAAAGAGGAGGTGGCTCGCATGCGCGACCTCGCTCACCAATCCATGCTCGACATGGCCGGCATCGTCTCCAACCCGTGGCCATCCCATATTGATTGACATTTTTTTATCATTATGAAAACCATTATAGATCCCGTACCCGTTGAACTGCTGAAAGCAGAACTCACCAAATCCAAAAAACTGGAGGACACCAACAAGGGGCATAACGAGCTGTATATCGTTACGTGGCAAGACTCCCCCAACGTGGTTACCGAAGTTGGCCGACTGCGAGAACTGGCATTTCGTGAAGCCGGCGGCTCCACCGGCAATGCCATCGATTTGGATGAATACGACAAGATGGAGAAACCCTATAAGCAGCTGATTGTGTGGGACCCCGACAACGAGGCTATCATCGGAGGCTACCGTTTTCTCTTCGGCTCCGATGCCACCTTCGACGAGAAAGGACAGCCCATCATGGCCAGCTCGCACCAGTTCCGTTTCTCCCAAAAGTTCATTGATGAGTACCTGCCGCATGTCGTGGAATTGGGCCGAAATTTCGTGGCCCCTGAATACCAGAGTTCCAAAAATGGCGCAAAGTCTATCTTCGCCTTGGACAATCTGTGGGACGGTCTTGTGGCCATTATCATGAAGTATCCTAATTTGCTATATTATTTTGGAAAAATCACGGTATATCCCTCCTACGACCACATCACGCGAAATCTATTGTACCATTTCCTTTGGAAACATTTTGGCGACAAAGAGGAATTGGTTCGTCCGTGGGATGACCAAGCCATCATGCCTGATTCCGACCCGGAATTGATGAATCTGATTGTGAATAAAGAGGATATGGTGGAAGATTACAAATTGCTGAAGGCGGCGGGTAAAATGCGAGGCGTGAATTTGCCGCCCAACATGACCATCTATCTTTCCATCACCTCCCAGATGTTGATGTTCGGGACGGCAGTCAACCGCCTAATGCACAACATTGAAGACACCAGTGTGCTCATTCCCTTCGACTCCATCTATCATGATAAAAAACAACGCCACATCGGAGCATTCCTCCGGTTCTCACGAGCGAGAAGACGCAAAGAAGTGCTTCTGGATCCCACCGAAACTGAGGATCAGCTGATTGAAGACTGGCTCATCAAACGCAACCGCAAAGTGAAGCGCATGCTCAAAAAGGCCGGACGAAATTTTTAATCTTCTAAAACATTATTATGCAAGAGTTTACATTTAAAATGATTGACGACAACGGCACCTATTGTGCTGTACAATACGATGGCGATGAGGCGGAGGTCACCATTCCCTCCACCTACAACGGTCAGCCGGTTACCATTTTGTTCGACAACCTTTTCCGTGGTCATAAGGAGATCACTTCCGTCACCATACCCGAAACGGTGAGCGTTATTGGCGGCTTTGTGTTCGACGGCTGCGACAACCTCCGCACCCTCCATCTCTCGCCCAACGTGGAAGAGTTTTGGCAGTACGCCTTCGTGCGCTGCGGCATCGAGGAGATTACGCTTCCAGAAAAACTGAAATATGTGCCGCCGTTCGCCTTCAAGGACTGCAAAAACCTGCGGAAAGTGGTGTGCAACGACGGTCTGAAAGAGATCTGCTCGTGGGCATTCGAAGGTTGCGACAACCTGACAGAACTCCAGCACGGACCGAATGTCAGCGTCAGTCCCCGCGCCTTCGAAACCATGGACAAGGAATTCTACAAGAATAACTAAAGGTATTGATAGGAACCCTTACCCGTTCCCACATTATTTCTTACAAAAAAAAACGCTTTTCCAAATACCATTGTAATCACTTTGTCCAATCCAATTTTTTATCGTATTTTTGCCATTCGTTTTAGAAAATGATGTAAAATGGATTTAGCAACAAAGTACGAACCGCAACTTATTGAAAACAAATGGTATAGCTTTTGGATGGAACATAAATTGTTCGCCTCCAAACCCGATGGAAGACCCGCTTATTCTGTCGTAATCCCCCCGCCGAATGTGACGGGCGTGCTGCACATGGGGCACATGCTCAACAACACCATACAAGATATTCTAGTGCGCCGCGCCCGCATGATGGGCTTCAACGCCTGCTGGGTGCCCGGCACCGACCACGCCTCCATCGCCACCGAATCGAAGGTGGTGGCCAAACTCGCCAAAGAGGGCATCAAGAAGTCGGACCTCACCCGCGAGCAGTTCCTGAAGTACGCTTGGGAATGGAAAGAGGAGCACGGCGGCGTGATTCTGGAACAGCTGAAAAAACTTGGCGCCTCATGCGACTGGGATCGTACCGCCTTTACGATGGACGAGATCCGCAGCCAGTCGGTGCTGAAAGTGTTTGTGGATTTATACCGCAAAGGTTTGATATACCGCGGCTTGCGCATGGTCAACTGGGATCCGAAGGCGCAGACCGTATTGAGCACCGAGGAGGTCATCTACCGCCAGGAGAAGAGCAAGTTGTTCTACCTGCGCTACTATGTGGCCGACGCCGCCGAAAACCCGGTGAAACCCACCGGCATGGAGGGCGAGGTGCTGCATAAGGACGAAAAGGGTTACTACGCTGTGGTGGCCACCACCCGTCCCGAAACCATCATGGGCGATACCGCCATGTGTATCAACCCGAAGGACCCGAAGAACCAGTGGCTCCGCGGCCACAAGGTGGTGGTGCCGCTCGTCGGCCGCGTCGTACCCGTCATCGAGGATCGCTATGTGGACATCGAGTTCGGTACGGGCTGCTTGAAGGTGACTCCCGCCCACGACATCAACGACTACGCCCTCGGACAGACGCACCATCTGGAGACCATCGACATTTTCAACCCCGACGGCACGCTGTCGGAGGCCGCCGGTCTCTATGTCGGCCAAGACCGTATGGACGTGCGCAAACAGATCGTCATCGACCTGAAAGCCGCCGACCTGATGGAAAAAATTGAGGATTACGACAACAAGGTGGGCTACTCGGAACGCAACCAGGACACGGCGGTCGAGCCGCGACTCTGCAAGCAGTGGTTCCTCTCCATGAAGCACTTTGCCGACATCGCCCTGCCGCCCGTACTCGAAGGCAAAATCCAGTTCCACCCCAACAAATACGTAACCACCTACCGCAACTGGTTGGAGAACATCCAGGACTGGTGCATCAGCCGCCAGCTTTGGTGGGGGCACCGCATTCCGGCCTACTTCCTGCCGACGGCAGAAGACGAGGAGGAGAAGTTTGTGGTGGCGCTCACCGCCGAGGAGGCATTGGAAGAAGCCCGCAAAATCAAGGGTTACGAAAACATCACCGCCGAGCAGCTTCGTCACGATGACGATGCCCTCGACACATGGTTCTCGTCGTGGCTGTGGCCTATCTCGCTGTTCGACGGCATCAACAACCCCGGCAATCCCGAAATCAACTACTACTATCCGACCAACGACCTGGTGACGGGGCCCGACATCATCTTCTTCTGGGTGGCCCGTATGATCATGGCCGGAGAGGAATACCTCGGCGACATCCCGTTCCGCAACGTCTATTTCACCGGCATTGTGCGCGACAACCTCGGCCGCAAGATGTCGAAATCTCTCGGCAACTCACCCGACCCCATCATGCTGATGGACAAATACGGTTCCGATGGTGTTCGCGTGGGCATGCTGCTCTGCTCGCCCGCCGGCAACGACCTGCTGTTCGACGAGGGCTTGTGCGAACAGGGCCGCAACTTCAGCAACAAAATCTGGAACGCCTTCCGCCTCATCAAAGGATGGAAAGTGGATGAGAACCTGGCGCAACCGCTGCACACCAAGGCCGCCATCGAGTGGTTCAACTGCCGCCTGCACGAAGTTTTGGGCGAAATCAACGACCATTTCGACAAGTTCCGCATCTCCGACGCTCTGATGGCCACCTACAAGCTCATCTGGGACGACTTCTGCTCCTACTTCTTGGAGATTGTGAAGCCCGCCTACCAGCAGCCCATCGACGGCAAGAGCTACAGCGATATCCTCACCATCTTCGAGAACCTGATGAAGATGCTCCATCCGTTCATGCCGTTCCTCACCGAGGAGCTGTGGCACGGACTGAAAGAGCGCGGCGAGAACGAATCCATCATGGTGAGCGACATGCCGAAGTGGGACGAGGCCAAAGCGAAGAGCAACATCCTCACACGTTTCAACATGATGCAGAAGGTGGTGGAAGGTGTACGCCGTGTACGCAACGACAAAAACATCGCCCCGAAAAACGCTCTTGACCTCTTCGTGCTGAAGAAGGATGCGCCCGACGAAGAGATGGACGCCATCATCACGAAGCTGTGCAATCTCTCTTCCATACAGTACGTTACGGAGAAGGTCGGCGGTACCTGCTCGTTCATCGAGAACAACACCGAGTATTTCATTCCGTTGGCGCAGAACATCAATGTGGAAGAAGAGCTGAAGAAGCTGCAGGCCGACCTCGACTATGCGGAGAAGTTCCTCAAATCGGTGATGGGCAAACTTTCCAACGAACGTTTCGTCAACAACGCTCCCGAGGCGGTGGTGAATGTGGAACGGAAGAAGAAAGCTGACGCTGAAGAGAAAATCCGGATTCTGAAAGAGCAGATTGCGAACTTGGGAAAATGAAAAATGAAAATTGAAAACTGAAAACTGAGAATCAGTAAGAAGAGAGATGGTGCAAACTGTCTCTCTTTTTTACAAAAAAATATTCATTTGAATATTGTTATTAATAAACATTTGTGTATCTTTGCAACCGCAAACTCCAACGAACGATTGATGAAGATTACAGAACTCAAAAAGATACTCAAGGCTAATGGATGCTACTTTGTCAGTGAGGGAATATGGAAAGAATATCAGTAATTATTGAGCGCAACAGTGATGGCACTTTCACCGCCATACCGCAACACAGATACAAAATAGGATTTATTGGAACTGGCAACACCATAGATGCTGTCAAAGAGGACTTGCAGAACTCCTATTCTGAGGCGCGAGAGATCATGCCTTCTCTTCCGGAAATGGAGTTTGAGTACAAGTTTGACACAGCAAGTTTCTTACAATACATCAACGGGCGGTTGTCGTTAGCGGATTTGCAAACCATCACGGGCATCAACCGGCACCAGCTCAGCCACTATGCTACCGGCAAGAGTCGTCCGTCGCCCAAAACCGTACAGCGAATCCAGAACGGGATACTACAATTCTCGGAGGAGCTACACCGCGTGTGCTTAGTGTGAGATTTGTCAAATGACACGGCAAAAATAGAAAAATTTCCGAAAAAAATAGTACTTTTGCACTCCGAAAATCATCAAAACAAAATGATACTATGGAAAAAGGCTTAAAGGACCTAATAAAGCTCGTCATTGTGATTGTGGTGCTATGCGCTTTCGTCTATCTTTACCCTGAAGAGAATCCTGAAATCAAAAAACAGATGTACTTCGGAGTTGTGGGCGGCGGTGTGGCGGCCTTTCTCGCCTTTTTCTTCATCAGAATGATTCGAGAAAAATTCAATAAAAAGAAATAAGTAACGACATCCGTCCGTTATTTCTATAAAACTTTCCAACCATGAAAAGAGCAGCAACACTTCTCCTCATCATTTTCGCCACAATAGGCCTTTTCGCACAAACCAACCAAACCGACAGCAAGGGCAAACAACACGGATTGTGGAAAAAATACGACGATAAAGGAAACCTGCTCTACGAAGGAAACTTCAACCATGGCGTTCCCGTGGGCACATTCCACTACTACTACAGCAACGGCAAGCTGAAAAGCACCACCATTTTTATCGAAGGGACTCACAAGGTGCATACCTCCATGTACGATGTGAACGAGAAATTAGCTTCAGAGGGCAACTTCATCGACCAGATCAAAGACAGCATCTGGAACTACTACAACCCGAAAGGCACGCTCATCAAGAGCGAGGCATACCGCAACGGCCAACGACACGGCTGGTGGCGCACCTACTCGTCGGAGACCGGCCAGCTGCTCGAAGAGTGCCACTACGACAACGACAAAGCCAACGGCGACCGCAAGACCTACTTCACCGATGGCAAAATCAGCACCGAAAGCCACTACATCAATGGCGATATGAGCGGCAAGTTCACCAGCTACTTCCCCAATGGAAAAATCTTTTATACAGGAACTTACCTCAACGGCTTGGAGACTGGCGAATGGAAATATTTTGACGAGAACGGCAATCCGAGAAAGACGATGGAATACAAGGCGGGCAAGTTGCAAAAGACCTTCCTTTTCCTCAATGTTGGCGGATGGCAGAAGATGAATCAAGCCAACATTGCCTATTTCCACAAAGAGGGCAATCAGACCCGCGTGGTCAGCACCAACGGCAAGTCGGTGATGTGCAACCAGGTGTTTGAGGAACTGCTGACCTATGTGGACTTCGTGGATTTCTGCATCATCAGTCCCACATACGCGGCAAGCTACCCCGCCATCAAGGCATATCGCGAAATCGCCACCGACTATGTCGAGGTAATTTTGAAACCAGCCACAGAAGAGCCCGTCGTCTGCGAGGGCGACCATGCCAAAGCGGTGAAGATGCTTTTCAACAACGAAGTTCCCAAAGAAAACTAACCGTGACCACCGCCATTGAACTGCTGGCACCGGCCAAAGATTTGGAAAGCGGCATCGCGGCCATCAACCACGGTGCGGATGCGGTATATGTGGGAGCTCCCGCTTTCAGTGCGCGAGTATCGGCGGCCAACACCATCGAGGATATTGAACAGCTCTGTCGTCACGCCCATCTCTACCATGCCCATGTGCATGTGGCGCTCAATACTATCCTTACCGACAGCGAGTTAGAGCAGGCACGCAAAATTGTGTATAATCTCTACGAGGCGGGTGCCGACGCACTCATCATCCAAGATATGGGGCTTTTGCAAATCGACCTACCCCCTATCGCATTACATGCCAGCACGCAAACCGACAACCGCACGCTGGAGAAAGTTTTGTTTTGGGAAAAGATGGGACTGCAGCGCGCCATCCTCGCCCGCGAACTTTCCCTCGAACAGATTCGTAGCATACGGAAACACACCAATATAGAGCTGGAGGCTTTTGTACACGGCGCGCTCTGCGTAAGTTATAGCGGTCAGTGCTACATGAGCCAAGCCTGCACCGGCCGCAGCGCCAACCGAGGCAACTGCGCCCAGTTCTGCCGTCTGCCCTACACCCTCACCGATGCCGACGGGAAGGTCATCCGCGAGAACAGCCACCTGCTGTCGCTCAAGGACATGAACCGCGCCGACAGTCTCGAAGAACTGATTGATGCCGGCATCACCTCCCTCAAAATCGAAGGACGGCTTAAGGGTATCGACTACGTGAAAAACATCACCGCTTTTTATCGGAAAAAGTTGGATGCCATTTTTGAGAAAGAGGCGAAATATGGTCCGGCATCGGCGGGAAAGGTGGAGCTCACCTTCACGCCATCGCCTGAGAAGACCTTCAACCGTGGGGCGACCGAGTATTTTCTGCATGGCAGGGAGAATGTGATGGTGGAACCCGACACCCCGAAATCCATCGGCGAGCCGATTGGCAAAATACTGAGTATTAACGGAAATAGGATCCGCATTGCCACCACGCAGACCTTACACAACGGCGACGGCTTGAGCTATGTGGATGAAAGTCACGAGCTGGCGGGCTTCCGCATCAACACCGCCGATGGCGGCTTAGTGACCACCTTAGAGCCTGTGCGGGGACTGAAGGAGGGCGACAGCGTTTATCGCAACCTCGACATTGTTTTCGACAAGCAGCTGCGGGGCGAGTCGGCCGTGAGACGCATTCCCGTGGACATCCACCTGTCGGAGACCGACGAAGGCTTTCTGCTGCGCGTCACCGACGAGGAGGGAGTGAGCGCCGAGCTGGCGGTGAGTGCCGCCAAGGAGGAGGCGCGGCAGGCGGAAGCGGCCAACGAGAATCTGAGGCGCAACTTAGCGAAACTGGGCGGCACGCCCTTTGTGGCCCGAGAGGTCACCCTCGACCTGACGAGAGCTTACTTCCTGGCGGCCAGCGCGGTGAACCAGTGGCGCCGCGAAGTGGTGGAGCGGCTCGTGGAGGCGCGGCTGGCCTCGCACCGGAGGCCGGCAGGACGGTTGCCACAGCAACGCTGCGAGGCGACGATGCCGCTGCCTGTAGCCGGAAGCGCCGACTACCGCGCCAACATCATGAACCGGCTGGCGGAGGCGTTCTACCAGCAGCACGGGGCGAGCGAGACGGCCCCGGCCTACGAGGTGATACCGAACCCCAATGCCGACCTGATGACTTGCAAACACTGCATCCGCTTCACCCTCGGCTTCTGCACCCGCAACGGGAAAGCACTTCCCTACCCCGAACCCCTCTTCCTCACCAACTCCATTCATCGTTTCCAACTTGAATTCGACTGCAAAAACTGCGAGATGAAGGTCAAAAAAGCCCCATCACTTTCAAAAACTCAATCATGAAACTCTCGAAAAAAAACATCCGACACATTATCTACTGCGTGCTGGCCGTCTGCATCGTGGCCGCCATCAGCTTTGTCTATATGCTGTTTTCAGGCAACACCTCCCAAAAGTCCACCGTCGTCATCGCACAGAACTCCACCTACGAGCAGGTGATTGCAGAGATGAAACGTCAG
Source organism: Bacteroidales bacterium (assembly GCA_017535665.1). Taxonomy (GTDB): domain Bacteria; phylum Bacteroidota; class Bacteroidia; order Bacteroidales; family WCHB1-69; genus UBA1756. The sequence goes on along the minus strand of JAFXTS010000005.1, from coordinate 49,729 downwards.
GGCGCACTCGAAAACGAAAATTCCTTCCGACTGACGTGCAAGCTTTTATTTTATAAAAGTGTAAAACCCGGTAAATATGTTTTTGAGAAAGGCGAAAGCAACTTCTCGATGGTGATAAAACTGCGTAAGGGACAGCATTTCCCTGTGAAATTCACCTTCAACAATGTACGTACGAAAAAGCAACTAATCCAAAAATTATCGAAATACGAATTCTATTTTGAGTGGAAAGATTTAGAAAGGCTGTTGAATGACAGAGAGTTCCTCAAAAATTACAGACCTAACGGGGAGCCTCTCAAACCCGAAACGGTCATCGCAATTTTTCGGCCCGACACGTACGAGTTTTACTACGACATCACGGCAAAGGAGTTTTTTGAGAAGATTTACAGTTACTATGTAGCATTTTGGACAGAAGAACGGTTGGCAGCGGCGAAAGAGACAGGGCTGACACCGATGGAGGTGTGCACGTTAGCCTCGATTGTGGAAGAGGAGAACCACCGGCCGAAAGAGCAGCCCCGCATCGCAGGTCTCTACATGAATCGGTTGCACAAGGACATGTTGTTGCAGGCCGACCCAACGGTCATTTTCGCCATCGGCGATTACAGCATACGGCGGGTGATCAACCAGCACACGCGGTACGAGTCGCCGTACAACACCTATCTGCACAAAGGTCTGCCGCCCGGTCCTATCCGGCTGCCTTCCACCTGCGCCATTGATGCTGTGCTGCATTACGAGCATCATAACTACTTGTATATGTGTGCCAAAGAAGATTTTTCAGGCTACCATAATTTCGCCCAGACTTACAACGAGCATCTGAAGAATGCGCGGAAGTACCAGAATGCGCTGAACAAGCGAAAATAAAAAAAAGCGGCAAGGGAATCCTTGCCGCGGTAGTATTCATCAAAAATTTCGGAAATTTAGATCATCATGTTCGACATGTCGTCTTCCATCATGGCCTCTTCCTCTTCGCGCGGGTTGACGGTGCGCTGGAGGGAAGCAACTAAAGAACCAATCATTTTGGTAAGCTCCATCAATTGGTTGCGGGAATACTCCTTGTCGGTGTCGTTCATGACATTGAGACGGGAGGCGATCTCGGTGTAAACTACACATTCTCTAACGGAACTTTTGGCCATTTTGAGATAGTAGATGAATTGGGCTTTGTTGCGGGCTGAACCCTCCGCAGTGTTCATAGCGATGCCCTGGGCGGACTTCACAAAAGCATCGCCTACAGTGGCATGGCAGCTTTCGGGGAAGTTGGCAGTTACAGAATGCACCCAAGTGATATAATCGAGTGCTTTCGCATAGATTCGCAAGTCTTCAAATCTGAAGAAGCTCACATTGTTTTCTTGTTCGTTCATAATGGTACAGGTTTTAGTTAGAAAATCGCAGCAAAATTAAAAATTTATTTCAAATAAAATGCTCTTTTTTATAAAAAAATTAACTTTTTTACTATAAATCTTGCATAGTTTTGATTATCAATACATTATAAAATGATTTTTTGTCAAAAATATGCGAAAAAATGCCACTTTTACGGCTTTACAAACTTTTCAGAGGCTATTATTTTTTGATTATCAGACAATTGAATGAAGTAAATTCCTGATTTAAGCGTAGATAATGACACAGTGGTCAAAGAGGTGTTCATCGTTTGCTGATAGACCAGTGCACCAGTCACGTCAAAAATCCTGCAAAGGGTAGCACTGCTATTTTCTGGCAGCTGGATGTGAATGTAATCGGTGGCGGGATTAGGATAGATGTTGCATTGAACCAACTGATTATCAGCTATGTGTGTATGGTCTATCTCTTTACCCACCACAGCACGGATCATCGGAGTGCCTTTCAGGAACGATTCGTTCCACTCTGACGTAGTCTTATATTTCCACTTGCCGCGTGCATCGGTATTCTGGTCGAAGCCGAGGTTGAGCTGGGTGTTGTGGTTCTGATAGAAGCCTACGTAGAAAGTCCCTTCAAGATAGAGCGGTGCATCGAGGTAGTAGGTAACGAAATCCTCAAACTGCTGGGCATGGCTGGGCAGCTGTCCGGGCATGGAGTAGATTTCATCGCCCGGATCGCCATTGTCGTCGTCCCACACCATCAGCGTGAAGTTGGCGATATTGGCATCTTCGGCCACGGAGTTGAACCACATCCGCACGGCGCGGAGCGTATCGGGCTGGTTGAGATGGAAGCGCATGGCGAAATAGGTATCGGGGTACGTCATGTTCGACAGAAGCGAATATCCCGCCTCGGCTGAGCCATCATCGTAAGCGAAATAGTTGTGGAAATTCTGATAGAAGATGCAGGTATCGTTGTTTCGGTTCATGTTACCCGAGCCCACCTCTTGGAAAATGTGCGTGATGATGAAGGTGGCACTGTCGGCATTGTCGGTGGGCAGCGACGAGAACTCGAATGCAGGACTGGCATGCTGCGGCTCGGTGTGCAAGCCGTGTGTCCAATAGGGATAAGCATTCAGGTTGTTCGTGGTATAGGAGGCCACCAAACCGCCGCCTTGTTTTCTTACATTATAAGTATAATCGCTGTTTTTGGGCGTATTGGAAAGGTTCACCAACACATTCTCGAAATGATTGTCCAGCTCGCTGTCGCGATACTGGTTCCAGGGCATATACTGGTAATCGCGCAAGATGGTGGTCGTGGGCATCACAAAGGCGACATCGTTCTGCGTGGTGTCGGTCCAGGTGCGGTTGACATCCAAGCGGACATAGTCGATATTCCACTGGTCCACATTGCTGGCCCAGCCTGTGATGTGGTTGTCCTCAAGGCTGGCGTAATTACGGAAGCGGAACTGGAAATTGTTGATCAGCCAGCGGGCATCGTTGATGGGAATCATTGCCTGTTTGAAGTAGCAGCGCGGATTCTCGGCAAGCCAGTCGTCGACTCGCTGACCGGGGGTACTCCAGATGGTCTCCCACACCATCTCGTCACCGAAGAGGGAGTCGCAGGGCAGCGGGATACACTGTCCGGGGAAAGCGGGGGCTTCAAACACATAGTCCTGCCCAGGGATGAAGGGGTTGTGGAGGGTATCGCCAGCGACATACATTTCATCTTCCCCGAGAAAATAGTCGCAATACTCATAGCCGACAAAAATGATGTTGCCAGTGGCATAGCCAAATTCAAGCACCAGAGAGTCATAGCCTTCGGGGGAATTGCCGAGGCGTTCCCATTCGGTACCGGTTTGTGTACCGCCGGCGGGCTGGTAGTAAAAACTCAGATAGAGGGAGTCGCCGACACGCATATCACGGTTGAGGGCGAAGTTGTAGTCGAGACGGATGGGCAGCGAGGTGAGATAATCGGCACGGAAGGGATCGTTGGTGGCGTTGGCATATACGCGGCCATTTTCATCCAACGCGTCAAGGGTTGCGACGCCCATAGTAGGCGGCACAATAGCAAACGAGCGGTTGACGTAGGCATAACTGTCCTGCCAGAGGGCGGGGTTGGGATAGCCCGTATAGTTGGAAAAGTCGTCAATAAACGGAAGATGGAGGTCGGTGCGGGAGGGGGCGGGACGGGCTTTGGCAGCCTCACGTGCCACCTGCTTGTTGACCGAAAGACCGGTCAGCATCTCCTGTGCATGAAGGGTAGTAACACACAGTAGAGGTAGAATTGTGGATAGGATAATTACTGATAATTTCTTCATAATGAGTATATTGCGGAAAATTAAAATTCAATTTGCGGATCAACTTCAGTATCGTCATACTCGTCACCGTCGCCACCGTAGTCAACAGGGTTGCGACGGGCCACGCCGACCTCGAGTTTGATTTTCTCGCCCTGTTTGATTTCGGTGCCGGCCGCGATGGGCTTGCCGGTTTTCTCACGGTACTGACCGAGCACAAGGCCCGGGGAGTCGCTCTCGGTCTCGACCACCGTGCCCACCTCAAGTCCGGAATCCTCAAGGATGTGCTTGGCCTGGCGGAGGGTGATGTTACCGGCCAGTTGCGGCATCTTGACCATGCGCGGAGTGGCCGTCGTGATGGTCAGCGTCACCTTGCGGCCGTACTTCACCTTTTCACCCGGAAGCGGTTCTTGCTTCACCACCGTTCCATCGGGTTTACTTTCATCGAAAATCTTGATACGGCTCACCTCAAAGGTGAAATTCTCGCTGGTGGAATTCTGCAGATCAGAGTAGCATTTGCCCACATAGTTGGGCATCTTCACCTCCTCGCCATGATGGGTAAACTCCTTCATGAAATAGTTCACCGCGACAAGTAACAGCAGCGTTACAAGTATGGCTATCAAGATATGAAAGCCGAGACCACTAGGACGGAAAAAGTCAATTATTCTTTGCATAATGAGATAATAACTGCAATTTTCAAAAAATATTTTATTCGGGTGCAAAGATACAACTTTTGTTGGGAGTATGTTGCAAAGAAATTTTGTATTTTTGCAGCCCCAAAAATGAAAGCATGTCCATACTGACCGAACACTCTCTCTGGTACCTCCCCCTCTGCATCCTGTTAGGCGCGGCGTATGCGATTTTCCTATATTTACGAAACCACGACATCGACTACGACAAGCGGGCCAAATGGACTATGCCCATCCTGCGCGGACTCGCCGTCTCCCTCATCGCTTTCCTTCTCCTCTCCCCTCTCCTGAAGCATAATGTGAAGGAGGTGGACAAACCCTTGCTCTTGGTCGCGGTGGACAACTCCGAATCGATGGTCAGCACGGCCGATTCGGCCTATTATCGCAACGAATTTCCGAAACAGTTGCAACAGCTCATCCAAGATTTTGGCGACCAGTACGACATCAAGACCTACTTAGTGGGAGAACAGAACCAGCTGCAAGACGGTGCACAACCTTCCGCAGTGCCTTTCAACGGCAAGACTACCAACCTCTCCTCCCTCTTCGATGAAGTCGATAATCTTTACGCCAACCACAACATCGGCGCGATGGTGCTGGTGTCGGACGGCATCTTCAACACGGGCAGCAACCCGCAGTATGCCGCCGAACGCGCCAAATACCCGATCTACACCGTGGCAGCAGGCGACACCAGCGTGCAGACCGACCTGCTCATCGCCGACATTCTGCACAACCGACAGACCTACCTCGGCAACTATTTTCCCGTAGAAATCAAAGTTTCAGCCACCCACCTCGCAGGCAAGAAAGCCACCCTCACCGTTTTTAAAGGCGAGGACGAAATCTTTACTAAAAATATTGAAATAAGAGGAAATCAGCATTTCGAGACCGTCAAGTTCACCCTCGAAGCCGACAAGAAAGGGATGCAGAAATACCGAGTGGAACTCACCCCGTTAGACGGTGAAATCACCCATAAGAACAACACGCAGACCTTCTTTATTGAGGTGGTGGACCAGAAAGAGAAGATTGCCATCGTGTATTACGCTCCGCATCCCGATGTTGGTGCCATCCGTCAGGCGTTGGAGCTCTCCGACAAGTACGAGGTGGATGTCTTTGCCGCTGACGCTTTCAACAAGAATGTCAACGACTATTCGCTGTTCATCCTGCATCAGCTGCCCGCCAAGAGCGCCGCTGGCGGCAACCTGCTGAACCAAATTCGCCAAAGCCAGACTTCCATCCTCTATATTCTTGGCAGCCAGAGCGACCTCAACACCTTCAACCAGCTGAATGCGGGCATGACCATCAGTCAGAGCAGCCAAGGCGGCAAAACTCTTTTCAATGAGTCGATGCCCCATTTCAACGAGAACTTCCTCACCTTCACCTTCACGGAAGAGGCCCGCCAGATGCTGAAATCCTACCCGCCGCTCACCACCTTCTTTGGCAATTACAATACGGCCGTGGGCACCAACGTATTTCTCTACCAAAAAATCAACAACGTAGAGAGCAACTATCCGTTAGTATCTTTCTATCAGCACAATAGAACCCGCATTGGCGTGATTGCCGGCACCGAGTTGTGGCGTTGGCGCATGCAGAACTATCTGAAGACACAGGATTTCGAGGCGTTCGACGAGATCATCAACAAGATGGCGCTTTATTTGGCGGCGAAAGGCGACCAGAGTCCGTTCCGCGTGCATGCTGCCGAGCTGTACAGCGAGAACACGCCCGTAGAACTCTCGGCTGAGGTGTACAACGAAAGCCAGGAGCTCATCAACACGCCCGATGTGCGACTCAAGCTCACCGATGGCGAAGGGAAGGAATACACCTCGCAGTTCTCGAAACAGAACAACGCCTACTCGCTCAACCTCGGCAAACTGCCGGTGGGCGACTACGAATGGGAGGCCACCACCACCGTGGGCACCGCCACTTACACCAAGTCAGGTCATTTCAGTGTGCAGGAGATTCTGCTCGAAAGCATGAACCTCGTGGCCAACCACGACTTGCTGCGCACCATGGCGAAAAGCACCAACGGACAGTGCGTCAGCATCCGCGAGATGGACAAGGTGTCGAAGTCCATTCTTGCCAACGAAGACATCAAACCCGTGGTCACCTACCACAAGAAATACACTCCCTTCCTCGACAGCTGGATCTACCTGTTGGCCATCGTGTTGCTGTTCGGCATCGAGTGGTTCATGCGGAAATGGGGCGGCGGCTACTAATCTATTTACCTACAGACTACAAGACATGAGAAAACAGTTTCTGAAAATAGCCCTCTTCCTTATCCTGACAGTGTCGGGAGCGGTCGGCAGTGCGCAGCAGATTGCCCTGCTGAAGTACCGTGGCGGCGGCGACTGGTACGCCAATCCCACCTCGCTGCCCAACCTGATTGCCTTCTGCAACCAGAACCTGTCGATGTCGTTGGACCCCAAGCCGGCCACGGTGGAGGTGGGCAGCACCGACCTGTTCCAATATCCCTTCGTGCACATGACCGGCCACGGCAACGTGGTGTTCTCGCAGGAGGAGGCGCAGAACCTCCGCATGTACCTGCTCTCCGGCGGCTTCCTGCACATCGACGACAACTACGGGCTCAACAACTTCATTCGCACACAGATGAAGTTAGTCTTCCCCGAACTCGACTTTGTGGAACTCCCCTATAGTCACCCCATCTTCCATCAGAAATACCCCTTCCCCAACGGTCTGCCGAAGATTCACGAGCATGACGGCAAGCCCGCGCAAGCTTTCGGACTGGTATGGGAGGGACGGCTGGTGTGTCTGTTCACCTACGAGTGCGACCTTGGCGACGGCTGGGAGGACACGGGCGTACACCACGACTCGGAGGCCACCCACCAGAAGGCGTTGAAGATGGGTGCCAACATTTTGCAATATGTGCTGACGCATTAGTCGGCTGAAGATATAGAAAAACAGCAGTTGTTCCGCCGCTGCTCCGCAAGGAGGAGAGGAAAGTCCGGGCAACGCAGAGCACCGTGCTTCCTAACGGGAAGGAGTCCGCGAGGGCTACGGAAAGTGCCGCAGAAAAGATACCGCCTGCTTGCAGGTAAGGGTGAAAACGCGAGGCAAGAGCTCACGACACCGTGCAGTGATGCCGGTGATGGTAAACCCCACGGGTTGAAAGACCAAATAAACCGAGGCTTGAGGGTGGCTCGCCCGACTCGGAGGGTAGGTTGATAGAGCCGTTCGGTGACGGGCGGCGTAGATAAATGGCGGAACTCGACAGAACCCGGCTTACAGACTGCTGTTTTTTCTTTTTTTTAGAATAGATTTTTTCTTACGACATTCTTCTTCTATGAATGTCAGACGAATCCCACGACTGGAACAATAGGATGTCGTGGATGGTGCGGATGATGGGGATAAAGCCGTGCAACTCATTATCGACAAACCACTTGATGGCAGCATCATCTTTGCGGCAGGCGGCGGCAAACTTGGAGAGGAAGTCGCAATGGGCCTTTTCCAACCATTCGATGGCTTCGTCCTCGTCGTCGATGGCATCGCTGAGGATGGCGAACTCGGGATAGCCGTTGTCCATCAGCCACTTGAGCGCATCGAGGTCGGAAAGGATTGCCCGCGACAAGGCCGCCAGCTCGGGGAAGCCGTTATGCAGCAGAAATTCAGTGAAACGGTTGTCACCCTTCAAGCTCTCATGCCATGCCAACAGCACTTTAGCATCATAATCCAACAAACTATGCATACTTCTAAATTTTCAATTTTGAAACATCAATCCAGTGAATCACAAAGCCTTGCCGCTCCATCCGGCGAAACCATGTCATCTGCCGCTTGGAAAATTGGTGAATGGCGGTATTGAGTTTTTCGAACATCTCTTCTTTGGAAATTTCTCCTAAAAGATACATCGTCAAGAACTTATACTCGAGACCGTACTTCATCAGCTGCCGAGTGCTAACTCCCTGTCGGATAAGGGTATCCACCTCTTCCACCATCCCCTCATCGAGGCGTTGTCGTAGCCGGTGGGTGATGCGCGCACGCACGATGTCGCGGTCGGCTGTGGTGCCGAAGATGACGGACGGGATGCGCCGCACCTGCTCCTTCCACTCGGGATGGCGGTCGTAGTAGCACTCGATCTCCACGGCCTTGAGCAGCCGTTCGCGCTCGCAGGTGTCGGTATGGTTGTGCAGCGGATGGAAGGAGGCCAACAACGCCGTCAGTTCCTCGTCGCTCATAGCCTCGAGACGCGCCCGCAGCTCCGCATCCGGCTCGATCGGAGCCAGCCGGTAGCCGCCCAACAGCGACTCGACATACATGCCGCTACCACCACACAGCACCACCTCCCTGCCCCGCGCCACGATGTCGTCGATGGCTTGATAAGCCGCCTGCTGGAACTGCGCCACATTGAACTCGGTACCCGGCTCGGCCACGTCCACCAAGTGATAGGGAATTTGCTGTCCATCAACCACATAATCCGACAAATCCTTCCCCGTTCCAATGTCCATGGAGCGATACACCTGCCGCGAGTCGGCACTGATAATCTCGCCGTTGAAATCGTGGGCGATGCGTACGGCCAGGCGCGTCTTGCCCGTGGCAGTCGGCCCCAGCACGGTGATTATCTCCCCTGCCTGCCGCCCCCGCACCAGCTCACACACCTCGTCGTATGACTCCAACAGTTTCATCGCTTCCCTTAATAACTAAACTGACTGCCTCCCACAAACTCTCTGAGAATCGAGGTGCCGGGAATCATGTCAGGTGTAATCGACTTGAAATAAGAGAGCAGCTTCAGCAGTCGGCGCGCTTCCGCATACTCGGGTTCGGTTTCCGGCACCTCATTGAGTACCGGCACGGCGTAAGGCTTCAATATGCCCAACTCGTAAATCAGTGCCGAGTTGACCATCGCATCGGCATTCTCCTGATAAGGAAAGATATTTTTAGCCTCTCCATTTCTCACACTCTCCCACCGGCGCAAAGTATCCAATGCAGAATAGCCACGGTATTTATGGTCACGTACAATTCTGCGTATCAATCGGTTGTCGGTGGTGGGAATGGGATTCTGCGAATCGATGGAGATGGAAGTGAGCGCCGATACGAAAATTCTGTATTTCACCTCATCGGGAATGGCCTCGGTGAGCTTCGGATTCAGACAGTGGATACCTTCGATAATGAGGATGGAGTTTTCCTTCATCTGCACCTTCTTCCCCAACCACAACTTCTTGCCCTGCTGGAAATCGAAAGTGGGCAATTCCACCTCCTGACCATCCATCAGCTTGAGTAAAGTATCGTTAAACAGCTTCAAATCAATAGCTTCCAACGCCTCAAAATCCAACTTGCCATCCTTGTCTTTCGGGGTCTGTTCGCGTTCCACAAAGAAGTCGTCCACCGACACCTGCACCGGCCAGTAGCCTTGTATGGCCAGCTGCACCGAGATACGCTTGCAGGTGGTGGTTTTTCCTGAGCTGGAAGGCCCGCTGATCATCACCAGCTTCACCTTTTCACGACTGCGAATGTCGGCGGCAATCCGCGCAAAACGGTTCTCCTGAATGGCCTCCGTCACCCGAACCACATCCCCAATCTCGCCGGATACCGTTCTCTCATTGATATCCATCACGTATGGAACCCCAAACCGCATCGCTCCTTCCTTATAATCGCGATAGATAGCGAAAAGTTTGGGATTGCTACGTGTAGCACTCAGAGTGTCAGGATGTTTCGGCTGCGGCATCTTCAGCAGAAGTCCGCTTTCATACTTCTCAATGCTGAAAAGTTTGATATACCCCGTTGAAGGCACCAAGAAACCATAATAGTAGTTGATTTTATCATCCAACGCATAGATGGTGGTGAAAATTCTTTTCCGGTATTTGAACAGCCGCGACTTTTCGTCCATACCATGACGGGAATACTCAGCCAACGCATCAGGAGTAAGCATCTCCAAACGACGGAAAGGGATGTTGCGCGCCACCAACTCATGCATCGCATTGTTGAGCCGGCTCACCAGCGCATCATCAATTTCACCTTGATAACCATCTAACGCACAATACTTTCCACCAGAAATCGAATGTGAAATACGCAGTCTCACATTCGGCAACAAATCGCTCACCACCTTAAACAACATAAAGTAAAGCGAACGCTTGTACATGTCGTTACCGTAGGGGGAAGAACCATCGAAAAAACGGATCTGGCAGGGCTTGTGAATCAGATAGTTCATGTCGCGCACCTTGTTGTTGACCAATGCGCCCAACAAGGGGTATTTTAAAGTGATACCCTCGGCTTTAGCCAGTTCCATCAGAGAAGTGCCATGGGGGTAGGATGTATTGTGCTGGTTGTTGTGACAATATACGCTAATCATACCTAAATTATTTATAATCAATTATTTATAAATTCAAAAGAAAAATAGCAGGCTGCTTATGCAAATTCAAAGTGGTTTTGCGCCACTGTGCGATGGTCTTGGTACAGATCATCTCATCCTCGCAGGTGAGGTTGGCGGCCACACAGAGGCGGAGATTGGGGGCGCAGACCGACACTATGGAGTTGAAGAAATGGTTGTTGCGATAGGGCGTTTCGATGAAAATCTGTGTCTGATGATATTTCAGGCACACCGCCTCCAGCTGTTTGAGTCGTCTCTCTCTATCAGGCTGTTCCATTGGAAGATATCCATGGAATGCAAAATTCTGACCGCCCAATCCGGAGGCCATGAGGGCCAGCACGATGGAGGAGGGGCCCACCAGCGGCACCACCTGGATGCCCATCCGGTGCGCCTCGGCCACCACCAGATGTCCGGGGTCGGCCACACACGGCACACCCGCATCCGAAAGAAGTCCCACATGATGCCCTTCCAAACAGGGCTGCAAGAACTCCTTCACATTCAACGACTTGTCGTGCTTGTCCAGATGGAAGAAGGTAAGGTCATCGATGGGGGTGGTGATGCCCAATGCCTTCAGAAAACGGCGTTCGGTGCGCACATCTTCTACAATGTAGGATTTGATTTCGTTGATAATCTGACTGTTGAAAGCCGGAAATACCTTGTCGAAAGCGGATTCTCCCAGAGGGGACGGAATGAGGTAGAGTGACATGATATGGGTTGATTTGAAGATTTAAAAGATTTGAAAGATTTGAAAATTTGAGAGATTTGAGAGATTTAGAAGCCAAAGAGTAGCCCCAAGAGGCCGACCAAGAGACCGAAGAAGACGTTGACGGCCTTGGTCATGAGGAAGCTTTTGCGAGAGTAGGCCAGCAGAGGAAGTGCACCATGGCCGTCCTGCACGATGGAGCTGGCGAGCAGGATGCTGAAAGGGATGGTGCCAGCAGCGAAGAGATAGATCCAGAGAAATTGGGGCTGCGATTCGGGGATGATACCGATGCCGAGCGCCACAAACAGCAGCACCCACGGCAGCCATTTGTGCTGTTCGATCAGGGCGGGAAGGTCGAAGAAATGGTTGAGCAAAGCCAGCGCCACCAGCACGCCGAGCGTCCAGAGCAGCACCGACAGGAAATGGTGCTTGATGACGTGCTCCCACAGATGTTCCTGCAAGAAATGCTCGGAACAGAAAGCCACCACTACGAGGGTGAGTAGCGCCAAGATGCCGAACACGATATTCTCACCATGCAGGTGGTGATGGTGTTCCTCGCCATCAAGGTGATGATGCCCCTCATGATGATGCATATCGCCATGAAGTTCAGCAGCTTCCGCATGGTGATGCTCATGATGATGTTCCACCGCCTCGTGGTGATGCTCCACTTCCGTTTGGGCAGCAACCGCCGCGGCCTGCGGCATGGAGCCGTGCTCATGGGAGATGAGACCCGTGCCCAAAGCGACCAGATAGAAGACCAGTCCGAAGATGAGGATGGCGCGGGCAAAGGAGATTTTCTTGATGTTGGCGAAAGAGAGCTGGGCATGACCGTGCTCGTGGGTATGCTCCTCATGCACTTTCAGGGTGTGGGTATCGTCGGAGTAGAAGGTGCGTTTCTTGAAGACGAGATGGGTAAGGAAGCCGCCCAGCAGGGCCACTACCAGCATTCCGCCCAACAAAGGCAACGTGGTCTTCGGACTGATGGCAAACAGCAGGAAGGCGGAGTCGCCGAAGGTGCTGATCATGCCGGCCACGAGAGCGCCGAACGACAGCACGCGGTGGGTGTAGAGCGACACAATGGTGAAGCCACCGATACAGCCCGGAATAAGGCCAAGTAACGAGGCCACCACAATTTGCAGGAAGGGCCTGTTGCGGAGTTTTTCCAGCAGATGCCCTGAAGAACTTACGTTCACAAATTCAATGAGCAGCATCATCACCATCACCAGACAGGTGATGCCGACGGTACTGGTAATAATTTCTGAGATCTGATGCATCATGATCGTTTCGAGTAACTGGTTTCAAAAGTGGTGCGGCTCAGCAGCGAGCGACCGAGGGTAACTTCATCGGTGTATTCCAATTCCTCGCCAATGCCGATGCCACGGGCGATGGTGGTAATGCAGGGTACTTTCCCTTGTATATTTCTGTAAATGTAGAAGTTAGTAGTATCTCCGTCAACGGTAGCGGGCAGGGCGAGAATCACCTCCCCTACCGTGCCGGATTCCACCCGCTGGAACAGGCTCTCCATGTTGAGCTGCTGCGGCCCGATGCCGTCCATCGGCGCGATGACGCCACCCAACACGTGATAAACGCCGTTGTACTGGTTGGTGTTTTCGATGGCCACCACATCGCGGATGTCGCGCACCACACACACTAACCGCTTGTCACGCTTGGGGTTGCTGCAGATGTCGCACACCTCGGTATCGGAAAGGTTATGGCACTCCTTGCAGTAGCACACCTTCTCTTTCAAGGCCGTGATGGATTCGGTGAGCAGCGCCACCTCGTGCGGGTCGGTCTTAAGGAGGTGGAGGGCCAGCCTCAACGCCGTGCGCCTGCCAATTCCGGGGAGCTTCGAAATCTCCACGATCGCATCATCCAGCTGTTTTGAGAATCCTATTTCCATCTATTCTATTTTCAATTAAAATCAATCATCCTCACCGCGTGCGGCCGCCCGGCGCTGATCTTTCTCCTTGATGCTGTCGCGTTTGTCGAACATCTTCTTACCTCTCGCAATGGCGATGTCGAGCTTGGCATAGCCATTTTCGTTAATCCACATTCTCGTAGGAATAATCGTCACCCCACGCTCATTGAGTTTCGAGGCTATCTTCTTGAGTTCCTTGCGGTTGAGCAACAATTTGCGATCACGTTTCGGGTCGTGATTGTTGTAACTGCCGTTGGCGTACTCGCTGATATGGATATTGTGTACCCACAACTCGTTGTTGATGAACGAGCAGTATGAGTCGGCGAGGTTGGCCTTGCCGGCGCGTATCGACTTGATCTCGGTGCCAGTAAGCACAATGCCCGCCGTGAAGGTGGCGTGGAGGTAATACTCAAACTCCGCCTTGCGGTTCTTGATGTTGATGTTGGTAGGTTTATTCTTCGACACTTTAGTAAAATTTAGAAGGGCATTTCGCTGTCATCGCTGGCATTGGACTCCACCGTAACATAGCCGGCATTCTCCTCCATGTTGGGGGTGATGCCCGCCTGACTGTCGGCGGTCTGATAGTCGAGGTCGTCGCAGAACTTGGTATATTGTTTCTCGAAGCGCACCTTGATAGAAGAGGTGCTGCCGTGACGGTTTTTCTCAATCATAATCTCGGCACGATTCAACGCCGGTGAGCCGTCGTCTGGGAAAGTGTCGAGTTTGTAGTATTCGGGACGGTAGATGAACATCACCTGGTCGGCATCCTGCTCGATAGAGCCGGACTCACGAAGGTCGGACAGCATCGGCTTTTTGTCACCGCCACGCTGCTCCACCTGGCGCGACAACTGCGAAAGAGCGATAACGGGGATGTTCAAGTCTTTGGCTAACGCCTTGAGGGAACGGGAGATCTGGCTGATTTCCTGCTCGCGGTTGCCGTGGCGGCCTTTGTCCTCAGCATTGCCGGTCATCAGCTGGAGGTAGTCCACAATCACCATATCTATATTATAGCGGTGCTTCAACCGGCGGCACTTAGCGCGCAGGTCGAAGATAGAGAGCTGCGGAGTATCATCGATGATGAGTTTGTCGGTCTCCAGCACATGCACGCGCTCCATCAGCTGGTTCCACTCGGCATCCATCAGGTCGCCCTTGACAATCTTTTCGGAGCTGACACCCGACTCGATGGAGAAAAGGCGGTGTACCAGCTGCGTGGCCGACATTTCGAGGGAGAACAGTGCAACGCTCTTGCCGTAGTCGATAGCGGCGTTGCGGGCGATGGAGAGCACGAAGGAGGTCTTACCCATACCGGGACGGGCAGCGATGATGATAAGGTCGGAGTTCTGCCAGCCGCCGATGGCCTCGTCGATACGGCGGATGCCGGTCGGCACGCCCTTGAACTTCTCTTCTGAGTTCTGCAACTCCATCAGGTCGGTCATGGCCTTCTTCACCACCACACCCAACTCCTTACTCTCGCGGCTGAAGTTGCTCTCTATGACATTGAACAGGTCGGTTTCGGCCTTGTCGAGCAGGGTCATCACATCCTTAGGCTCGTCGAAAGCCTGTTTGGTGATGTCGCCGCAGATGGAGATAAGCTGGCGCAGCACGTAGCGTTCCATCACCACACGGGCGTGGTATTCGACGTTGGCGGCGGAGGCCACCCCGTTGGTGAGTTTCGCCAGGTAGGCCGGACCGCCCACAAACTCCAGCTTCTTCTCCGAGCGGAGTTGGTCGGCCACCGTCAGGAGGTCAATAGGCTGGTCGAGTTGGAAGAGGCGGATGATGGCGGCGAAGATGGCCTGGTGCTGCTCACGGTAGAACATCCCCGAGCGGAGGGTGTCCACCACATTCGACACCGCATCGCGGTCAATCATCAGCGCGCCGAGCACGGCCTGCTCGAAGCCCACAGCCTGCGGAATCACCTTGCCGGCATTTCCCAATGCGCCCTCAATGGTCTTGTAGCTAAATCTTGTCTCTGTCTGCTGTCCTGTAGCGGGTTCTGATGTCATAAAATAAATAGGTTACGTGAATAAAATCAAGGGTGCAAAGGTACTACAATTTTTTCGCACAAAAGGCCCAATTAGCCGATTGTGGAAAAATATTTTTCTGCTGTTGATTGCGGTTGATAACCCTCACTTTTTTGTGGAATAAAAAAATAATTTTGGAACAAAACTTATTTTTTAAGGGAAATGCCTTATATATCATCACCATTTTCATCTTTTATCATTAACCAATCTTTCATCATGCAAAACACCCAAATAACCCATCACATTCAAACTGCGCTAACCTATAGATATCGTGCCATCGAGCTGTTGGAAAACGACATCAACATTGAGTGTTGGATGGAGCCATTTCTACAGGCCGAAACCAAAGCTGAAGCGCTGCGCGAGATCGCGGCGGAAGAACATTTTGATATGGATGACACATGGAGCATCCGCGAGTTTGCCGCACGTCTCATAGCTCATATCAACGAAAAGCAAGCCAGCGATCGACACGAGCGCGCCACGATGCTGCAGGAGATGGGTGCAGAGGCAACCGATGAAATGTCTATGCTGGAACTTTTCAAACTGTGGATCAACCTGCCACAACAATAAATTTCAAAAAACGCAGCTATACTGTTGGAAATGCAAAAATAATATGCGTCAACTTTTCAGGTTTTGTCTAACGGACTTCGCAAGGTCTGATAAGTTTTGTTAAGAAAAAGAAGCCTTTCAAAAATTTTTATATTATGGCATACAAATTAATGGTTACAGCAAAAGGAAGTGGTGAATTACAATGGGTTACATATCCCGATGGAAGTCCCGTGAGCCGGTCGAGCAATGATTCAAAATCATGGGTAGTAGAGTCCAGATTCAAAGATTGTATTCCTTCAGATGATTTCTTGAAACAAACTGGCCTTGTATGGGAAAAAGGCATTGGGAGACCATCTGACATTAGAAATGCCAATGGTTGGACTGTAAAAGAAATCTAATCGCGACCGATTTCACTTCCGAACAGAATACCATCTCACGGGATTCTGTTCTATATATTAGGCGATGTGGTTCATTTCAACTGTATCACGAATGATTTGGTCGTAATACTCTCGCGTCTACATTTCATTCAGATACAGTACCTCCCCGCGCACAGGCCCTAGCGACATGTCGCGCAGCAGCTCCACGTAGGTGGCCACCTGCCGCTCGTACTCTTCCCGCACCTTTTCGGTAGGATGCCCCGTCTTGTAGTCCAGCACCACCACGGCATCCGCTAACTGTACAATACGGTCGGGACGGAAGGTGATCTTCGGCCGCACCTCCCCTTCCCTGACATTCTGCTGCAGGAACTCCCACGTGGGCAATATCGACACCTCGTTCAGCACCTTCACACCGTCGGCGAAATAGGGATGCCACTCCGTATGGCGTGCGATACACCGCAAGGCCTCGCGAATCTCGGTGGAGTATGGCTGGCTATCCTCTATCTTCCAAGTATTTACATCTTCTTCCGTGAGTGGGAAATGCGTCTGCCGCGACAAGTAATCGTGAATGGCATTACCCACCTCCTGCTCGGGCGTCTCTTTCTTCACAATGTGTGTGGACAGATCTTTGGGCTGAAAATCGGCAATATACATCTTCGAAATTTGCTCACTTTCATGCGCTGAAGACTTCCCGCTATCAACGCGCCGCTCTTCCCGATTGCCCCACCAGTAGCACAACGGATCATCAGGATCATGTTCAAAATGCACTTTTACCTCATCATCCGCCTCATCACCAAAAGGAGAATTCGACACAAAATCATAGAGCATCCAGTTGAAATTCCCATTCTTCGAATCTGTCCCTCCCGTAAGGATATACAGTCTGTTCTCGGCACGTGTTTGCGCCACATATATTTTATTAAGACTGTCAAGCGTGCTCAACATCGACTCCTTGCTATAAATATCTCCCAGATCATACTGATCCATGTCCTTTTGTATCTTCATTAACAGGAAGGGCAGTTCTTCACCCTCTTTGGCATACCAATAGTCTGTTTTTGTATATTTATTACCATATTGAGTGAAGGGCATGATGACCACGGGATACTGCAACCCCTTAGATTTATGGATGGTGCTGATGGTGATGGCATTCAGACCAGATGGAGCTTTCAGCGCCAAACTCTCCCCTTTTCTTTCCCACCAATCCAAAAACGAAGCTATTTCTCCGTTCTGATTTTTCAAATAATCCAAAATATTGTCCATCAGCGCAATGACGAATGCATCGGCCGTATTGATAGAGAAGATACGCAAGATTTCGTTGACCAAGGTGAACAGGGGCTTGGCGCCCAGTTCGGTACGGGACAGCGGCTTGCCATGATTAACCATAAATCTGCTGAAAACCTTTTCGTTGCCCAGTTGCGGGATCAGTTTTTCCATAGCCTCCGTATCATCTTCCGGATGGTGAAGGTGAACATAGTGGGCGATGATATACTGCGAAAGCTTGTCATTGGGACGGCACACGTAGCCCAAAACGGCCAGCACAAGATTCACCTCTGGCGAAGACTTCAGCATCAGCGACTCCGGTGAGATGACCGCATAGCCCGCCCGTGTGAGCGTCTGCCCCAGCAGCGAACCATCATCATTGGAACTGGTCAGTACGGCAATGTCGCACAAACGGTAGCCTTTGTCCAACGCATCTGCCACGGCTGCATTCACCTGATCCTCGAAATATTCCTCTTTCTTCATATCTGGCGGCTTAAATCGCACAATCACCACACCTTTTCCTTCATTTTTAGCACGAACCTCCTGTTTTACAGCATGATAATAAGATAGATAAAGTTTTTCGAATGGATTAACCTTCTCTGAATCATCGGTACCTGCTGATGGCTTGGATGTTTTAAAACCACGGAGTTTCGGCAGTCTTTTGAAGAAGGCGTTGTTGAAGTTCACGATGTTGCCGTCTGAGCGATAGTTCACCTTCATCGGCACATTTTCGCGGCGGCTACAGGATGTATCGCCGGGCATCAGCTTCAGGTATTCTTCGGTGGCTGCCTCAGCCGAAAGGTCAGTGAGCAGCTGCGCATCCCCATTGCGGAAACGGTAGATGGCCTGCTTCACATCGCCGAAAAGGATGGCCTTCCCGTCAGGGTACGCGAGCGCATTCTTCAATAGCGGAATCAAGTTCTCCCACTGCATGCGGGAGGTGTCCTGAAACTCATCAACAAAGAAATAACGGTACTGATTGCCAATCTTTTCATAGATAAAAGGCGTATCATCATCTTTTATCTCACTATGAATCTTAAAATTAGTATCCGACAAGAAAAACTTATTATCTCTTTCTCGAATTTCATCCATGATGGACTTCAGCTCGAAAAGAAGTGACAGCGTTTGCGTACGGCCATACAGCACCTTGAGCCGGAAGAACTCCTTTTGCGCCCCAAACATTTTCTGACAGCGCTCTATAATTTTAGCATTCTTCACATCAGACTCCTCCCCTTCCTCCTTTAAGAAATAGGCGTGTTCAAGGTCATTTAAACAAGAATAATTTTTTAGTATGAACGGATTATACTGGGTAAACCAGCAATAGATAGAACCATTACCACGTCCTTTCACTAACTTTGAGGCATCCAGTTCCAGACTTTTGAGAAAATCGTTAGCCCCTTCCGACACTTCCAGGAGCTGCTTACGTGCCTCAGCGATGCGTTTCGCCAATTTTTTCAAACATTCTCTCAACTGCTCACAAGCCGACAAAGCCGACAAAGGTTCAGCGGCGGACTCGTCACCATAAACAATCTCCAGCAGTTCCAGCAGCCGGCCATCAATGCGCCAACGCCCTTTTTCGGCCATCTGGTCTTCCACCAGGTCGATGACTGCGTCGCGCAGGTCGGGATTCTCTTTGGAGATGCGGTTGAGCAGCAGGTCGATGGTCTGCTGGAAAAAGTCGTCCAGCGTCACCTCCACCTCATAGCTCATGCTGATGCCGAGTTCGAAGGCAAAGGCGCGCACGATGCGCTGGAAGAAACCGTCGATGGTGCTGATGCTGAAGTTGGAGTAGTCGTACAAAATCTCGGCGAGCAGTTTCTCCGAACGCTGCTGAAGCTGTTGCAGAGTGAGCTCTGGAAGCGAACTCATCACCATGTCGGCGATGGGCTGCGCGGAACCGCCCCACTCCGACTGCGGCAGAAAGGCGAACTGCTGCAAAGTCTCCACAATGCGGCTCTTCATCTCGGCAGTGGAATTGTTGGTGAAGGTCACCGCAAGAATTTTGCGGAAATTGCCGACCGAATGGTCGTCGCGCAGGCAGATGGTAAGGTATTCGGCCACTAAGCTGGTGGTTTTGCCCGCACCAGCGGAGGCCATGTAAGTTTTGAACATCGTATCAGGAATTAGGGTGCAAAGATACTATAAAAAATGGAAAATTGAGAATTGAAAATTGAAGAGATGAAAGGATTAGAGTTTTGGGAAATAAAAAAGGCGGCAACTGATGTGCCGCCTCGAAATTGTGGAAAGGAAAAATTTAGTTTCCTCTTTCTTTGTCTTTGACTTTGATCAACTGTTTTTTGAGGGCGTCCACCGCGTCGTCGGTAGCCTCCTCGAAGGTCTTGGCAGTCTTGGCAGCCATCGCGTCGTTGCCACGGATCTTGATGCGGATGTCGGCGGTCTTGTTCTCCGGCTTGTCGGTGTTCTCGAGCTTCAGCGTCACTTCGGCGCCGATGATGCCGTCGTGCATCTTGCCGAGTTTCTCAACCTTTTCGGTGATGAAGGCTTCCAGTTTTTGGTCAGCCTTGAAGTGCAGTGAAGAGATGTTAATGTTCATAAATCCTCCTTTTTTATGCCCTTGGATGGGCTTGGTTATAAATGTTTTTCAGTTTTTCAATCGTGTTGTGGGTGTAAACCTGGGTGGCGGCCAGCGACGAGTGTCCCAAAATCTCCTTGATGGCGTTGATGTCAGCGCCATTGTTGAGCATCTGCGTGGCAAAGGTGTGACGCAGCACATGCGGACTTCTCTTATCAATCGTGGTCACCATATCCAGATACTTCCTTACAATTCTATAAACGGCTTTAGGGTAGATTTTGTTGCCGTTTGATGCGACAAAGATAAAACTATTTTTTGAATTATTGGCATACTTTTCGTCAAAAAGTGACAAATATTTGACGATAATATCCTTAACTCGCTGACTGAATGGAATGATGCGTTCTTTGCTGCGCTTTCCCATCACCTTCACCGAGCAGTCGTACAGGTCGAGGTCGCTGCGTTTGATGTTGCACAGTTCCGACAGACGCATGCCCGTGACATAAAACAGTTCGATGATAAGCCGATCGCGCCAGCCCTCGAAGGTATCTTCAAAAAGATCTTCGGTGAAGAGTTTGTTCATCTCATCTTGCGACACGAACTGCGGCAGCCGCTTGGCGATTTTTGGTGCCGTCACGGCTTCCATGGGGTTGGCTTCCACATCGCCCATGCGAGTATGGTAGCGGAAGAAAGCACGCAACGCACTGGCTTTCCGATTGACACTCCGTGCCGAATCCCCCGCCTCCATCAGCTGCATCATCCAGGCACGCACATCGGCAGAGTCGGCCTTCCGGATGTCATTCTCCCCGAACTCCTTCTGCAAATAGGCCGCAAACTGCTCCAGGTCGGTGCGGTAGGCCGTCACCGTATGGGCAGACACCCTTTTTTCGTATTGCAGATAGTTCAGAAATGCCTCCATGAGGGTTTATTTTATAAATTCGACAGGTTCATTTTCAGACAATTCCCCTATCAATTTCTCCATAAAGACGCACAGGTTCTTCGACAGTTCCACCACACGGCGGTGCCACTCGTCGATATCCACATCGAGGTTGTCGGACACGATCTTGAAGGAGACGTAGGGTACATCGAACTGTTTCACCACAGTATAGAGGGCGGAGGACTCCATGTCGAAGCAGTCGGCCTGCTGCTGGATACGCTGCAGGTAGTCGGCAGTATAGACGGAAGGCGACACGAAGCTGTCGGACGAGAAGAGCGTCGCAGTGGGCAGGCCCTGTGCGGAGGGGACGGAAAAATGGTCGGTGGTCATCGGATTGGGGTCGAAGATACGGCCGGCAGAGGTGATTTCGTTGATGGACAGCACGGTGCCGACAGGAAGGTGATGCGCGCCCACCGTGCCGAAATTCACCACCGTGATTTTCTCGCCCGAATGACGCTGCATGAACGAAAGAGCCGTGCGGGTGGCATTCTCACGACCAATACCCGTGAAATTCACATGGTCGGCCCAGCTGCCAACCTCTTCTGGAACTGCTGCAAATAAGGCAATTTTCATAAAAATCTTCTCTAAAAAAATATTTACGCAAAGATAAGACGATTTTTCATAAAAATTTTCATTTCTCTACAATATTTATCATTACTCATTTGTTAATGATTCTAAAACGAAAATTTTATCCACCATGAAGAAAACCAAACTTCTTTCCCTCTGCCTGATGGCAGTATTGTTCATCCCCTTTCAAAGCAATTGCCAAGAAGTGAATGAAACAGTTGGCACCGAGGCATCCATCAGAACCTCTGAAAACACCTCGCAGATCGATGAAGGCGAAGACTTATTCCCCCTCACGAAATCCCAAAACAAACAAATCAGGAAATTACTTTACAAAATGTACCGATGCCAACGGAGTATCGATAAAATTCACTTCCGAGCTACGCTTCAAGATCTTCGTCTGGCACACATATACTATCGCGATTTTGAGGACGGTTATGACATTTGGACACTTAAATCCATGAGCTCAACTGACGAAAAAAGCAACAAGAAAATTGAAAAGCTGATGGTCAAAAAGAAAAAATTCATGACTGAAATCAATAAAATAACAGGACACGAAGTTTTAGAAGTTTTATACGATTAACCTTTTAATTCAATAATTTCGTGAGAACAAAACTTTATTTACTCTGCCTGTTGGCAGCACTGTTCATCCCCTTTACCGCAAACTGGAGAATAAAATAGATGAACTCGATAGTAAGTTGCGGCAGATTAATGAAGAAATCGAAAAGATTGCCGGACATCACATCACATTTGGCATACTTTAATCTCAGCTACAGTTCCCTCACACAACAAATCTAACCCATAATTTCCCGTCTGGTTTGCGATGAATGCAACAAATTTGTATATTTGCGCATTCATTTCAAACCCGTCATCATGATTGCATTATCAGCTCAAGACATTGATTTTCTGCACCATAGAGGCAGCAACGAGAAGGATGTACTCCGTCAGTTCCACTACTTTGAAACCGGATTTCCCTTTGCGCAATTAGAATGTGCCGCCGCCATCGGCAACGGCATTCTGAAAATTGCCGACGCCGACCGCGATGACCTGGTGGCCCGCTACGACCAGCTTACGGCCGGCAAGAGTCTGCTGAAGTTCGTGCCCGCCTCGGGTGCCGCATCCCGCATGTTCAAGGAGGCTTACTCCTTCCTCGACGGCGGCGACAGCGTACGCGAGGCCGCCATCGGCATGCTCCACACCCTCCCCCACCTCGCCCTATACGACGACCTCCGCGCCGCCATGGCCCACGACGGACTGTCGCTTGATGAGGCCATCGCCCACGACGATTTCAAAACCGTGTTCGAGTACCTGCTCACCGAAAAAGGTCTCAACTACGGCAACAAGCCCAAGGGCGTGCTGAAATTCCACCGCTATGCTGACGGCTGCCGCACCCCCTTCGAGGAACATCTCGTGGAGGCGGCCCTCTACGCCCGCCAATCAGATGGCACCTGCCACCTGCACTTCACCGTGTCGCCACAGCATCTGCCTCTGTTTACTCAACTTATTGATAATGTTAAAGATAAATATGAAAAGAAGTTTGGAGTGAAATACATCATCGACTTCTCCTTCCAGTCGCCGGCCACCGACACGCTGGCCGCCACGCCCGACAACCAGCCCTTCCGCGACCACGACGGCAACCTGCTGTTCCGTCCCGGCGGCCACGGTGCCCTCATCGATAACCTCGACCGGCTGCGCGCCGACATCATCTTCGTGAAGAACATCGACAACGTGTTTGCTGACGACACCGTGGCCGACACGGTGACTTACAAGAAACTGCTGGCCGCCCACCTCCTGCACTTGCAGCAGCGGGTGTTCGACGCCGTACAGCTGCTGCGCAACCCCGCCGTCAGCGACGCGCAGGTGGCTGATATTCGGAAGTTCGCAGAGACAGAGCTGTTCATCCGTTTCGCCGACGGCGAGCCGAACCGCGAGGTGCTGCTCGACAAACTGTGCCGTCCCATCCGGGTGTGCGGCATGGTGAAGAACGAAGGCGAGCCCGGCGGCGGTCCCTACCTCGTGCGCGACTCACGCGGCGAATGCTCGTGGCAGATTGTGGAGAGCTCGCAGATCGACACCGCCAACCCGCAGCAGAAATCCATCATGATGCACTCCTCCCACTTCAACCCGGTGGACCTCGTATGCAGCTTCCGCACACCCGACGGCGATTTCTACCACCTCCCCGACTTCGTGGACCCCGAAACAGGCTTTATCTCCTCCAAGTCGTACGAGGGCAGAACCCTGAAAGCCATGGAGTTGCCCGGTCTGTGGAACGGTGCGATGGCCCGCTGGATCACGGTCTTTGTGGAAGTACCTCTCACCACCTTCCACCCCGTGAAAACCATCCGCGACCTATAGGATGCCATCACCCCATCTTCATAAAAAAAAACAAAAACCATCGCTATGAAAAAAACAATATTAATCCTCATCGCTGGGATCTCTATCCTTTGCGGACTGACCAGCATACAGGCACAAAACGTCACGTTAACCTTCACGGGGCAGGATGCTGCCGACCAATACGTGCAATTAGACATGGTGATTGTCACCAACGTCACGCGAGGCTGGCAGGAACTTCTTTTCTGGGACGACACCGTGCTGGTGATGGAAAATCAGGTTGGGATACATGAAATGGGGGCGAATGGGGCGAACGGGGCGAATAATTATTCGCCCCTACGATTGGGACAAAACAACCCAAACCCGTTTGTTGGCACCACAGACGTAAACCTGACGGTGGCGGACGCGGGGACGGTGACATTGGATATTGTGGATGGTAACGGCAAAACGGTGGTAGGGGCGAATGATTATTCGCCCCTACAGGGCACCCACCAATTCCGCGTCACCCTGTCCACCGCCGGCACGTATGTGATAACCGCCCGCCAAAACGGCCAATCGTCATCCGTCAAAATGGTGTGCAACGGCGAAGGCAACGGCAACCGGATTGAATATTTGGGGTCTGTAGAGACGTGCCATGGCGCGTCTCTACAAATGTGCCATGGCGAGTCTCTACGACAAATGGAATCCACCACCAACCGGCCGTTTCAAATCGGTGACCAGATGGAATATGTGGGGTATTCCATCATCAATGGGGAGGAATTCGAAAGTCCGGTCATGACACAAACGTTAGAGGGATCGCAGACCATTATTATACCCTTCAATGAAACACAATTACATTACAACCTGCCTGTCGTCATCACCGATACGGTCAGCGACATTACCGACTTTACCGCCACCTGCGGCGGCACCGTAACCGATGACGGTGGCGACAGCACGGTCACACGCGGCGTTTGCTGGAGCACCTCCCCCAACCCGATCATCGACAACATCCACACCCTTGACGGTCATGGCATGGGCAGCTTCACCAGCAGTCTTACCGGACTACAGTCCGGCCTCACCATCTACGTGCGGGCGTATGCTACCAACCATGAGGGGACGGCGTATGGCAACGAGGTGACTTTCACCATCCCCATCAACCCGAATGGCGACTCTAAGTCCTGTCCAAACGCCCCCACCCTCACCGATGTGGATGGCAACATCTATAACACCGTGCAGATTGGCGAGCAGTGCTGGATGCGCGAGAACCTGCGCACGACAAGGTACGCCGACGGCACCCCGCTAGAGCACGGCAACGATGCCTCTTTCGAAACAGCCTACTGGTATTATCCGATGGACGATGCCGCCAACAAGCCCAACTACGGTCTGTTGTACAACTGGCCTGCGGTGGTGCGCGGGGAAACGGGCAGCGCGGCGAACCCAAGCGGCGTGCAGGGCATCTGTCCTGACGGCTGGCACGTGCCGAGCGATGCGGAGTGGACCCAGCTGACCGACTACGTAAGCAGCCAAAGCGAGTACGTGTGCGGAGGAAATTACATCAACATTGCCAAAGCCATGGTATCTACTATGGGGTGGGACCTCTCCAGCTTGGGCAATCCCTGTCTGGCGGGCAACGACAGTCCTGCCACCAACAACGCCACAGGTTTCGGGGCATTGCCAGCAGGAGATTATTACGATAACAATATAGATGGTTTCATTTTTTTGGGTAGAGGTTTCAACACCTTCTACTGGACGGCTACTGTTGATGAGAATTATCCCTATCTCAATCTCGCCTTCAATAGGGGTTTCCACACCAACTACGACAGTTTCTTCGCACTCAGCATGGGAACCGATATGAACTGGGGAGAATCCGTCCGCTGCGTCCACAATTAGGGAATTGAAAAATTTCTCATTTTAAATTTTTAATTTTTATTTTTTTAGAATACATTTGCAAAGATTTTCTTCACAAGAATACAACCAACAAAACAACTGATAAACAACAATTTACCTCTTTTTTATGTACAAAATTAATGAACATCCGATTTTAGACATTCCGAAAACGGAAGAAGTCGTCTTTGAATTTAACGGACAGAAGGTGGTGGGGCACAAGGGCTACACCATTGCAGCCGCCCTCCATCAGGCGGGTTTTCCGATCCACAGTCACAGCATTGACGGGCGCGAACGCTCCCTCGAGTGCGGCATCGGCAAGTGCGGTGCCTGCCAGATGCTGGTGGACGGCGTCATCAAACGTATCTGCATCACCCCGGTGGACGGTGTGAAAGAGGTGCGGGAGATTCCCCAGAACTACTTCCCGCAGGCCGCCGAGCCGCAACAGCAGACCCAGAAGATTTACAAGACCCAAGTCGTCATCATCGGTGCTGGCCCCGCTGGTCTCGCCTGCCGCGAGATGCTCAACGAGCAGGGTATCAGCAATATCGTTATCGACAACAACGAGCGCGTCGGCGGTCAGTTCAACATGCAGACCCACCAGTTCTTCTTCTTTGAGAAAGAAAAACTGTATGGTGGAATGCGTGGTTTCGACATCGCCAAGACGCTGGCCGGCGACGACCACAGCGGCATCTTCCTCAACTCCACCGTTTGGGACCTCCTCGAAGGTCCCCGCGTGGCCGTCAAGAACCTGAAAGACGGCAGCATCTACTATGTGGACGCCGAATATCTGGTGGTGGCCACTGGTGCCGTTCCGTTCATGCCGGTATTTGAGAACGACGACCTGCCGGGCGTTTATACCGCCGCCGTCGTCCAGAAGATGATGAACGTGGAACACACCCTCCTCGGCAAGCGCATCCTTTCCATCGGTGCCGGTAACATCGGCTACCTCACCTCCTACCAGGCCACGCAGGCCGGCGCGAAAGTCGTCGCCATTGTGGAGGCCATGGACCACGAGGGTGGTTTCCCCGTACAAGCCAACCGTGTGCGCCGTCTCGGCATCCCGATTTACACCTCGCACGTGCTGCTGCGCGCCATCCCCAACGAAGACCACACCGGCATCGTCGGTGCCGTCATCGCCGAATGCAAGAACTTCAAACCCGTGCCCGGCACCGAAAAGACCATCGAGGGCATCGACGTGATTAATATATGTACCGGCCTCATCCCCGACAACCAGCTGCTGCTGAAAGGCCGTCAGGTGTTCGGTCTCAACACCTTCGGCGCGGGCGACGCCGTGCGCGTGGGCGAAGGCACCTGCGCCGTGCTCCGCGGCAAACAGGTCGCCCTCGAAATCGCCATGCAGATGGGCAAGCGCGTCAACTACGACGACTATCTCGCCATCTCCAAGCAATATATTGATTCCCAACAGCATCCCGTCCGCGTGCTGGAGACTCCCAACAAACCCACCACCGAACGGATGAACGAGAAGGGCTTCGTGGTGGCCGACTGCCTCTACGGCTTCGCCTGCAACCCCTGCTCCTTCTCCTGCCCGCAAGGCGCCATCACCAAGTCCAGCACCTCCAGCGTGCCCGTCATCGACTACAACAAGTGCATCGGCTGTATGGAGTGCGTGTCGCACTGTCCGGGTTTGGCCATCTTCGGCTACAACTTGCAGAAAGAGTGGCTCTTCCTCCCCATCGAATACCATGTGGAAAAGGGTGCCGAGGTGGTGCTCATCAACGACAAGGGCGAAAAAGTGGGCGAAGGTGTGGTGGAGAATATCAAAGTCAACCCCAACAAGACCAACGTGGCCCGCGTCAAAGCATTGGATATCAAGGGCGAAAAGATGACCGAAGTCACCGGCTTCATCCTCAAAGAGAAGTTTGGCGAAAAGGTGCAGATGGCAGCTGCCAAGGACGAAAAATCACCCGCCTACGTCTGCCACTGCGAGGACGTGCAGCTCGACAAACTCCTGAAGGTCATTGGCGACCGCAAGATCATTTCCGTGGACGAGCTGAAACACACCACGAGAATCGGTATGGGTACCTGCCGTGGCAAACGGTGCATCCCGCGCGTGAAGCAGCTGCTGCGCGGTTACGGCATCGAGGTGGTGGGCGACGCCACCCCGCGTGGACCGCTCTCCAACCAGCTTACTATCAACGAGATGCAACCCAATGACCTGCCAAAAGAATTTATCACCGACGTGAAGAAAGCCACCCGCAAGGTGGAATGCGACGTGTTTGTGGCAGGCGGCGGTATCGCCGGTAGCGGTCTGTTCCGCTATTTCGCTGAAAGCGGCAAGAAGACCGTGCTCTGTAACGCCGAACGCGGTTCATCATGGCGCTGCATCGGTGGCGGCCGTCCGGCCTTCTCCGTTCCCGAGATCGCCGATATCGCCAACCACAACCAGGACATCTTCCGTGAGCTGCAAAGCAAGACCGATGTGGGCTACTACCCCATCCGCTATGTCGGCTTCGCCCACGATGAAGCCACCTACAAGTCCTTGGAGGCCTCCCTCGGCTGGTCTGACGGATACATGGTTGATCGCAAGGATTTCCAGAAGGAGATTTCTCCCTACTTCAACCCGAAACTCGAGACTTACAGCGCTGCCTGCGTCACCAACAACTGCTGGCAGGCCACGCCCGGCAAGGTCATCGACTACATCCGTCACCTCGCCTGCGAGAAGGGCGGCGTGCTGCTCGAAGACTGCCGCTTGGTGGAAGTGCAACGCACGGCCAAGGGCTTCATGGCACTGGTGTACACCCACGACAAAGAGTATGTGGAGTACCACTGCGAGCACTTTGTCAACGCCTTAGGTTATCAGGCCGCCAAGTTCGCCAAGCAGCTGGGTATTGAAACGGGTCTCTATCCCATTAAGCACCAAGCCTTTATCACCGGCCGTCTGCCGATGTTGGGTAAGGATGGCGAATGCCTCGACATGCTCATCGACCGCCGCCGTTACAAAGGATTCTCCGCCGTTTACGGACAGCAGTTCAAGGAGACGGGCCAGATCATCGGCTGCGCTTCTCCGGGCACCGACTCCGCCGAAGCGGGCAAGAACCTGAAATACAACGCACAAGACTTCCTCGAAATCTGTTCCGAGATGTTCCGCGAGTGGATTCCGCAGCTGGGTGCTGTCAGCTTCCAGGCCTTCTGGGCGGGCTACTACACCGAGCCGCGCTACATCATCGACCCGGGCCACGGCTTGCTCGTCGGCTTGCAGGGCCACGGCTTCATGCTGGGACAGTACCTCGCCAAGATCTACGTGGACAAGTACATGGGCAAGGAAGTTCCCGCCTATATGGACCGTCTGTTGCTCAGCGGAGACGGCCTGTGCGAAAACGCCTTCAAATAGGATTTGTTTACCAATATTGAATATAGAGGGTGTCAGAATTGCTGGCACCCTCTTTTTGTTTAAAGTCGGTAATTTTCAGTTTCCCATTCTCTATTTTCAATTTATTCGTATTTTTGCGGGGTAAAATTCCCAACCGCTATGCGCCCAAAAGTCATTTTCGTCTATCCATTGCTTTTGTCCCTCGTTCTATCTGTCAACGCACAGATTGACAAGGAACTAAAGCGTGAAGCCAAACAGATTATCGGAGAAAGCCATTATGTGGATGTTTTCCATTACCATAGATACGATGATTTCTCTTCCTATTTCCCCACTTACATCAGTAAATTGTTGAGCGAGCAGTGTCCGCTGGTGTTCAATGGCAACATTGCGGCTATACAAGAAGTCAGATACCACTACGGGATACCCAATTATACAGATTGGGGTGTTCGGTGGCATGCAAGAAAGCGCTCTCATCGCAAACAAAAACAATCAGTTTACGTGTTTCGTTGGGAGGCAGACCCGATAGAAACGGCACAATACACATTCGATACGCTACACCAAACAGTCGTAAAAGAAGTTCACTGTATTCATGTGCGACAAATCAAAAAGATGAAGACGGCTCGCTACCAGCTGAAATTGGGAGAAGTTTACCCTCTTAAATTGTACAATCCTTTGGAAAATCAGGGGAAGGGATGCCGGTTGGAATTTTCAGAACGGGATGTACGCTACACCTTCAAAAACGCGATGCCCGTAGCCTACCAGACCCTTACCGGAAAGATGTACAGCGACACCTTATTCTGGCAGTATGTGGAAGGCATAGAATACGACTCCTGCAACCGTCCTACCGCAATTTTCACATTTGATGATGGACGAATGGAATATCTCACAACTTATACATACAACACTGACAATCTTATAGATAGCACATATAATTACTCTGTCGGTTACATATACACCCTCCCCATCCACCCCAAAACATCAGCTTTGTCAAAGCGGGGTGAGGCCAGCAATCCCAAAGATTCCACTGGCATTCGATACCAGTATGACAATGTTGGGAGGGTTCTCTCCATCACCAACTATAGCGAATTGGGGGCTCTCTATGATTTTTATGACAGAGGTTCAAGAATTTCAATCCATACCATCTTGTACGAATACGATTCACAGGGCAATGTCATCCAGAAGACCTTTCTGGGGAAATGCATACCCACGGTTCGAGGCGCCCAAGGGCAGGACAACCATCAAGCTTCCGGCTCATGCGAAAGGAAAGATGATAACTATTGGAAATGCCAATATACGTATAAGTACCAGTACGACGAGCATGGCAACTGGACAGAGTGCGAGGAGTTCCTCAACGGGGAGCTATCGGCGCGAACGGTAAGGACGATAACGTACGGGGAGTAGGGTTATTTCAATGTACAATTTACAATGTACAATTTACAATTTTTAGTTCTCAGTTTTCCGTTTTCAATTTTCAGTTCTCAAATCTCTATTTCGCCCCACCGCCTAAAGCGATGTAGAGGGAGATGAGGGCGCGAGCACCGTTGTAAAGATTGGTGGCTTCGCTGATCTGTGCAGAGAGCAGTCCCTCCTGCGCGGACAAAACCTCCAAATAGTTGGCCTTGCCGTTATCCATCAGCTCATGCGTGCCCATATAGGCCTCCTGCAAAACCTCCACCTGCCGTTTGTAGTACACGTCCTTTTCCTGGGCAGCCTGACAGTCGGCCAACGCCTCGTTCACCTGATTGCCAGCATTGATGACGGTCTGCACATACTGCTGGGCGATATCTTCTTCCGACAACTGGTTGATTTTGAGATTGGCTTTCAATTTCCCTTGAGCAAAGATAGGCTGTACAACAGAGGCCAACGCATTCAGCAGCAATGAGCCCGGATTGGGAATCATACCGGAGCTGTTGCCCCAGCCCAAAATGCCCTGCAACGAAATCTTGGGGTAAAATGCTGCGCGGGCTTCCTGCGTATTATAGAATGCGGCCTCCAGTTCCAACTGCGCGTTGCGAGAATCAATAACGAATAGCGTCATGCCTTTCTTCACTTGCTGACCTTCGCTCACGCAAATTTGCATCAGCTGGCCGCTCACCTGAAAATTGGGAATCGCGAAATTTTATCTCACCTCAATCTCATCAATAAAGATGTGGGCATCGCCGCCGGCACCAAGGTGCCACTCGGGAATTTTACCAAAATTTTTGGCCTTGATGCGGACGTAACGTGCTTTGGCAGACCCTTTTACTGTAAAGTCTTCCACTTTCTCCGTATAGTCATCTATGGGACCATCGTTCTTGTATGTGCCAAAGGGAACGAAATGCTCGCCGTCTTCCGACACCTCCACAATCATCTCCGTCGGGAACCAGATCCAGGCACGGATATCCTCCAAAAAGCCGACCGACACCTCATGCACCTCCTTCACCGACCAGAGGTCCACTACGGCCTCAAAATCCTGGCCTTGGAAGCCCTGCCAGCCACCGAGCCGCCACTTGACATTGCCCCGCACTCCGTCAACCAGTCCATCATCGCCACCCGCCGTATACTGTGGATTGTACGGACTGACATACCGTACCGACTTGTCTTTCACAAACTTGATATAAGTAGCCTCGGCAGCAGCACTTGTGAAAAAAAATTTTGTTTCATCCCACGCACGGATGGTCGTGGTTTCAGTAATGGTGAACGGTTTCTTGTAACGATGTTTTTTGCTAAAATTGTCAGCAGACGTAGTATAGAAAATTTGTGGTTTGGGTTTAACTAAGGACCTGTCGCCTGGGTGGATAGCCACCGTCATCTTATCCCGAAAAACATTTTCACAGCTTTGGAAAACGGGAACTGGCGCCACCTGCGCCAAAGCATCGTGCGTACTATTTGCTCGTTCCCGAGCAAATGATCCTAACAACGCAACTTGATTGGGCATTCCTCCCATCACAAACTCAAATGTGTCACCATTAGAAATGTTTTGATATGATATCCCAGTAGCCCAATACCAATCCCCATTTTTTGTAACAGATTGAATATAAGCATTCTCTTTGCTCTGATTTTTGCAAATAATGGTAAATGTCTTGCCATTCTCGAGATGAATCTTCACTTCATCAAAAATGGGTGAACCAAAGTCGTAACAGTTGCTGCCGGGTGCGATGGTATAGAACCCCATGGCGCTCATCACGTACCAGGCCGACATCTGTCCGCAATCTTCGTTGCCACACAGCCCGTCGGGAGCGTCCTGATAGAGTTCGGTAAGGATGCGGCGCACCACCTGTTGGGTCTTCCACGGCTGGCCCACGTAATTGTACATGTAGGGCGCGTGATGCCCCGGCTCGTTGCCATGCGCGTACTGCCCGATGATACCGGTGAGGTCGGCCTGCTCACGGCCCGTCATTTGCGCCGTACCAAAGAACAGCGAATCCAACATCTCGGCCACGTGTTTTTTTCCACCTGCCCGCCACACATAGTGGTCGAAATCGTGCGGCACGTAGGTGGAGTACTGCCATGAGTTGGCCTCCGTGAAATGGTTGTTCACCTCCGCAGGATCGAATGGCTGGATGAACGCGCCATTGCTTCTTGGGTGCATGAAGCCGTTCTCATCCATGATGTTTTGATAATTTTGGCAACGCAGCAAGAAGCGAAAAGCGGTGTCCTTACTGCCTAAATCATCGGCATACTGATAGATACACCAGTCATCAAAGCAATATTCCAATGTTTTCGACACCGATTCGTGCTCCTTGTCGGCGGGAATGTAATCGTATTTCTCAAATTCGGGACGGCCTAATTTCGGCAATTCCGCCGAAGCCACCATCGCTTTCAGCATCTCATGTTTGTCGTAATCTCCTATCCCTTTGCGACTTGCATCCAAGATGACGGGGACGGCATGGTATCCGATCATGCACCAGGTTTCGTAGGCCGACAGTTCCCACATGGGCAGCTGTCCGCCCTGCCGATAAGCCAGCAGGAAGGTGTTGAGAAAGTCGTTGGTGCGCTCGCGGTCGATGAGGTTGAACAGCGGGTGCAGGGCACGGTAGGTGTCCCACAGCGAGAACACGGTATAGACCTTATGCCCGTCGCCACGATGGATTTTTCCGTCCTGTCCGCGGTAGCGACCGTCGAGGTCAGAAAATTCGTAAGGTGATGTAAAACAGTGATAGAGTGCCGTATAGAAAATCCGCATATCATTCTCATCCCCTTTCACCTCAATTTTTCCTAATTCTTTGTTCCACACATCGTTGGCACGTTGGCGGTAGAGGTCAAAGTTGAAAGTGGGGGCTTCGGCAAGGTTAGCACGAGCCCCGTCGATGTCCACCGCCGAGATGCCCACGTTGAGGCACACCTGGTTGACATCATCGGCAAAATAGACTAGTGCCTTGAGGTTGCCGCCTTGCACATGGTCATTGTTGTTGAGAAAGGTGGAGTCTCTGAAAAACAGCACCTTCGTAGCGGGCTGGGAGAGTTTCATGCAGAAATAAACATGCTGGTTCTCACTCCAAGCATTCGACACGCGATAACCAGCAATTTCCTTATTATCAACAATTTCCAAATAGCTATCCACCACAATGTCACGATGACCGAGGTCGATGACGATACCATGCGGCTGTCCGTCGTTGGCGAAGGTGTAGCGGTGGCAGCCCACATGGACGGTGGTCGTCATCTCGGCAAACACGTTAGGGCCATCAAGCTGCACAGCGTAGTAGCCCGGCTGAGCGGTCTCGTTCTGGTGCGAGAAGGTGGAGCAGTAGCGGGTGTTGACGGGAGATCCCTTGCCGGAGAAGGGCATCACGAGGATGTCGCCGTAGTCGGAGCAGCCGGTGCCGCTGAGGTGTGTATGCGAGAAACCGTACACCACGTTATCGTCGTAGTGATAGCCCGAGCAGCCGTCCCAACCGGTGAGGCGGGTATCAGGACTGAGCTGAACCGCCCCGAAGGGAACGAGTGCGCCGGGGAAGGTGTGCCCATGGGCGCCGGTGCCGACGAGCGGGTTGACGTATTGGGTATAGTTCTGGGCATCAATCCTATAAGGTGAATATAACAGAAAGGTTGCGATGAGAAAGATGAAAGTGGGGATAATTTTTTTCATAAAATAATGGGATAGAAAAGTTTTCAATTTCGGTTGCAAAGATACAACGAAAAAGTTTATCTGCGAAAAAAATCACCTCATCATCCTTTCCAATTTCGCCTTCCACCGCTCCCAGTGGGGCATCTCCTTGGTTAGCAAAGCATAAAACTCTTTCGTGTGGTTGCGGTGTACCAGATGGCACATTTCGTGGGTGATGACATATTCGATACAACATCTCGGCGCACAAATCAATCTGGGATTCAAGTAGATACTGCCATCTTTGGTGCAATAGCCCCAGCGTTTTTCCATCTTTCTAACGGAAATGGATGCCGGCATTACGCCATATACTGAGAAATGCTCAACAATGGACTTCGCATATTCCTCAAATTTGATTTTTGCCCGCTCAACATACCATCGTTGCAAGATTTTCTCCGCAAGTTCCTTATTCTTGCACTCAATTTCAATAATATTATTCTGATAATGAACCTGATTGGACTTCCCTTCCTTGATTCGAAGCATATATTGCCGTCCCAAATAGAGGTGCGACTCGCCGCTGATATATTGCCGCTCTGTTGAGGGAATCCCAAAAGACTCAAAATAACGCCGTTGCCGCAAAATCCAAGGTGCCTTGCGATGCACTTTCTCACGAATGTCTTCCAAAGTAGCGTTTTCCGGAGCTTTTAACCAAACCGAACCGTCCGGCTCCACGCGGATGCCGAGCGTTTTTCGCGGCACATAGTCAATGCTGTACTCAATGCGGGTCGAGCCGTAGAGAATGCTGTCTTCTGTCATCGGATCCAAATTTTTGCCACATCCACGCAACCGTCAATGATGATGTCCATATCGTCAAAGGGGAAAGTCAGGCTGTATTTGCGCTTGATGTTGTCAATCAGTTCGTCCTCAAGGCGGATTTTCATTTTGCCGATGGTATCGGTTTTCGACTGCCAATCCACTAATACAGAATTATCTACAATCACCGTTTGACGAATGATGTCATCGAAAGCGTGGGCGGTGGCCAAGGCCATTTCGCGGACGGGCATTTCGGGGAAAAGACGCTTGTAATTCTCCAATGCGATACCGAAGTAGGCTTTTGCCGCATTGTTGTGTTCCAACTCGGCGGGAAGCTCGCTGTCGGTGTGGTTCAGCACGTCCTCTTTGTACTGCATCATCTTTTCCAAATACTCATTTTCGGTCAGACGGCCCTGCTCATATAGTTCAATAGTTTCCTTGATGAGTTGTGAGAATTTCTTGTAAAAAGCAGGGTCGGAGTCCATATTCTCACGGATGTATTTGGCTGTACGCGTGGCTATTGTATCGGCCTTGGCGGCGGTTCCCACCACGCTGTCCACCTCCTTCTGGAAATTTTCCTTGTCGAAAATATTTACGAGATTCGTAATGACCTTCACGGCATCACTCTCCACATGGTGGTTGATGAGCTTCTCGATGCGGGCCTCGTATTTTTTGTAATCTACTGTGTCAGAGTAGCGCAACTGCACGGCGGTGCGCAGTTTGGCAAACATATTCAAATCCTCCTTGTAGCGTCGGATAGTTTTCTCGTCAGTGTTTTTGAAAAAGTCTTCGGTCGAAAGGGCGATTTGCATCACCGAAGAAAAGGCGGTGAGACGGTCGTAGAACTCATGGCGGCGATCCTCCATACGCAACGACTGGGCGTAGGCCTCCAAATCGCGCTTGTTGGGAATCATCTTGAACAATTCCCAAAGGTCGGAGTGGCGTTGCGGCAGCTCCGCAATCTTGTCGCTCACAGGCACTAACGTCTCGCGGAAAACATCCTTATCCTCTTCGTCGTATTCGGAATAGATGCTCAGTGCGCTGTCTAATTCTGACAAAACACCATAATAATCAATAATATAGCCATAGTCCTTTCCTTCGCAGGTGCGGTTCACGCGCGCCACCGCCTGTAGCAAAGTGTGCCCGCTCAAATTGCGGTCGAGGTACATCACCGCCACCTTCGGCTCGTCGAAGCCGGTGAGTAGCTTGTCAACCACAATCATCACTTCGGGTGAATCCTGATTTTTAAAGCGGGAAATCAGATTCTCCTGATACTTCTGCGGAGTCCCGTGCTCGTCCATCATCCGTTTCCAGAAATCCTTGACTTCCTGCGCTGTACCACCGTAAGCGATCTCCTCCCCTTCGCGGTCGTCGGGGGCGGTGATGAGCACTTCCGAGGTTACTTTTGCGATTTCATCCAGATACTTCTTGTAAAGGATGGCCACTTTTTTCTTGGGTGTTACCAGCATCGCCTTGAAGCCCGTGCCCTGCCAGTTGTCGGCATAGTGCTTCGACAGGTCAATGGCGATGGAATAGATGCGCTGCTCTGTCTGGTTAAGGATGTCGGTGCGCGAAAACTTCTTTTTCAGGTCGGTGGTCTGGTACTCGGTCAAATCCTCGCAAACTTGGTCGAAGAAGCTGTCGATAGGGCCTTCGTTCACCGACTGCGGCGCCAAACGTCCCTCATAGAGCAGCGGTACAACGGCCTTATCCTCAACGGCTTGCTTTACGGTATAGACGGGTTTGATGATACCGCCGAAGGTGCGGGCGGTGTTCTTGTCCTTCTTCATCAGCGGGGTGCCGGTGAAGGCGATTTTGCAGGCGTTGGGCAGCACACGGTTCATCTGGATGGCCAGTTCCTTATATTGGCTGCGGTGCGCCTCATCAATCAGGATGAAGATATTGGGGTCGGTAAGTGGCTGGCGGATTTTCTTGATGGCTGTGGCGAACTTGTTGATGACGGTGGTGATGATAGCGTCTGTGCCGCTCTCCAGCAGTTCCACCAGCCGCTGACCGGTGGTGGCGTTCTCCACCTCCTTGCCGCACTTGCGGAAGGTCTTGGTAATCTGGCTGTCGAGGTCGGTGCGGTCGGTCACCAACACGATGCGCGGGTTGCGGATGCTGGCATCCTGCGCAATCTTTTGCGCCAACATCACCATAGTCAGCGACTTGCCGCTACCTTGCGTATGCCACACCACTCCGCCGTTTCGTCTTCCGGCCTCGATAGTTTTCACTCGCTCCAGCGTCTCCTTCACGGTGAAAAACTGCTGGTAACGAGCCAATTTCTTGATGCCCGCATCGTAAATGGTGAAGTGGTACATCAGTTCCAGCAGCCGCTCCGGACGACAGAGGTTATACAGGTATTCGTCCTGTGGGGTGACCTCCCTGTTGACCACCAGCTGGTTCAATTGCTGGCGGTACGTCTGCTCCGCCTCCTTGTCGGGGAACATCTCGTGCCACTTGTTCCAGAACTGTGCTGGCGAGCCGGTAGTGGCGTAGCTGCCGAAACTGTTACCGATGGCCAACAGCAACGCGCTATAGACATACAGACTGCGGATGCCGTCCTCCTTCTGGTTACGCAGGTGTTGCGAAACGGCCTGTTCTTCCGCCCCTTTGACATCGGGACGTTTGCACTCGATGACCACCAGCGGGATGCCGTTCACGAAGAGCACGATGTCGGGACGGTAGGTGTCGTTGGAGCCCGCACGGGTGACGGCAAACTCCTCGGTGACGTGATAGCTGTTGTTCTCGGGCTGTTGCCAGTCGATATAGCGCATGGTATAGCTTTTCTTGTCGCCGTCGATGCTCTGTTCGAAGGCCTTGCCGAGGGTGAGCATATTATACACGGCCTCGTTGCCGCTGATGTGGCCGTCTTCCATCGGTACGTTGCGCATAGCGGCGATGCCGTTCTCGATATTCTGTTCCGAGAAGCGGGCCTCGCTGTGGCTGCCGACGCGGATGGAGTTCAGCTTATGCAGCTGTTGCCGCAGCACCTCTTCGAGCAGCACGTTGGAGGTCTTGCCGCCGCGCTGTTCGAGGGCTTCCTCCTGCGATAGGTAGTGGTAGCCCAGCTTCTGTAGGAATTCCAGCGCCGGCCGTTGGCTGATGTCGTTTTCTTTGAAGGAGATTCGTTCCATTATTTCTTCTTTTTATTTTCCAAAGCTTTCTTTCCCTCGCTTTTCAGGCGGCGTTCCACTTTTTTCACATCTTCGGCGGGAGGGAGGTTTTCGGGCACGATGCCGCGTTCCAGCAGTATTTTTCTTACCGCCTCGTTGTTGTCCACATGTTCTTTGGTGATGGCCGGTTCGCCCTGCAGATCTTTGGACTGCACATTCACGTTGGTCATTTCTGCGGCGAAATCCTTGGCTTTGATGCTGATGGTAGGCAAGAAATCGGCCACGGGACGGTTGTCGGGCACGCCCATTTTGGTTTTCATCTGCTGTGTGGAGAGATGGAACAGTGCCTGGTCGCCTTTCGACCGGATGTTAGCAAATCCTTTATCGTTCACCCCTCTTTCGTAGAGTATGCCGGAGAGTTTCTTCTCGGTTTCCTGCAGTTTGGCTCTTGCTTTTACACGTTCGGCCTCCAGAAGCCGTTGTTCGATAAGTTCCGCCCTACGGGTCTGGACGGCGAAATAGGTCTGAGCGAAAGCGATTTGCGGTTTGCGCGGGTCTCCGTTCTGGGCAATCAGATAGCAGGCATAACGGGTCAAGAGGATGTCATCTATTTCTTTTTCAGCACCTTTCGGCATGGGTATCGTTTTGCTGACGTCAGCAAAATGGTCGGTTAGTTTTTGTCCTGCATTGATGCAGGCCTCTTTAGCTTTGTCAACTGCATTCATGAAGTTGCGCCATTGGGTATAACCCAATATCGGATACAAATCCCGTGCGCTCCAGCATTCAACATTCTCGATTGTTACAGCAGCCTTCTCGAACTGCTCGAATAAGGTTTGGATTTCTTCGGATTTCATAATGATAGTGTTTGATGATTAATACCTTGAGTATCATCTTGGGTGTCTTCTTGGGTGTCTTCTTGAGTGACACTGGTGGAATAGGTGCGCTCCACGCGGTAGGTCTCGGTGGTTTGCAGTAGGTCTTGCAGTTCGGGGTTTGATATCATTTGGTATATATTTTTTGGTTATCGATCGTATTAAAGAACCCAACTTCACATCAATTCCAAAGCGGGGCGTTGGCTCATGTCGTTTTCTTTGAAGGAGATATAAGACATAATCCAATGGTTATTTGCGTAAATTACACTTCATTCTAACTCTATTTGATATAATGTGTGGTTTTAGTTTTATTTTTCTAAGAAATAACAAAACACTATGCATTATTGTTCTTCTTTTGTTTCTATCTTGACATTCTAAATTCTCACAAAGACCTCCTCGATACCTACATATCAATTTCTTTTTATTTTCAACAATTGTTTTAATTATTGTAATTGAATGACTACATTTTTCCGTCAAAGATTCGACCAATTCACGAGAAGATTCTATTTTATCAAAAAGAGTTTTATACTCAGATTCGTTGATTGGTATTCGTAAGTCTAGTATTTCTTTCATTTTATTTAAAAGAGATTTAATCACTATAGTATATCGTTCACAATCTTTACTTATATTGTCAATAATATCTAATGCTCTATCAACATCTTCTGTTGATTTTTTCGAATAATCAATTTTCTCAATATCACTTTGTCTTTTTTCTAGAATAGAAATGGAATCCGAAAGCTTTTTTTGCTCATATTCCAATGCTTGAATAGAATCTTTTCCATGGCGAAGGATTAGCAATTCTGTATATGCATCTTCTTGTGACAAATTGTCATAATTATATCTGTCGATGATAAAATCGATATTCTTTTCTGCTTTGTTATCTTTCGATTCGTTAAAATAAATCATCAAAAACAGCAGTATCAAAAGAAATACTATGCAAATGGCAATTTCAAATTCCAGACTGATAGTAGGGAAAGATGTAAAGTTTAATGTTTTTATGTGTCTAAAAGACAAATTAAATATTATGCCCGCTATTAATAAATTTACTATGGAAAACACTGCTTCAATAGTAGAATTTCTGAACCCATCTATTTTTTCTATTGCTATAACAAGATTATTGCGATGAACTATTAAATCAACAATTGTTATGATTTTAATGATAAATAATATCAACCACAAAAACACGAGTGATGAGGGCAATTCATATTTATATAACACTAAAGCCATTACTATTGAAATAATTGTTCCGAAAACAATCATAGTTGTAGGGGCAGCCTCTTTTAAAGTGCATAACTTGCTATAATCAATGGAACGTTTCCTTGATATGAGTCTGAGTATCCATTTGAAAGTTGGATAATAAG
Organism: Bacteroidales bacterium; assembly: GCA_017535665.1. Lineage (GTDB taxonomy): Bacteria > Bacteroidota > Bacteroidia > Bacteroidales > WCHB1-69 > UBA1756. Next base: position 9,536 of record JAFXTS010000005.1, on the reverse strand, counting down.
CTAATGCCGCAGCAAGAAAACCACTTAATAGTAGGATAAAGACGGACTCTTGAACCTTAAAAGCATTGGATTTAAGTAAATTATATGTTATTGTTAAAAATGAAACCATCGCTCCTATCAGAACCCAATTACTCCATCCAGGCATGTATTTATTTGAGATTTCACGATCTCTTTCGCTATATAAAAACGAAAGAAACTCTGCATGTGACAATTTATTGATGTCTTCTTTCATTATATTTCTTCTATTTTTAATTTATTTTACCCTCCTTTTTCCCGTCAGCAGCACCTGCATCTTGTTTTGATCTTTTATAATCTATTATTTCCCAATGTCCGCTATAGCCGCTACCGACATATTTGATATGGGGTAGTTTTGAAATATGACGTTTGATAGTATTAATGCCTTTGCCAGAGACCTTAGACAATTCTTCGGTCGTGATGTTGGGATTTTTCTTTATCTGCTCTTCTATCCATAAATCAAGATTTTTACTTTGGGTACCACCTTGAGTACCATCTTGAGTACCATCTTGAGTATCATCTTGAGTATCATCTGGAGTATCACTTTGAGGGACATCGTCAACTGTAGAGAAAACGTTCACAGCAAAAACGGTTAGCTTGGAAACATCAAATTCGGCCTCCTTGTTGTTGTTTTCCAGCAGCATTTCCTGTACTCGTCGAATACCTTGGTTAAACATATTCACATATTTCATTTCCTTCATGGCTTCGGCTACGATGGGATTCCGATAGTCGTTTACATTGGGAAAATTTTCGGGACGGGCTTCGCCATATAGGCCGCCAGCGTTCATGATTTCGATATGATCCTCAAACTGATACAAACGGACGGGCATGTTCGCTTGATAATCACGATGCATACAGGCATTCATCAGCAACTCGCGCAAGGCGTTGTTAGGATAGTTGATGACCGTTTTCTCCCGGAAAAGGCTGACTGAAACTGGCCGTTGGGTGATAATGGCATTGCTGACAAACATTTCCATTTCGGGGAGCAGCCGATAAAGCGGTCCTTGGAATCGTTTTTCATTGAGCACAGCACCTCCGATGGCTTTCCCAGCAAAGCGGACGTATTGGATGTAGAAGCCAGGGAAGAAATACCGTGGATTCTTCCCAAAGAGAATGATGGCCGCATTGGTGGGACAATCGTGCGTTAAATCGTACAAATGTATTGCGGCCAGTTGTTCCTTGATGTCGCGCTGGTCGCCAGACAACACTTCCGCATCAATGACCTGTGGAAGGTACTCTTGTTTGATGTAATGGGTGTCGATGTCGTTGATGGTTGCGCCCAAACAAGGCATCGCGTCAAAAGTAGCCATATAGGAAGTCCTGCGCTCCATAAGGATGCGTTCTTCGGCTTCGGTGGCAATATCTCGGCGAGGACCAATGCGCACAAAGGTTCGGCCCCGATAGCGGACGGGTGGAAGCAGTGAAGGCGAGACCTCGGCCACGAGCAAGTCGCCTTCGGGGAACTCGAAACGTTCAACCGACATCACTGGCAATGGCAATACGTTTCCATCGGAACGGATGGCGGCAATCTTCTTCAGCAAGGCATCATCCACTTTCAGCCCCGACAAGGTGCCATTGTCGTATGCGCCCAAAATCAAGTACCCTTTCTTCCTTGAGTTGGGCAAATCGTTGGCAAAGGCACAAATGGCTTCTTGAAACTTGTCCATATCATTGGTGGACGTGGTGCGCTCCACGCGATAAGTCTCAGTGGTTTGCAGTAGGTCTTGCAGTTCGGTTTTGGTTATCATAAGAATGAGGTTTTATTCTGTTATTAATGCTTTATGTATTATCAAATCATCTTCAATTTTTAATAATGCCAGTACGATTAGCTTTAAATACATCAAATAAGCATATTCGTGTTCTTTTATTTTATTTGGTTCTGCTGAAGTTCCATGAGCGTATTTATTTCTTAAGTCAAGCCCATTGGTAAATTCACTTTTGTTGAGATGGTAATTAAAATAAGACTGCTCGGGTATCGTAAATAAAGTGTTTCCAAAATAGACTAAACCAGCCCTTTCCATATTTAGAGCTTCCAATCTAAATTCAGGATCATATCTATAGAATGAAGCAGCTTCATTTAGAAACAAGTCATATAATATAGATACTCGTGCGGGATTGACAAACTGAATGTTCCCGTTACCATCAACATACAGACATTTTTGATCTACAAGATAGTCAATTTCTGACTTTTGATACTCTTCATATTGGTTGTAGGCGACATCTTCATTGGTAAGTAAATCAAACAATGTACGATAATGTTTGTCTTTGAAAGGATCAACGTAGCTTAATAAGGTCTGGTCTGAGAAGAACAGGTGTGTGATTTTCAACAGTTCTTGATTATCTTTTATGTATAAGTATTTGTTTGGATTCAGACTTGGAATGTCTTCAACAGAATATGGAGAAGAAGATATTTCCAAAAGTTCAAAGTCTATGCAACCATCTTCTACGAATAATTTGTACTGCTTTAACAGTGATTCAAATTCGGGAGCCAAGGATCTGACTTTTTCCAAATAGGAATCTCCTGTGGGCATAGTTAATCGAGCATTTTTTGCGAACCCGTATTTTTCTGCAAAGATAGTGGAAAACACGAAAGATAATGTGTCTTCTAAAGAACATCCTATTTTTTCAAGCACGCTCTTATAACCAGCAATCTGTAGTAGAGCCGTATTCTCAAATGACCTGAATACGGAGTTCGTACGGTATTCATATGTTGAGTGTACACCACTAATCACTCTTTCAAAAGTACCCGTTAAACTTTCCTTATTTGTCAATCTAATTCTATGTTGGTTATCAAGATATTTAAATAAGTGATGGAAATTCTCAAATAAAGTATGGGGCGCACTGTTTTCTTTGATAAAATTCAAACTATAGATGTACTCAATATTGAATTTATCTTTTCTTATTACTTCTTTTATTTTGCTGGTATCCTCCGAGAAACAGACTGAAACTCCAAATTTCATTCCACTATTAGTGCTGAAAAACTCATCAATTTTCTTTTCATTCAAATGCTTTGCTTTCAACCGTGTTTTGTCGGACAGTTTGAAAGCATTGCTATTTTTCGCATTCTGAATAATAGGGAGGTAATTCAAATTCACCTCTGGTGAATCAAGATAGCGCAAAATAATAGTTTCTTTATCTTCTACTGTTAGACTTGGGGGCAGATAATACTGTTCTTGGGGGCTGTTCTTTTCAATCTCGTAGATTGAGAGCAGTATTGTTGCTGTTTCGGGATGTGAGAGAAAATAGTTCTTGATTACCGTGTTAAAATGTTCAACGACTTTTTTGTGGTGCAAAATTTCATTTATCAGATATTTCCTTTCCTCCAAAATGTCACGAAAATCCTTGTATGAAATGTGCTTAGACAAATTATAGTTATTTATTAACTCCCAAAAGGAACTAACATAATCAGGTATGATATTCTGATATATGTTTTTGAAGTTGTTTTCATTGATTGTCAATGAAAATTGTGCTATTGTCTTATTATATATGGCGACTTTCTGCTTAAAATGGCTTATATCGTCTTGGGTCCATGTGTTCAGATAGATTCCATTGTCTATATACTGTTTTATATGGTAAAGCTCCAAAAAATCATTTATGTCCGTATAATCAGATTTTGCCTCTGCACGAAGGATGTGTTCCCCCTTACGGAGTTCAAATCCACCAGCCATATTTCTTTTAGAGAAAAAAACGACCCTATCCTTGTTTATCATAATACAAAACTCTTCCTTCAAATGGACATACTGTTATCAAAATTTCTGATTTACCGAACTGTCTTCTGTCCTTGTGATCAACCAGCTGATATTTCGCAATTTGATTATACTGCTTCCAATATGATTACAAATACGATAAAACAAACGAAAAACATCAATCCAATAGAAAGATGTTTTATGCTCTTATTATAATGTTTGAATTTATTGTTACAAATAATCGCGCAATTATGTATTTGTGATAATTTGTCTTTTTCAAAATCTTCTTCAGTGATATTATTTACATGTTCAATGTAGTCCTCTTTCGTTTTATGTTCAGCAATCTTTCCAAAGAATATAATGGAATCCCCATCGCATTTAATGTTTGCTTTCAGTGATTTTATTGCATGATAGCAACACAATCCCATAGAGGAAACAAATCCTATTAACGAGATGAACATCATTGTTGATAGAAAACTAAAAGAGCCAGAATCTACTCTCCAATAAGTTATTATATTATTGAATTGAGTTTCTATTGCATCCAATAAATATTCGCTAGTGAATGCAATTGATACTAATACGCCAATAAAAGCAAGCACAATAGAGGCTTTTGTGTCGCAATTTCCTGTCCAGCCAATGATTTGATTGTGGACTTCAATACTGAATTTTTCTTTTTGCTCGTTGTTCATAAGGAATTTATTTTAAATGCTAATATGATACGTTGTGGCATAACAATTTTCAACGTTATTATTATAATAAATGCAAAACCAATCCCAAATATTCTTTTTGGACTTTCCCCAAAAACCATCCTCTATTACATATTTCACATCATCTGTAAGATTGTTGTACACTAATTCTGAAATTCCAATATTATAATCGGACTTGCATTTATCGCTGATTTTGGTTGATTTATTCACAGCATTGCCTATCCATATTAGATCTTTTGTTTCATCAGCACCTCCGATTCCAACTTTTGTCGCTAAAATCTTGCCGTGGTCTATGCCAATCCCGAAATCTATATCAGAATAGTTTTTTAGTTTGTCATTCAATAAGGTTTTAATGGCATATTTCATTTGTCTTGCTGCCTTTACCGCATTCGATAATGTTTCTTTTGTATTGCCTGGATAAAAAACCAGTAAGCTATCTCCATTAAAGCTCCTGATTTCGCCCCCTGTGGCTTTAGCAATTTTTACTATAGCATGATAATATAACATGTGTATTTTGGCTACAACTCTTTTTCTGTGAATATTCAAAATTGCAGTTGAACCTCTCATGTCAATATATAGTACAGTAGCCTCAAACTCTAATCCTTTACAACCAAAAGTGAGTTTGCTGTTAGAAATTGTTGGCACGTACGAAACTTCTTCTACTAGGAAGGTCTCTGATTCTATTTCCTTTGCTTTTTTAATTATATCTTCTTTTAATGTCATAGTTGATTATTTGTTTGAATTAGAGTTCAACCATTCTAATATTGATACTAATGTAATATCACCAGTATAATAGTCATCAAAATAATGAGTCTTTTTCAGCATTTTTTGATATGGGATATTATTTGCGCCTAATTTGCCATACAACTCATCGTAAACATCATTAGACACAACGATAACATCATTTCCTTTTTTGTTGGCACTATTGCACAAATTAGAAGCTTGATTAACAACATCGCCCATCCACACTACATCATTTAAACCACTACCCTTGAAACCAGCTTGAATCATCAGTGCTTTTCCTTTTGCGAGGCCAATGCCAATTTTAATAGGTGACAATCCTTTTTTCTCTAGTTTGTGATTTAAAATCTTAACCACTCCATTGATGGTATATGCAGCTTGGAAGGGTTGCATGACATCGTCTTTGCCGTTGCGACTAAAAATACCACTAACACAGTCACCGACAATATTAATCTCTTTGCAATTGCTGAAATCTTGCATGATTGCTGTTAATTCAGAAATGTAACTTCTATAAATTCTGGCAAGAACTCTTTTTTGATATTGTTTTGGCAATTTTGACGAAGACCTAATGTCAACAAATAAGGCATAACAATCCACGTAAAAACCATTGGAATATGTAAGTCTATTCCTCGCTGGAATATCTCCACATTCTTGATAATCATTGTGGTTATTCAAGTAGTCATCAATTCTGCTGATGCTATCTAAATAATCGTAATTTATTTCACTTTTTACTTCCATAATAATTATTTTACTCTTTTCTTTCCACTCAACAAAACTTGCATTAATCCTCGCTTTTGCTTTTGTAAATGCAATAATTTCTCTTTGGCCAATTCGATTTCTTTGTCGGCATTATTCAAAATACTTGCAATTGCTTGTTGCTCTTTTATTGGCGGATAAGGAATCTTTAATGCCATAAAATCTTCAGAATTCACATTCAACAAGCCATCACCCCTTGCGCCAGAAGTGATAATTTGTTTCAATTGTTTATCTAAACCGTGATTAATAAAAAACTGTTGATAGAACTCACAACACGTATCATCAACCACTCTAAAACATATATATACAAATGGAACCACAGCCGACTCTTCTTTTAGGCGATAAATACAACCCATTTCATAAAGATTTGAATTTCCCTTGTTATAAGCAAAATCCCCCTTATGCAATAGTGTATATTTATCAAGACTATTTCCTGCAACAATTCGGTCAAATTTGTGTGTTTGTGAAACCAAACCAACTTTGGCAGAAATTGTCATAGGAATATGCCCTTTACCATCATTTTTATCGCGAATTTCCGTAAAATGGTCTTGTATTTTGTGATATCCCCACTCCCCACTAAACCCTTTCAGCCGTTTCTTTCCAGTGAGCAGTTGTTGCATGAGGCCGCGCTTGCGCAGGGTGAGCTTCTCTATCAGGGCGGTCTGCTTCTCTATGGTGGTGTCCCAAAGAGAAAGAAGATCGCAAATGCGTTTTTGCTCTGACAATGGAGGAAGTAATAAAAATGTATTTGCTATTACTTGCTTCCCCAAAGAACATACTTTTATTCCTTGCATTAAAGCGGTTAATTGCTTGCGATATGAGTTGGAATTAATATGATAACCCAAAAAAGACGAAGCAAATAGGCCCTTTTGAGGACGAATCAACATCGTATGAAGACCTGCGAGTATCTGTTTTGAATCGACGTTGGTTATTTCGCAAGCTTTTCCAACGGTTTCATCTTCTGCGGTGTCAGCCATAATAACATCACCATCTTCAATAAAATCAGTTAAGGTATCCTTGTAATCTTCTTGATTAACATAAGGGATACTTTCAGTGCAAGCATTTAAGATTGATGGGTATTTCACTAGAATATCCCCATAGTGAATGTTTTGAACTTTGCCGTTTGTGTCGTTTAGCTGCTTGCGCGACAGTGTATTATTGCGCAAAAAATTGCATACTTCTCCCAATCTCTTCACTTCCCAGTCTTTAGGAATGATGCCGAGGGGCGAGGGCTTGTAGCCGGAGGGGATATGCTGGTTTTCGTTACTCATAATTCAAAATACTTGTTGTTTCTAAATCCGTTATTCTGCTCGCCGTGGGCGATATAGCCCAATTGGTTCGCCATTATTCTTGTGCCTTCAATTTCGGCATCGATGTTGGTGTGCGAATGACCGTAAATCCAAAAGTCAATGCGGCTGTCGGCAATGAAGTTGCCCATCTCCACCGTGAACGCACTGTTCAACGGACTGCCTACATGTTGCGGCGCAATGGCCAACGAGGTGGGCACATGATGCGTCACCACCACGATGTGGTCCACTTTGCTTTGGACCACACTCTCCGTGATGAATCGCTTGCACCGCTCATGTTCGTTGTTATAGTCGTCGGGGGTGAGAATCGCGCCTTTGTAAAGAATCTGATGAAAATCGTTCAACCCCCTTTGCACCTGAAACATCTCCGTTTCGGGAATGTGAGACCACATCGTGGAAAGGATGAAGTCGGTGTTGTCAATGCGGACTACTTTGTTGTAATAGTATCCCACGTTTTCACGAAGCATCCACTGCCATGAATCGCCACGCTTGGCTACATCACCGAAATGGTAGAACTCATGATTGCCGGGGATGAGCATCACTTGCTTGTAGGAAGTTGAAGCCCAGTCCAAGAACCAATCGGGCACTCCTTCTTCCAAATAGGCCGTATCTCCAGCCAACACAAGGATTTCTCCAGCCACTTCCAACGGATGCGACTGAATCCACGCAGCATTGGCGCTCATCTCCAAATGCAAGTCCGATGCGAATTGTATCTTCATAGCAACTCCTTCCCTTTTTCAGTGACATACCAATAGCCGGTCTTGTTTGATCCTTCACGAACAACAAGCATCTCTTTGCGCAGTTTTCTTATGGCTCGCATTGTTGTGGATGTTGAAATCTTCAACTTTTTTTCTATTTGTTCGTAATTTATAGCCATATCATTCCACATCAATTGAAGAACTTTCTTTTCGTTCGCAGACAATTTCACATGGTCATTTACATGGTCATTTATATGGTCATTTATATGGTCATTTATATGGTCATTATTCGTCGTAATATCTTTATTTTCAACAACATTTACACCGTCATTTACAGTGCCATCTTCGCCATACAATCCTTTCCTTCGGGTGATATACACCGACATTCCGCCCATCTCTTCCTTGTAAACGGGGGCTTCCAAGCCGTTGGCCACAAATTCGTCTCTGATTTTACCAATACCACGGCCCCACGACTCGATGAAACCTGCCAAATAGAACGCTCTGGCAATGAGTCGGTTGCGCGGACACGAACTGTGCTCGCCCATAAACTGCTCAAAGGTGATGCCGTCGGGAATACTATTGACAATCATTTGTCTTCGGGTTTTTCGTTTTTCTCCTTTAATTGCTTCTGACGTTTTCTCTCCACAACCTTGATGCTCTCCTCCACAGGCAGATTTTCCGGCATGGTGCCGCCAAGCTCTTTGATGGTTTGGCGAACCTTGGCTCCGACCTCATAGTGTGTCATATTGGCTTCTTGTTTGCCTTTTATGTTTTCCCGACGTAGTTTCTCTTCTGTCTGGGTGGCACGGAACAGATTGGCCGCCAATTCCGTACTGCCCATGTGGTCCAATATCTTCTGGCTCTTCTTCAGTCCTTTCCTCGCATGAATGTCTTTCGCGGTCATTCCACCATATAATCCTTGATACCCGTAATTCTGAAAGATGGCATAATCTCTTGAGTCTATCACACCTGCATCTTTCGCGGCACTTGCCAACTGGGAATTGTGTTGCAGCAACTCAGAACGAAGGAACAATCGCTTTTCTTCTTCACTGGTAAGCTCTTGATATTCCTTCATTTGCTGAACTTCAGCGATGCGGGTTTGGATAGCAAAATAGGTCTGTCCTTGTGCTACAATGGTTTTGCTCGGATCGGCGTTTTGCACTATCAAGTAGCAAGCGTATCTTGAAAGTTTGACTGAATCCACCTGCCGCTCGCCGCCTTTCCCTATTACTATCATTTCGGTGATGTCAACGAAATGATCATTCACTGGAATCCCACTATTTAGACATGCTTCTTTGGCTTTCCCCACTACGGTAATGAAATTTCTGTGGTCCGCATATTCCAACACTTTTGCAAGTTTACGAGAATTCCAGTACTCATTACCATTAATGTCAACTTCTTTAATACTTTCAAAAGTTGATACTGCTTTTTTTGTTAGTTTTTCGCTCATATTTTCTTGGTTTTTAGTTATTTATATATGATTATCATTTCGTGCATATCCACGAAATGGTCTGTTAATACCCCAACTCCTTCAAATACTCCTTCATCTTCCCCTGCACTTCGGCCAGTTCCGTCTCCAACTGTTCAATCTCTTTTTGCACGGCGGGGATGTCGATTTCGGCTTCC
>JAFXTS010000004.1 GCA_017535665.1 Bacteroidales bacterium | reverse complement strand
TAGCAATTTGTATAAAAGTTTATTGTGAAAACGCAACAAACACAAACGCCTGCAATATTGTTGATAACTTTTTATAAAAAAATTTGGTTTTAACCTATAATGCGGATAGCCCGACGGCGACCGCAGGGAGCCGGGCCGCCCTAAAGAAAAAACAGCCCTGACATTGTGAACTCGCGGATTGCGCAAAATGTTATACAGCAAAGTTGCAACAAAACATTGACATCATTCAATTTTTCTGTATTTTTGCACCACGAAACGAACCAGCCTATGCGACTCGACAAACTTTTGGTGGCACGCGGACTGTTCCCCTCGCGGGAACGGGCACAGTACGCCATTGTGCAGCACACCGTTACGGTGAACGGAAAGCTCATCGACAAGCCCTCGAAGGAGGTGGGCGACGACGCTGCCGTGGAGGTGATTGACATATTCAACAAGTATGTGAGCCGCGGCGGTCTCAAGCTCGAAAAGGCCATCGCCGACTTCCAGCTCGACTTCGGCGGCAAGAGTGTGCTCGACATCGGCAGCTCCACCGGCGGCTTCACCGACTGCGCCCTGAAACACGGCGCCGCGCACGTCACGGCCGTGGATGTCGGCTCCCGCCAGTTGCACCCCTCCCTGCAAGGCCATCCCGCCATCCTCTCCATCGAGAACCGCGACTTCCGCAAGCTCACCCCACAGGAGGTCGGCAACCGTCAGTACGACTTCATCGTCTCCGACGTCTCCTTCATCTCCCTCACCTACATCATCCCCTACTTCCACCCCTTCCTGAAACCCGACGGCCAGTGTATGCTGCTCATCAAACCGCAGTTTGAAGCCGGCGCCTCCTTCCTCAACAAAAGCGGCATCGTGACCGACGAAAAGGGCTACAAGGTGGCCATCCACCGCGTGGAGATGGAAGCTCTCAACCACGGCCTCCACCTCAACCACCTCGCCATCTCCACCCTTTTCGAAAAAGTGAAAAATACCGAATTCCTGTCCCTTTTCTCCCTTGCCGACAACCACTTCCGTATCGACTACCCCGACCTTTTCAAACAGGTGAAGGAGGTGCGGAAAAACCTGAAATGATGGACCATTTTTTACCCACCACCAAGAAAGAAGTTGAAGCCCTCGGCTGGAGCGAGCTGGATGTGATCATCATCAGCGGTGACGCCTACGTGGACCATCCCTCTTTCGGTCCGGCGGTCATCGGGCGGTGGCTGGAGGCCATGGGGCTGAAGGTGGCCATTGTGCCGCAGCCCAACTGGCAGGACGACGGTCGCGACTTCGCCAAGCTGGGACGGCCCCGCCTGTTCTTCGGCATCACCGCCGGCAATATGGACTCGATGGTGAACCACTACACCGCCACCAAACGTCTGCGCCACGACGACGCCTACACGCCCGGCGGACAGCACGGCTTCCGTCCCGACTACGCCACCATTGTCTATACCCAGTGGGTGAAACGCCTCTTCCCCGACGTGCCCGTGGTAATCGGCGGCATCGAGGCCTCGCTGCGCCGCCTGTCGCACTACGACTACTGGCAGGACCGGCTGCGTCCCTCCATCCTGATGGACTGTTGCGCCGACCTGCTGGTGTATGGCATGGCCGAGCGCCCCATGACCGACCTCGTACGCATCTTCCAGACCGACAACTGGCGGGCGCACCTCCACGAGTGTTCGCAAATCGCCTTTATTACAGACCATTACAAAGATTATTGTGGCACCGAGCCGCCGCTCATGCTGCATCCGTTCGAGAAAGAGTTGAGCAACAAGCGGTTCTACGGCGAGAACTTTGTGGCCTTCGAGACCGAGAGCAACAAGCGCCAGCAGCGCGTCATTGTGCAGCCCTACAATCGGAAGCAGTTGGTGATACTGCCGCCCTATCCTCCTGCTACTGAGGAGGAAATGGACCATTATGCCCTTTACGACCGGATGATGAACGCCCCGCACCCCAAGTATGCCAAACGCGGCGACATCCCCGCGTGGGAGATGATCAAGAACTCCATCACCATTCACCGTGGGTGCTTTGGCGGGTGCAGCTTCTGCGCCATCACCGCCCATCAGGGACGATTCATCAGCTCGAGGAGCGAGCGGTCGGTGCTGGCGGAGGTGACGGATCTGGCACGCCGGCCCTACTTCAAGGGGCATATCAGCGACCTCGGCGCGCCGTCGGCCAACATGTACCGCATGCATGGCCGCAACCTCAAGGCGTGCCAGTGCTGCGCCCGCGCCTCGTGTATTTTTCCGGAGGTGTGTAAGAACCTCGACATCAACCACAAGCCGTTGATTGCGCTGTACCGGAAGGCAGCCGCCGTGAAGGGGGTGCGCCGCATCACCATTGGCAGCGGCATCCGGTACGACTTGTTGCTTGCCGATGAGGGTACCGACCGCGAGAACGGGCTCACCGACTACTTCCGGGAGGTGGTGCGACACCATGTGTCGGGGAGGCTGAAGGTGGCGCCCGAGCACACGCAGACGAAGGTGCTCAACAAGATGCGGAAGCCCTCGTTCGACCGTTTCTTGGCTTTCAATAAGAAATTCCAGCAGCTGAACCGCGAGGCGGGACTGCACCAGCAGCTGGTGCCCTACTTCATCTCGGCGCATCCTGCCTGTACCCTCGACGACATGAAGGCGTTGCACAAAGCCACTGAGGGACAGCATCTTCACATCGAGCAGGTGCAAGATTTCACCCCCACGCCCATGACCTACTCCACCGCCATGTACTTTCTGGGCTACGACCCTTACACGGGTGAGAAGGTCTTTAGTGCCAAAAGCAAAGGCGAGAAGGACAAGCAGAAGGGGATGTTCTTCTAAATTTTAATTATTTTATTCTTAATTCTAAAATTGTTTTGTAATTTTGCAGCCGTTATTTACTCGGTAAACTTATTTATTGCTAATTATTAACTAAATGACGAAAGATAATGAAAACCAAAGCGATAGAATTGAAGGGCGCGGTAGAAAATACGATAGTAGTAAAGGAATGCCAGAATATTGAGTACAAAAGCAACTGGCACGATGACTATTTGAAATGGATTTGCGGGTACGCCAATGCACAAGGCGGGGTGATATACTTCGGTATGGATGACGACCATAAGGTGGTTGGGCTGGAGGATGTGGAACGGCTGTTGGAGGACATCCCCAACAAGATAAGCACCACAATGGGCATCGTGGTGGATGTGAACCTGCACGAACAAAACGGGCTTTCCTATATTGAGGTGGTGACAGAGCCCAGCAACATCCCCATCAACTACAGGGGCAAGTACTACTATCGCTCCGGCAGCACGTTGCAGGAACTGCGCGGCCCAGCTCTCCAACAGTTCATTCTCAAAAAGATGGGCCGCTCGTGGGACGACATCACCAACGACCGCGCCACATTGAACGACATCGACCGCGATGCCATTGAGTACTTCCTTCGGAAAGGCATTGAGGCAGACCGTATTCCGGAAGACCAGCGCAACGCTTCCACCCAAGATGTGCTGGAAAGCTTACACCTGTTGGACGATGACGGTCACCTGAAGAATGCGGCGCTGCTGCTGTTCGGCAAAGATCCGTTGAAGTTCTTCCCCAGCGTACAGTTCAAGATCGGCCGTTTCGGAATCGATGAGGCCGACCTGCTGATACAGGATGTAATCGAGGGCAACCTCATCCAAATGGCCGACCGCGTGATGGACGTGCTGAGAGCCAAGTACTTGGTGTCGCCTGTCCGCTTCGAGGGAATGCAACGCTACGAGGAGTTGGAAGTGCCCAAAGCGGCTTTGCGTGAGATATTGTACAACGCCATCACCCACAAAGACTATACCGGTCCCGACATCCAGATGCACGTCTATAACGACCATGTGGAGATTTGGAACGAGGGCGAACTGCCGAGTGGCTATAGCGAAAAAGTGCTTTACGGGAAACACTCCTCGAAACCTCGGAACAGGAACATCGCCAATGCAATGTTCAGAGTGGGCTTCATTGACTCGTGGGGACGGGGCTATTCCAAAATCTACGATGGCTTCAAAGCCGCTGGCCTGCCGATGCCCACCGTAGAGCCGCACTGCGGCGGTACATTGGTAAGCTTCCAACGGGGCTTCGATGTAGTAAGAGGAAGGAGAAATGTCACTAGTAATGTCCCCAGTGATGTCGGTAGTTCTGTCGGTAGTTTGTCAGTAGTTCAACTATCTGAAAGACAGAAGAAAATATGCAAATTGATAAAAGAAAATCCTTTCATTTCAACACAACAAATGTCGGTAGTTTTGTCGGTAGTTAAGAGGACTGCGGAGCGTGATCTTTCGGACATGGAGAAGAAGGGCGTTCTTATCCGCGAGGGCAATACAAGTGCGGGACATTGGGTGCTGCTATTAGATGTTTGAAATAAGACATTGCCCTCCATTGAAAATTGGAAGAACTTGTTGGAAATGAGAAAATAATGTGTAATTTTGCAGCGTCATCTTAAAATTCCCCAATGACCATGAAACGTTTGAAATGGCTTGTCGTATTCCTCGTTATATCTTTCCCATCCTTTGCCCAGCAGTTCCTGTTAGTGGAAGATACCGTGCGAATCAACGCCAAAGATTATATAAGCCCCCTTTCGAGATTTGAAATGAAGTGGGCAGCGAAATACCACGGATATTATTTCTGTATCTTCTTAGACCAAAATATCTTTGAAGGATATTGTAAAAACCGATTGCTGGTCATTTCAGAAGATGGGAAAGAGACGGTTGAAGTAAGTTTGCCCGAAGATTTTCAAGGGAGTACTTATGGAGACCTTTTTGTTCGCCACGACACCCTCTATTTACGCCCCTATCCCTACGATGACGAACAGAGCGGCTATTATTTTGAAATGAACAACTGGAAATGGAAGTCCATGAAAGTGGTTTCCGACGTGATTTATGATGATGACCAATATACTATCGCATTTATAGATATTGGTGAATGGGGAGGATATACTTGGTTCATGGAAAATTCCCGCCAATACCTTATGCCAGAAAAATTGTCGCGTATCATCAAAAATGACAATACCTATTATTTCATTCGGGGTAGCAAAGTAGATACCTTGAATTCATTAGATGGGAAAGCGAAATTGTGTGAGAAAAACATCACTTATGAAAAGGCAGCTGCTAATCACTGGGCTTTTTTGGAAAAACTTTGGGCTTCAGGCGGTTTGAAGGTGGAGCCCGTTCCTAATTTTTCCCATTTTACTGGCAGAGAAGCAACTCTGGAAGATTTTTTTAGCTGGAATTTTCTGGCGTACGGCGACGGTTCGCTGGTATACGACACCCTGTTTTCGAATGCCTTTCTGACCAACGGGAACATATTTTATTTGGTGAATACGAAGGAGAAAACATATATTGCCCAAATTGAGGATGGAAAGCTGCTCGAAAAATTTGATTTGAGACACCCATACCAGTTCTATCGACTGCATGACTATTATAGAGGTAAGAATGTTGCTCCTAATCAATGTTTTGAGCAATTTGAAGAGAATAATAATTCGTTTGGTGTGTTGGAAATCAAAGACACCCTCATTCACATCTGCCATATCATCCATAACCAAGACTCTTTGCCCCATATCGGCACAGATCACATTGAGTCTCTGCTCCAGTATTTACTGAATCATATTGATCATCTGACATATACACAAGTCGATAGCGTGGAAAAGATGTTGCAGGCCACATCCGATGGGGAGTTTAGAGATTTGGCCAATGGTTACTATCCTGATAAGTATCAAAATGGCAAGTATAAAAAATATAGCTACTACACGGTGATTGATAGCGAAAAAACTTTATCCGTGGACTATTGCGTACACAAAAGTGATTCTGTGGTTAAAGGAGCTTTTTTTGAGTGGATGAAGACCAGATTGTACAATGCAAACGATCATTATATTTTGGGAAAAACGGACAATTATGAGGAAAAAGTTGAGGAAGTCCGACAGATTTTGACCTACCTGACAAACCAAGTGCCTGTCGCAATTACCGATAATAGCACCTACTGGATGTGGACGTATCATAATCTCACGATAAAATTATACGAAGGCGGACGAATGGTGATGTATCTGACCGAAAAGTAGTTTTTTTCATTTCGCATCCGCTAATTGGGTAAAATTACGTAATTTTGCCAAATTTTTTTAAGATGGAATTTAAAATCGCTCAAATCGCCGGACTGCTCTCCGCAGAGGTGGTCGGCAACCCCGACGGGGTCATCAACACTGTTTGCAAAATTGAAGAAGGCGTCCCCGGCGGACTGACCTTCCTCGCCAACCCGAAATATACCCACTACATCTACGAGACAAAGGCCACGGCGGCCATCGTCAACCTGAGTTTCCAGCCGGAGAAGCCCGTTCCCTGCACCCTCATCAAGGTGCCGGATGCCTACGTGGCCTTCGCCAAACTGCTGGATTTCTACAACCAGTCGAAACGCCATAAGCCCGGCATCTCACAGCATGCCTGCATCGCCGAAAGTGCCAAAATCGGCAAGAACGTCTATATCGGCGAGTTTGTGAGCGTGGGCGAGAATGTGGTCATCGGCGACGACTGCCAGATCTTTCCGCACGTGTGCCTCGGCGACCATGTGCGCGTGGGCTGCGACACCACCCTCAACTCGGGCGTGAAGGTATATGCCGAATGCGAAATCGGCAACCACTGCATCATCCATGCCGGCGCGGTGATCGGCGCCGACGGATTCGGCTTCGCCCCCAAAGATGGCGACTTCATCAAGGTGCCTCAGATCGGCAACGTGCGCATTGAAGACAATGTGGAGATTGGTGCCAACACCTGCATCGACCGCTCCACCATGGGTTCCACCATCATTCATAAAAATGTGAAACTCGATAACCTTATCCAAATCGCCCATAATGTGGAGATTGGCGAGGCATCCGCTTTCGCGGCACAGACCGGCGTGGCGGGTTCGGCCAAGATCGGCAAGCACTGTATCATCGGTGGTCAGGGCGCGGTGGCCGGCCACATCACCGTCGGCGACGGCGTGATGGTGGGCGCGCAGTCGGGCGTGACCCACTCGCTCAAGGGCGGTCAGATTGTGCTGGGCTCTCCTGCCATTCCCTTCGGCGAGGAGAAACGCCTCATCATTTACAGAAAAAAATTACCCGAACTCTACAAACGAGTGGACGAATTAGAGAAAAAACTTTCGAAGAATGAGTAAACAAACTACTATTTCCGCATCTATCTCCCTTTCTGGCAAAGGGTTACATACCGGCAAGCAGGTCACGGTGACCTTCCTGCCCGCCCCCGCCGGCCACGGCATCGTGTTCTGCCGTGTGGATCTGCCCGGCACCCCCACCGTGAAGGCGTTGGGCACCAACGTGTTCGACACCTCCCGCGGCACCTCCATCCGTGAGGGCGAGGCCGAGGTGCGTACCATCGAGCACCTGATGGCCGCCCTCGCCGGACTGCAAATCGACAACGTGCTCATCGACATCGACGCGGGCGAAACGCCCATCCTCGACGGCAGCTCGCGCCTCTATGTGGAGGCTTTGCAGAAGGTGAATATCGTGGAGCAGGATGCCGAACGTGAGTATTTTATCGTGAAGGAGCCGGTGACGTTCACTCATCCCGAAAAACAGATCTCCATCACCGTCACCCCTGCCGACGACTTCCAAGCCGAGGTGGAGGTGGACTACGGAACACAGGTGTTGGCTTCGCAACATGCTGAAATTAAAGATATTAAAAAATTTGTCCCCGAGTTATACAACTGTCGTACGTTCGTGTTTTTGCATGAGTTGCTGTTCCTCATCCAGCATGGTATGGCACACGGCGGCGATGTGGACAACGCCATCGTCTTTGTGGCGCAGGTGCCCCCGCAGGAGGTGCTGGACCAGCTGGCCGCTTTCTTCCATAAGTCTGACCTGAAGGTGACGGAGAACGGCATCCTCAACAATGTGGATCTGCACCACGACAACGAGCCGGCCCGCCACAAATTGCTCGACCTCGTCGGCGACCTGTACCTGCTGGGCCGTCCGCTGAAAGGCCATGTGGTGGCCTCCCACCCGGGACATTTCGGCAACACCGAATTAGTGAAAATGCTTCTTGCCAACAACCAATAAACCATGGAATATTTCTACCTCGGCCTTATCACCAAGCCCTTTGGCTACAAAGGGGAACTGACGGCTTTTCTCGACACCGACGAGCCGGAAAAGTACACCAACCTGCGTGCGGTTTTCCTGCTGGAGGGCGACGAGTACATCCCCTATATGATCGACAGCATCGAGCTACGGGGCGGCAACAATGCCGTGGTGAAATTCGCCGATGTGGATGGCGAGGAGGCCAAGTCGCTGGTGAAAATGGAGATGTATCTTCCCATCACCGAGCTACCGCCATTGACAGGTAACAAATTTTACTACCACGAAGTAATTGGTTTTCAGGTAATTGATAAGATAAAGGGCGATATTGGCATCTGCAAAGACTTTATCGACATCAGCAACCAGCCCATCATGCAGGTGGATTGCGACGGCAAGGAGATTCTGATACCTGCGGTGGACGATATTTTCGAGGAGGTGGACCGTGAGAAGCGCATCCTGCGGGTGAATGCTCCCGAGGGGCTGATCGATATTTACATGGAAGGGTAGGGGAGAAACCTATCGTTTCAGCGAAAACGCTCTGTCACAGTATTTTCATAATGTCTTTTAGGTTATTCACGATGAAGGTGGGTGGCTGTGGGCATTCGTTGGTATCCGCGCTCCAGCGGTTGAAGAGCAGGGTGTCGAGTCCGGCCTTCTGGGCTCCGAGGATGTCGGTTTGAAGGTTGTCGCCTATCATCAGGGTGGTTTCGCGGTGGGCGTGCGTCAGCTGGAACGCATAGTCGAAGAATTGTTGCGATGGTTTGTTGGCTCCGGCATCCTCGCTGAGGACGATGGTGTCGAAATGCTCTTTCAGTCCGCATGCCTCCAACTTCTTGTATTGCACTTCGTGGAAACCGTTGCTGGTCATGTGCATCCGGTAGCCGCGTTTGCGGAGGTAGTCCATCAGTTCGCGGGCGCCCTCTACCAGTCCGGGTTTTGTGGCGCAGAAGTCGAGGAAGCGGTCGCTCATTTCCAGACATAGCGTCTCTGTCACATCCAGTCCTTTCCCCACGCTCAGCGGTCGCCGGAAGCGTTCCACGATCAGGTAGTCGCGGGTGATTTCGCCTTTGGAGTACCGTGACCACAGGTCGATATTGGCTGCCCAGTAGGCATCGTAGAACACCTGCGGGTCAGCAAACCAGCGTCCGAGCTGGAAAGTGTCGAAGGTCTCCTGCAGGGCGATGATGGCGTTGCCGCGGGTGTCGTACAGGGTGTCATCGAAGTCGATGAAAAGGTCGGTATAGGTCATTGATTACATAAAAATCCATCGGCGAAAATACGAAAAAATATCGGTTTTGCAAGCGCCAACAAAAAAAAGCACCCGATAGAGGGTGCTTTTTGGAGCGGAAAACGATATTCTAATCTTGTTCCGCAAGTGTCAACAAATCAGTTTATTATAGGCGACCTCGCTGTCAGCGTGTACAGAATCGTAAGCGCTTTCGGGGTGTTCTGTCGGTCAAAGAACGAGTGGTATGTTGTTTT